>DATHPN010000100.1:0-3214 GCA_035483715.1 Candidatus Acidiferrum sp.
TTGAGAAGCACGTCTTTAGGCCAGGTCGTGAGCCAGCCTGGACGCTCTTCGGTGTAATAATTCAAAAATGTCTGTTTCCAAGGTACAGGTAGGCCAGGTTTGGAGAAAGGCAGGCAGCGAAGAGTCCTTTCTTGTCACCCGGCTTTATAGCGAGGCCTTGGCCACTTTCGCCGTCCTTCGCCCTGCCGGCAAGGAAAACGCTGCCATTCTTCGCGTCAAGGTGATCCGAAAGGGCGCGAGCCAAGCCATACCTGGCTTCTCTATGGCTCAGGACTCCGACGAATTCTAGCTCGGCTCTTCTAAATCGACCGCACCGGTATCTCCACCACATCTTCCACCTGCATAACTTCTTTCGTCAGGAATGGCTCTGCATATTCGACGCCGACCAATTCGCCATAGAATCGCGCCACCAGGTGCACCTCGTGCATCAGCCGGTCGAGCGGTATGTACACTTTTGAGCGCCGCTCGCGTCCTTTCGGGCGGAATTGCGACCCGTACGCCAAAATCGCCCGCGTCCTGCGCGAAAACTCGCCCGATATGTCCACCACAAAAGAGGGCCGCACGGTGCGATCGTACGTGGTCGAGTACAGCACTTTAAACGGCCGGTAAGCCTCTCCGTCTAAGTCCAGCCTTTTCAGCCCGGCCAGAAAGCAACCCTCGTAACCCAGCCGCGACGCCGTGTAATGATCGGGGTGCCTGCCTTCCCAATAGGGCAATATCACTGTGCGCGGCCGTAAAGCGCGAATGCGCCCCGCGATAGCCATTTTGTACTCCATGCGCATTTCGAGGCGCGCATCGGGCAAATTGAGGTTCTCGCGATGCGCCACACCCAGAATTCGGCCGGCGGCTGTAGCCTCTTTCCGGCGTGTTTCCGCCGTTCCGCGCGTGCCCATTTCTCCGCCGGTCAAGTCCAAAATTCCAACTGAATAGCCCCTCCGGGCCATTTTGATCAGAGTCCCGCCGCATGTGAGTTCCACGTCATCGGGATGGGCAGCCATTGCCAGCAGGTCCAATTTCATCGCGCCTCCAATGGAAGTAAAAGCGGTCCGATTGTAGCGCATGGCGCTCTCTGGCCATTCTGAGGTATGCCTTGAGTAAGGTCGCGATCCACTGCGATTGCCGCCTTCGGTCTGTGCTAAATTCCTGCGTCGGTATGAACCTTCACGGACAAGTCGCGTTGGTTACCGGTGCAGGACGTCGTATCGGCCGCGCCGTCGCTCTGCGATTGGCTGCTGGGGGCGCTCGCATCATCGTTCACTATCGCAATTCGCGTTCTGAGGCCGAAGCGGTTGCGGCGGAAATCGGACGCAATGGTGGCGAAGCCATTTGCATTCAAGCCGAGCTTACGCGCGTCAAAGAAATCGATGGCCTGTTCAAGCAGATCGAAGAGCGGTTCCGGCGCCTCGATATTCTGGTGAATAACGCCGCGATTTTTTCGCCAACGCCTGTTGGTTCGACCGAGGAACCACAATGGGATGCCATCCTCGACACCAACCTCAAAGCGCAGTTCTTTGCCGCTCAGCGCGCCGCGCCGCTGCTTTCGCAAAGCGGAAATGGCCGCATTATCAATTTCGCTTCGCTTGGCGGTCTGCAGGCTTGGCCCACGTACACGGCCTATAGCGTATCGAAGGCGGGAGTGATCATGCTGACGCGCTGCCTGGCCCGCGCGCTCGCTCCGGCCGTTACCGTAAACGCCATCGCTCCCGGAACGATTTCGTTCCCCGAAGACGCGCCCGATATTGCCGAACGCGCCATTCGCAACTCTCCGCTTCAACGCACGGGGTCGGTCGACGACATCACCAACGCGGTCATCTATTTGCTTAACGCGGAGTTCGTCACAGGCCAAATTCTGGTTGTAGACGGCGGGGCCTCGATCCCATCGTGAATAAGGTCTTCGCGCTCGGCTTTTCGCTTGGCATCTAAATTTCTCCTCGCACGAGTCGCGAGATCACCTGCCGGTCCGCTGCCAGAAAGTCGTATAGGGGCAGTTTGGTCCGCCGCGACCATACGATCTGTGCGAAGGCGAGATTTCTCGGCCTCTCCTCGAGTGCAGCGCGCAAAAACGAGATCTGTACGGGTTCGCTCATCTCCGCATACCGATGGCGCACCATCTGCGCCAGTTCGCCAATTTTTGGCGACACGCCCAATTCCTCGCGTAACTCGCGCTCGAGCGCTTGGCGCGGCGTTTCGCTCGGGCGCATTTTTCCGCCGGGAAATTCCCACTTTCCGGCGAAGATGCGGCCCGGCTGTCTTTGGCAGATCAGCACCCGCCCGTCTTGCTCGATGATCGCCGCTACGACCCGTATCATCGCGGTCACACTAGCACAGCCCTGAATGGGGCACTTTGATACAATGACGCAGGAATGTCCCGCCGCTGCGTTCCGGCCCATGCGCTTGCGGTTCCGCTGAGTCCGCAAGCTCGTTCTGCTTTCCCGATTTCTCCTCAGATCTTCACACATTTACACGACACACAAAATCGGGCGTACAGGACCGCGAGTGCGATGCGTCCCGTCCTTCTGATTCTGACCCTCGTATTTACTTTTTCCCCGGCGGCAAACGCCCAGACCAGCCATGTTTCCGATTCCGCTACCCGTCCGCGCGTGATTGAATTGCGAATCGGCGACGAGATCGAGCCCATCATGGCCGAATATGTCGATGGGGTCATCTCCCAAGCTGCCCAACAGCATGCCAGCTTAGTCCTTATCACCATGGACACGCCCGGCGGCCTTGGCACATCCATGGAAGATATTATTCAGCACATTCTTTCTTCGTCTGTGCCCGTTGTCGTGTACGTCTCTCCGGCGGGGGCGCGCGGCGCATCCGCAGGATTTTTTATTCTCCTGTCGGCGGATGTGGCTGCCATGGCACCCGGGACGCACGCCGGGGCGGCATCGCCACTCATCGCTATTGGCGGCGTTCCTTTGAATGTGGATGAGACGCTCAAGAAAAAAATCCTTAACGACGCTACGGCATTCCTGCGCAGCTACACCGGAAAGCGCGGCCGAAACGTGGAGATTGCGGAAACGGCGGTCACCGATGGCAAAGCTTTCACCGAAACTGAAGCGCTAAACGACAAGCTCATCGATCTTATTGCGAATTCGCCGCAGGATCTGCTCGCCAAACTTGACGGAAAGACGATCAAGCGATTTGACGGTTCCGAAACGCGCCTCAACCTGAATAATCCCGAAGTCGTGACCGTGGAAATGTCCGCGCG
>DATHPN010000101.1:0-20827 GCA_035483715.1 Candidatus Acidiferrum sp.
CGTTTCATAGAGTGGATTTCCACAGAGGACAAATTTCCATCTTGTTTTTCCACGCGAATGGAATGCTTCGTGCACACGCGCGATTTCTACGCTCCCAGCGTAATCAACTCCATTTTGCGCTTGCCGAGACGCCGCGCGCCCTTCTCCGTCACTACGATGGAGTCGCCGAATTCCGCGGGCGTCGGGGTTTGCTTGACCGGCACGCTGGGCTTCAGGTCAAACACCATGCCGGCCTGAAATACCAGATCGTCGCCGCCTTCCATGCGGCCGGGACCGCAACGCGGCAGATCGGCCAGGCCGCCGGAATGGATCAGGACGCCGCCGGGTCTGGCAACGCCTCGGGCTTTCAGTTTCTCGCCGCAGAAGTCGCAGAATTCCTTGACGCTTTTTCCTGGAGCAACACGGTCCAATAGTGTTTGAAAAAGATCGAGGCAGTATTGGCCGGCCGCGGTCCAATCCGCCGGGGCGGGCGATCCGAGCAACACGGAGTGGTTCACTTGCGAACCATATCCGAGAACCGAACCCGAGCACTCCTGCCCGAGAATTTGCCCGGCGCCAAAAACATCGTCCAAAGGAAAGCCGAAACTGGCGTTTCCCGACCCGCGCGTGCTGATGCTCAGCCGCCAGGGCCGTTCACCGGAGGCTTGAACCATGGTGTTGTACATCTTGAGCCACACGTCCCGATGAATGGACCCGGGCCGGGTCGTTTCGATCATGGCCTGCACGCCAGCCTCGCTGACTTCGGTGGCTTTCTCGAGCACGGCGATCTCCTCGGCGCTGTGCACGAGCTTCACGCGCCACAGGATGTCCGCGGCCGACTCGAATTGCGCTTGCGGAAACGCTTTTCGCACGCGGTCATACGTCGTATAGGTGACGGAGCCCTCCGCGTTGCGAAAAAGACTGGCGAGCGATCCGACGCCGATGCGCCCCTGATCCATCTTGTGTTCCTTGAGGCAATCGATGATGGATGGCGACCAAAGCCCTTCTTCATCCGCATAGCGGACTTCGATATCCGCGGCGTTGTCCGTGAACATGGTGGTCATCACCAGGCCGGGGATGGGGCGCTTTTCCGCGAGCAGCGACCCGACGCGGTTGGAAATCGCGGTGATCTTGCCTTCCGCGGGAATAATGACCCATCCGGCCGGGATGCCGGTGAGGTATTGGACGTCCGCGTCGCCGTCCTGCCGGTCGTGAATCATAGCCTGCGTGCTGTGTTGCGGCACGATCAGGCAATCGAAATGATTTTCCTTCATCCCTTGGCGGACATTTTGCCAACGCCGGCGAAACTCTTCGGCAGACCATGCCTTGGGCATGGACGCAGGAGTAATGGAGCGCTTCTGCGCCGGCGGATTGGGGACTGCGCCGGCTTGCGGCGATTCACTCCAAGCCGGAAGCGTTGCCGCAGCCAGTGAGACAGCCATGCCGGACGACGCGCCCAGAAGTAAATCCCTGCGCGACAAACCTTCAGAAAGCTTGGAATTGGAAAATTTTTTCATGATCTGCCTCCGCGTAAATCTCGACCAAAACGTTTGTTCTTCGTCGCCAGTTTTCAATCAGGTATTCTCTTCGCTGAAATATGTATTTCGCTTCGATCCAGGCGCTGCCAGCGGGCACGTTAGCGCAAATCAGCTACGCAGCTCAAGCAATAAGAAAATAAGAAAAATGGATACAATGTCAGTTTGAATTTTGGAACCAGTGGGCGGTGCGAAGGGAGCCCTAGCGATAAGAAAATCAGGCTGGGTAAAAGCTCGTCCAAAGAGGTGATAGGGCAGACCGCGAGGGAATCTTTCGCTCCTTCTCACGGGCGGCAGAAGATATGGGGCGCCTTGCTCTTCAACCCCAAACTTGGCGCACCGTGTCCACGACGAGTTTCAGCTTGGCCCACTGCTGATCCTCGGTCAGCAAGTTGCCCTCCGCCGTCGAAGCGAACCCGCACTGCGGACTCAGCGCCAGATTTTCCATGGGAATGTACTTCGAGGCCTCCTCGATTCGCTTGGCCAGCACGCCGGGGTCTTCCATGCGCGGGAGCTTTGAACTGATTAGCCCCAGAACCACTGTTTTGCCCTTGGGGACAAACCGCAGAGGCTCAAAAGTGCCGGAGCGTTCGTCATCGTATTCCAGCAGGAAACAGTCCGCCGCCAAAGTTCCGAACAACTTTTCCGCGATCGCGTCGTACCCGCCCTCGGCGTACCAGTGGCTGCGATTGTTCCCCCGGCAAAGATGAATGCCAAGCGTCACGCCGTCCTTGCGCGCCGCCTGAAAGCAGGCGTTGTCCGCGCGCACGGCTTCATCGAGCGCCGCTTCTGGATCGGCTTTCATTTCCGTCTTGATCCATTCCCGCCACTTGGGATCCATGTAGTAGCTGTAGCGCGGAGCATCGATCTGAATGTATTTCACGCCATCGGAAGAAATTTTGCGGAAGTCGCCCTTCATGATCTCGACGATGTCCCAAAGCAGCGCGGAGTGGTCTTTATAGACTTTGTCCGTGAGGCCTTTCTGGAAAGAGATGGCTGGAAATTGCGTGGCGCTCGGCAGCGTCATTTTGATCGGCAAAGGGCTGTGAGTTTTCAAGAACGGCAATTCGTGGCCCGTAAGCGGCCGCACCTGGCGCAGCTTGGAGGTGACAATTCCCGTCACGCGGATGGCGGCGGCCGCGGCCGCCTCTCCCCCTTTCCAGGTCCGGCCGAGCCCGGCTGACAAATCGAAGCCTTCGACCGCGTCGGTGAAATCGCTCATGAAATTTCGACGCCGGAGCTCGCCATCCGTGACAACCTCAAATCCGAGGTCTTTCTGTTTGGCCAGCACACGCAGGATGTGTTGATCCTCGAGCTGCCGCAATTTTTCCGGACTGGCGTTACTCCTGGCGTCAAGCAACTCCTTCGGCCGCAGAAAACTGCCGATGTGATCCGCTCTGAACGGTGCGGGCATGCGAATACTCCTCTCGGGATGCGCATTTTAGGTCAAAGTCTGATCGCGACAAAATGAATTCGCTTTCCATGCTGCGGAGCGTGGAAGGGACACTCGGGTCGGAACTTTTCTTTAGTCGATTTGGGATTCGTCGCGATACATCACTTTGTGGCGCATGGTTTTGATCCATTCATCGATCTGCTCGACGGTGGCAGAGCAGGCTGGATTGAAGCGGTCCCAACTCATGATTTGATCGAGCGGCTTTTTCCAGCGCTTATACGACGGCTTTGCCGGCGGCCCGAAGCACATGAGATCTATGATCGAAAGTTCCTCGGGAACGCCAAGCAGCGGCTTGATCTGGCGCTGGATCTCCTCCTGCCCGATGGCGGTGATCCACCACACGGCATAGCCCAGGGCTGACGCGGCCAAGTGGGCCAACATGGTTGACGCAGCCACGGATTGGAGAAGAATTCGTTCGGCATTCTGGTGATACAGGCGGTCGAGCTCCGAACCGTCATTCAAGACGGGAAAAGCGCGCACAAAACGGAAATCGGCCAACACCACGATCAAACCGGGAGCGGTTTTCACGCCGTTGTAATTGGGAGTCGGGAAACCCATGCGCAGTCGGGCGCGATGCAGTTGTTCCTCGACGAAGAATTGTCCGATGGTTTGCTTCACGTCCGGATCGGTGATGACAAGATAGTGCCAGGGCTGGGCATTGGCGCCCGAAGGAGCATGGCGAGCCGCCTCAAGGATCATCTCGAAGTGCCGGTGCGGCACGGTGTAAGGGGCGAAGGCGCGGTTCGTCATGCGATTGCGCACCACGTCCATTAAGCCCGCGTAACGATCGGTTTGATTGTATAAAGCTGCATCCGGTGCCGGGTCACCCATGGCAATCTCCTTCAACGAGGTTTCTTATTTCACTTTGAAAACCGCAGGCGGACCGGCAAGAGCGCTTGCTATGTTACTGCGGTGGACCGCTGGGTTCATCGGGCCGCTTTCGTAGCGTTGGTTGATCTGGATCGGATGCCTGGCCGGTCGGTGCGCCCTGCGGGCTTGCGGTGCTATCACTGTTGTCAGGATGCCGCTTCAGCACAGGCTGGTCGGGGTCGGACTGGTGGTCAGCCGCCGTACTTGAGCTGGCGACATCAAATACATATCGAATGACCAGCTGTCCCTTGGATTTGCCGCGGTCGACGTGCACGGTTTCGAAAAATTGCCGTCCGTCCGCGGACAATTCAAACGTCCGGCTCATCTTGGCGCCTTGGGGAGTCTTTTCATCGGTGACAAGCAGCTTTCCATCCCAGCGCGCCGCGATTTCCTGATAGCTGTCGTCTTTCGGCTTCTGCAACTGCCGCCCATCGGTAAAGAAAGCAAGCTTGCGGTAATGATCGTCCGTCAGATCTATCTCGGGATTCTTGACCAAGAAGGTCAACGTATCGGGGGGGCGAATCAGTTCCTCCAATCTTTCGTCCGTCTCCGTGTTCCGTCCACTTTCGCCGTCGGGCCGGCCGCCTCGAGGGTAACCGCCTCCTGGGAAGCCTACTCCGGGGGGATATCCACCGCCGGGGTAGCCGCCACCCGGATAGCCTCCGCCATTGCGGCCGCCACCAGAATTGGCGTCTCGGCCCCGGGAATCTTGAATCTTTCTGCGGGTGTCATCGCTTTCATCACGGTTTAATTTCCACGGGCCGTCGAGGCTCGTCCGCGGTGGAATCTCCGGCGGTTTGGGTTTGGCCGCTGGGCGCGATCTGGGAGCAGTCGTCTGTGGCGGCACCGGAAGCGGTCCTGGTGGCGCCTGTGCCATCAAACGTGCAGGACCGGTGGCTATGACAAACGAAAGGCCACAAAATGCAGCGAATGCGGTGTTCCTTTTCAAGTTCTCCTCGACCAACGAGCGCCCGGACTCGCCGGAATTTAGCTCCCAAGAATTCTTCCGGCCGGAATCCGCCCGGATGCAAGCCCGCTAAAAAGTAGATGGAGAATAGTATATCTTTAGTTGCCTCCTGTGGGCCTGAACATCTTCGAGGAGAGTCGCGAGACAAGTCCTTTTTCCTGCACTCCTTTATCTCTCGTTGGCGGATGGGGTGGAGTTCCTACTCCGCGCCCAGGAACGCGAAACGCAGCAAAAAGAGGGCGGAGAGGACCCAGATCAGGGGGCTGATTTGCCGAATTTTTCCCGTGCCAATCTTGATGAATGTGAATGAAAGCAGGCCCAGGCTCAATCCGGTGGCGATACTGAAGGTGAGCGGCGTCGCCACGGTGGTCATAAATGCGGGGAACGCTTCGGTAAAATCGTTCCAGTCCACTTTGGCGAGAGACGCACACATGAGCGCGCCCACCAGAATCAGGGCCGGGGCCGTTGCATAAGCAGGAACGGCGGCGACGAGCGGCGCGCAGAAAATCGCGACCAGGAAAAGTCCGGCAATGAGGACGTTGCCGAGTCCCGTGCGCGCGCCCGCGGCCACTCCGGCGGCGCTCTCGATGTAACTGGTAACCGTGGAAGTTCCGGTCAGCGCTCCTGCCATTGTGCCAAAGGCGTCGGCCAGTAATGCGCGGCTGGCGCGCGGAAATTTTCCATTGCGCAGAAATCCGCCCTGTTCACAGACGCCGACCAGCGTTCCCACGTTGTCGAAAAGATCCACAAAGAAGAAGACAAAGACCAAATCGCCAAGCCCGATTTTAAAGGCTGAGCGAAAATCAAGCTTCAGGAATGTGCCCCCCGGATGAGGCCATGAAAATACGTGCGAGGGCACGCTGGTGATTCCCAGAGGAATTCCTGCGATTGCAATGACCACAATGCCGATTAGAATTGCGCCGCCGATTTTGCGCGACATCAGAATGGCAATCAGAATCAGTCCGAACGCGGCGAGGCGAACCTGCGGATCGGAAGATTTTCCCAGCCCAACAAACGTGGCCGTGCTGGCCACGATGATCTTGGCATTGCGAAGTCCAACGAAGGCAATGAAGAAGCCGATGCCCGCAGCGGTGCCGTGCTTCAGGCAATCCGGAATGTCGTTGACGATGTGCTCGCGGATGTTGGTGAGCGTCAGAATCAGGAACAACGTGCCGGACAAGAACACTACTCCGAGAGCTGTCTGCCATGGAACGCCCCGGCCAAGAACAATCGAGTACGTAAAGTACGCGTTCAAAGACATTCCCGGAGCGAGTGCAATCGGATAATTCGCCCACAGACCCATCACCAGGGTCGCGAGCGCCGCCGAAATGCACGTGGCAAAGAGCACGCCTTCGACCGGCATGCCCGCTTCACCAAGGATGCGCGGATTTACCACCACCACGTAGGCCATGGCCATGAAGGTCGTCAGTCCGCCCAGAAGTTCGCGGCGCACCGTGGTGTGGTTTTCCGTGAGATGAAAAATTCGTTCGAGCAATGCTCGCCTCGATGAAAAGTGCGCCACTATAGGCCGGGGCAACCCGCTGCGTCAACGGTGAACGTCAGACGAACAGGGTATCTTTTTCCACGGCGATGATCGAATTGCAGATGCCTGATCTTTCCATAAGTTTTTCAAATGCCCTGGCCCGCCGCCAAACCTTGCACCGATCGTGCCGGGCAGGTATGGTACGGCATGCTCAGCTGCGCTGAGCGTTACAAATGATGAGTAAATCAACGCCAACCGAAGAGGCAGGATCGGCTCCGATCAAAGTTGGGGAGTATGGATTGCGCGGCGAGGCGCTCTCCCCGATGGAAACGCTGGCGCAGTCGGTCTCCACGATTGCGCCCACGTCCACTCCCGCGGCCACGATTCCGCTGGTGGCTGCGCTTGCCGGCAATGGCACCTGGCTGGCTTACCTCCTGGCGATGGTGGCGATTCTGCTGGTGGCGTGGTGCATCAGCCGATTTGCGAAGTATTCTGCGTCGCCGGGTTCGCTGTATACCTACGCGGCCATGATTCTTCCGCCATGGCTGGGCGCGGTGGCCGCTTGGAGCCTCTTGCTCGCCTACGTCGCCACAGGGTCGAGCGTCATCGGCGGCTTCTATCACTACGCAAATTTCTTGTTTGTCGATGTCCTGGGGCACGGTTTTTCGGGGGCCGCCTTGGCGCTGATCGTCACAGGCGTCTCCGCCTGGATAGCCTGGCGCGACATTAAGATCTCTGCTCGTTTGATGCTTTGGATCGAAGCGATCTCCCTGCTCGTGATTGTTGCGGTTGTTGTGCTCGTGCTCGCGCGGCACGGCCTTCATGTGGATCCCGGCCAATTGCATTTAACCGCCATGACCGGCGGCGGCCTGAGGCTCGGGCTGGTCCTGGCGCTATTCAGTTTCGTGGGGTTCGAGAGCGCGACCACTCTGGGGGCGGAGGCGCGCAATCCCTTGAAGACCATTCCTCGCGTGGTGATTGAGAGCGCGATTATCGCAGGATTATTTTTTATCGTCTCGGCCTACTCGGAAGTGCTGGGCTTCCATGTGGCTGGGCAAGATCTGGGCACGAGCCAGGCGCCCATGCACGTTTTGGCCGGCGTCGCTCATGTGCCGGCACTCGGAATACTGATTGACGTTGGCGCCGCCGTCAGTCTGTTCGCCGGAACGCTGGGCTGCATCACGGCCGCGGCGCGGGTATTGCTTCTCATGGCCCACAACGATCTTGTGCATGGCGCATTCCGGACGACACACGTGCGGAATGAGACCCCCACTTTCGCCATCCTGGCCACAAGCATCGCGGCCGTTCTGCCTGTAGCCGTGCTGGCCTATCGCGGATCGAGCGGACTCGATGTTTACGGCTGGATGGGCTCACTTGCCACCTACGGATTCATTGTGACGTACGCCCTGGTTTGCGCCGCGCTGCCGCGATATTTGCGCGATCATGGCGCTTACCATCCCGGCGCGCAGGTCATTCCGTGGCTGGCCTTTATCGCCATGCTCTCTGCGCTGGTCGGAAATCTTTACCCTGTACCCGAGGGTCCTTACGGCAGGCTGCCGTATATCTACCTCGTTTATTTGAGCGCGGGCCTGTTGTGGTTTTTCTGGCAAACTCGAAAAGAGACCAAGGCTTAAAACGCGGCAATGTGAGACCCGGTCGAATCCTTCGTACTGCGGTTTCCGGACAAATCCTATTTTGGGAATGGCTCTTTCAATATTTTGTTCTGGACCGGCACGGTGCATACAGAAACAGATACAAATGTTTGATAGCGACGATTAAAAGATTGTGCTTTCCATCTGCGCGGGAATGTCGTAAGTTCCTTCAAAATATTGAAGGCCTTGAGTGGCAGTAAGCAGGGGGGTGCAGCCTCATTTAAAAATGCCCTCAATTGGTTTATTTGGATTTCGATTTTCGACTTAAGAGAGGGGATTAAGTATGAAAATGTGCAACGGTCGTTCTGCATTGGTTTTCGCTGCATTCCTCGCCTTGGCGATTCTTCTAATACCGAATGCTCACGCCCAGCAAACACTCGGAGGGATCACCGGCACGGTCACGGATTCATCCGGCGCCGTAATTTCGGGCGCGACGGTCACCCTGGTCGGCGATCAGACGAAACTGAACCGCACACAGACCACCAGCTCCGCCGGATCCTACAGCTTTGTGAACCTGCCCATCGGAACTTACACGCTCACTTTCACGCAGCAAGGTTTCGAGTCGCAGAATATTCCTTCCATCGCCGTGCAGGCGAACCGCACCGCGACCGTGAATGCCGAGCTGAAAATCGGCAACGTGAGTGAATCGATCACGGTCGAAGAGACGCCACTGATCAATATGGTGGACACGACCAACGGCTACGTGATGGATAAGCTGGAGATCGAAGCGGTTCCACTACCCACCGGCTCTTTCACGGGTTTGGCGATTCTTTCTCCCGGCGTGAGCGCAGAACTTTCCTCCGGGACTGGGGCCAATGCGGGCCTGGGTAATGCGCCGATGTGGGCGAATGGACAGCGCGACACCAGCAACACATTCATGATGAACGGAGTCAGCGCTTACAGTTTATTCAACGGGAAGAGCACCAGCGAGGTCAATTCGGCCCGCGTTGTGAATAACACGGGAATCGGCACCACTTCCGCCCTCAGTTCCGTTCCCGTCCAGAGCAGCGCTTCCGTTTATCTTGCTATCGGCGAGTCCATTCCGTCGCCGGCTCCGGAAACGATTTCGGAAGTGCGCGTGAACACTTCCATGTATGACGCGCAGCAAGGCGGGAGCAGCGGCGCGCACATCGATATGAGCACCGCTTCCGGCACCAACAACATTCACGGCACGGCCTATGTGCACCGCGGAACCAACTGGTTGAACGCCGATCCGTATTTCTTCAATGCCGATCCGAATATTCCCTTGAGCGAAAAGAACCCGGAACTGCACCGGTACACTGCGGGAGGAGCGATCGGCTTGCCGATCAAGAAAGACAAACTATTCTTTTTTGGGAGCTACCAGTACACACATGCCTCCGACCAGGAAATTGGAATCTCACGGGCCTTTGTGCCGCTCGGTCTCGGAGGTGGACCTACGGCCACCGGGCCCGCTACCTGTTCTGACCGGTCGGCCAATTGTTTGGCTTTGCTCGCGAACGCCGATTCGATCACGGGGCTGCCCACAAACCCGGACCCTGTCGCCAAGACATCGCCCGCTTCGATTGGAACTGGACCGGGCCAAATCAATCCAATTGCTTATGCATTATTTAATTACGGGTGTCCTCAGAACTGCCTGATCCCCTCAGTCAATCCCAACGCTGTAGTAAGCCAGATCGTGCAGAGCCCAAATTACCCCTTCAACCTGACGCCCGTCCAAAACGCTATGATCGAGGCGTTTCCCGAAGATGCCGAGGTTCCGGGAACTGCATTATTCTTAGCCCATCAGGCCGTCGCGAATCTGGATTGGAACCCCAATTCGTCCCATTCCTTTTCCGCCAAATATTACTATCAGCATGACCCGACGATTGCTCCCTACGCGTATTCCCAAGTGGCTGGTTTTTCCCAGCACCTCGACGCTGGCAGCCAGGTGATCGCCCTCAGCCACACCCAAATCGTCAAGTCCAACCTGAGCATTACTGAGATTTTCGGATTCATCCGGGAGAAAGCGTTCAGCACCATGGACCAGCCATTTACACCGCAGTCGTTTGCCGCGGCCGCAGCGAAGATGCCGGAAATAGCGAGTGCCCTGACCTCCGGGGCGATAACGACTGATGACCTGCTGATCCACAATTTGAGCGGATCAAGTATTTTTCCTGGAATCGGCATCGTGAACGCTTCGCCGATCTTTCCTTCCTATCCGTACAGCACCTTGATTGGGTCCGGCTCGGCCGGGCAGGGTGCGTACACCGGCGTTTTTCAAAACCGGTTTAATCCATCAGCTAACGCGATTTGGACGCTGGGAAGGCACACCCTTACATTTGGCGGCAGTTTTGCCTACACACAAATGAATACGAAGGATTTGAGAGATCAAATGGGAATGATTGCGGCCCAGGATTTCTCTACCTTCATGCAAGGACAACTTATCGACGATTATCTTTACAACATAACGGCGACGATTAACGGAAACGCCAACCGGTACTGGCGCGCGAGAGAGACGGGCGAGTATTTGCAGGATAAGTTTCAGTTCCGGCCCAACCTTACCGTCACGGCGGGCGTCCGCTTTGATTGGAATGGTGGTTTGACGGAGAAGAACGGCAATCTGCTCAACTTCGATCCTTCGAGATACCAATACGATCCCGTGAACGACATCCTCAAATCGAATGGCTTGATTATCGCGGGTAATAACCCGAAATTCGCTACAAAGGGCGTCACCGATACCACTTTGACGGGTCGCCAATGGGGAATTGCACCCCGGCTCGGCGTCGCCTGGAGCCCGAAGAGGTTCAACAGCAAACTGGTGGTCAGGGCGGGATGGGGGATGTATTACGACCGAGGCGAACTTTACTCCTATCTGTCACCGGGGCTAACTCAGAACATTACAAACGGCGGTCCATTCGGAATCAATCAGCAGCAACCCTTCATAAACACACAGTTTTGTCCGACGGCGTTCGCTGGTCCTTTCAATGCCTGCACCGGTTCTGGCACAAGTACCAATCAACTCGCTTTCCCGTGGGGTGTACCGCCAGGCATACCGCCAACAGGGGATCCGACTACGATTATTCCGACGACGCCAGGTCTAGCACAAGGCCTTTCGTTTGGCGCTCCGCCCTTCTATCTGGGCGCTTATGCACGGAATAACAAACTCCCTTATACGATGAACAGCACTTTGGACATCCAGTGGCAGCCGCGCAACGACCTCGCAATTGATATTGGATATGTGAATGGCCTAGGCCGCCATGAAGTCATTCCGATCCCGTTCAATCAGGCGAGGATCGCGACTCCGAGCAACCCATTGTGCGGGCCAGCTCCCGTATGCTCTACGCCGACTGCTTCCTTCGCGCAATCTTATACATACGGATATGTGGTTCAAACCTGTGTTCCCGCTCCCGGGCAATTCGACCCCTGCCCGGCCAATTTGCCAAATGGGCAGGCGATGCTGCCAACTTCTGAAGGCGGGAATATAGACCTGCGTGTCCCTTACATAGGGTATGGGGCGGAGTCGGAGTCGTATGATGCCGAAGGAATTTCGGCTTACAACGCTCTACAGGCGCACATCGAAAAGCGGCTAAGCCACGGCTTGCAATTGGGGGTTTCCTACACCTTCTCGCACTCCCTCGACGAGCAGAGCGCTCTGGGTCTGTTCTTCAACGGCAACAATCCGCTGGATATTCGTAACGCGTATGGCTCGTCGGATTTCGATCGCACACACGTCGTCAACATCGATTATCATTATGAACTACCGAAGTTCTTCGCAACCTCCACCTGGGAAGGCAAAGTCGCCGATGGCTGGGCCGTTCAAGGTTTGGTCATTTTTCAAAGCGGACAGCCCTTCAGCATGATCGACTATTCGGGGGCCGTGGGAAGTGCCTTCTACGGCATTTCTGATGGAATCACGAATCCGATTGTGCCGCTCGCTCCAGGTTGCACCCCTCAGAACGCGCTCACGGGGGCCAACGGCGCCACGCCTGGCGTTCCTGCTCTCAAGCCGAACTGCTTTACGGTGCCGCTGCTCTATTCTTGCAACAGCACTCTGGTTGCCAATCCTCAACAGACGGACGGTTCGTTCCCCTGCTCGGCCATCTCTCCTAACGATGTATTCGAAACCAATTTCACGTCAGGCCAGCGCAACATTTTCCGCCAACCCTGGCAAAGTCGCGCCGACTTGTCCGTCGTCAAGGTGACGCAATTGACTGAGCGTTTTTCCTTGAAATACAGCTTTGACGTATACAACCTGACCAACCACCCGAGTTTCGACATTCCCATTGACAACGTGTCGCAAAACCTGCTGTTCGCAGGGTTTCCGACACAGCTTCCAGCAGGGCAATCGCCCTTGCCAACCGGATGCGGCACATCTAATTCAAACGTGCCGAGCATCTACTTCTGCCCAACTGGCCTCGGCCAAACCACGAAAACCATCGGCAGCGCACGGCAGATTCAGATGTCGCTCAGTCTTTCGTTCTAAAATTTAATTGCAAATTCAAAGCGGCGGCTTCCCATTGGGAAGCCGCCGCTTTTCAGTGGGACGGGCTTCAGCCGGGCTGGTTTTGGTTTTCGTTAGCCACGAGAAAACCAGACAGGCTGAAGCCTGTCCTACTTAAAGGCAAGAGGCGTAATTTTGTGGTGAGAAATTTCTGCTCGGAATAGAATTGCGCGCGCTGTTCTCAGTGACCTTACACTTCTCCGATATCCTCGTGCCAAACCGCGGGATTCTTGCGAATGTATTCCGCCATCATGGAAATGCATTCCGGGGATTTCAGATCGACGACATTCACGCCGAGCGAACGCAGCCAATCGACGCCGCCCTGAAAATTCTGACTGTCGCCTACAACGAGCGTGCCGAAACCGAATTGGCGGACGAGGCCGCTGCAGTACCAGCAAGGCGCTAGCGTCGTGACCATGATCAGGTCGCGATAGCTGCGCTGGCGGCCGGCGTTGCGGAACGCGTCGGTCTCGCCGTGAATGGACGGGTCGTCGTTTTGCACGCGGCGGTTGTGGCCCTTGCCGATGAGGCGGCCGCTGGGATCGAAGATGGCCGCGCCGACCGGGATGCCGCCTTCGACCAATCCTTGCCTGGCCTCCGAGAGGGCAACTTCGAGCATGGATGCATAGTTTGGGTTTTGAATCATCGTCAACCTGTGAAATGGATTATGAAGTTGAGCTCTTTCCAAAGACGATCGAGCGACAAAGACAACGCGGTGACAAATTGGGACCTGGCGTTGGTCTTTGTAGCGCCCGCCCTCCGGCGGGGATCCGATCGTCAACCAAGATGCCCGCCTGAAGGCGAACGCTACATGAACATTGCAAGAACTCTACGAATGCTCGTGCCTCAAAGAATTTCAGCCGCAGGGGATTTAAGAGGCGCTCCCTCCTCTTGAGGCAACGGATATCGCCGGCTGCGATGGACCAGCGCCAGACTGAGTCTTGGCGATGGCAGCGGCAATTTCGGCATGGTCTTCCGGCGTCAACTGCAAAGCTGCGGCTTGAATCCAGCCGTCGACTTGCGCGGGAGTGCGCGCGCCAACAATTGCACCGCTGAGTCCCGGCCAGGAGAGGGTCCAGGCAATCGCGACCGCGGAGACGGACGCTTCATGGCGCGCGGCGATGGGGCGCAGCGAATCGCGCAATGCCAAATTTCTGCTGAGAGCGGGTTCCTTAAACTCGGGGCCGCGGCGACGCCAGTCGTCGCTGGCCATTTTTGCGACGCGCTCGGAGCTGAAACTGTCGGTCAAAATTCCGGACTGCATGGGGCTGTAACAAATCACGCCGGTTTTGTGGTTCTTGCACCAGGGAAGCAATTTGTCCGCGGCCTGGCGGCTGATCAGGGAGAAGAGAGGCTGCAGCGAATCGACATGCCGAATCGTTTCGCACCGCTCGAGTAATTCCACAGTGAAATTCGATACGCCCGCGGCGCGAATCTTGCCTTCCTCAATCAGTTTCACCATCGTGGCCCAGGAATCCTCGACGGGCGTCCCAGTCTCGTCCGGCCAGTGAAACTGGTAAAGATCGATGCGCTCGACGCCAAGCCGCTTAAGCGATGCTTCACATTCGCGCCGAATGGTTTCCGGTTTGAGGATGCGCTTGGCCGCTTGCATGGGGTTGCTTGGATCCCATGTCAGGCCGCACTTGGTGAAGATCAGCGGGCGCTGCGATGCGGGCAATTCGCGGAAGAGTTTGCCAACGACTTCTTCCGAATGTCCCAGTCCGTAGACGGCAGCCGTGTCGATCCAGTTGACGCCCAAATCCAGGGCATGGCGCATGGTCGCAATGGAATCGGCGTCGTCCTGCGGCCCCCAGCCGAAGGCCCATCCGCCACCGCCAATGGCCCACGAACCAAACCCCACGGTTGTAATTTGGAATCCGCTCGAACCCAGCGGACGCGTTGGCAAACCCATGATGGCACCTCCCAATCGAGTATGAAAAAATGATGCCGCACTATCGACGGTAAACAGTTTAATCGCGTTTGCGTCAACGATCCAGTCAAACGGAAAGCAAAGGCGGCAACGAGCCCGCGAATTTGCTATCGACAGGGCATGCGCGACTCGATAGACTTCCGCCCGGAAACACTTCTCATGCCAGCGGACTCTGTGGAACTCAGCATTTCTCTGTGTGCTCTGTGTTAAGTTCTTGAAACGCTTAACACAGAACACACAGAGAAATGCGAAGAAAACCGTACGCGAAGGCTGACGGGCTGCTAAAGGAGATACGATGCCGAATCGCAGGGATTTCATCAAGAGCGTTGTGGGAGCTTCCGCAGGCGTCGTTTTTGTCGGGTGCGAGCTCTGCGACGCGATGGCAGCGGGACGCCCCGCGCAGGTTGGTAGCGGCACGAAGCACAAGCCTGCGATGGTAGGGAAGCGGCGGGTGAAAACCGTGGACATTCATTGCCACGTGAGCGTGCCCGAAGCGACGGACCTGCTCAAGGGCACAAAAATCGAGAGGCGTCTGGGCGCTGGAATCGCGCTGGGCGGATACGATGACGCCGGACTGACTCCCGCCCGGATCCAGATCATGGACGAAATGGGAATCGACGTCCAGGCCGTCAGCATTAACTCCTTTTGGTATTCGGCGGATCAGGATCTCGCGACGAAGCTCATCGATCTGCAGAATCAAAAACTTTCGGAGATGTGCGCGGCGCACCCGGACCGCTTCGTTGCCTTTGCTTCAGTGGCATTGCAGTTTCCGGAACTGGCCGCGCAGCAATTGGAAGTGGGGATGAAAAAATACGGATTACGCGGTGTGGCCATCGGCGGGAGTTGCGAGGGCAAAGAGCTTTCCTCGCCTGAATTCGATCCCTTCTGGGCTAAGGCCGAGGAGTTGCAGGCGCTGATTTTTGTGCACCCTCAGGATAGCCAGAACGCCACGGGCATCAAAAATCGCGTGCAAGGGAATGGCGTTCTGACCAATGTCATCGGAAACCCGCTGGAGACCACGATTTTTCTTTCACATATGATTATGGAAGGAACGCTCGACAAGTTCCCGAACTTGAAAATCTGCGCCGCGCATGGCGGAGGCTTTCTCCCCAGCTACGACGGCCGAATCGATCAGAGCTGCCGCGTCTTCCCCAAGCAATGCACAAAAACGATTAAGAAGCAGCCTTCGGAGTACCTGAAGCAAATCTACGTCGACACAATCGTCTTCAATCCGGAAGCGCTTCGGCACCTGATCGCCGTGGTCGGGGCGGGGCAGATCGGCTTGGGAACGGACTATCCTTTTCCCTGGGCGTACACTCCGGTGGATGACGTGATGTCGCAGCCCGGGCTGAGCGACGCCGAGCGGATCGCTATTCTTGGCGGCACCATGAGCAAGCTGCTGAAGATTCCGGCGTAGAAAGTAGGACGGGCTTCAGCCTGTCTGGGTTTGCGGTTTTGCGCCGCGAGCATCAAAACCAGACAGGCTGAAGCCTGTCCTACTTGTAGAGCGCGACCAAGTTTCTTAACTGCGATTCATCCAGCAGGGGGGCGTCACCTGCGCGGCAATTTTCCGCCATGTGTTCCGGGTTTCCAGTTCCTGGGATGACGCAAGTCACGGCTTTGTTAGCGAGCGTGAAATTCAAAAGGACCTGGGACCATGTCTCGCATCCAGCTTCTTTCATCCAGGGAGGAACAGGTTTACCTCGCAAGGTTCTAAGCAAGCGTCCCTGCCCAAATGGCAGATTGACCAGCACTGCCATGCTGCGTTCCGCCGCGAGAGGCAAAAGACGTTCCTCCGCCTCGCGATCTTCGAGCGAGTAATTGAGTTGCACGAAGTCGAGCGGCTCGGCGCGCATGATCTTTTCCATCTCGCCGTAAACGCTCGAGGAATAATGCGTGACGCCGAGATAGCGGATACGCCCTTGTTCCTTCCACGCGCGGAGCGTCGCGAGATGCGTGCGCCAATCCAACAAATTGTGAATCTGCATGAGATCGATTTGCTCGCATCGCAATAATTTCATGGAGCGGTTCATCTGATCGATGCCGGCGTTGCGCCCTTCCGTCCACACTTTTGTGGCCACGAACGCCTTTTCGTGCGCGTGTTGCGCCGCCAGCAAGTCACCAGCCACGCCTTCGGCGCGTCCGTACATGGGAGAGCTATCCAGGACCGAGCCTCCGAGTGAGAACAGGTTACTGAGCACGTCGCCGAGCGCGGCCCGCTCTTTAATGCCAGAGCCGACGTCGAACCCTTTGTAGGTTCCCAGGCCGATGACAGGCAGCGACTCTCCGCTGGAAGGTATTCTTCGGGTGAGCATTGGGCCGTCCAATATAGTCCAACTCCTGCTTTGACGATAGCCAGAGCCTGGCGGCGGCAACGATGGCAAATCATTGGGCATAATGAGGTTGCGATTGTCGAACTCAGGCCGCAATTCTAGACGGAGGCGGTTCCAGCGGCCCGTGCGAACCTTCCTTGACACTGCTTCGCGCGGGACAGTAAACTGCTTTTCCGAATTCTTCAGGGGACTTACACGATGTTGCTCTCGCGCGATTACGTTGGATACATGGCCGGCGAAGTGGTGAAGCGCCTGCTTGCGGCTAAAATGATTGAGGCGCCGTCGCCGGCTACCCTGGCGCAGCGCGTGCGTGCCGCGATGCAGGACGAGATCAGCGTCGAGGACCGCCTGAACGAGAAAGTCCGCGAAATTCTCACCAAGCATGCCGATGAAATGCGACGGACGGGCGTCGAGTACCAGGAGATGTTCAAGAAAGTAAAGGGTGAATTGGCCCGGCAAGGAAAGCTGATCCTGCGTTGAAGCACGACGAAAGGGAATTTCGATAACCGACTGATGCGACTCACCCGCGAAAAATCCATTCGCCTTTCCCACGTAATCACCGATATTTTAGTGGCCAGCGACGACGTCGAGTTCGTCGAAGACCGGGACACTATCCGCCAAAAGGTCTTGCAGATCATCCAGGATCTGCTGAAGGAAGAAGAGACGATGGACGCGGAAGTCCGCAAAAAAATCAGCTCGCAGAAAAAGGAAATTCTGGAAGGAAGCGAAGAATGGGAGCTGCTCTACCGCAAATATTATGCGGAAGAGATGCGCCGCATGGGAATCGTTCACCAGCCGAGTTCGTCCTAGGGCAAAAAGTGGCGCAGGCTTCAGCCTGCGGGTTTTGATCGGCTAACACCTCAACCCCGCAGGCTGAAGCCTGCGCTACTTAAAACAATAATTCAATTTGGGTTGGTGCCATCGTCGGTGCGCTTCTTGAGGACCGGCCGATCCGGATCGGAATCATCCCCGGACCCTGACCCGGCCTGCGGCGGCTGAGTGCCCGTCGTGCTGGCGGGCGGCTGCTGTTCGGTGCGCGTTCGCAGGGTGGGCTTATCGCCGCTGGACTTCTTCTCGTCCAGCTTGTTCCGGTTTTCGATCTTGCGCAGCCGAGCCTTGACCAGGTCGAATTCCGAGGTGGTGACGACGTATTCATCGCGCGCCGGAAGAATCGTAGCGATTTCCTCCTGCGCCTTTTGCACGCGGTCCGGAGTGGGCGGATGCGTTGAGAAAATCTTGGGGATGCTTCCGGGATGGCGGCGTTCTTCCGCTTCTATCTTCTCAAAGAAACTCACGAAAGCGTTGGGATCGTATCCTGATTTGTACATGTACTGGAGGCCGAGGTAGTCCGCTTCCTTTTCGGCATCACGCGTAAATTTCAGGTAGCTCATCGGAATGGCCAGGTTCAAGCCCTCGTAAATTCCATATCCGGCCGCACCATACGGAACGAGGATCATGATCGGTATTGTGGCCAGTTGCATCAGCTCGCCCTTGGTTGCTGTCTTGGTTCCATGGCGCGCGGCCACGTGCGCGATTTCATGCCCCATTACGCCCGCTAGCTCGGCTTCTTCATCAGCGCGCAGGATCAATCCGCTGTTCACGTAGAAAAATCCGCCTGGGAGGGCAAATGCATTAATTTCATCCGAGTCGATCACCTTGATCGTGAAGGGCACCTTGGCGTCGGAATTCCGCACCAGGTTTTGCCCTACGCGATTCACGTATTCCGTGACCACGGGATCGTTGATCATTTTGGCGGTCTTTTCGACTTCCATAGCCGCCTGTTTCCCCATGGCGATTTCGCGCTGCAGGGAATACAAATTTATGCCTTTGCCGACGCCCCGGTTCCCGACGGAATTGACGTCCTTTTCGGAGCCGGGCTTGACGCCCTTCACGGTTTCGTCCTCATCGGATGTGGCCGTTTGGTCCTGCGTTTGGGGTTGTTGGCTTGCGTCCACCGTGGCAGGTTGTTGCTGGGATTGGGCTTGGGGCTGCGCTTGTGGCTGCTGCGCAGCAAATCCGGCTGGAGCGGCAATCAGCAACACAAAAATAAACCCGCAAATTCCGTTGTAGAGGCGTCTCATGGCTCCTCCTAAGGCTCCCGCCGGACCAGTATACAACACACTCGGACCCGGAGGTATATTCTCTTTCAGTTCAGATGTATTCGCCGGCAAATAGGTTTTCCAGTCTGGCTTGGAAAGCCACAAGTCGCAACCGATTGACACTTGCATGAGTTCTTACTAACCTGAGGGTATGCCCATGGTGGACCAGCACATTCGGATTGGACAGGTCTGGAAGAAAACCGGAACCGAGGAAACGTTCCTGGTGACCAAGCTTTACAACGAGGCGCTGTCCACGATTGCCGTGTTGCGGCCTACGGGCGCAGCAACGGAGTCGATGGTCCGGGTTCGAGTCGAATGGCGCGGCGATACCCAGACTTTGCCCGGCTACTCGATGGCCCAGGAAAACGAAGGTCACTAGCTTTTCGGTTCCCCTAGATCGACCGCACAGGCAGCTTGATCACGTCTTCCACCTGCATCACTTCCTTCACCAGAAAAGGCTCAGCGTATTCCACGCCGGCCATTTGGCCGTAATACCGGGCGATCAGGTTGACCTCATGGTGCAACCGGTCCAGAGGGATATCCACTTTGGTCTTCTTCCCTTTGGATTTAGGGCTGAACTGCGAGTGGTAGGCCAGGATGGCCTGGTACCGGCGGTGGTAATGGCGCGAAATATCCACCACAAACGTGGGCCGCACTGGGCGGTAATAGACTGTTGAGTACAGGATTTTGAAGGGGCGAAACGCCTCGCCTTCAATGGGCAATTGCTTGAGCCCGGCGAGAAAGCAACCTTCGTAGCCGAGACGCGCCGCAGTGTAATGGTCGGGGTGCCGTCCGTCCCAGTAGGGAAGAATCACGGTGTGGGGCTGAAGCGCGCGAATCCTCTTCGCGACGGCCAGCTTCGTTTCCTTGTTGATTTCGAGATGGGCGTCCGGTAGGCGGAGGTTTTCGCGGTGCGCCACGCGCAAAATTCGAGCGGCCTTGGCGGCTTCCTTCAGCCGCGTCTCCGGTGTTCCCCGCGTCCCCATCTCGCCGGCCGTCAAGTCCAGGATGCCGGTCTTGTAGCCTTGCTCGGCGGCTTTCAATAAAGTCCCGCCGCAGGTCAACTCGACGTCGTCCGGATGCGCCGCAATCGCCAGCAAGTCCAGTTTCATCGCCCCTCCCGAGGTCATGCGGAAATACCGAAGAGTAGCACATTGCAAAAGTTTCCCTCATGTCTGTGCACGGATGTCGATAGCCTGCCTTCCTGGGGTGGCCGCTTTTGGCGGGAGGAATAGTAGCCGAGATTCATGGGCGGCGGCACATGGTTGAGACTTAGAAATTTGGCGTGTTCGGTGGGCCCAAACCCACAGGCTGAAGCCTGCGCTACGTGAACACTTCCCGCCGCTGGCGGAATTTCGACGGGCACCTTATCAATCAGTTCCTTTTATTTCGACTTCCGAATTGGAATACCTGTCCTTGCCTGAATTTGGCCCTGTCCCTCCGTACCATTGACGGGCTTGGGACCGTCGCCTAGCATTCTTGCAAGCGAGAATGCCGCTCCTCGAAGGAGCCAAGCGGCATTTCTTGCGATCCACTGAGGGGTCCTGGAATGACTGACTTTCGGGCCAAGCGCGCCCCAAGTATTCTGGGCAGGTCTATCCATCCGGTTGCAAATGCGAAACCTGCTCCACTGATCGGTCGGGAGAAACGCCGCGGTGTGCGCGTCAATTCCCAAGTTCCCATTGCGGTCGAATGGAGCTTGGGAGGGAAATCGGTTCGCAAGGAAGCGCAAACCTGCGTGGTGGGGCCCTATGGATGCATGGCGGTCCTACCCATGAATCTGGAAGTCAGGCAGACAATCCAGTTAACCAATCTGGTGAGCAAACAGACGAATGCGGCTGTCGTCGTATGGCGTGGTCTGGAGCGCACCGAGGGCTGGGAATTGGGAATAGAGTTGATCAATCCACGCATGGGTTTTTGGGAGCTTGACCTGTGATATCACCGAAAGAACAGCTGAATCGAGGCACCACTTTGTTGGCGGGTGAAGAGCGCCGCCGGAGCCAGCGGGTGATGATTCGTGTGCCGGTCACCCTCTTGGTCAAGGAGGGCAGCCAGACCCTGCGG
>DATHPN010000102.1:0-2898 GCA_035483715.1 Candidatus Acidiferrum sp.
ATCCTGAAATGAACGCCAAAGTGAACAATGCCGTCAAATTCCGGGAGTGGTGGCGCCCGTTCGCGCCATCCATGCTGAAGGAGGCGGCGACGGAATACCTCGAACACGCATGCGATTCACCGTTCATGATTCTCACCAACCCGGTGCGCCCCGAAAAGCGCAGTATCATTCCTTCGGTCACGCATGTGGATGGAAGCGCGCGCCCGCAAACGGTGGAAAAAGAAATCAGCCCGCTGTATTGGGATCTGATCAACGAATTCGGAAAGCGCACCGGCGTCCCCGTGCTCATGAACACATCGTTCAATCTTCGCGGCGAAGCGATCGTGAACACGCCCACCGACGCCATTCGCACCTTTTTCAGCTCCGGGATGGATGCGCTAGTTATTGGTTCATTTTTGGTGGAAAAGTGAGCGCCGGGAAAGTGATCTTGCTGCTCGGCCGCCGGGACGAGCCCACCGACGGCGTTTTGGATTATTGCCAATGCCTGCGAGAGGCGGGCCTTGCGCGCGGACTTTCCTTCGAACTCGCTCAAGTTCGCTGGGCGGAAGAGGGATGGCGCAGGGCCTTGGCAGAGCTGCGCGAAACGGCCTCCGGTTGGCGCGATAGCTGGGTTTTCCTCCAGTTCACAACGCTCGCCTGGTCGCGCCGCGGGTTTCCCGTGCGCGCGCCCCGTGTTCTCGATGTGCTCCGGCAATGCGGCGCGCGGCCCGGCGTCGTGTTCCATGACTTCGCGCCGTTTCCCGGCACCGGACTCGTTGGCGGCGCCCGTGAGTATTGTCACCTGCGGGTGTTTCGCCAGCTTTATGCGCGTTCGGAGATGGCCATCTTCACGGTTCTGCTCGACACCATATCGTGGCTGCCCCAGCACCGTGAAAAGATGGCCTTCATACCGGTCGGGGCAAACTGTCCGGAAGCGATATCCGTAGCCCGTGAGGATTCCCCCAAAGTCAAATCCGTCGCGGTATTCGGCGTAACCGAAGGGCGAAGGGTGCTGAGTGAGTCCGCCGATATCGTCGCCGCGCTGAGAAATGCCAGTCAATCCGTCGGCCCAATCCGTCTGCTTCTGTTCGGTCGGGGTACTCAGGACGCTGAACCGATACTCCGATCCGAATTGGCCGGCGCACAGGTGGAGATCGAGTCCCTCGGACTTCTTTCGCCGGAACAGGTTAGCCAAACTCTGGCCAGAGCCGACGTGCTGCTATCCGTTCGAGGACAGATTTCAACCAGGCGTGGGCATGCGATTGCCGCGATCGCTTGCGGAATGCCCGTGGTTTGTTATTCGGGGCCGGAAACGGCATGGCCTATCACAGAGGCTGGAATTCTCCCAGTTCCCCTTGGCGACCGTCAGGCGCTCGTGGGAGCATTGCAGAGGCTGCTTTCAGATGACTCATTTCGAGCGAATCTCGCGGAACGAAGCCGTCAGGCCCAAAAAGAATACTTTTCCTGGACCGCGATTGTGGAACGATTTGCGGCGGAATTACATTTGATGAAGGATGAACAGGTAGTGCGCAAGGCGGTTGAAAACGACGCCATTGCGGGAATCTGAGCAAAGAGGCTGTGTCCATATTTCTTGATTGCGCGATGGACCCTTCGGGGATTTGTATGGAATCCGTGTTGGAGCGGGACACTTGAACAATCGCGCCCGTTGGCAGAGAGCAAGCTGTGTATCCATTCGAGTTTCCCCGTTGCAGTACGCGCTTGGTGCAAGCATAATCACCCGGGAGCCGTTTTCCGCACATCGAATATGCAACTAACGACCACAGGATCGCTTAGCGGCAACCGGCAGGTCAAGGCTGCGGTCCTGGGCTTGGTCGTCCTGGCCATCATATGGGAATTGGCCGCTTGGATTGTCGCCGGCTCGGACAAGAATCTGATCATGTTCGGGTTGAGCCTGGTTATGGTTGCGCTCGTCGTTCACATTTTGAATGATTGGCGCAGCGGCGTTCTTCTGTTCCTGATCTGGCTTTTGTTTGAGGATCTGGCCCGCAAGTATCTCGGCAACAGCATGATGGTCTATTTCGCCAAGGATCTGCTGGTTGCCATTGCCTACTTTTCATTTTATTTCGCAAAACGACGGCGGGAAGTGGACGTATTCAGGCCTCCATTCCTCGTCCCGCTCGCGCTTTTTTTTGCGGTCGCCTTCGTTCAGGTTTTCAATACATCCTCTCCAAACGTCCTCTATGGACTGTTGGGGCTGAAAATCTATTTCTACTACGCTCCGCTGATGTTTCTGGGCTACGCCATGTTGAATCGCCCGCAAGATTTGGATCGCCTGCTCAAGGTGAGCCTGGTTGTGGGGATCGTGATTTCCGGTCTGGGAATCATTCAGTCCGTGCTGGGTGTGAACTTTCTTACGCCGGAAGATACGCAATCCGAGATCTACGAATTATCTCACTTGGTAAGATACTCCCCAGTTACGCACCAGGAGGTATTCGCCCCGAGTTCCGTGTTCGTCAGCGCCGGCCGCTTCTCCTTCTACTTGATCCTGCTTTGGATTCTGGCCATGGGCGCCCAGGGATACTTTCTGCTCAGCCGCAAGCCGGGCGCCAAGTATGGCTTCATAGGCATAGGAGTCGTTACCGTTGCCGTCATGATTACCGGGACTCGCACCCCCTTCGTTTTTGTGATTGGCAGCGCCTTTGTCATGAGCGCCGCGTTTCTCTGGGGCGCCCCCTGGCGGTGGGGCCAGGGACATCGCCTGGTGAAGGCGCTTCGCCGGGGTTTTCTTATCGGTGGACTCGGCCTGCTTCTCATGGTCGACATATTCCCCACGGTAATTGGCGGGAACTGGGCTTTCTTTACCGAAACGCTTTCCATAAACGGCCAAGGTTCCGAGCTCGTGAGTCGAAGCTGGGATTACCCTGTGCGAAATCTTGAGCTGGCCTACAGTGAAGGGAA
>DATHPN010000103.1:0-4723 GCA_035483715.1 Candidatus Acidiferrum sp.
GTAAAAAGAATTGGCCTGCCAAAGCGTGGAGTCGATGCGGCCGAAATTCGGGTTGAGCGTTTGGCTCGTGGCCGTTGGCGGAAACACGTACCCAGTCGGCGTGAGCGTGGGCAACACCATATCTATGTTATCCACGCGATAGGGTAGATGGACCCCGCGTGATCCGACGTACCCTACGGTGATCGCCATCGTGGAAGACAACTCACGCGCCACACTCAAATTCCATTGCATGACGTAGTTGCGCTTCGGGTGTTGCTCGACATAGGTCCCCAGAGCAGACGGCGATGCCAGACCCACAACGTAAGCATTCGTCGGAAAGTCCCCCGGCTTTAGAGTGTTGGCAAAAATCGAGTTTACGAAAGGCGCCGCCCGCTGGAAGGAAAGATTGAATTCGTAGGGCAGAGGCAGCACATCGAAAACGCCGAAACCGCCGCGCACCAGAGTTTTTCCGCCGCGCGGATTCCATGCGAACCCCATGCGCGGCTCGAAATTCCGAAGCGTCGGATTCTGAAAGAAAGGAGCCCCTACGCGCGGCTTCGCATCCGTCAGGTTCTGCAGGTTGGAAATTCGGTTATGCGCCTCGGTCGGCACGGTCACAATTTCATAGCGCAGGCCGGCGTTGAAGATGAAGTTGCTTCGCAGGCGGATATCGTCCTGAAAATAGGCGCCCACGAGCGTCTGCCGCAACCCGACATCAGGCACTCCGCCCGTCTGGATGCCCTGGAAAACCGTGGGCTTATTCGTCAGGAAGTCCGCGAGCGTGTCGAAACGGAAGTTCCCATTTACGTTGGCAAAAGATAGCTCGTTGTCCTGCATCCGTTCGACCACGGCGCCCAGGCTGATCGCGTGTATGCCGCGTGTCAGAAAAACGTCGTCGCCGCCTTGAAATGAGTTCCACGCCAGCCTTCGGCTGGAAGAGAGAAAGTTTTGCGCCGTGGGAGCCCCTGAGAAATTCGTCACGCCGGGTACGGCGCGGATTTCGCCGGCGAACTCTCCAGGCACGAAGGCGTAAGAAGGATCGAGCATCAGCGGATTCATCACCTTCGTTACTTGCCCCTGAATCCCCACTGCGCGGCTGAAGCCGAACCGGGCTGTATTCAAAGTGTTCGCGCTGAATACGTGCGCCTCGTGAAGACTTACCACTTGGCGCGCCGAAACTATGTCCGAAAGCAATTCGTTGAACTCGTCCGGCAGGACGGTTTTGGAGCTGTCTCGCATGTAAGTCGCTTGGGCGCTGTCCGACGCCGAGAATTTGTAATCCAGCCGGACGGTGAAGTAGTTCTCATTGGTGATCTCCTGTCCGGCGAAGGTAAAGATTCCCGTATCGCCGGCCCCCAATAGAGGACCATTCGGCAAGGGATAAAAGGCGCTCAGAAATCGCGCAACTTTCGGATCAACAGATACTGCCCCGGTGGAGAGTTGCCCGCCGCGCGCGGCAGGCGAAGGAACCGTGTCCACCGTAGTTACGCCAAGCGATTGGCGTAATCCCTCATAGTCCCCGAAGATGAATGTACGGTCCTTTTGTATAGGCCCGCCTGCGGAGCCGCCAAACTGGTTGCGCTTGAAAGGAGGAATCGGGCCGTCGAAAAAGTTTCGCGCATCCAGGGCGCTGTTGCGAAGAAATTCATATGCGTCGCCGTGAAAGGAGTTGGTTCCTGACCGCGTGACCGCGTTGATGATTCCGCCCGAAGTGCGTCCATACGCCGCGGGATAGTTGCTCCCCAGAACGGAGATCTGGTCAACGGCATCGATCCCTAGGTTATCGCCCAGCACGCTGCCCGGCGCGCCATTGGCGTAGTCATTGATGCTGACGCCATCGAGACGGTAGCTGTTTTGATCTGGCCTAGCTCCGGAGATGCTCACCGGCGCGCCAAATCCGCGGTCAACGTTGCCTCCGCCGGTAGCGCTTCCTGTTTGAATGCCGGTCACTCCGGCCTGCAGCGTGACCAGTTGCGCCCAATCGCGCCCATTCAGCGGAGTCTCACGGACAGTGGAAGCATTGACGTTATCCCCCGCAGAAGATTGGCTGATCGATGCGGGAGGGGCAGCTGTTCGGACGGTTTTGTTCGGATCGCCGGGCCGCATCACGATATTGATGACGCGCTCAGTTCCGATACCAACGGTAATGGCCGTCCACGTTTGAGTGACAAAGCCCGGCGCCGACACGGTGATTTCATAGACGGCAGGTGGCAAGTCCGGGAGGTTATAAACGCCGTCCGCGTCCGTTGTAGCTTCCCTTGCCGTTGTTTTAGCTTGATCGGTCGAAGAGACGCGGACGCCGGGCATCCTTCGCCCGTCCTCGCGCGTTACTGTGCCACTGATCGATCCTCCGGTCGCTTGCGGGCCAGCGACGGCAGAAGATGAAAGACCAAACACAAGACACAGACAAAGCAGGGCCGTGGTAATTACTGTCTCGGCTAAGCGTTTAGCGTACAAGATTTTGGGCCCGGACCTGAGCACCCAACGCATCGTTTGAACGATATTTCACGCGAAGCATTCCGAGCGGGAGCTTCCGCGCGCCGCTTGGGCTTCCTATTTTTCGGTTCGCAGCGCCCCGCCATTCTGTGCGGCGAAATCGTCTCGCACCACCATGCCGCCCTTCATAACAAATTTCACGCGCTGCATTTCCGTAATATCCTGCAGCGGATCTCCGGAGACGGCGATCAGGTCGGCGTACTTGCCCTTCTCAATCGTCCCGATGGTGTCTTCCTTGTGAATGATCTGGGCGTTGACGGTCGTTGCCATGCGCAACGTATATAGAGGAGTAGCGCCCCATTTAACGAAAATCGGGAACATCTCCCCTTGCACGCCATGCGAGCAGTTGCAGGCCGCGTTGTAGACGCGCCCGGGCGGCGGAGCGGCGCCGCTTCCCCAACCGAGCGTCACGCCGGCGGCGAGCATCTTCTTCCAGGTCTGTTCGATTAGCCGCCAGCGGCTGTACGGGGCAAATTGCTTCAGGTCTCCGGGTTCATCCTGGCGGTGGTCCAGTATGGTGGAGGTGATGGGCAGATGCTTCTCGACCAGCATCTTGATGTCTTCATCGGTTGCGGCAGTGCCATGCTGGATGTCGTCCACCCCGGCTTCAATTGTCACTCTCAAGCCTTCGCCACCGTAGGTGTGTGTAGCTATGAACATGCCTTGCCGGTGCGCTTCATCCACGATCGCTTTCATCTCGTCCAGCGTGAGCGTGGGCGTGTTCACCATTTCGCCGTTCGGCTTGAAGTAAAAACGTCCCGTCGTCGTGACTTTCACGTGATCCGCGCCGTAATGCGCGAGCTCGCGCACGGCTGCGCGCATTGCGCCAGGTCCGTTCACGACTATGTCAGGTTCCAGCGGCTTGAACTCGAGCGGATAATAGTCATTGCTCGCCATCGTGGGATCTAAAAGCGGCCCTGCCGGTAATAGACGCGGGCCGGTGACCAAGCCCGTCTCGATCGCGCGTTTCAATTCCACATCTGCAAAACCGCCGCCATGCGAGCCCTGGACGACCAACGTTGTATACCCAGCGTTCAGGCTAGCCGTAGCCCAGTGATAGGCGACCATCATCTGGTGCTGCATATTTCCGACGGCATCGGTAAGGTGCACGTGGCCGTCAATCAGTCCCGGCAGTACGGTCGCGCGGCTGAGGTCGATTACCCTGGCGCCTGCAGGAACGGTCACGTTGGCTGCCGGACCGACCTGCGTAATTTTCTCGCCCTGGATGAGAACGACCTCGTTGTTCAACATCTGGCCCGATTTCGGATCAAACAATTTGCCGGCGCGTACCGCCGTTGTTTCCGGAGCTTGCGCCTGCGACCAAACGAGCGTCGCGCAAAAAACAGTGCCCAATACTCCGAGCGCTATTCTGAATCTTGATCTCCGATTCATAGCAGACCTCCCTAAATTCTCTGCGTTAGGCATCCAATTTCGTACTGAACTGATTGCCGTGTCGTTCGCCGAGCCGCTGCTGCTGTGAGCCCGCGGAATTCTGACTCGCGGGTTCACAGCCAACGGCCTAAGCCGATCTTTATGGCGGGCGGTTCAGCTTACCAAACGAACTTTAAGGCAAACTGAATTTCCCTCGATGGCGTCCCCGTAGCGTACTCCTGGAGCTGACCGACGCTGCCACCGTTTGGCGATCCGTTAGCGCCGAAAATTGCAGCGTTGCCGTCGCCGCTGCCCGGCTGGGGTGGCACGAAGCTGACCTGGTTCAAGATGTTGAACATCTCCGCCCGGAATTGAATATTCAAGGCTTCCGAGATCCGCTTGACCGGGAAGTTCTTCAGAATCGAGAAATCCAGGTTTATGAGTCTCGGTCCGTAGATGCTATTGCGGCTGACATTACCTAGTAGATTTGCACAAGTGCCCGGAATGCCCAGCGGGTTACTCTTAGAGCCGAAGCCGAATGTTTGGCACTGAGCGGCGATCGCGGGCGTTGCCTGAGGTAGTGTGTAGCAGCTGGTATTAATGTACTGGAGGTTATTCTGTTTCCAATTCGAATTAACCGTTTTGCATCCGGCAACGACATCAGGTAGCCCGAACTGGTCGGCACCGCTGTTCCCAAGTCCCATGGGATCATCGCTGATGATCGGAGTGGTCGGAACCCCGCTATTAATGGTGAAAATTCCGCCCAATTCCCATCCGCCGAGCGCCGTGTTCGCAATCGGTCCTAACGACTTGGGCGCGGGGATATCCCACAGTCCGTTGATCGATATGGAATGCTTAACGTCATAGTCAGATGGAC
>DATHPN010000104.1:0-37404 GCA_035483715.1 Candidatus Acidiferrum sp.
TGGAGCGGATCACTGCGCAGGCGTCCCCGCCAGCGCAGTGCGGTCCCGCCATCCAGCTTTCCCGATTCGATCAGAGTGCTGGCGAGATTTGCAGGGGCGGATGCGCGTTCCAGATTTGAGGCAACCAGGCCAAGCGTTAGCCATGCGCCTGCGGAGAACAACGCAGCAATGAGGATCCAATTTCGGAGGAAGGTGATATATCCGAATATGAGAAACAGCAGCGCCGCGAAAATAAAATATCGCGGGGTCAGCAGGGCGAATTTCTTCAGCTCAATCGAGAGGAGGATTCCTCCCGCAAAAAGGCAAACGGGGAAGAGGGAAGGCAGCTTCATGCGCGCCGTCTGAGCCGCACCAACACCTCCATATGATAGGTTTGTGGGAAAATGTCAAACAAATTCATGCTCTCGATGTCGTACGTGCTGGCATCGTTCGTGCCTGCAAGCTGCGCAAGGTCGCGCGCCAGGGTGGCAGGGTCGCAGGAGACATAGTGGATTCGTGCGGGGGCCAGCTTCTTCAGGCGAGCGAGCGCTTCTGTTTCCACTCCCGCGCGCGGCGGATCGATCACCAGCAGGTCGGGCGTCTCTTGCCAGCGGGAAAGAAATCCCTCCGCAGTAACATTGCGTGAAGAGGGAGACGCGCCGCCGCTCTCTTTCATATTATTCTCGAGGTCCTTGGCGGCGGCTAGATTCGATTCCACGCCGATCACGCGCTCAAATTGTTTCGCCAGAGCCACGGTAAATAATCCCACGCCTGCGAATAAATCAAGCGCCAGGCGCCCGCGGGTTTTGCCGACCACGGCGTCCACGAGCGGCTCGATCAGAAAGCGATTGACTTGGAAAAACGAAAGGTGGCCGACGCGGAATTTCGCGCCGCCCACGCCATAGCTCAGATATCCCGGCCCTGCCAAGTGAAATTTGTCGGCGCGCCGGTCCTGAATCAGAATCGATTCCAAATTCGGCAGGGAATCGCGCAGAGCGGCTGCGATAGATTCGGCAGAATCGCCAAGCCTTTCGGCGGAAAGATTCAGAAGTATCTTTTCGTCATCGGAATCCGCGAACGCTTCGATTTCATCAATGGAGCCCAGGACTTTACCCTGCGAGACCATTTGGCGAAGCCGGCTCAGTGTGTCGGCGAGCCGTGGCGAAAGAATCGTGCATTCCGTGACGGCGCATAGTGTCGTGCTTCCCATCTCGAAATAGCCGATCCCCGCGCTATCCGTTGCGCCTTTCTGATTCGGGCGAAGTTTCCACTGCGCCCGGTTGCGGTATCCAAACGGCGGCGAAGCCTGCGCCTCGATCGCGCCTGTCCACTGAATGCGTCCAATGCGTCCGAGCGTCTCGCGAAGAATTTCCGCCTTATAGCGGAGCTGGGCCTCATACGGCATGTGCTGGTACTGGCAGCCTCCGCAGCGCCCATAATGCGGGCAGGGGCCCGGCACTCGCTCGGCAGACGGTTCCACCACGCGTTCCAGCCGGCCGCGAATAAATTTCTTCTTCCGGGCGGAGGATTCAATCTGGACGAGCTCTCCCGGAAGAACCAGCGGGACAAACACGGTGTGCCCGTCGTGATGCGCCAAGCCGTCGCCGCCGTACACAAGTTTCTCGATTCGAACTTCCATTCGGGTCGCTTTCCGTTGCGGGGGTATGATCCTCGGCCTGATGTCGAAGATTCTGTATAAGAACCCGTTTTTGGTTTATGTAGCGTCCGCCTTCAGGCGGGCATCTGCTTGAATTCAGAATGCCAACCTAAAGGTTGGCGCTACCACAGCCGGGGACATCCTCAGGTCAGGTAGAACAAACTCAGGCGAGGAAGATTATAGCGCTCCCAGAGCCGTTTCTGCAGGTATTGCCGTTCGAGCTGCGCCAGTTGCGCGGAGCTCATTTTCCGGCGGTAAGGCGCGAGTTGCTGGTCCATTTCGCGGCGGAGGTCGAGGAGTAATTCTTCCGCAGCGCCGGAAGTCAGCGCCGCGGTGAGTTTTTCTTCGATGACCGTCAGCCGCCGTTCCAAATTCTCAAGATCAAGCGCTCCTGGAGAATCCACGAGTGGCGACAAATCCGCAAGGCGCGCACGCGCTTCCTCCACGCGCAAAGCGAGTTCCGCTTGCGCGGGGCCTATAGCCGCAGCTGCTGCCGACAGACGTTCGACATTTTTGCTGAAGAACGCTCGCAACGCATCCCGCGAAAATGTTTCTTCTACTTTTTTTGCGCTCGCCGCAACCGGTCCCGTACCCGCGGCCGTTTCCTTTTCTTCTTCCGCGGCCTCAAGTACGGCATCGACGCAGTAGGAAAGACTCTTCAATTGCCGCCCGGCCGCGGCGCGCCGCGAACGCGCATAGTTTTCAAAAGCCCGGTCGATCCCTTTCAGCACGGCGGAGAGCGGAATCCCCGCCTTCTGCCAGGTCTCCACAATGGCCCAGTCCAGCGGCGACACCAGAAGGTGCGCCCCGCGCTTCTGCCAGAAATATTCCTCGATTTCAGTGAAATAATTGAAGTAGTTCAGCTCGGCCATTTCTTCGTGGGAAATCAAGATTGCCGTTTTCTTTCCTTTGCGGCGGAAAGAGATATAGGTGTCTTTTCGACGACGCCCGCGGAAGTGCGCTTCGCCGTGTGGTTCCGCTCCCACACGATGCGCAGCCCCTCCAGCGTGAGAAATTCGTCGATAATCTTGATGTGCCGCGACGCGCGCGCAATGAGGGATGCCTGTCCTCCGGTGGCAACCACTTGGGCCGTTTCACCAATGACGTGTTTGATGCGCGTGACGATTCCGTCCACCATGTCCGCGTATCCGTAGTAGAGGCCGGACTGCAGCGACTGCATGGTGTTTGTGCCGATGATTTTTCCGGGATCCTTGATTTCCACGCGAAACAAACGCGCGGCGCGCGAAAAAAGCGCCTCGGCCGAGATGCCGATGCCGGGAGCAAGCACCCCGCCCATGTATTCGCCGCGCGCGGAGACCACATCAAAATTAATCGCCGTGCCGAAATCCACGACGATGCACGGCCCGCCGTATTTCGTGAACGCCGCAACCGCGTTTACAATCCGGTCGGCGCCCACTTCCTGCGGATTGTCGTACAAAATGGGCATGCCCGTTTTGATGCCCGGCTCGATGAACAGGGCCTTCACGCGAAAATACCGCTCGGACATTTCCTCGAGCGTGGAATTGAGCGGCGGCACAACCGAACTGATGATCACGCCGCTGACCGATGAGGGATCGATTCCCGCCAAGGTAAAAAGCTCTCGGGTGAGGATGCCGTACTCATCGACCGTCTGATCGCGGGCGGTGGTGAGCCGCCAGTGCGCGACGAGCTCCGTGCCGCGGAAAAATCCGAGGACGGTGTTCGTATTTCCGACATCCAGCGTCAGCAGCATCAGTCCGCCTCGGAAAGGGTTCCCGCAATCACCGGCAAAATGCGTCCGTCGTCGCGCCTCACGCGCAGCAGCCCGGAAGGTTCGAGTCCCTCCGTCGTGCCGGTGTAGGTGTCGGATGCGGATTCGATCCGCACGCGCTTTCCCCGGGCATAACTGGAAACTTCGGAAAACCGCGCCACGATCGCCTCCGGGCCTTCCGCCACGAAGCGATTGTAGTAGGAGTCGAGGTGTCGCAGCAACCGCGCGACGATTTCAACGCGGGATTGCACGCGCTTGGTCTGCATTCGCAGCGAGGTTGCGATTTTGGACAATTCCTCCGGAATGCGATCGTGATTCACGTTGATACCGATGCCCACGGCCACGAAATGAATTTGGTCCTGCTCCGCGTTCATCTCGGTCAGGATGCCACAGAATTTCTTGCGGCCGAAGAGCAAATCATTCGGCCAGCGCAGGTCCGGCGCGAGCCCGGTCTGCTCCAGGATGGCCTCGCGAACGGCGAGCCCTGCTACAAGCGTGATGAGTGGAGCTTGCAGCGGAGAAATCGAAGGGCGCAGCAGCACGGTCATGTAGATGCCGTTCGTCTTTTCCGAGTGCCACGCGTGTCCGGCGCGCCCTCGCCCCGCCGTCTGCTCTTCCGCGATGACGACAGTGCCGTGCGGTTCCCCGCGTTCCCCAAGCGTCATGGCCACGGAGTTGGTCGAATCTATTTTGAAGAAATGGTAGATGCGTTTTCCAAGCGGCCCCGGATGCAGCCGCCGGTGCAGCATCTTCGGCGCGAGGATGTCGGGCGCATTTTCGATCTGATACCCGGTCCGCGGATGTCCCTTTACGCGCACTCCAAGCGCCCGCAGCTTTCCAATCCATTTCCAGACCGTGCCGCGCGTCACACCGATTTCGCGGGCGATTTTCGCGCCGCTGATCACGATCATCGTGTTGTCGGCAAGCAACGCGAGTAGCGCGTCAATCCTGCGATCGGTCGTCCCTGGAAAAGTGGTATGCGCCATTTGGCTAGAATTTCCCGCCTGCTTGCATTCGGATCGGATGGGAGTGGCGCAGGCTTCACCCTGTGGGTTTTTATCCTTGCGAGTACAAACACCGCAGGCTGAAGCCTGCGCCACTAGAACCCGGGGAGTCTAGATTCTCTGCAATTGCACGATACGCTCGTTCACTTTTTCAAGTTCCACGCGGCGCACGGCAAGGGTCGATTCCAATCCCTTCACGATGTGCTCGGGCGCGCGGCTGCGAAATGTCTCATCCCCAAGCCGAGCCACCTTCGAAGCGATGTCCTTCGTCAGTCGGTCCTCTTCTTTTCGCAAGCGCGAAAGTTCCGCATGAACATCAAAGGCCGCTTCGTAAGGAATGAAGAGGTCAAAATCCTTATTTGAGCGCACAATCCCCTTCGTCGAATCAAAGGGCGGTTTGGTGAATGAAAGGGAAGAAAGATTGGCAAGCCGCAAAACCGTATCGAGGCTGCGCTCTACCACGCACTGGACGGCCGGTGATGTCGCGCCCAGTTGGGCAAAAAGCCTCTGTTTTTGGTCGAGCTTCATTTCCGCGCGAATATTGCGCGCCAAAGAGATAATTTCCTGCAACAACGCGATGTGTTCTTCGGATGCGGCGTCCAGTCGTTCCGGGTGCGTCTCCGGAAAGCGGTCGAGGGCAATGGAACACGAGCCTTCCCGCTGCGGCAACTGTTGCCACAATTCCTCGGTTATAAACGGCATGAACGGATGTAGCAGCCGCAGCGCGTTCTCGACCGCCGCAAATAAATTCTTCCAGGTGGCCGCCGATTTCGACCGGTCGGACGAAAGCAATTCCGGCTTCACCCATTCGATGTACCAGTCGCAGAAATCTCCCCAGAAGAAGTGATAGACAACGTGCGCCGCTTCATGAAAACGAAAGTGCTCGAGCGCATCGTTGACCTGCGCAGTGGCGCGAGCCAGCCGCGAAAAAATCCAGCGGTCGATCAATGCCACTTCGCCGCCGGCGGCATAAGGGGCCGACGCGCGCACTTCGGGAGACGCCAGGGCATCCAATTGTTCGCCGCCCGCCGTTTCATATTTGTCGAGATTCATGAAAACGAATCGCGCGGCGTTCCAGATCTTGTTGGCGAATGCGCGGTAGCTAAGGATGCGTTCCTCGGATAAAACGATGTCGGTTCCAGGCGCAGCCATGCTCGCCAAAGTAAAACGCATCGCATCCGTCCCGAATTTTTCATTCAGCTCGACTGGATCGATTCCCGTTCCCTTGGACTTGGACATCTTCTGGCCTTCCGCGTTGCGCACCAGGGAATGCAGGCACACTTGCCGGAAGGGAACATGGCTGGTAAATTTCAGGCCCATCATGATCATCCGGGCGACCCAGAAAAAGAGGATGTCGTAGCCGGTGATGAGCAGGCTGGTAGGATAATATTTCCGATAGTCGGGAGTGTCGTCCGGCCAACCCATTGTTGAAAACGGCCAGAGCGCCGAGCTGAACCACGTCTCGAGCACGTCGGGATCCTGCGTCAGTTTGCCCGAACTGCACTTCGCGCATTTTGAAGGCGCTTCGCGAGCGACTATGATTTCCTTGCAGTCGCCGCAGTACCAGGCCGGAATCCGATGCCCCCACCACAGCTGGCGTGAGATGCACCAGTCGCGAATGTTGCGCATCCACTCGAAATATTCGGTGCGCCGATTTTCCGGGACAATTTCAACGTCGCCGCGCTCCACGGCCGCGATGGCGGGCTCGGCCAGCGGCTTCATTTTCACAAACCACTGCGTCGAAGCGCGCGGCTCGATGATCGTCCCGCAGCGGTCGCACGCCCCGACCGCGTGGGTATGGTCCGTAACTTTTTCAAGCAGCCCCGCCGATTCCAGATCGGCGACCACGCGCTTCCGCGCCTCGAACCGGTCGAGTCCCGCATATTTTCCGGCAGCGGCGCTCATTTTCGCGTCGTCGGTCATCACGTCGATTTCCGGCAGATTGTGGCGGCGCCCGATTTCAAAATCGTTCGGGTCGTGCGCGGGCGTGACTTTCACCGCGCCGGTGCCAAAGTCGCGATCCACAACGAAATCGTCCACAATGGGAATCTCGCGGTTCATCAAGGGCAAGAGAACCATCTTGCCGATCAAATGCTGGTAGCGCGGGTCGCTCGGATGAACGGCCACGGCGGTATCTCCCAGCATGGTTTCGGGCCGCGTGGTGGCCACGACGACATATTCCTTGGTTCCCACGATCGGGTAGCGAATGTGCCACAGATGGCCCTGCCGCTCCTCGTGAACGGTTTCCAGATCGCTGATCGCGGTGCGGCATTGCGGGCACCAGTTCACGATGTAATGGCCGCGATAAATCAGGCCGTCTTCGTACAGGCGCACGAAGACTTCGGTGACGGCGCGAGACAATTCCGGCGAGAGCGTGAAACGCTCGCGCGTCCAGTCGCAGCTTTCGCCGAGCTGCACCATTTGCCGCGTGATCGTCCCGCCGGATTCAGCCTTCCATTCCCAGACTTTTCGTTCGAACGCTTCACGGCCCAGATCGCGGTAATTGATGCCTTGCGCGGCCAGCTGTCGCACCACCACGCGCTGCGTCGAAATTCCCGCGTGATCGGTTCCCGGTAGGTATAGCGTGTTGTAGCCCTGCATCCGCCGCCAGCGCGTCAGGATATCAATCTCGGTATGGTCGAGCATGTGGCCGATGTGCAACGACCCGGTGACGTTCGGCGGCGGGATGACGATGGAAAACACCGGGCCGGGCGCGTTCACGTCGGCGCGAAACAGGTTTTCGTCCGCCCATTTTTTCGCCCACTTTTGCTCGATCAGTTGCGGCTCGTAAGCCTTGGGAATCTCTTTCGGCATGTTCTCCAGCCCTGCGGTCAAGAGGATTACTATACGGACGCCCGCGCGGGCGGTCAAATGCGTGCACGCAGGAGATAAGGTTCAATTTTTACTGAAGTTTGAAAGGGGCGAGCTTAGGAGCTGCGTTTTTAGCGCTTCTGAATTTCCCGGTTGACCAGCGCTTGAACAACCGGACGCAGGAATTCCTTGGTGATGATTTCCACGACCTGCGGGCGCATCTTGTCCAGCACGCGCTGAACGACTGCTTCGACCAGCGCCGGATCCGGCTCATCCGTCGAAGCGGAATTCGCCGGCGCAGGTCGGGCGTTTTCCTCGGTTCCCGTGGATTTCTGAGCAGTGGAAATGGACGCGGCGAGCGCCGGAGCGGCAGGAAGTGGCGCGGGCTTGGGTTTTTCCGTAACGGATTCGACGGGTTTACTCTGCAGGGTTGCGGCCAAATCAGCCCAATCCTGTTTGGGAATCGAACGCGCCGTATCTTCCGCCGTTTGTGCCAATGGTTTGAGAGACGGTTGCGTTTTATGAGGGTCTGGAGTCTGAGCCGCGATTGTAACCTTTGGCAGCGCGGGCAACTCCGCTGGCGGAGGCGCAGGCGGTGGCGCTTGAGGTGGCGCTTGAGGTCGCGTCGAAACGGAAACCGGAACCATGACTGGAGTCGAAGGTTCCGGAACAACCGGTTCCAGGGAGAATTTTGAATTGGCCGGTTCGTTTGTGACTGCCAGTTCAGCGGGCTCCGTGATAGCCTCGCTCCATTCAGGAGCGGACTCCGGAATTTCTTCAACCGGCGGTGGAGGAGCTGAAGCCATCCACTCAATTGGATTGGCCGCAAGGTCTTCCGGCTTGCCGGCTTCGACCGTCAGCGCAGCTTGCGAGGCCGCATCCTGCGCGATCAGGGTCGAAGATTCCACGATCGTGGATGTCTGTCCAGATTCTTCATCTTGGTCATCCCGCACCAACTCGAACGACTCTTCGGGCTTGGCCAATTCAGGTTCGGCCACGCGGGAAAGGGCATCCTCTCCCAGATTCCAAGCGTGCGAAGACCCTCCGGATGAAATATCCGCATCCGAATCTTCCTCTTCCGTGTTCGGTGCGGGCTCTTCCGTTTTCCAAAAAATCGGGTCTCCCAGGGATGAATCGCGAGAACTCGTCAGAATTTGTTCGTTATCAACCGGCTCGATCCCTTTTGCCTCCGCCGCTGCGGGTTCCTGCACAGGCAATTCCAAAAGCTGCTCAAATGCGATCGGTCGTTCACCCTTGCCGAAGGAGAGGCGTTCCACAGGCGGCGGAAAGTCCTGTTCGGGCAATTCTTGCGGCGCTTCGGGCGGCGCGGGATGCTCTTCCTTGATGGCGACGCCACCAGCCTTGGATTGCACGGAAACGGCGGGCTTCGAAATCGCCACGGCCACCAGCCGGTCACCGGCTGTGCGATCCAGCAGCGTCTTCACCATCGCGATCAGAGGGTCCGGCGGAACAAATGGCTTCTTTAGAATTCCGTCAGCGCCGACGCGCTGCGCTTCTGGTTCATCCAGCGGATCGAAAGCACCCACCAGCAGCACAACGGGCACGTGCGAGAAGCGCGAATCCTTTTTGATGAATTCGCAGACTTCATACCCATTTCGCACGGGCATGAATATGTCGGCCAGGACGAGGTCAGGCGAAATATCGGCCAGTTTCCGAACGGCAGCGTCACCGTTATTCACCGCAACAACCTCAACGCCCAGTTCAGCCAGAGCGAGGGCCACCGTTTTCTGGACGTTGCTATTATCGTCGGCTACCAGGATCTTTGCCACGTGCCGTCCTCCCGATTACCGCGGGCGCCAATCACCCGCTTTGCGCAAAGGCACAGAAGCGCATAGTCCATTGGTAACATCACGATCCGAGTGAGTCAATAAAGACTGGACAGGCATGTGTCCGAATGAACTAGTCACCTTTTCGAGCGAGAATCTCGAGGAAGGCTTCCAAACGAACTAAGAAAACCGGCTAAAAGGGAATGATCTTGCGGAGTCCGCCCTTTTTCTTGCTGGTGGATTCTTGACTGCTATTTGCGGGTGGCGCGGGGGTGGTGCTAGCGGGTTGCGTGGCATTTGGATCCGTCGAGGCTCCGGTACTGACCGGTTGCGTTGTGTCCGTCGTCGTCGATGTTGTGTCCGAGGCTGCCGGAACCGCATCGGTCGCGGGCGGGTTTGCGGCCGGCGCAGGAAGAGCGTTGGGACTTCCCGGCGTTACCGTTTCCACCGTTGCAGACGTGCCTATGCCCGTGGCGGTCGCCGCATTGGCGTTGGGCTGCAAGCTGAATCCGATGGTCTCATCGCCGGATTCACTCGCGGGTGTCATCGTCGGAGCGCCGTTATGAGCTGCCGCTGAAACATCTGGGCCATTTTTCAGAACAGTCATGGTCCGCTTTACCATTCCCGGACGGCTCTCCGATTGTTCCTTTTGCATTCGCGCGACGGCTTCAGGATCGGGGGGTGGAACCGGGACGCCAAATTTAACGAGTTTGTTCTTGGCATCCCCGGCGAGCGGGGAAAGCGGATAATCCTTTACGATCCTGCTGTAATAGCGCGCGGCAAGATCATTGTGCTCGCCCTTTTCATAGATCTGCCCAAGCATCCAGTTGGCGTGATCCGCCTGGCTGTATAGCGGGTAACGATTCGTCAATTCTATCAAGCGAGCACCCGCGGCACGGTACGCGGTTCGCACATAGTAAAAGCTGGCCACACGGAAATTGCCTTCGGCTAAGACTTCCTGAACGTCGCGCAAGTGCTGCTCGGCCTGGGGAACGAGAGGGCTGTTGGGATATTTTTCCAGGAACGTCTGGAATTCGGCCTCCGCTTGCACGGCCTCGGCGTGATCGCGATCCGGCTTTTCCATCTGGCGGTAGTGCGCCATGGCGATCTGCAACTGGGCGTTCGCCGATTCATCGAGGAACGGGAAGAAAGTGATGAAGTCTTTGTATTCGACGATCGACTGCTTCAGGCCAGCGGTGCCTCCCTCCTTGTAGTAGGAGTCCCCGATGGCCAGTTTGGCCTTGGCCAGATATTCGCTGTCAGGATAGGTGTTGATAAGAGTCTGTAACGCCAGGCGGCCGACGGCGTACCGCCCGTGCTTCAGGTCATTGGAGGCCTTCTCATAAAGGACTTTGTCGGGTTCAGCGGAAGTGCCGGCGGTGGGGGCCGTATTCTTCTTACCAAAACACCCGGCGAGGAACGTCGCTACGAGTGCCACGGAAAATATGATTCGGCCTGGTTTCAACTTTGATCCTTAACTTTAGGCGGGCGCTCCGTCGCAGCAGGGTCCCGCCCGATCCTCAAACTTTTTGTGCCAGTGCCGCATCAGCCATTTGCTTCATGGTGCGCACGGCCTCGGCAGCGTCGGGGGTGTGAAAAATCGAGGTTCCGGCCACCAGAATTTCGGCGCCGGCCCGAACCAGATCCGCCACGTTTTCCGGACCGACCCCCCCGTCCACTTCGATCCGGAAGGAATGATTATAGCCCTCTCGAATTCGTTTTAGCTCGCGAATCTTTCCGAGTGCGCCGGGTATAAATTTTTGCCCGCCGAAACCCGGATTTACCGACATCACCAAAACATGATCCACTTTCCCGAAAATTTCGGAAAGCGCCGATACGGGCGTCGCCGGATTGACCACTGCTCCCGGCTGGCATCCATGCTCTCGAATCATCGAGAGCGCCCGGTCCAGGTGCGGTGTGGCTTCCTCGTGTACGGAAATCATGTCGGCGCCCGCCTCCGCAAATGCCTGGATGAACAACTCTGGGTTCTGGATCATCAGATGCACGTCCAGGGGTAGCCGGGTTGCCTTGCGCAATGACGCTACGACCGGCACCCCGATGGAGATGTTGGGCACGAAATGCCCGTCCATTACATCCACATGGAGCATCGCCGCGCCGCCTCGCTCCACCGCGCGGATCCCTTCTCCCAGGCATGAAAAGTCCGCGGCGAGGATGGAGGGCGCGATTTCAACAGGATAAGTCACGGTTTCTCCGCGGCCATCTTACCAGATTCACGCTTTTGCCGGCACCGTGCCGCTGACGGATACGGACAATCGTCCGGCTTCTGCGGTGAAATTTCTACTGGGCTACAACCATCTCGATGCCGGATTCACTCGTTATCTTGGAACCGGGCTCAGGCATCTGCTCCGTGACCACGCCCTTGGGCCACTGCGGCGAGGGAACAAAAGTGGTCTTGGATAATTTGAACCCAGCGGAAGACAGAAGTCGATCCGCATCCGGCAACGGCATGCCCACGAGCCACGGCATGACGTAGGCGGCCGGCGCATCGCTTTGAGCGACAAGTAAATCAACTCGAGGGCTTGCCGCACGAGTTCCCGGCGGCGGCGTCTGCTGCAAAATTGTGTCGGAAAGGGCGGTCGGAGCAGGGAACGTAGTCACTTCGCCCAACTGCAGGCCTGCCTGCAGCAACTGGATGCGGGCCACACGCAGGGATTCGCCCAACAGCGATGGAGTGAGGACATTTTGCGGACCCAGGCTGAGGACCACGTGCGCGTTCTGGGCCACCTTCATGCGCTCGCCTTCCGGAGGACTTTGCCGCACGACGGCATTGGCCGGCAGGTCGCTATAGACTCGATCGACGACTTTTAATAGCAGCCCCCGTCCTTGCAGGATGGCCAGCGCATCGGCCGAACTTTTACCCACAAGATTGGGCATGGTCACTTCGCGGCCCTGAATCGCGAAGCGCATGGTCGTCACGGCGCTCAGAAATGCCGCGGCCGCCAAAATGAAAACCAGCAGCCCCATGCGAAATACCCATTCGATGCGCTCGCGAAGATTCATCAATTCACCGCGTTCAATCTAGCATGCGCGGGGCGAGGCTTCCAGCACTGCGCAAGAAAAATAGTTTCACCACAGAGAACCCAAAGGACACAAAGTTAAAGAAGAGAAACACATAGAGTAAGGCAAGGGAAACATATTCTCCGATTTTCTCTGTTTCCTCTATGTTCTCCCCTCCGTGTTCTCTAGTGTTAAGCCTTTGACTTTCGGTGCTCGATGATGGCGGCAAAGAATCCATCTGTCCCTTCTGCAGGAGGAAAGGTCCGAAAGAAGCCGTCGGCGCCAGCGACGCGATCCGCGCGCACCGACTCCTGCAGGAACTTCTCGACGGTGCTCCGAGGATCGGCGACATCAAAAATGCCCCCCAGCGCGCCCAGAACTTCGCGGACGACCATTTCGTTTTCCTCCGGTTCGAGCGAACAGGTGGAATACACGAGTCGCCCGCCCGGCGCCAGATGCGGAAGAGCATTGCGAAGCAGGCGCGCCTGCCGGTCGTGCAGATCGCCAAGATCCTCCGCGCGGAGCTTCCAGCGAATTTCCGGGTGCCGAGCGAGCGTGCCCGTTCCGGAGCAGGGAACGTCAACTAGAATTCGTTCGAACGTGCGTTCGAATGCAAGCGGCTGCGCGCCGTTCAGGACCATTGTCTCCACGTTTCCTACGCCGGCGCGTTCGAATCTCTCCTGCATGGCGCGCGCACGATGTTCGTAGAGATCCGCGGCGACGACTTGGCCCTGCGGTCCGGCCGCTCGCGCGAGGAGCAGGGTCTTCCCTCCCGGCGCCGCGCATAGGTCTAGAACAGAATTGCCGGGATCGGCCGCCACAAGGCGCGCTACGGCCTGGGAAGCCTCATCCTGGATGGCTATCCAACCGCAGCGCGCGGCCTCGCTGGCGGCGGGGTTGCCTCCGTCCAAAACCAGGGCATCGCGCAGTAATCGCCCGGGCAGGATGCGGCATCCTGCCCGCTGCAGCGAAAGCATGGCCTCCTCGCCATGTTGCGGGTCGAGCAGATACCCTGAAAGTACGGGGACACGATTATTTGCTTGGACCAGGTTGCGCGTCCGCTCTTCACCATAGATTCGAAGCCAGCGTTCAATCATCCACGTGGGGTGCGAATATTGAATTCCAATTCGGTCCGCAAGAGGGAGGTCCGCAGGAAAGAATTGCGCGACGGCTTCGGCAGGCGAATTTCCCGGGAATGCTTCCTTGGCTGCCTTGCGCAGGATGGCATTTACCAGGGGGGCGGCTGAGCGTTTCCGGGCCCGCTTCACCAGTTCCACCGATTCGTGGACAGCGGCGCGCGCCGGGACGCGGTCGAGAAACAACAGTTGGTACACGCCCAATCGGAGGGCGATGCGAACCTCGGCATCGGCTGTATTGGCCGGCTTTTTCAAATGGCGATCGACGACGAAATCGAGAAGCCTCTGCCAGCGCAAAACACCCAGTGCAAGTTCGGTGGCCAGGCCGGCGTCCGCGGTCTTCACGGAGTCGTCAAGTTCGGCGCGCAGCACGTCGTCTGCATACGCGTCTTGTGTCACGACGCGCACCAACACATCGAACGCAATCATTCGTGCTCGCGAAATCGGCATGAGCAAACATGGAACCACACTATGCCGAGGAAGGGAAATGACGATCCAGCAAGGTAGCACGTCAGTTTCAGACGAGCCGACTGCTCAGGGTTTGGCGTCAACAGCCAATTGAGAGCGGGTCCTCGCGGCAGATGAAAGATTTGCCCATCCGAATGGCCTTCTCGTCCCCGCCTGCCCGACCACGCGTTCGATTGATGCGTCTTCGCGTCATCGGGGAAATACAGTGAGTTTGGGCGTGGTACTTTGTGGTTCGACGGGGGCCTTTAGCCACACCTTGTTCATCATGGCCCACATCGAATACCAGCCATAAACTCCAACGATATCGACAACGCCCCGTTCGCCAAATTTGGCAAGCGCCCTGGCGTAAGTTGCATCGCTGACGCTCTGGTTGCGATGCAACTCGTCGCAGAAGTCGTAAACGATCTCTTCGTCCTCGGGCATTCCTGCCGGCCGCCGGCCCTCGGCGATCGACTTCAGGATTTCCGGCGTGATTCCGGTCTTGATTGCCACCGGGTAATGGGAGTCCCACATGAAATCCGTGCTCGTCTGGCGGCCCGTGATCATGATTACCATCTCCCTGATCCTCGGCGCCAGATCCGGCTTGTATTCTACGTACTCGCGCATGGCGTTCACGGACAGCAAGAGTTCCGGGCTGCGCAGAAGTTCCGACCACCCCATGCCCACCTGCATTTGGACCGGTCTGGGGTATTTGTCGCCAAACATTTTTTGGATATTCGCCTGGGCCGCGAGGTACGCCTCTACAGCCTTCTTCTGTTCTTCAGTCAACTTTTCCGGCGGGATTGGTGGCATGCGATCTTGAGCGAACACTGGAGCGCCCAGTCCTACGAGAAGCAACAACAGGAAGGACGCAAACCAAAGCCGTGGTAGCATCATGGTTATAGTGCTCCTTCGTTAGCCGCGCTTATTCCATACGCATGGCTTCGCGGATGGTATCTTACGGACGTTTAGAAATCACTTGGATTTCGAAATTGTCCTTCCCGGGCATTTCTTCCCGCCACATCCTGGCAAATGGCGTAAGTGTTCGGGCTTGTTGCAGGCGGCGATGGACGGCCGCAGGCGCGAGCGAGAACTGAGCTGAAATCGGTTCAGCTCTAGACAAATTTTTCGTCAGGACCGAAGCGCGCACCCCTGGAAAATTCGAGCGCAGAGGATTTTTTGCGGCCTTCGATTTGCACGAAGTCCAGTTCCAGCATGGTTCCTTCGCCGCACAAAACGTTAAGCCCCGCGACTTTGGATCCCAACGTGGATTCAACAATTTCTCCGGCTTTGAAACGCACCCCTCCTGCAGCGCTCATTCCAGGACGTCCCCATACTTGGCAGGTTCGCCCTCGGAATGTGGTATGCGCGCCCGGCCAGGGAGCGAAGCCGCGCATGCGGTTGTAAATTTGTTGTGCGGGCCGCGTCCAATCGATTCGTCCGTCTTCTTTTTTTAGAATGGGCGCGTAGGAGGCGTTTTTCTTCTCCTGCGGAGCAGGCGAAATTTCTCCGCGGCTAAATCGCAGGAGCGATTCGCCGATCAAGTCGGCTCCGATCGCGCTCATGCGCGCGGCAAGTTCCGGCGATGTCTCGTCCGGTCCGATTTCAACTTCGCGGTGCAAAAGGGTTGGTCCGGTATCCATTCCCGCATCAATTTGCATGGTGGTGAGCCCTGTGACTGTTTCGCCGTTTGCGATAGCCCACTGGATTGGCGCTGCGCCCCGATAACGGGGGAGCAAGGACGCGTGCAGATTCATCCAACCCAGTCGGGGAATGGTCAGCAGCCGGGCGGGAATAATCTGCCCGTAGGCGATAATCACAACGGCATCAAGGGCAACACGCTTCAAAAACTCCTGCGCCGATTCAGACTTGATGGTTTCGGGCTGATAGACGTGCAGCCCAATTTCGAGGGCTGCCTCCTTCACCGGCGAACCACTGAAATGCTGGCCGCGGCCGCGCGGGCGGTCCGGTTGCGTGATGACGGCTTCGATCGAAAATTCGGGGCGCTCCGCAAGCCGCCGAAGAGAGGGCACAGCAAATTCCGGCGTACCACAAAAAACGATGCGCAGTTCAGCCATCGCAGGGATTGGAAATTACCACTCGCCGGTCTTCCGCAATTTGCGGATCCGGCGCTTGATCAGATCTCTCTTGAGCATGCTGAGATGCTGAAGGAAAAGAATGCCGTCGAGGTGGTCAATCTCGTGGCAGAAAGCGCGGGCCAGCAGCCCCTCGCCGCGCATTTCATAAACTTCGCCCTTCACATTTTGCGCGCGCACGGTCACGTAAGCCGGGCGCAGAACGTTTCCGCGGAACCCGGGCAGCGACAGGCACCCTTCCTCTTCACGCTGGTCTCCTTCCACATGAATGATCTCCGGATTGGCAAGGACCATGCGCGCCTCTGGATTTTTTCCCACGCTTACGTCAATCACAGCAAGCCGTTTGGACAGCCCGATCTGCGTGGCCGCGAGCCCCACGCCCTGGGCGACGTACATGGACTCGAACATGTCCTCGCAAAGTTTGGCGAGATCGTCGTCAAATTTCTCCACCGTCCTGGTCGGCGATTCCAGCACAGCCGCCCCATATTTTGTAATCGGAAAGATCATTTCAGCAGTTCACTCGATTCATTGGATCCACAGATGAAAACAGATAAACACTGACAAAGACTGAGACTATTTGCAAAATCAACATGCGTTAAAAATCCCGCCGCCGAAATTTGTCGTGGCTCGATCTCTTTCCACTTAGACCCACGAACCATCGATTTTCATCTGTGTTCATCTGTGTTTATCTGTGACTTCAAAATTCCTTGAGCTGCCGCAAATACCCGTCGAAATTACGGCGCATCTCGCCCAGCGAGTCGCCGCCGAATTTCTCGACCATCGCTTGCGCCAGCACGATTGAAACCATGGCTTCGCCGGCAATTCCTCCGGCGGGAACGACGCACACGTCCGAGCGCTCATAGGCGGCGGAAATGGGCTGCTTGGTCACCATGTCGACCGTCCCGAGAGGGGTTCGCAGCGTGGAGATCGGCTTCAGATATCCGCGGACAATAACATCCTGGCCGTTGGTGATGCCGCCCTCGAGTCCGCCGGCGCGATTCGACGGCCGCGTAAAACGTTTTGCGGAATCGTCGTACCCGATCTCGTCCATGACTTCGGAGCCGTAAGAAGTTGCCGCGGCGATTCCCGCACCGATCTCCACGCCCTTTACAGCTTGGATTGACATTACCGCCTGCGCCAGCCGCGCATCGAGTTTTTCGTCCCATTGCGCATGAGAACCAAGGCCGGTGACCACGTTGTGCGCCACCACTTCAAAAATACCTCCCACCGTGTTCCCGGCGCGATGCACCACGTCCACCTCACCTTTCATCTGGGCTTCCGCCCCTGAATCGATACAGCGCAGGGGAGAATCGAGATTGTCGCAGACGGCCTGAATTTCGCTCCAGGAAGCGGAGCGCGGCAGGCGCGCCTTCCCGACGGCGATCACATGACTCAGTACCTCGCATTCAAACTGGCGGAGCAGCAGCTTGGCAATCGAGCCCGCAGCCACGCGCGCGGCGGTCTCCCTCGCCGATGCCCGCTCCAAAATGTACCGCGCATCATGCAGATTGAATTTCATGGAGCCGGCCAGGTCCGCATGGCCCGGGCGAGGCGCGGTCAAACGGCGCTCGGCGCCTTCCGAGTCCGGAACATTTTCAACGGGAAGAGCCTTTTCCCAGTTGGCCCAGTCGCGGTTCTCGATGCGCAGAGCGATAGGGGCCCCGATGGTCTGTCCGTGCCGCACGCCGGACAAAAATTCGACGCGGTCTTTTTCTATTTTCTGGCGGCCACCGCGGCCATAGCCAAGCTGCCGCCGATGCAGTTCGCGCTGCACAAATTCGAAGTCAACGGGCACACCCGCGGGCAAGCCGCTGACCCATGCAATCAGCGCCTGACCGTGCGATTCCCCCGCAGTTACGAAGCGAAACATGGAAGGCTCGACATTCTATCGGACCCTGCACGGCGCGTAAAGCGATGAAAGGTTCGGTAGGACGGGCTTGAGCCTGTCTGCTTTTCATGAAAGCAAGAGCAAAATCAAAACCAGACAGGCTGAAGCCCGTCCTACTCGACCCGATCCTTGTCAATTTGTTTCCGCACGATTGATTTACGTTGCTTGACGTCCCCGGCTGCGACCAGTACGCTGTTCCAGAACTCACCTGCGCTTGAGGGACACCCAACGGCGACCGATGGCGACTACCGACCCCAAATTCCTTGAGTCCAGTCCGATTTCGGTGACCGGCGCTGTTGTGGAAGGAGCCAAGCGTTGGGTCCTGCACGTGCAGGAATACTCGGTCCTGGCGGCCCGGTCGGTCACCAACCTTTTTAGCCCACCCTATTACGTTTCCGATGTTTTGGACCAGATGGACATTATCGGCGTTGGATCGCTGCCGATTGTCCTGTTGACCGGCTTTTTCATTGGCGCCGTCATGGTTCTGCAAACGGCCGCACAATTCGAAAGGTTTGGACAGACGGCGCTCACTGCGGACGTGGTGTCGCTCGCTCTGGTCCGCGAACTAGGACCTTCGATTACCGGATTGCTGGTGGCGGGGCGCAACGCCTCTGGGATGGCCTCGGAATTGGGATCGATGATTGTGACCGAGCAAGTCGACGCCATGCGCGCGATGGGCACCGACCCGATTCGCAAATTAGTAACTCCGCGCGTGGTGGCCACCGTTCTGATGCTGCCACTTCTCACCGCGATGGCGGATTTTCTGGGCCTGATCGGAGGATACCTCGTGTCTGCTTTCACGCTGCGATTGAATGCGGTCACGTTCTGGACCCGGGCGATTGACATCCTGGAGTTTTCCGACCTGATGCAGGGCCTCACCAAACCAGTCGTCTTCGGCTTCATCATTGCGACGGTGGGATGCTATCAAGGATTGAAAGTAAAGGGGGGGACGCAAGGGGTAGGGCGAGCGACGACGCAAGCGGTCGTAACCGCTTCCGTTTTCATCCTGGTCTCCAACTTCTTCCTCACGAAGTTAATGTTGTACCTTGCCGGCCACGTTTTCTAACGGGTCCGGTGGCGCGGGCTTCCGCGCGCCGGTTTTGTTATTTCGCCAAACGAAGGATAACCCGCAGGCCGCAGCCTTTGCCACAAACACCCCGCAGGGCTGACATTTCCATCTATAATCATCGCGATGAATGCCCCCGCCGGTTTTAGGGCGGCGTGGACACACCAATTCAGAATGAGCGCGACCCCAGACAGCGAACCTGTTCTCTCCCTCGAAGATGTCAGCATTGGTTTCGACAAAGGCAACGTGCTCAATGGCCTTTCATTTTCCGTCGCTCCCCGCGAAACCAAAATTCTAATCGGCGAAAGCGGATCCGGAAAAACGCTCATCCTGAAATTGGCCGCGGGCCTGATTCAGCCGGATTCGGGAACCGTGCAAATGCTGGATCACGATCTGAGCCAAATGTCGGAAAAACAATTGCTCGCGTTCCGGAGGAACATCGGATTCGTGTTTCAGGAGGGCGCATTGTTTGATTCGCTGACGGTCGCGGAAAACGTGGCCTACTGCCTGCGCGAAGAGCACGTGAACGAGGAAGAGATTGAGCCGCGAGTCCGCGAATCCCTGCGATTCGTGGAAATGGAAGACACGCTGGAAAAATTGCCCGCGGAACTTTCCGGCGGCATGCGCAGGCGCGTGTCCATCGCTCGCGCTCTGGTGACGCGGCCCAGCGTGGTCCTCTATGATTCCCCCACGGCGGGCCTCGACCCGGTAACTTCGCAAACGATCATCACACTGATTCTGCGCCTGCGTGACACGCAAGGAGTCACCTCGATGCTCGCCACGCACCGCTTGCAGGATGCCTTTGGCCTGGCGAGTTACCAGTTTGATGGTCATTCCGGCAAGGTCGTTCCCGTCGCGCATAATGGGGCCTCACGGCCTTCCGGCGCGGCCACAACCTTTGTCGTGCTTCGCGAAGGAAAAGTTTATTTTGAAGGGAGTCCGCAGGAGTTGGCGGATACCCGGGACGACTACTTACGCCGCTTTCTGTTGTAACGTTGAGTCAGTGATACGGGAATTCGATGAGGAGGAGCACCGATGGCGCAACACAAACAGTTGACGTGGACCGAACTCCGGGTTGGATTGTTTGTCCTGGCTGGAGCCGTCTTGCTGGCTGTGGTGATTTTCTATGTGACCGGCGGCAGCGGTTTCGGCCCGAAATACCGGCTGCGCGCGTACTTGCCGGAGGTGGACGGACTGACCCTCGGAGCACCCGTCCGCGTGGACGGCGTGGAGGTCGGGAACGTGGAGAAAATTTCCATTGCCGTCCCCAAGCCTGGCGAGCCGGCATCGAAGGACCGTAACATTGAGGTGGATTTGCGCGTCCAGGAAACCTTCAAAACCTACATCCGCTCGGACTCCTCCGCGGGACTCATTACCGAGGGACTGCTCGGCAACCGCTATGTGGACATCGACCGCGGGTATGTCGGGCGCATCCTCGAGAACAATGACGAAATACCCGGGCGGGAAGAGAAGGCCCTGAAGGAAGTTGTCGAGCGCAGCGCCGACTTGATGGATAACTTGAGCGCGATCTCGAAACAAGCCAGCGCCGTGCTCACGGATGTGCGCAACGGCCGCGGCTCGCTCGGAAAATTCATGGTCGACGAGACCGCCTACAATCACCTCAACAGTTCCCTCGGAAACCTCGACCGCATGATGGCCGACCTGCAGACGGGGAAGGGCACGCTCGGAAAACTTATCACCGACGATGAAATGTATAATCGCGTGGATTCCGTCGCGGGGCGTGTCGACAACGTGCTCGAAGCCGTGCAGAACCAGCAGGGGACGCTCGGCAAGCTGGTCTACGACGCGGGGATTCACGAAAGCGCGAAAAAACTGATCGACAACAGCAATGCTTTTTTTGCGGATTTGCGCGGCGGCAAAGGAACGCTAGGCAAGCTGGCCACAGACGATACCTTGTTCGTGCAGTACAAGCAGGCGGGCGAAAATCTCGCGAATGCCACGGCAAAACTCAATTCCAATGAAAATACCATCGGCAAATTTTTTGACGACCCGAAATTTTACGACAATTTCACGGGGCTGGCCGGAGACATGCGGCTGCTCATGGGAGACTTTCGCAAGGATCCGAAGAAATTTCTACACGTGAAGTTTTCGATTTTCTAGCCAGGCGTGTGAACCGGATGGCCGGACCTCGATTTCTCCAGCGTCCGAAGTGCGTGCGCTGTGTTGTGGTGCCGGCGTCGCGCCGGCGTTTTTGGCGCGTGTGGACGTCGGAAAAATCGCCGGCGAGACGCCGGCGCCACACAAACTCTGGCCACCGAATTGAGCCACTCGGACGAGGTCACACGCATCAAGATTGCGAAGTGATTCAGGGTCTAGTTTGAATCCGGCAGCAGGAAGATCGCGTAGAACGTCGCGGCAAGCGTCATGATGGCTCCCGCAAGAAAGATAGTGCCGGGTTGAAAATGGGCGGCGGAGGAGAGCACAAAATAAAGACCCGCGGCGAGGAACACGCCGACGAAGGACAGCAGGTTCGCGGCTGCGATCACCCCGCCCTTTTCCTCGCGCTTGGGCCGGTGCTGGATCAGGGCGTTGAGAGGGACGGCGTAAAAGCCGCCGAAAAATCCGAGCAAACAAAGATCGATTCGCACCGGCCAGATGCCCAGGCCCTGCCGCGAAACTAGAAATCCGAACACGGTCATTCCGATCCCGCCCACGGGAACCAGGCGCTGCTCGATTTTTCCGCGCGAAAGATAACCCGCCGCGAGGCTGCCCATTCCAATGCCGATTCCCACCGCGGCTTGCAGATAACTGATCTGCGTTTCGTCCATGCGCAGCACGTCGTGTCCGTACACAACGATCACGAATTGCAACAGCGCCGCCAGAAACCACAGATACGCATTGCCCACCACTGCCCAGGCCAGGACACGATCCCCCGCGACGATGCGAAGTTGTCCGCCAAGATCGGCGAACGGATTGGCTCGAAATTTCCGCGCAGGGTCGGCCGCCGGCACTCGCGAAATCCCGAAGCTTGTGAATAAGCCGATCATCGTGAGCCCAAGAAAAATTACGCCGGACCAAATATGGCGGCCTCGAAACGCATCGGCCAGAAAACCTGCGAACATCACCGCAGTGATGGACGCAAGAAAGGTGCCGAGTTCAATGACGCCGTTTCCCCAGGAGAGTTTGTTTTCGGGCAGCAACTCTGGCAGCAGCCCGTACTTCGACGGGCCGAATAGCGCGCCCTGCGTGCTGATCAGAAAAACGGCGGCGGCCTCCATGGTCAGATTTCCGGCGGCCAGCGCGGCTATGGCAAAAAGTCCTACGCCAATCTCAAAAAGTTTTGTGCCGGTCGTGACCGTGCGCTTGCTGTAGCGATCGGCAAAATATCCGCCCACCAGTGAAAACAAAATGAAGGGAATGGCGAACAAGGCGCCGACGAGCAGAATGAAGCGATCGCGCACATCCGGGGGAAAATTGCGCTCGACGATCAAGTAGAAGACCAGGAACTTCAGCCCGTTGTCGTTGAACGCGCCCTGAAACTGCGTAACGATCAGGCTCCAGAAGCCAAGCCGCCAGTGGGAGGGAGGTCCGGGCGCTGTTACATCCGAAACGCCCCCGGTTGGCCTCTCTGTATTCGCAGCCGATGCGTCTTTGGGGACGGTGGACATAAGTTTGCGCGAAGGATCGCCGCTCGGATCCGGCGTCTCCTCCCCGTGATGCGCAGTGTAGACATCGAACGCCCGTCGAGCAAGGCTTTGGCATGCGGCGCGTGTCGTGTAGAATCTAAAACACGCCGGAGTGGCGGAATGGCAGACGCGGCGGACTCAAAATCCGTTGGTCGCAAGGCCGTGTGGGTTCGACTCCCTCCTCCGGCATTAACTTTTTCCAACGCCTATTTCCTGACGGGAAAATATTAGGGGGCTCTTTCGCGACTGGAAATAAAATTTCGGATGAGAGGTTGCGTCATGAAAATTTCTCGGATCGCGGTGATGGCAATGTGTTTGGTTACGCCCCTGCTCGCTCAAGGCCAGACTCCGGCGGGCAAGAACGACAAGGCCGCCCAGGAGGTCATCGCCTTCCGAAATCGCTATATCGAGGCGGAAGAGAATCGCGACATGCCATTTCTGGATAAAATACTGGCGGATGATTTCTTCGCTCTCAATCCGCAGGGCAAACTACTGGATAAGGCGGGGCAGCTGGAAAATTTAAAAAGGCCGGACCGCACGCTCAAGGTGCTCAACCCGCGTGAAACGCATGTGCAATTTTACGCCAACGGGGACGTGGCCATTTTGACCGAACACGTGACCGTCGATGGCACGGATAAGGGAAAGCCCTTCGGCGGAGAATACCGGTTCCTCCGAGTCTTCGCGAAACAGAATGGAAATTGGAAGGTTGTGCTAGCGCAAGGTTCTCCGATGCCGGATCAACCGGCCGCCGCGAAATAGCCTCGCCTGATTTGGTCCCACAGACTTTTCACCCTGAATGAACTGGGGGGCACTCTTTGGAATTACGGCCAGGAAGTAGGGCCGCGCGCGTCAGCCATGACTCACGTTTTTTCCAGAATCTATAATCCAGCCAAGATCAATTGGAAAGCCACAGACTGAAGTCTGCGCTACTTACTTGCTCAGCGCAGTCTCCTTGATTTCCACCAAACCGGCTGCCGGGCGGTCGCGTGCAATCCAGAGAACCGCAAGCGCTCCGAGGCCGGACAAGCAGGCCAGTGGCAGGATCGCCAGCGGGTAACTCCCCGTGGCTTGCTTGATGGACCCGACGATGTACGTGGTGAAGAATCCGGCCAGGTTGCTGATCGCGTTCATTTGAGCGAGGCCCGCGGCTGCAGTCCCTGCGGAGAGCCACTCGGCCGAGAGCGCCCACACCGGCCCTTTTCCGGCATAGATTCCGATCACCGCGAGGCACAGGATGATGATGATCGCGGGCAGGGAATTAAACAGCAGCGCCGACGCCAGGCTTGCCGCGGTGACCAGCAGCGGCAGCGCCGTGTGCCAGACGCGCTCTCCGGTTTGATCCGAGCGCCTCCCCCACAAGACCATCAGAACGGAAGCCAGCGCGAACGGCACGGAATTGAGCAGGCCCGTCTGCATATTGGTGAGCCCGTACGATTTGATGATCTGCGGCTGCCAAATTTGCAGACCGCTGCTGACGGCCGTGCTTCCAGCGAGAGTCACACTCAAAACCAGAACGTACTTGTTGCAGAGAACCCTCCACAAGCCGATCTTGCCCACGCGCTTCGTTCCGCCATCTTCCAATTGCAACTTGCCAATGAGCCAGGATTTTTGATCGGGGTCGAGCCAGCGCGCCCCCGACGGCTTGTCGCTCAGCACGAACAGGCAGAACAATCCCAACAGCACTGCCGGGGCCCCTTCCATGATGAACATCCATTGCCAGCCACGCAGCCCGAGCCATCCGTCGACGCCAAGCAGCGCGGCGGAGATCGGCGACCCCAAAAAACTGGAAACGGGGATGGCCACCGTGAACATTCCCACGATGCGAGCGCGGTATTCTCTCGGAAACCAGTAGGTGATGTAGAGAATTACCCCGGGGAAAAATCCGGCCTCGGCGGCGCCCAGCAGCAATCGCATAGTGTAAAAAGAACCGGCCCCGACGATGAATGCCGTTCCCGCCGCGAGAAATCCCCAGGTGATCATGATCCGGGCAATCCAGAGCCGCGCGCCGACTTTTTCCAGCAGCAGGTTGCTGGGAACTTCAAACAAAAAGTAGGAAAAGAAAAAAATTCCTCCGCCGAAGCCGAACACCTTGGACGACATGTGCAGGTCCTTGACCATCTGCAGCGCGGCAAAACCTACGTTCACGCGATCGACGAAGGAAACGAAATAGCAGATCATCAAAAACGGCAGGAGGCGCCAGGCGATTTGGCGCATGGTTCTGCGTTCCAGGGAGGATAGAGTCGAAGGATCGGCCGGGGCCGTCAACGATGCGGTCCTTTCCGTCTCACTCTGCGTGGAGTTCGGAAGACCGCCACGCCCGTCGGGATTCGCAGGAAGCTCGATTTAATCGGCGGCCGCGGTCGCCACCAGCGAATTGACCACCGCTTCGACTTCGCGCTTTTGCGCGGCGTTCAAAGGCAGCAGCGGCCCGCGAACCGGCCCGCCATAGTAGCCGCGATAATCCATGGCGCATTTCACGCCTGCGATTCCCAATTGCCTCACGATTTTCTTGGACGCCGGCAAAATGCGCCGGTTCAGCTCGCGGGCATTGGCGATCTGATTGGCCTCGACGGCTCGTTGCAATTCGATGCACAGCTCCGGCAAGCAATCGGCGAGCGCCAGGACTCCGCCCACTGCTCCCGACATCAAGGAAGCAAAGAGCGTGTCCGCCGATCCGACCACAGTCTGGAATCCTTCGGGTGCGGCCGCAATGATTTCGCCGACTCGCTGCACGTTTCCGGAACTCTCTTTGATGCCGATAATATTCGGGTGCTCGGCCAGCCGCGCGACGAGTTCGGCTTCGAGCGCCACACCGGTCAGTTGCGGAATGGAATACAGGATCACGGGAAGCTTGGACGCCTCGGCCACGCGCCGGTAGTGTTCGATCAGAGCATCGGGATTCAGCGCCGATTTATAGAAGCTGGGCGTTTTTACCAGCACGGCATCGAAACCGAGATTCGCCGCAGCCTTGCTGCGCGAGATCGTCTCCGGGGTCGACTCTGACCCTACGCCGCCAATCAAAATTCGTCCGGACGCCGCAGCCTCGCGCACGGAGGAAAATACTTGCTCGACTTCGGCGCGCGTGAGCAGGACGGACTCGCCTGTAGAACCGACCGCCACATAGCCCGCCAGCGGAAGGCGATTGTACCGAGCGATGTTTTCGCGCAGGCGGTCGACTGCGATCGCGCCTTCCTCGTTAAATGGCGTCGTAATCGCCGTGAAAATCCCATTCAGTTTCATCCTGAAATTCCTCCCAAAGGCAGTATTTTATGAAGGCACATTAATGATGGCACACCGGCAGTCACGGCTCCAAGAGGAATTCAGCGCCGGTGGCCACCCTGAAACCGTAGTCCGCATATTTAAATTCCGGGGGGATGCTGGAACGCGCCGCGGTCCGTGTCACCTTGATGTGATGGCGCCAGGAACCGCCTCGTGACGCGCGGCGGCTGCCTATGGGCGGCCCTTGCGGATTCCGCTCGGGTGAATTGGCATAGTAGCCCGCGTCGTACCAATCCGCGCACCACTCATGCACGTTGTCGCCAAGATTGTATAGGCCGTAAGGATTTGGATCATACAATCCCACTGCCTCCGGGCCCGATTTCCAGCGCCTCGCGTAATCGGGAAGCTCTTCAGGCGCGCCGTTGCCCCAGGGAAATGTTTCGCCTTCGACGCCGCCACGCGCGGCGCGCTCCCATTCGCCTTCTGTGGGGAGCCGGTAATTCTTGCCAAGGGCGCGGCTCAGCCATTCGCAATAATCGACAGCATCAAACCAGGAAACAGCGACGACCGGTTGCGCGGGATTTGCAAAACTCGGATCCTCCCAGAGCAACGGCGCCGGATGGCGCGTGTCTTGCAAAAAACGCGCGTACTCTGCGTTGGTCGTTTGAAATGCCGCGAGTTCAAACGCATCGACCCACACGCGATGCGCGGGCTTTTCGTCGTCGCGCCCCGCATCGCAGCCCATCTGAAACCATCCTTCAGGAATGCGGCGCATCACTGGTTCGGAGATTTGAGCGCGACGAAAGTCGGGGGTAGCCATTTGCGCGCGGCCTCAGCGGTAGCCTGCTGTCGCACGCCGTTCGTGCGAGAGTTCCTCAAGAAGCTTTTCAGCGGAAGGCCTCTCAGGCGGCATGGTAAGTTTCGATTCGATGCGCCTCACGATGCCCGCGGCCGCGTCGTAACGCACGCCCGCATCCAGTGCGTTGCGCCGGCTGAGAAACGTCTCTACAAGCGCAATTTCCTCGGGCGTGAGCCGGTTGGCTCCATATTGGTGCGTGGCAGCCTGAACCGGAGCATTCCACAGCGGGGCCACGATTTCGAACGGTTTTTCATGAACCACTACGGTGCCTGCAACATAATCGCCGAGCCGCTTGCTTTGCGGGCTGATCCAGGAGCACAGCACGCCGATCCCGTAAGCGAAGGGCAATTGGTCGACGATGCGCAGCAGATTGCGCCCTACCGCGTCAATCGCCGTAATGGGTTGGCCGGAATCCTTGATCACCCGAAGATGCGTCGAACGTTTGCCCGGCGTCTGCCCGTTCCAGATCGATTCGAACAGGATAAAATATCCGTACATCAGCAGAAAATAGAGGAAGATCAGGATCGCAACGATCCAGACGCCTGCCGTCTGAGATCCGGCGAATCCCGCGCTTCTAAAACCCAATCCCAACCCCATGAAAATCAATCCGAGAAGAATCAAAACCGCGCCCTGAATCAACGTATCTATCAGGACCGCCAGGAACCTGCTGCCGATGCCGGCAAGCGGAAATTCAATCGACGTCTGTTCCGGGGTTTCAATGATAAGCTTTTCGCCGGCGGCGGGATCGTAAGCGGTTGGATCTGATGGACTCGAGGACATGGATGATTTCCACTCGATGGCTCGCGAAACGTAAACCGCACTGGCAGCGTCTCGAGCAGCTTGTGGACCGCTCGGGGCGGCGCGGCGTAGCGGCCCTCGATCATGGCGAATTGCAGGAACTGGGCTTATTGTACCGCCAAACGGCCTCCGACCTCGCGACGGTTCGCGAGGATATCACGAGCCGTCCGTTCACGTCCTACCTCAATCAACTCCTGGCGCGCGCGCACAATTTAATTTACATGGGCAAACGGCCGAGGTGGGACAGCATCGTCAGCTTCTACGTGGACACGTACCCGCGCATATTCCGGGAAACGTTTTCGCTGGTGCTTTTGGCGGCCCTGGTCTTTGCCGCGGGTGGAATCGCGGGCGCAGTGGTGACGCTGCGCGATCCGGGATTCGCGCACCAGATCCTCGGCCCGCAGATGATCGAAACCATCGAGAAGCACGAAATGTGGACCCACCCCATCCTGGCCGTAAAACCCCTGGCGGCATCCGGAATCATGACCAACAACATCACGGTAGGATTCGCCATGTTCGCCGCAGGAATCACCGCCGGCCTGGGCACGCTGTGGATGCTCATCACGAATGGTCTGCTGATGGGAGTGCTCGCCGTCGCCACCGCCCGCGCCGGCATGGCCCTGCAACTCTGGGATTTCGTCGCGGCGCACGGAGCGCTGGAACTGCCGGCCATCTTCATCGCCGCCGGAGCGGGTCTTGAGATTGCGCGCGGGCTGTTGTTTCCGGGAATGATGCCGCGCAAGGAGTCCTTGCGGCGAGCGGGCAACCGGGGAGCAAAACTTTTGCTGGGAACGATTCCGCTTCTCGTGGTCGCCGGAGTGATTGAAGCGTTTATTTCGCCGGTCAATATCGCGACGCCGCTGAAGTTCCTGCTCTCGGCCGTCCTGTTTACCGCGCTCGTCCTGTACTTGTGCAGCGGAATGAGGAAGCCAGTCGTGCAGGAACGTTAGGAAAGCGCCAACGATTGTAAGAGAATCAAAAATCTCAAATTTCAAATTTGAGATTTCAGATTTGATTTCAGATTCGAGACTTCCCATTTCAGATTCGAGATTTGAGATTTCGGATTTGAGGCTTCAGATTTGAGGCTTCAGATTTGAGGTCCAAAGCCTTCAATTTCAATTGTTAGATTTCAAGCCATCGATTTCAATATTCAATTGCATGGTTTCCAATCTCAAATCTGAAATTTCAAATCTGCGCTTGCAATTCGCGATCCACAAAACACGAACCACAAATTACGAGCTGCCAGCCCTCTCCTCGCATCGCCGTCTCAAATCAGGCTGCGGTCCTTGATATCGAGATACTGATTTACCAGCGAAACGGCCAGCGCGCCGGGCATAAGCTCCATCGCCAGGACGCCTCGTTGTCTAAGCCGACGCAGCAGGAGTTCGCGCCGCTGCACGATCTCAATCGCCGCGACGTAGCGGAACATTTCTTCTTCGGATGCGGGCCGCTGCGCGACCAGTTCGTTCAAGTCGGGCTGGCCTACGGCCGCAAAAAGCACCAGGTGCCGTCGAGTCATCTGCAGCGCGTATTCCACCACGTCCGGCGTGCCCGCGGTTTCGGCGAGATCGGTGATCCACACGATCAGGCTGCGGCGGTGTTGTGCGCTGAGCAGTGCGTGGGCCGCGCGGCCATGATCGGCTTCGTACGGTTCAGCGTGCACGAGGGCCAGAGACTCAACGAGCGAGTGGAGATGCGAGGCGCCGCGCCCGGCATTTTGATTCTGCTGAATTTCGCGGCCATAGGCGAGCAATCCCACGCGATCGCCGGAGTGCATGGCCACCTGCGCGAGCGCCAGCGCGGCGTCCACCGCGTAATCGAGTTTCGATAGCCGCAGCGCCGCTCCCCCGCGCACGATCTGCGCGCGAAGCAGGCGGCCTGCGTCGAGCACAATCCACACCGTCTGGCTTCGTTCCACTTGAAACACGCGCGTGATGAGTTTTGAGCGCCGCGCCGTAGCCGTCCAGCTGATGTTGCGGAACTCATCGCCCGTGCGGTATTCGCGCAGGCTTTCAAATTCGCGGCCCAATCCGCGCAGGCGCCTGCGCCGCCGCTCCATGGCCACCTGGCGAGTGCGGATGAGATACAACGTCTGCTGCTTGGCCTGCTCAAGATTGGGGAGGACGCGCACCGTCGCGGAAGTTTCCGCCACGGCCCAGCGCTCGGCCAGGCGCAAGGCGCTCTGGTAGCGCACATAAAATTTGCCGATCACTAGGTCGCCACGCTGAGCCGGAAAAATTTCATACGGTGCGCTGGCCATCCCGCCGGCCGGAGCGGCGAGTACGAGCACCGGCGGTTCGCGGCGCAGCGCGCGCGAAGTTTCATCGGTCACGCGCGCGAAGACGGGCCGCCGGCCGAAGTTGTGCAATTCAACCGAAATTTTTGATCGCACTCCCAGCGAGGGCGCGGAATGCCAGATGCGTTGGAATTCGAGGTCTCCCGGTTTCGGCAGGCGCATCAAGTCTTGCAGCCAGAGCAGCAAAAACAAGCCATCCCAGATAAACATTCCCGCAATCAGCCGGGGCGTCCACGCTGCCGGAACAACCCACACGAGGCCGATCAGCAAAGCGACAAAAAACCTCGTGCCAAAACCGATCCTGAACCCCCCCGCCGAATGCGCCCGCGCGCTGGCGGCGGCGGGTATGAATGTCGCACCCGAATTCACTTGGGAACCTCGACCGCCGAAAGAATTTCTGCAATGACGGAATCCGCCGTGAGGCCTTCGAGGTCGGCCTCCGGTTTCAGCATCAGCCGGTGCCGCAGGACGGCGGGAGCGGCCGCTTTGATGTCGTCGGGGATCAGAAAATCGCGGCCCTCCATTCCGGCAATCGCGCGCGCTACAAAAAACAAGCCGATCGCCGCGCGCGGGCTCGCGCCCAGCGACAGCGCGGGCCAGTCGCGCGTCCTGCGAATCAGCGCAACGATGTATTGGTACAGCGCCGGTTCGACTCGCACCTGGGCAATCTCAGCTCGCGCCGCGGCCAGCAGCGCCGGGTCGATCGGCTCCAGCGGCACTTGCTCGATCAAATGCGCATCGGTCAGCGTCTCAAATCGTTTCAGAATTGCGCCTTCCTCTTCGGCGCTCGGATAATCGATCCGGATTTTCAAAAGGAACCGGTCCAGCTGCGCCTCGGGAAGCGGGTACGTTCCCTCGAACTCCACGGGATTCTGTGTCGCGAAAACGGTGAAGTTCGGCCCGAGAGAATAGCGAACTCCGTCGATGGTTGCCTGCCGCTCTTCCATGGCTTCGAGCAGCGCCGCCTGCGTGCGCGCCGTGGTGCGATTGATTTCGTCGACCAGCAGCAAATCGGTGAAGATCGGCCCGCGATGGAGCGTGAACTCGCTGGTGGCGAGGTTGAACACGTTCGTCCCAATCACGTCGGCCGGCATCAAGTCCGCCGTGCACTGGATGCGCTGGAATCCGAGCCCGCCAATTCGCGCGAGCGTCTTGACCGTGAGAGTCTTCGCCAGGCCGGGGACGCCTTCAAGCAGGGCGTGCCCTCCGCATGCGAGCACGATCAAAAGTTGATCGACAATTTCCTGCTGCCCGATGATTACCTTGGAGAGTTCGGTGCGAATGTGCGTCGTGAGGCGCGCCAGATTTTCCACTTAGAGTTTCTCCTGATTGGACCGCTTCTTTAGCCCGAACAAGACTTCGTAGTGTTCCAGTGCCTGCACAATCTTCAAGGCATCCGAGCCGGGGAGTTCGCTCCCCCGCGCGGCCCTTTCCGCGCGCTGCAAAGTATCCATAAGCCCTGGCTGCTTCCACCCGAGGCGCTCGCGAACCGCCGCATCCAGCTGCATGTTGGAAGCCGAAGGCGCAAGCCCAAGCCGCCGAAGCAACGGCGTGCGGAATCGCTGGTAGGCCACGCGTACCGCGGCGGCACCGGCATTCGCGCGGCGATACAGGTCGCCGAGCGTATCGACAAATTCGAGCGGCGAAAGGCGCGACGCGGCGGCCGGCGCGTAGAGCGGACCGCTCCTCCGGCTGAACGCCAGCAAAACAAAAACCGCTACCTGGGCCAGTTGAAAGATCGCCCACGGCACAGGTGTCTTCGCGAAATAGGTCCACAGCGATCCGCGGTAGCCATGAAAATATTCGTCCCACAAAACTGTCGTCTCACCGGGACTTGCCCCGGGCCGATTCGCCTGGATGCAGTCGAGGAAAAATGGCAGGTTCCCCTCGCGACTAATTCCGGAGTTAGTGATTGGCGTTGGCGAGGCCCACCAAAGGATACGTCCTCGACCAAGTTTCCAGGTCACCACGATAACCTCTCCTGCGTTGCCGTAAAGCGCAACGTGCGGGCCCTCCCAGATATCCCACCGGCTCATCGCCAACATCGTGATTTTCGGCGCATCGCGAGTGAACGGGCTGGGAGCGAGTGCGGGAAAACTGCGGGCGGCGGAGCCTGGAGTTGTGTCCAAAATTGGTGTGGCCCCGCCGACTCCGACGTAGAGGAACGGAAAATTGCCGGAGTAAATCATCCAGCCGCCCGAACGCACAAAACCCAGCAGTGCCTCCCGTTCCGCCTTTTCCGGAATATTGACGGGGCCTGTGAGAATGAGGATTTTCCCGTCGGAATCCGCCGGCAATTCCGACGGCGGTTTTTCCCATCGCTCGGACTGGTACCCGAGTTGACGCAGCAACAGGTAGGCAGCTTGCGCGCCGCTGTTCGTCGTCGAATACGTGGTTGGAATTCCCTGGCCTTCGGCTTCGTCCGGAGCAGGTGCAAATACAACCGTCGCGACAATCAACAGAAGCAGTATCGTTCCGGCGATGAGCAGAAGTTTGCGATCGCCCGGATCTAGGGAAGATGGCATCCCAGAGTCTCCAGTTGGGTGAGGGAATCGCGAAATTCCGCCTCGGTTGCAGCTTGATAGCCGTACCAGCTTTTTTCCAGGCGCGAGGTGAGCAGGGAAAGCGCCTGCTGCCGCGTCGCGAGCGTCTCCGGCAGGATCAGCTTCGACTTGGCAAGGGCGCGAAGATTTTCGCGCGGAGTCTTGGCGCGATCCGGAGACAAAGCGCCAAGGTCTTGCAGGCGTGCGATGCCGGCCCAGTAGGCACAATGAATGGCCATGCGGTGGTCGCCTCTGCCAGCCGCTTCCCGCGCGGCGAAAATCCACTCCTGCCAGGACCGCGAGGGAACGGCCGCAGCCTGCAAGGCCATTTCCTCGCCTCGCGCCGTGCGGAACCAGCGGCGGAAAATCCAGTAGGCAATGAGGACGGCCGCCGTGCAAATGCCGATCCACAACAGAATATACCCGAGAGAGGCCTGGCCGCCGACCCCGCGAAGGATGCGCACGAGCGCGTTGAAAAGTATTTCGTTGATGCGCGCGCGAAGTTTGTCCCACCAGGATTGCTGCCGGGTGTGCGCATATTCAGACCGGGCTAGAATAGCGTCCAGTTTGGCTCGGGCGGATTCCGTCCGCGGCACGGGCTGTACGGAAAGGGCAGCGGTTTCCGCAGCCAGCGCCTCCAGATAATCCCGCGCCTGATCCAGTTGCTGGCCGCGAAGCGCTGGCTGTTTTTCCGCTCGGACCAGTCGCGAGACGAGCAAATCGGTGGGCACATCGTAATGGCGGCCGCCAGAATCGACAGCCCAGGTTTTGGGAAGGGATTCACGGTACGAGCGCAACGCCTCCGTCGACTTGCGAGCGCTTTCCAGTCCAGTTCTTAGCCGCGCGAGTTCGTTACTGAAAGATTGAGAGTCGTAAGTCGGAAACGCTGTGGACTGCGCCGCGGATTCCACCGCCCCCGCGGTTCCCGCCTGTATCGCCAGGAGGGCGAGCAAAATCGCAGCGAAAAGCTGGAGGCTTCTCGCTAAAACTGAATTGGATCCATCGCACCGTTCAGGACGCATCTCTTCCAAACATGGAGGGCACGCCGCCCGTAATCGGCGGAGGCATGGGATCGGCGCCAATCGCTTGCATCATCATTTGCAGATCGAAAGCCTCCTTGCGGACGCGGAGATCATAATAGAACAGTGCGAAGCCGATTGTGCTGACCGGCGCCACCAGGGCGCTCCCGATGAAGTTGCCGACTTGCATCAGAACCGTCCAGAGAACCATAAGCTGCGTCTGTTTGGCGTTGATCACTATAAGCATCATGAATGGAAATTGAAACACCGCCACTACGCCCCAGATCATCGCAAAATACAGCATGTAGATCATGAACGCGCGGCCGGCAAAATCGCGAGTCAGATCGAAACTGCGCCGGATCGAATCGGAGGGACCAATGTTTTCGAGCAACGCGGCAGGCGTGGCCACGCAGATGCGGCACATCAGATAGATTCCGGGAATGACCAGCGCGATAAATCCGGCCACCAGGATGAGCCCGCTCAGAAACAGGACGCCAAAAATAGTCGCGGCATGGCCGCGAACGCGGGCGAGTGATTCGCGAATGGAAGTCTGCCGGCCCGTGTAAATTTCGGAAACCGCAAAAACCGTCGCGCCAACGGAAAAAAGAAAAGCTACGCCTCCCACAAAGACTGCCACGAGCGCGAAAATCCCGCCGCCAATGGCTGCCGCGGTCATCCCCGCGGGTCGCAGATTCCCGGAAGCGGCGGCCCGAGCAACCAAGGGAAGAAGAGCGCTGGCCAGATTAACGACGAAAAAAAAGGAATAAGGAATCGCGGCGATGCCGACGAACAGCAGAAAATGCCGCCGGTACAAAAAAAACGTGCGATCGAGCAATTCTCCAAGGCTGAGTGGTCGGAGGTCGAGCGCGGCCATAAGGCCTCCTGGCGCCGGGGGGCGCGCAAAGTGTGTGTACTCTATCAAGAATTACCTGTGAGTCAAATAGTCCATGCACCCAAGAAGCACTGGGAGGAGAATGAAGGGCGGCAGTCGCTGCGTGAATAGGCCGCAACACCCCGCCCCTTGAGGCGAGGATCAGCTCTAAAATCTTAGCTGCCCGTCGTGTGAAGTGCTCCGCTTTCCCTACCGTTTCAGCTGGTGTAATCTAAAAACTGAATTGGGGGAATCAGGTTTGGCGCGGGGGTACACGTTCGCCCACGCGCTGTTGAATCTGAGGGGGTCGCGATGAAAATTTCTGCCAGGCTGCTCGCAGTGGTCGCTTGCGCTGGACTCGGTTGCGTGGCGCTGCCTGCCTCGGCCGATACGTTGCAAATGAAAGACGGTCGCGTAATTCAGGGGAGATTTCTTGGCGGTACACAAGCCAGCGTGCAATTTGAAACCAGAGGCAAAATCGAGCTATACAACGTGGACGACATTATTTCCGTCACATTCACGGGCCCGCCGCCGGCTTCGTCGGCTCCGCCTGCAGCGTCCATGGCGCCTCCTCCAGGGCCGCTGCCTGCACCGGCACCCACCCAGTATCCGGCGGCAAACGCGACCAGCATTACCGTCCCAGCCGGAACGGATCTGCTGGTACGAATGATCGACAGCGTTGATTCCGACAAGAACAATGTAGACGATCGATTTCGCGCCAGCCTGGAACAGGACTTTGTTGTCGATGGGGTTGTCATCGCAACCAAAGGGACTGACGTCTACGGCCGATTATCGGAGGCCAAGGAAGCCGGCCATTTTCAAGGGAAATCGCAACTAAAGCTGGAGTTGACCGACATTTTGATCCACAACCGTTTGCAGCCGATTGTGACCGGCGATTACGAAGTGTCCGGGTCTTCGCGCGGTGCGGACACGGCCAAAAAGGTAGGAATCGGCGCTGTGGCCGGAACAGTGATCGGTGCAATTGCCGGAGGCGGCAAGGGAGCGGCGATCGGAGCGGGCGTGGGAGCCGGAGCCGGCGGCGCGGTGCAGGTGATTACCAAAGGCGAACAAGTCCATGTCCCCAGTGAAACGCTCCTCAATTTTCGGATTGAGCAGCCTTTTTCGGTTTCCACCGAGGCCCGGTGAATCGATTTAACACAGTTGCAAAGTGCGATTGTGCGGAAAGAAACGAATTCGCCGGCGAAATAAAGAAACCTCTTGCGCACTGTTGCTGCACTGCGTAAGATACCGCCGGGTCAAGAAGGTGTGGATCCCGTGCCAAAAGAAAAACCAAAAGTAAATATCGGGGAAGTGATTCGCAGTTATCGGGGACAACGAGGACTTTCTCAAGGCGATATCGAGCGGCGTACCGGATTGTTGCGCTGCTATCTTTCCCGCGTTGAGAACGGCCACACCGTGCCGTCTCTCGAAACTCTCGCCAAGATCGCGGAAGCCATGGAAATTGCGCTGGCCGACTTTTTCCCCGGCGCCGAAACGCCCCGCGACCGCGACACTCAGAAAATGCTGGGCGAACTTTCCGAAGACGAAATCCGCTTCCTCTCGGAAATTAAAAAATACAGCACCACCCTTTCCGAGGGCGACAAGCGCCTGGTCCTGGCCATGATTCGCAAAATGGCCACGGTGATCCCGCCGCCCCCGCGCAAAGTCGCATCGCGCCGCGCCGCTTACTAGTTTATTTCCCAAATTAACGACGAGAGAATGCCGCAGGGGTATTTTTGCGCGTTCAGCGGGCGGGTTTCGCCGCGGCGTTGGCGGCGAATCGAGAGTGTTCGACGATGGCATGGAAGATGCGTCCTCGCCCGATCACCACGGCCCCGCTGCGAGCCTCGGCTTCAAATATCAAGCGCCGCCCATTGATTTGCACGAGCCTGGAGACGACCATTACGTTTGCTCCGGCAGGCACCGCCTTGACGTGGTCCACCTCAATGCGCACCCCAACGGTGATGGACCCCTCGGGCAACGCCCGCCGGACCGCATGCGAACTGGCCATCTCCATCAGACTGATCATGGCAGGAGTGGAAAAAACTGCGGGCAGGTTTGGATCCATGTGCGCCAGAGTCCATTCCGGAGGCACAACCCGTTCACAGCGCCCTTCGAGGCCCAACTGAATTTTTGCCGGAGGGTCGCCGGTCATGGCAGGTTCTCTGACCCGGCGGCCGAGGGATTCTTGGCCAGGGACGGTTGGCCCTTCAAAAGGCTCCCCACCACTTCGGTGAGGGTCGTGCCGCACTGCGCCCACAAGCGCCGTTTCAGGCTGCAATAATTTTGCGATCCGGCGAACACATCCGCCATCAGCGCGCGAAAAGTCGGACTGCGTTCAATGAATTGAATCATGCGCGTTGCGACGGCGCCTCCAAGAAATCGCCCGCGGTAGAAGCGCCGGGCAATTCGCGTCGCAAATTCGAGGTCGGTGGAAAATGCCTTGCGAATCCGCGCGGGATATTCCTCGGCTCGGTGCGCGATCAGGGACTCTGCCAGCAACTCGCCCGAGCGCAGCGCATAGTACAGCCCCTCGCCGGTGATCGGGTCGACCCAGGCGGCGGCATCGCCCACCAGCGCCCAATTTCGCCCCACCACGCGGCGTGATGAGAGCGTCTGCTTCTGCGGCGAGGGCAGGACATGGCTGTAGAACCGTGCGCCCTCTCGCGGAATGTTTTCAGTTTCCATGAACGCATGCAGGTGGCGGCGCAATTCCTGGCTGGTGTGTTTCGCCATGCTTCCGCAAATTCCCACGGAAAGATGATCGCAGCGAGGGAAGGACCACAGGTAGCCCTCAAAGTGATAAAGGAATTTTACGCAAATTCCCTCGGCCTGCGCCGGCACAAAATAACCGAGCGTCATTTCCAGGTCGTTGCGCGCCAGGGCACGTGTGCCGGGGAGCAGGGAATTGCGCGCGCCCGCGGCGACGACCACAAAATCCGCCGCAACGCGAGACTCGCCGATTCCCAACGTCGCGCGTTCCTCCGCCGTATCCAGTTGACTCACGCGAGACCGCACCACTCGGCAGCCGGCCGCTTCGGCGCGTTCCAGAAGAAGGCCGTTCAGCACCGCCCGCGAATAAATTACGATTGGCTGATCCAGGGCCAGCAGCGCGCGATTTCCCTTGCTGGAAATAAGTTCGATGGTGCGGATCAGTTTTTTTGGGTAGGGCCCGTTCAGCAGGAAGGGATACGCCCGGATGGCCTTATGCGTGAGGCCGCCGCCGCAAGGCTTCTCCCAAGCCAGGTGTTCATCATAAATAGTGACGTTGTAGCCGGACCGGGCCAGTCTTTCTCCGCACATGGCGCCGGCCGGTCCTCCACCCACGATCGCAATTTCACGCATGCAAACGCCTCGATGAAAAGGGCAGAGCCTGGCACGGAACCCGGCGCTGGAAAAAAGGCTCAAATGTGCGAGGGAAGGATTCCCGCAGCTCGAAACCTCGGCCCGAGTATAGCAGAAAAAATTGCTATAACAGGGGCGTGGCGCGTAACTGGCACGGACCGTCCGTTA
>DATHPN010000105.1:0-30324 GCA_035483715.1 Candidatus Acidiferrum sp.
AGAAAGGCTCAATTGTGCGAGGGACGCTTCCCGCAGCTCGAAACCTCGCCGCGAGTATAACAGAAAATATTGGTGAAACAGGAGCGTGACGCGTAACTGTCACGGACAATCCCCCAACACATAGATGTTTTACTGACGGCGAAGTTTGCCGTGTTTCGCCCGTGCGGCCGGAAAACGCATCGACTGCCTTTTCGCGATCTTGCAGGCCATGGTTCAACTCTTTTGCCTTTTCAAGCCGGCAAGTACCAATCTCAGGAAGTCCTGCCGTGACGGAGCAGTCCTGCTCGTTATTCCTCCCCACGGCATTGAGGTCTCTCAAGAGCGGATAGGCGCAAAGGAAGAAATGACGGCCCTTGGGATTCAAGATGGCGATGCTTTAGCCGATATAAACTGGGATAGCGAGCGCCAGCATCGGTAACGTTTTTAACCAACCCCTTCCAGGGAGCCGGTCCGGTTCGCATTAAATCTGGCTCAACCTATTGAATCTGAGGTAGTTATGAAGGACTTCCGATTGGTCACAGACCTGCGATTACATGCCCAGAATATACAGCATGCGACGGATTTAGCCCCTTACGCTTCAGGTGCCGTCGTTAGTCCAGGAAAGGTGATTGGAGCAGATGAATAAGCGAATCAGCCAAATGGGCGAAGATCCAAGCCGAAACCGGAAATTCAAGGCTGGTTTTACGCTGCTCGAGCTAATGATGGTCGTGACCATCGTTATCATTGTCGCAGGTGTCTCGGTCCCCAAGTTCCTTAGTTTCATCTATAACGCACGATTGCAAGGGGCAGGAAGCGACTTTGCCGGCTTGCTGCAACAGGCGCGAATCCGCGCCGTTCAGGACGACACCTATTATTCAACGTATTTCATTACCTCTGGAACGATACGTGAAGCTTATGTGGACCTTAAAAGGAATGGTGGAACCGGGGTAGATACCCTCGATCCGATGATCACCGTAAATAAGGAAGTCACGCCGGTCGCCGCCTCCAGCGCCCCGGACACCAGCAACCTTTCGGGGCAGTTCTTGCCGGCAGGTTCCACGCTGACCGTGAATGACGGGAATACTTCCACGACGCCGATTATTTTCAGCCCCCGTGGTCTGCCCTGCGCCAGTTTATCTGTTACCGGCGGAACCATTTGCAACAGCGCAGGCGGGGCAACGGCTTTTTGGGTCTTCTTTCAGGACAGCCATACCCATGCCTACCAGGCCGTGACGATAAGCCCGGCAGGCCGGGTTCAAAATTGGACGCTCCAGGGGACCACTTGGGTGAAAGACTAAAGCAAGCCGCAGACGAGGATAAGCACCAATGAGTCCCAAAAGATTTGCGAGGAACACTTGAGACCTAGAACAGAGAGAAGAACAGACCGGGGAATGAGCCTGATTGAGTTGATGATTGCCATGCTGGTATTGGCGGTCGGTCTCGGGGCAGTCACCATTATGCTCACTGGCGCCATGGCCTCTGATAACAAGAACAGCAAGGACATGACCGCCACGCTGCTGGCGCAGATGGTGATGGAGCAAATCAGCGCCCAGCACGTGTACATCACTACCCCGATCACCATAACGGATTGCGCTGGAACCGGCTGGACCGTTGCCACCTTGCCCGGAGCCGTAAACACCGGAAATGGCGCGACACTCAAATCCGACGGGACCATCGACTTCACCCAAGCTTATAGCACCCTGTCCGCCAGCAACTACGCCATGCAATATGTGGATTGCTCCAGCGCGGGCGGAACTCAAACGACCTATGAAGTTCGCTGGAATGTCATGAACATTTCTACAAATACATCAACTCGGATGATCACGGTGGCCGCGCGGGTCTTGCCCTCGAACGCTAGCCAAATGGGCGGCCGGATCTTTGCTTTCCCCGTAACCTTGCGCGGAATCGGCGCGCCATCGGCGGGACAGTGAAAAGGAAACTGAGGATCACAGAAATGAAAACCAGGCGTCAAAGCGGATTCACGATGCTGGAGTTGATGCTCACCCTGACCATTCTTTCGATCGTGCTGGCCGTGGTCATCGACGGGATATCGATGATGCAGAAGAGGAACGCGGTCGAAGTGAGCAAAGTGGATCTCACTCAATCGGCGCGCGAATTTATGGACCAGATCGTCAACGACATCCATCAGGCCGGCTATCCAAGTTTCATCATGTTCGATACGGCGTCATTTACGGCGCCTCAGTCGTCCACGGATTGCACCGTGGACTCCAATGTAGCTTGCGGGCTGGTCAGTTTGACATCGTCCGACCTTCAATTTGAAGGCGATGTGGACGGCACCGGCGTGAGCGAAGTTTTTATTGAATTGCGCCCGATTGGGGGCCCTTGTCCCTGCACGATCCGTCGAGGGACGGAGGCGAAATCGGCCTATATGCTGGGAAATCTGCCGGCGTTCTATACCCAGGTCGACAATGTAATGAACACGACCGTATTTACCGCTTCTTTGACCGATGGCACTCCGGTCACGCTTCCCGCCAATCATGGGCTTGGAAATTTAGGGAACATTACCGCCATCGGAATCACCCTGTACGTGAAATCCGCGGACCCGGATCTTCAAACCGGCTTATATCCGATGGTCACCATGGTGGCTTCGGCAAAAATAAGCAACGTCCAGAAATATTAATTAAAGAGAGTCGATCCTAAGTTCACATAGAGGGCCAATTCATGAACATGATCAAGATCACAGCCAGGAACACGGAGCGGGGAATTGCCATGTTCTTTTCCCTGTTTGCTTTGCTTCTGTTAATGGCGATCGCCGGAACGCTGACCTTCATGGCCAGCATCGAAACCTCGGTGAATTCAAACTATCGCCAGGAGCAAATGGCCTATTTTGCCGCCAAGGCAGGGCTCGAGGAAGCCCGGGCGCGCATGATGCAAACCGATCCGAACACGATCAACGCCACGGGCGTGGCGCTTCCCATCGCCGTGCCGACCACCTTGAATACAAGTGTTATCTATATTGTTAACCCCGGCGCTACGGCGAACTCCGTGCAGCCCTGGAGCACTACCAACGCGTACGCGGACGACGAACTTTGCCATGACGGGTATTCCCCTAGCCTTTTCACTGCCGGGCAGGTTGTCGCTCCGGGCGTCCCCTGTACTTCCAACGGGAAGCCGGTGGGCACGTCCGGTGCTACGCCTTTTCTTCCCAGCACATCGACCTGGTACACGTCCACCAACAGCGTGCTTCCTTATAACGGCACATCCTCCGCTCTGCCATATGATTGGGTGCGCATTTCTCCGAAAGTGAATTCTACGGATAGCTATCTGGCAGTAAGCGGCGGAACCGCGACTGTCAACCAATACTCGGTCAACGGGAACGCGCCCAACACTGCCAGCACGCTTGTTTGCTGGGATGGGCTTACCGAACAACCCCTCAAAACCACGGCCACGGATTGCACCAAGATGCTTAGCGCCGCGGGCAACCCGATGAGCCAGGTGTATCTCATCGCTTCATTGGGAGTTAGCCCGCTGGGTGCGCGAAAAATGGTGCAAGCGGAGGTTGCCCTCGAGCCAACCCCTCCGTTCATCTACGGTCTTTACACCACTTCCACGGCGTGCCCTGCTATTTCGTTTACCGGCAATAATCCGTCTACCGACAGCTACACCACGGCAGGCAACGGCACGTATTCGTCCACGCACGCGAACACCGGCGGGGATATCGGGTCGGCAGGCGGGATCAGTGTTGGCAACGGGAATATCGGAGGGATTACTGGGGTCTTGGCGTACTCGGCGGGACCACCGCAAGTGGGTTGCCCAACCCCTGTTTCGCTTGGCCCGAACGGAGCGATGGGCGGCACTGTCGCGTGCCCTAGCGGTAATGCGCTGGCCTGCTATTTACCGACGGCGCCTGTGTTTTCCATTCCGAAGATACCAAATGGGCCAACGAATACCTCCACGAGCCCGTCCACTTGCTCAACGGGCAGTGGTAAAAGCAAATCAACTTATGATTGTCTGGCCCCTGGAACCTACGGCAACATTTCTATAACAAAAGCCCTTACATTGGCGCCGGGCGTTTACAACATCAATAGCCTGTCCATGACCGGGAATGCCCAAATCATTGTAAGCCCGGCGGGAGCGGTGACGTTTAATGTTGCAGGGATAGGCCAAACCACGGCTGTGGCCATCGGTGGGAACGGCATCACCGACGACAGCAACCCGAACGACTTCATAATTAATTATGGCGGAACCGACGGAATCAGCGTCGCCGGAAATGGCGACGTGACAGCCATCCTGAATGCTCCCCAAGCCGCGGTGACACAACAAGGCAACGGTAACTGGTATGGCTCGATCCTTGCCAATACCGCGTCAATCGGTGGAAATGCTTTTTTCCATTACGACAAAGCCTCTGCCCTGGCTCCCTTGAATAACGGCTACTACACCATGATCAGTTATCGCGAGATGTCGTACTAAACGATCGGCCCAGCCACACCCCCAGGCGGCTCCCGCTCCCCCCGCGGGAGCCGCTTTTTTTCTGAGCATCCCTGGCGGTTCAATCTTCACCTCATTTTCTGACTGAAACGCACAAGTAGGACAGGCTTCAGCCTGTCTGGTTTTCCAAATGATTAAAACCAGACATGCTGAAGCCTGTCCCGCGAACGGCCTAACAAGATAAATTGATTTTCCAGCTTTTGAGAAATGCTGCTAGTGGTTCGGAATTTCCACGGCCGCGGTAATCACGCAAATCCAAAGCAAAATTTCCGCCAGTCCCGATATTTTTGCGATTGCCGGGGCGTCCTGCGTTGCTCCCCAGTCACGCGCTTTCCATTGCACGAAGATGTGCCAGAGCAAAGCCAGCGGAACAAAAAAGCCCAGCTTCCAGCGGAAGGCGATGTTGACCAGAAACGTCGTCGCGGTCGATGAAAACAGAAGAAAACCGCCCAGCACCACGATGCAAAAGCCGATCCAATTCCAGGCGAACAAATCGTCCCGCAGCTGCGCCGCCGTTTCTCGCCGCTTTCCCAACCCCAACAGACGCAAGTCCAGCGCCAGATTGGTCCCCAGCCAAATGGATAGCCCTGTGAAGTGAACCAGTTGGGTGAATGGATAGGCCCACAGCGATGTGCGGACACCGGTCCCCCAGGGAGTTCCCTCGAGCCATTTCGCGAAACTCACAAGCATTTCGTACATAGCGGGCTTCCCCTTTTCCTTTCGGAATCGTAAAGTTCTACCGGTCTCGTCCTTGCCGCATCCAGCCGGTCGCTATCCCAGTCCTTCCATCGCCGGAATTTCCGACGCGCTCAATATAGTTACGATCCAAAGAATCAGAGCAATTCCGGCGACGATCTTGGCCCAGTTCGGTATTTCCGGCGCCGCGGACCACTTCGGCACCCCTTGCTGGACCACGACAGCGAACACGATAGAAAGCGTGATCAACGCCAGCTTCCAATGAAATACCCGATCGGGCGCCCAATCCCCTGCGTCCGTTGCGAACATTAGAAATCCGGAAATGATTGCCAGGACCAGTCCCGTCCACGCCCAGGGGAATAATTGCCCGGCTAATTCCGAGAGATTTCTTTTGCGCGCCGCGATTCCCATGACTCGCAGATCCACAACCGCCATCGATCCGATGAACCAAAACATGGTCAGGTAGTGAATGACCGAAATGCTTGCGTACATCCAGCCGGTGCTGCCGAGCGTCTTCACCCATCCCGTTTGTTCCAGTGCTTCCCACATCGCCGTTCCTCCTGGTTGAACGCGCGACTGCCGCGCGCATTCCCGATGCGCAAATCCTGCAGTCCGTTCGCGTGTATTGCCGTAAACGCGCAAGAACAAAATCGGCGGGATTTTGTTCGCACGCCCCAAAAATGAATGCGAATCTTACCTCAAAACAGGCAGAGCATCTTTGAACTAAGTCCCAAATGCAAGTTAAATCGGCACAGAACAAAAGATGCCGCGCGGAAAACCGATCACTCACCAAAATTCCTCGAGAACAGCAAAAAGAAAAAACGCTAGAAACCAAAAGATTTTCGTTGGCAATGCCGGATGGTTCTTGAAGCAGCTGATCCGCAATATTTAGAAGGTTTGGTTGACTAAAGTGGCGACCTTCTTGGCCAGGTCGTACGTGGCGCGCAGGTTTTCGCCGTAGAACCGCACCTTGCCTTCGACTTCCTTGTCGAGCAGGACCTTGCCTTCGCGTGAAGTAAATTCAACTTTTACCTTGATCGAAGTAGCTCCGGCGACCGTGGTGACTTCCCGCTCCTTCTGGCTGCCTTGTTTATAAGCCTCGGGGATCAGATGCAGGATAACCAGATCCGGCACATCCGCCGCGCTGCGGTCGCCGCTGCGATAGACGTGCTGAAACTTCTTGGTCTTGACCAACTGAAGCACCAGGTTTTCGTACATCGAAACGCTTGTATCCTCCGGAAGCAGAAAATCCGCCGGCGCTGCGATGCGTTCAACTTGAATGGCCGATGCGGTCAACTTCTGCGATGGCTGGGAATCTGCTCCGGCCATTCCCGCAGGATGGGGCTGTGCCCAGACGCACGCGGACATCAAGAGGGTGGCAGCTCCCGCCGCGAACAAGAAAATGGACAGAATTGCACTTCGCCCGAGCGGCCTCATGGTTTCTCCCCCTTCGGTCCCGGCGCATCCAAGTGCGGGGAGACCTTCGCGCCCTGCGCAACGAGTTGATTCTTGAGTGCTGTGGCCTTGCCTGCGGATAGCACAAAGATGGCTCCGTGAAAGCCACCATTCGAGTCCATGTATTCCACATCCAGGACATCCACGTTGTGTGAGAAGAGGCTTACGACCCGGCCGCCTCCGTAAGGAATGGCCGCTTTCACCAGAGTGCCGCTCATACCGCCGACGTCCTGCCTGCTTTCCTGTCCTGTAAATACGTCCTGAATGGAAGAGATGGCAATGTCCGCCTTCTTCTTCCCGGCAGTGAATTCCAGCCCATCGGGCAAGGAGGCAAGTGTGCCCTTGGCGCCAGGCTTAATATCCTCCAGGCCGATGACGCACTTGACTCCTGGGATCGGGCTGCCTGAAAGATTCGTTGGCGGCGTAGACTGCCGCCCGAAAGTAGGCGCTGCAGTCGCGGTAAGAACCAGCGCGGCGCCAAAGGCGAGCAGGCCGCCCAGCCACAGCGATCCACGGACAGAAGCCCTCCGAGTGCTCGACGCCTCGGCAATGAGTTGCACTTCACCGGTTTTCATGTCTTCGTGCCCTCTCCGGATCGGATTGGTCGCGCTGGAGCGGCCGGCGAGTGGAGACGGGTCGCGAGCGGACGCCTGAGCCCGGATTTCCGATTTGGACCTCTAGCCCGTGCGCATTCTATATCTCACGCGCATGGAGAACAACAAGGCACAAACGGAGGCGGCATTTCAGCCAGCCCGGGGATGTTCGCTTCGCCTGGGTCAGAAGTGTTTCTTGTAAATCCCATCTGGCTCGCGTATTCTTGTTGCGATGAAACCGCTCCGCCAGGACGCACCAAGCTTCTGTCCGTGTTGCAAATTCCGGGTGTGTGTGCCTGAAGATGCGGGGAGGCTGAAGATCTAGTTCGCGGAATCATATCCCGGCACTTCTTAGACCCACCGCCAAAAAGACATTTGGCCGGTGGGTTTTTTGTTTTTCGGTTGGCCACAATAAAGGAGAGTTCCATGTTCCGAAGCGAGAGTCTGAAGGGGATTGCCCTCAAGATTTTTATTGTTCTGGCGTTTATTGGGCCTCCCGCGACCGCGCGGGCAGGGGAGGGAGATACACCGGCATCGGCGAGCGCTTCAGCCGAGTCGCGCTCTGCCCTCAACGTCTCCGCGCCAGCCGAAAGCCGCCCAAATTCGCCGGCAGCGGCGCCCCATCCCCCCTTGCTGCTCGAATTGCAGCAATTGAAGGAAACTGTGGAGGGGCAATCGGAACGGATCGCGAAACAAGCTGAGGAACTGGAGTCCGAACGCGCGGCCGTTCGTGATGAATTGGATCGAATCGCCAAGCTTGAGATGGAATTGCGCGCACCGTCCAAGGAGGCCGAGAGTTTCCTGGCTTCGGCCCCTCCCACTTCGCCAGCTAGTGGCAAGGGTTCATCAACCGACGCGCCGCTCGAAAGCGCCGGGGCCGCCCCGGCCGCTCAGGTGCAGGCTCCCCCGTCGCAAGGCAGTGTCGACAGGCGATTAGGTGAACTGGAACAAAGGCTGAAAAAACTTGGTCCCCTGTCATTTAGCGGAGACTTCCGCTTGCGCGAGGACGCTTTCTTTGGCGGGCCAAGCGACCGCTCCCTGGACCAGAACCTGCAAAACTACCGGCTGCGCTTCAACGTTGACGTGCAACTCAATGACGACCTCTCAGGAGGATTCACCCTGGCTTCTGGCAACATCAACGATCCCACGTCCACGAACCAGACTCTCACCGGATTCTACGCACGCAAGCCAGTCGCCCTGGACAAAGCCTTCATCCAGTATCATCCCAGGCAATTCAAGCCGCTCAGCTTGATCGCCGGGAAGTTTACCTATCCCTGGTACAACACCGAACTCACCTGGGATAAGGACCTGAGCCCCGAGGGGTTTGGCCAAACGCTGAATTTCGCATTGAACTCCACGCCGGTTTTCAAACGAGTCGCCTTTGTCGGCTTCGAATTGCCTTTTTCCCAGGTAGCCGGCACCTCACTGCAAAACAAGAGTCTGATGCAAACGGCCGTGTATGGCGGCCAGTTTCAAACCGAATGGCGGCTGGCGGACTGGCTGGAGCTAACCGCGTACAACGGCTTCTACAACTTTCACAATGCCGATCCCATGGCGCTGGCGTTGGCCAAGGCGAGCGCCAAGAACCCCTCGACGCCGCTGATCGGCCTCCTGCCGCTCGCGGGAGGGGGAGGAGCCGTGCAGAATTCGGTCATCACCACGACGGCAACCTCGGTGGTAACGGTCAACGGCACGACCGAACCGACGGGAGTTACATCCATTGCCAATGCGCAGTTTTCCTCCAAGTTCGCCTTGTTCGACTCCATCGCGCGCTTCGACGTCAAAACTCCTTCCGAACGCTGGCCAGTCGCGATTATTGGAGACTTCGTGCAAAACACCAAGGCTTGCGCGAATGTCGGGAATATTCTGCCCGCGCCCGCAAACACGGCCACCACACAATTTACTCGCTCAGTGAATTTTTCCTGCGACCCGAACCAGCGGCGCGGCTACTGGGCCGAGGCGGAGGTCGGGCGGATCCTCCAGAAGCACGATTTGCAGTTTGGCTACACGCGTATGTTCATCGAGCGCGAGGCGGTTCTATCTAATCTCAACTACAACCAGATGTATCAGGGGAGCAATGTCACCGAGCACCGCTTTAGCGTGTTCTATACCATCAGAAGCAACGTGATTCTCGATTTCATCGGCCTATTCGGTAGGCCGCTGAATTTCGGCAACCCGAATCCGCCGATCGACACGCTTAAGCGGCTGCAGTTCGATGTCAACTACGTGTTTTGAAGTTCTTCCGGCAACTCGACCGCGCTTAGTTTTGGAGCGAAGTGGTATGACTTAAAGGACTTCATTCGCGGAATCCTCCGCACGAAACGTGGCGACGTCTGGAAGTTTTATCGCGGAGATCTTCTCAGTGATTATATCGATTCCCAAGGCCGATGACTGTGCAATAAGGGACATTTTTAAACCGGCGCAATTGCTATCCTGACCCGTGTGGTGGTCTTGACCGGAAGTCCCACACCTTCGCTGGAACGCTACACATGTATCAGACCCCTCCCTGATACTCGCTGAAATCAACCGGCGTGGCCGAAAGGTAGACAATCGGATGTCGATGCTAGGCATGACGCCCGTGACGGAAATCCCGTCCCGCAGCAATGAGAACCGCGATCGTTCAGATCTCCATCTAGGCTCTTTACTCGTTGAAGCGGCCTCGGAAACGCGCCTCCCTTCAAATATCCGCAGGCTGCTGCCGAGCAGAGTCGCCATTCTTGGGAATTACTTGCCGAGGCAGTGCGGCATCGCGACTTTCACCACCGACTTGTGCGACGCGATCAGCGCCGAATATGGCGCGACGGAGCTTTTGGCGTTGCCGGTGAACGATACCGAAGAGGGATATCAGTATCCCGATCGGGTGCGGTTCGAGTTGTCCGAAGGCGACTTATCCTCTTACCGCCAGGCCGCCGACTTTCTGAATTTCAGCAAAATTGATCTGGCGTGCCTGCAGCACGAGTACGGAATTTTCGGTGGAGCGGCCGGAGCGCATATTTTGGAGCTGTTGCGCCGCCTGCACATGCCCATCGTGACCACTCTGCATACGGTGTTGCGCGACCCCAATCCCGATCAACGCATGGTGATGGACGAAATAGCCAGTTTGTCGGACCGCATGATTGTGATGAGTCAAAACTCCGCTGAAATACTGCAGGAAGTTTTCCGCGTCCCAGAACACAAAATCGATTTGATTCCGCATGGGATACCTGACGTTCCTTTCATCGATCCTAACTTTTACAAGGATTGCTTCGGCACGGAAGGAAAATTCGTCATGCTCACGTTTGGCTTGCTCTCGCCGAACAAAGGCATCGAAAACGTGATTCAAGCGCTGCCGCGCATCTTGTCGGAGAACAGCAATGTCGTGTACATGGTTGCGGGGGTGACTCATCCCCACATCCGACGCCGTGAGGGCGATCAATACCGGTTATACTTGCAAAGGATGGCGCAGGATCTGGGAGTCGCGGCGAATGTCATTTTTCACAACAAGTTCGTCAGTCCCCAGGAACTGAACGAGTTGATCGGCTCGGCGGACATCTACATCACACCGTACAAGCACAAAGATCAGGTGGTATCCGGAACACTGGCGCGCGCGCTGGGCGCGGGCAAGGCAATCATCTCAACCCCGTACTTGCACGCGATCGAGTTGCTGGCCAATGATCGAGGCGTTTTTGTTCCCTTCGATGATCCGAAAGCGATCGCGGACCGGACCATGGATCTCTTGCGCAACGAGACGGGGCGCCACGCCATGCGCAAGCGCGCCTATCTGCATGCCAGAACCATGGTGTGGAACCGAGTCGCTCAGGAATATATGAAAAGTTTTGAACGAGTGTATAACGAGCGCCTGCGCAATCCCCGGGCGACGTTTTGCGCGCAGAACACAGAAAAAATGTTGAACAGGCTCCCCCCCGTCAAACTGGATCATCTGAATCGGATGACGGATGCGACAGGAATCGTGGAGCATGCCGTCTTTGTGGTTCCGAACTATCCGGAGGGCTACACCACCGATGACAACGCGCGCGCGCTCATCGTATCCGTTCTCCTGGAACATCTCGGAATCGCGGTCCCAACCGGATCAGCCGATCTGGCTTCCCGCTATCTGGCCTTCCTGTGGTTGGCCTTCGATCCTGCGACGAATCGATTTAGGAATTGCCTGAGTTACGAGCGCCAGTGGCAAGAGCCGGGGGGCTCGGAAGACAGCCATGGCCGCGCGCTGTGGGGATTGGGAACCGTACTCGGCAGGTCCAGGGAGAAGGGGCTGCGTGGGGCTGCGGGTCGGCTCTTCGAGCTGGCCGTGCCGGCAGCCGTGAACTTTAAGAGTCCCCGCGCCTGTGCCTTCGCGCTTCTGGGCCTGCACGAATATCTCGACTCGTTCCCGGGGGATCGAGCTGCGCTGAGTGCCGCCGATGTCCTCGCCAATCGTTTGCTCGGTTCGTACCGTGCGCACCGCTCCCCGGGATGGGATTGGTTCGAGAACAGTTTGTCGTACTCCAATGCCAGATTGCCGCAAGCCCTCCTGCGGTCGGGGACCCGCAGCGGAAACGCGGAAATGAAAGCGGCCGGGCTCCAAGCCCTGGATTGGCTGGCAACGATTCAACGGAGCGAAGACAAAGGTCACTTCGTACCCATTGGTTCGCAAGGCTTCTATTCCAAGAAGACCGAGAAAGCGCGTTTCGATCAGCAGCCAGTCGAAGCCTGCGCGGTCGTTTCGTCATGCTTGGAAGCTTATGGCGTGACGGGAGAGAACCGCTGGCGCAAAGAGGCCTGGTCGGCATTCAATTGGTTCCTGGGTGACAACGATCTGCAAGTTGCTTTGTACGACCCCAGCACCGGCGGTTGCCGGGATGGATTGCATCCGGACCGCGCCAATGAGAATCAGGGAGCGGAATCAACAATCTCCTTCCTGATGGCTTTGCTGGAAATGCGCCGGTTGGAAGAGACAGATGGCCTGGAGAAAAAATCGCTATGAGCATTCTAGTTGAGAAATCATCCGACAAATTGCCCGCAAATAAATACGAGGTCCTATTTCACCGCCACCCTGGCAATCCTATCTTGACGGAAAAAGATTGGCCCTACTCCATGAATAGTGTTTTCAATGCGGGCGCCACACGCCTGCCGGACGGGTCGACGCTTCTGCTGTGCCGCGTGGAAGACCGCCGGGGTCTCTCTCACTTGTGCGCAGCGCGGTCGGTGAATGGCGTCGATGGATGGCAGATCGATCGGGAACCGACTTTAATTTCCAACCCTGACTACCCCGAAGAGGTTTGGGGCATCGAGGACCCCCGGATCACCTTCGTGCCGGAACTGCAAAAGTATGCCGTGACCTTTACGTCCTATTCGCGGAGCGGGCCGGGTGTGTCACTTGCCCTCACAGAAGATTTCCGCAGCTTCGAGCGCCTTGGCGTAATTATGCCGCCCGATGACAAGGATGCAGCGCTTCTTCCCCGCAAGATCAATGGGTTTTGGACCTTGATCCATCGGCCCATGACGCCGCTGGGTGCCCACATCTGGCTCTCCTCTTCACCGGATCTGCGCCATTGGGGGAATCACAAACTCATGCTGGAAGCCCGCCGCGGAGCCTGGTGGGACGCGAACAGGATCGGCATGTCACCACCGCCGATCGAGACGCCCCAAGGCTGGCTCATGATTTATCATGGGGTTCGCAGGACGCCTTCGAGTTCTATCTATCGGCTGGGCCTGGCTCTTTTTGATTTGCAGCAGCCGGAAAAGTGCCTGAATCGCGGGGATTCCTGGATCTTCGCGCCCGAAACGGAGTACGAGCATCAGGGAGATGTTCAGGATGTGGTGTTCCCTTGCGGCTATACCATCGGAGCGGACGGAGATACGATCAATCTCTACTACGGAGCAGCCGACTCCAGCATCGCATTGGCGCATGGCAGCGTCCGATCTCTACTCAAATGGCTGGATGCCAACGGTCATTCCGACGGGCATTACGATCGCCGTCACAAATAATCTGAACCCTCTAGTAGCGCGGGCTTCAGCCTGCGGGGTTTCGTCCTTGCAAGGACAAACTCCCGCAGGCTGAAGCCCGCGCCACTTGCCGTCTCCCATCCTCCGCAAGGGAACGCTCACCCCTCTCGCGTGATAATATAAATATGGATTGGCTTGCATACCGCCGCCCATCCGTTTTCGTGCGTGCTGCGTTTCCCATGGGGAAAATTATTTCGCAGGATGAATTGATTCAGGTGACCGCGCGCGAAAAGCGCGCTGGCCGCCGTGTCGTCTTCACCAACGGCTGTTTCGATCTGCTGCATCCCGGCCACGTGCGGTGCCTGGCCGAGGCGCGCGCCCTGGGCGATGTCCTGGTGGTGGCGATCAACAGCGACCGCAGCGTTCGCGGCAACAAGGGGTCCGAACGCCCACTGGTTCCTGAGCAAGACCGCGCCGAGGTTCTTGCCGCGCTGGCCTCGGTGGATTACGTTACGATTTTCGACGAGCCGACTCCTCGCGAATTGATTGCCCGCATGCTTCCGGGCATCCTCGTCAAGGGTGCGGATTGGGCGCCGGACCAGGTTGCCGGGCGCGAGGAAGTCGAGGCCGCCGGCGGACGCGTGGTTTCCATTCCGCTCGCTCCCGGATATTCGACCACGAGTATTGTCCAACGAATTCGCCATGCCGGCGCCGCCGTTTCAGCCGCTTCGCGCGACACCCACGACAAATCATGATCCTGTCATCGGTTTCGGAAACCCTGGCATCGGTGAGCAGTCATCCCGCGCTGGAATCCGCGATTGCCACGCTGCGACGGGGAAATGCGCGGGAGCGTATCGCGGGGCTCGCGGGCACGGCCAAGGCCCTGCTCGCGGCCATCGTGGCCACAGAACTTCGCCGGCCCATGGTCGTCCTGGTCGAATCCGGCGCGCGCGCGGAAGTTTTCGCCGCCTCGATGCAATTTTTCTACACCGCGCTGGCCGGCCAGGAAGCCACGCAAGTGGCCGTCTTGCCGGCCATGGACGTTTTTCCCTGGGGGGATGCCGCCCCGCACGCGGAAATTCTCGAAAATCGCGCCGTGACCCTGTGGCGATATGCCACCGGACAGGCGCGCATCGTGGTCGCGCCGGTGGCCGCGGCTCGCATGCGTCTCGCCGACGCGTCTTCCTACGCGGAGCAGGCTCGTACGCTTGCGCGCGACGAATCCGTTTCGCTCGACGATCTGGTCGCGCACCTCCGGCGCGTGGGTTACGAATCCCACGACATGGTCGAAATGCCCGGCCAGTTCACGGTCCGCGGAGGAATCGTCGACATTTTCCCCGCGGAAGCGGAGCGGCCCGTGCGCCTCGAACTGTTCGGAGATTCGGTCGAATCTCTGCGCGAATTTGATCCCAACACCCAGCGTTCCGTCCGCCCCATCGAACACGTGACGCTTCCTCCTCTCGTCGAGCAACTTGCCAACGGCTTTGGCGGAGGATACGGAAATTCAGCAAGCTCGGAGCCGGCGATTCGCGCGCATTCGTTGTTCGATTTGCGGGAAGACACAGTCATTCTTCTGGATGAGCCGGCGGCGATCGAAGAAGCTTCGCGCGCATTCTTGCAGAGCGCGACGGAGGATCTCGAGTCGAAAGGGAGTATTGAGCTGGAAGCCATGTCGGCGCATTTCTTCACCGATGAATGGGACGCGCGGCTTTTACGCCATCCGCGCCTGGAACTCGAACACCTTGCCTTGACGCGCGAGGACTCCGAAACCCGCACGATTCAAACGCAACCGACGTCGAGCTTTCACGGCAACGTGCCTGCGTTCATGGCCGAGGCGCGCGAGCGCATCGCCGCGGGCGAGCGCGTCCTGCTGGCCGCGGAAAGCCTTGGCGAGCTCGAACGGTACGCCGACCTGTGCCACGAATACGAAGTTCCTTTCCGCCTCGGTGAACTGGAAGAGAGCGCCACGAGCGCGCGCCTCGCCGAGGATTCCTCTGCCGGCAGCGTTCCCGCGATTGTTTTATGTCGCGCTCCGTTCACCGAAGGCGTCGTGTTTCTCGATGCGCGTGTCGCAATCTTCGGCACCGGGGACGTCTTTGAAACAATGCTGCCGGGCACGGCCAAGCGGCGCCCCAAGACAGCCAGCTTCTTCAGCGATTTTTCGGAGTTGAAGCCCGGGGATTACGTCGTCCACGTCGACCACGGCATCGGCCAGTTTGAAGGATTGCATCAGATCGAAAACGGCGGCGCTCGCGGAGAATTCATGCGCCTGCGCTACGCGGACGATGCGCGCCTCTACGTCCCGCTCGAGCGGCTCGACCTGGTGCAAAGCTACCGCGCCGTCGAGGGCGCCAAACCGGTCCTCGACAAATTGGGCGGAAGCACGTGGACGGCCCGAAAAGCGCGGGTGAAGAAGTCGGTCGAAGACATGGCCGACAAACTATTGAAGCTGTACGCCGGCCGGAAAGCGGGAGAGGGCTTCGCGTTTTCTCCGGACGGAGAGTTCCAGCGGGAATTTGAAGACGCCTTCGAGTTTGAAGAAACGCCGGACCAGGCCATCGCCATCGGGGATGTCAAGCGCGATATGGAGCGTCAGCAGCCCATGGACCGCCTGCTTTGCGGCGACGTGGGCTACGGCAAGACGGAAGTAGCTATGCGCGCCTCGTTCAAGGCGGTCACCGACTCCAAGCAAGTGGCCGTGCTCGCTCCAACTACGGTGCTGGCTTTCCAGCACTTTGAAACTTTCCGCCGCCGCTTCGCCGCGTTTCCAGTTCGGGTTGACTTGCTCAGCCGGTTTCGCACCCCGCGCGAGCAGAAAGCCGTCCTGGCCGGCGTGGAAACAGGACAGGTGGACATCGTTATCGGCACGCATCGCTTGCTCTCCAAGGACGTGAAGTTTCACGATCTGGGCCTGCTGGTCGTGGATGAGGAGCAGCGCTTCGGCGTCGCACACAAGGAGCGCCTCAAGGAACTCAAACTCAATGTCGACGTTCTGACGCTTTCAGCAACGCCCATCCCGCGCACACTGAATATGTCGCTCGTTGGGCTGCGCGACATGAGCGTCATCGAAACGCCTCCGAAGGACCGTCTGGCCATTCAGACCGTGGTTTCTCCGTTTTCCGAATCGCTCATTCGCCGCTCCATTGAAGAGGAACTCTCCCGGCAGGGGCAAGTTTTCCTGGTGCACAATCGCGTGGAGTCGATTTATACGATCGCAGACCTTGTGAATAAACTGATCCCCAAAGCTCGCGTCGTGGTGGGACACGGCCAGATGAATGAGAAGGAACTGGAGTCCGTGATGTTCAAATTCGTGCGCGGCGAGGCCGATGTCCTGGTCTGCACCACGATTGTCGAAAATGGACTGGATATCCCGCGCGCCAACACCATCCTTATCAATCGCGCCGATCGTTTCGGACTTTCCGAACTATACCAGCTCCGTGGCCGCGTCGGCCGCTCGAACCAGCGCGCCTATGCGTACTTGCTGGTTCCCGAAGATGTCTCGCTCACGCCTTTGGCCACGCGCCGCCTCGCCGCCTTGAAGGAGTTCAGCGCCCTCGGCGCGGGATTCCGTGTCGCGGCGCTCGATCTCGAATTGCGCGGCGCCGGAAACCTGCTCGGCGGCCAGCAGCATGGACACATCAACGCCATCGGCTTCGATTTGTACGTGCAGATGCTGGAGCGCGCTGTGGCCACGCTGAAGGGCGAAGAGGTCAAACCCGAAATGCGGGCCACGATCAACCTCGGACTCGATATCCGCATCCCAGAGGAGTACATCCCCAACGAGAATCTTCGTTTGCGGACGTACAAGCGCATTGCCGGAATTACTGGTGAAGCCGAAAGGGAAGAGGTCAACAGCGAACTCACCGACCGATTCGGCGCTCCGCCTCCCGCCGTTGGCAACCTGCTGGATTACGCATTGCTCAAAGGGCTCGCCGAGGGGCTGTTGATCTCTTCCATCGAGAGGCGCGCCAATGAAGTGGCCATCAAATTTCATCCCGAGACGCCGCTTTCGCCGGAGAATCTTGTGAAATTTATTCGCTCCCAGAAGGAAGGATTGCGGCTGGACCCCAACGGCACGTTGTGGATGCGTCTGGACCGCCGCGGCCGCGTGGCCGAAAGCGTCAGAAACGTGTTGCTTCCCTTGGAATCGAAGCGATAAACTGGACCCGAGCAACTCTTATGAGACCAAGCAAGTGGCTGATTTTTCCATTGTTTTTCGCGGGCCTGGGCGTTTCCGTGTGCGCGCAAACCAAGAGCACCGTGGTCGAGGAAATTGTCGCCCGCGTCAACAACGAAATCATCACCCGCGAGGATCTGGAGAAAGCGCGGGCTTCTCTGGAAAGCGAAGCGCGGGACGCGTGTGCGAATTGCACCCCGGAGAAGATTCGCACGATGGTTGAATCGAAGGACAAGGACCTGCTTCGCGACCTGATTGATCAATCCTTACTTACCCAACGCGCCAAGGATGATGGGATTAATGTCGATGGAGACGTCATCAAGCGCCTGGACGCCATTCGCTTGCAGAACAATTTGCCCGACATGGATGCGCTCGAAAAGGCGATTCGCGACAGCGGCCAGGATTTCGAGGACTTCAAGAGCCAGCTTCGTGACCAGCTCTTAACGCAGGAATTGATTCGCAAGGAAGTGGGCTCCAAAATCATCATCAGCCATGAAGACATCGTCAAGTATTACAACGAACACAAGTCCGAATTCGTCCGCCCGGAAACCGTCGTCCTTCGCGAGATTTTTGTTTCCACGGAGGGCAAGCCCGAAGCCGACCTCCCGGCATTGCGCAAAAAAGCCGAGAATTTGCGCGACCGGGTCATGAACAATGGTGACGATTTTGGAGAAATGGCCAAACGTTATTCGGACAGCCCCACGGCTAAGCAGTCGGGAGAACTCGGCTCCTTCCAGCGCACCCAGCTGGACGCCAAAATCGCGGACAAAGTGTTCGCCCTGAATCGCAACCAGATGACTGAGGTGATGGAGACCAAAACGGGATTTGAAATTCTGCAGGTCCGCGAGCGATACGAGTCAGGCGAGCAGCCGCTGGAGAAAGTCGATCCCGAAATCAGCAACAAGCTTTACGAACAAAAAATGGAGCCGGGATTGCGCGCCTATCTGCAGACGCTGCGTGAGGACAGCTACCTTCAGATCAAGCCGGGGTATACCGACACGGCTGCCGTGAAAGCCGAACCGATCGAGGAAGTCGCCGCCGCGCCGGAAAAGGACGAGACCAAGAAATCCGGCCGCAAATTCGGCATTCTTCCCAAAAAGAAATCCGGCACATGAAGCAGAGTTTCGTCTCCAATCTCCAGGACGGCCAGACCGTTACCTCTCACTTTCTTGTCTGCGTCAAGGAAATCCGCGCCACCCGCGATGGCAAAGCCTACCTGCGCCTGGAGCTTGGCGACGCCACCGGGCGGGTCGAGGCGCGCATGTGGGAAGGATTCGACCGCATGGCCGCCTCGTTTGAGCGCGACGACTATGTGAAGGTCCAGGCCCGCGTCGAAAATTATCGCAACAAACTCCAGCTGGCCATCGAGAAAATCCGTCGCGCCGAGGAAAGCGAAGTGGATCCCGCGGATTTCTTCGCGCACACCAAGGAAGACGTGGAGGAACTGTACGCCAGGCTGCTCGAAGTCGTTGCCTCGGTGGGGAATCCCTGGCTACGGAAACTTCTCGACAGCGTCGTTCAGGATCCGGAAATCGTCCCACGACTCAAGCGCGCGCCCGCAGCGAAAATCATGCATCACGCCTATTATGGAGGCCTGCTCGAACACGTGCTCAGCTTGTGCAATCTTTGCCGCGCGGTCCTCGGCCATTATCCCGAAGCGGATGCCGACTTGTTGCTTTCGGGCGCAGTCCTCCACGATATCGGAAAGTTGCAGGAGCTGAGTTACGAACGTTCCCTCGGCTACACCGACGAGGGCCAACTGCTCGGCCACATCCTGATCGAGTACGAACTGGTCACGAAAAAAATAGACGCGATCGAGGGATTTCCTTCGCCTTTGAAAACTCTGGTGCAGCACATGCTGGTTTCGCATCACGGGCAATACGAATTCGGGTCGCCAAAACTTCCCATGTTCCGCGAAGCATTGCTGTTGCATTATCTGGACGACCTTGATTCCAAGATGGCTGCAATCCGTTCCGCGCTCGATTCCGATCAGGGAGAAGGGAATTGGACGGCGTTCAGTGGAGCTCTCGAAAGGCGCATTCTGCGCTCCGATCTGTTCCTCTCCGGTTCGGGCGCGCCCGCGGTAAAAAACTCCGCTGCTCAGGCTGCGGGCGGAGGCCGGAGTCCTTCGGATGGAAAAGAATAACAACGTGGAGCGCTCCACCGCCTCACGAGGCGCGGGCCCGAGGCATTCGATCCTCGACCTCGCGCCGCTCGAACTGGAATGTCTGAGCGTTCTCTGGCCAATGGGCCAGGGGACGGTGCGCGACATTTGTCGCGCGCTGGCCGCGTCCCGCCCGCGCGCCTACACGACCGTGATGACCATCATGGATCGTCTCGAACAGAAGGGAATCGTGGCTCGCCGCAAAGTGGGCCGCGCCTATCTGTACGAGGCGAGGCTCAGCGCCGACGAGGCTCGCGGGAAAGCGGTCGAGAAAATCGTGGAGGGATTTTTTGACGGCTCCCCGGACGCTCTTGCCGCGCACCTGGCCACAAAGGGAAGCGTCGCTCCGCAGTTTCTTTCCGCTGCGCCGGCGCCCGTTGACGCGCCAGTCACATCCGTTGCAGAATCGCAAACTCAGAATCTCGACGAGACGTTACTCTAAATAAAATGTTTCCCGCGCCCTTTTCGATTCGCGATCAACGTATCTCTCCTGGCACGGTTCTCGCGCCCATGGCCGGAGTGACCGACACCGTTTTTCGCCGCATGATTCGCAGCCTCGGCGGCTGCGGCCTGATCATGACGGAATTCACCAGCGCCGAATGCATTACGCGCAACTCCGCCCGGACTTCGCGTTATCTTTTTTTTGAGCCCGACGAGCACCCTATCACCGGCCAGTTGTTCGGCGCCGACGCCGAGGTGATGGCCCGCGCCGCGGGGATGGTCGAACAATTGGGCTTCGATATTGTAGACGTCAACCTCGGCTGCCCCGCAAGAAAAGTCGTGAAGTGCGGCGGCTCGGGCCTGCTGCGCGATTTGAAGGCTCTCGAGCAAGTTCTTCGCGCCGTGCGCTCCGCCGTGCGCATTCCCATGACCATCAAAATTCGCGCCGGCTGGGATGAAAACAGCATCGTCGCCGCGGAAGTTGCCCGCCTCGCCGAGCAAATCGGCGTCGAGGGCATCGCCGTTCATCCGCGCACGCGCGCGCAGGGATACACCGGGCGGGCCGATTGGAATGTCATTCGCGATGTCAAGCAGGCCGTGCGCATGCCCGTGATTGGCAACGGCGACATCAACTCGCCCGAGGACGCCATGCGCATGCTCCGCGAAACTGGATGCGACGCCGTGATGATCGGACGCGCCGCGTCAAACAATCCCTGGATTTTTCGCCAGATCTCCCAGTTTGCGGAGACAGGCTCTTATGGCCAGCCGAGCGAGTGGGACCGCTATCAGTTGCTTTCCATGTATTTCCGGAATCTGGTCGATACGCAATGGCCCGACGCCATCGGCAGAATGAAGCAGTTCACCAGCTATTTTACGCACGGCGTGCGAAACGGCGGCGAATTGCGCAGAAACGTGCATACCGCCCGCACTCCGGCCGAAATTCTCGATCGAGTGGACGTGTTCTTTGCACAAACTGTAACCTGAGGAGGTAACGGATGGCCCCAGCCAGCGCTTCGACCCCAGCTCTCGAGCGCCGTAGGGAACGCCGAGTCCCGGTTCATCTCCCGATTGTGGTCCGGGGAACCGACCGCTCCGGGCTTGCCTTTGAAGAGCGCACTTCCAGCGAAAATTTGTGCCGCGGCGGCGCGGCGTTTGCCACGCGTTTTCCTCTCGATTTCGGCGGTCTGTTGGAAATCCAAATACCCGTGGCGCCAACGGCAGGCGGCGAAGATTCGGAGTTTTCGACGCAAGGCCGCATCGTTCACGTGATGCAGGGAAGGGACGAGCGCGAATTAATCGTGGGCGTCGAATTCACCGGCCCACGTTTCAACCGGATGTTCGTTTCGGAGGAAACGTAGTAGTAGCGCAGGCATGAGCCTGTGGGGTTTTGACCTTGCAGGGATGAACCCCCACAGGCTGAAGCCTGCGCTACCAAAACCGACATCATTTCGGATCCATTGCCCGGGCTTCTGACGAAACAATAAGCACCACCGCCATTCATCGCTCCAGCAAAAGCCGCTTATATGCCTCGCGTTTGGCGAGCCCGCGCTCGCGTGCAGCTTGCTTCAACGCCGCCTTGCGATCCAGGCCCGCTTCCGCTTCCAGCTGCTCGACGCGCTGTTTCAGCGAAACTGCGGGAATCGCCTGCAGCTCACCCTCCGCGGGCGGCCCGATCAGCAAAGTAATTTCGCCCCGCGGGACTCGCTGGCGCGCCGCGTCTCCAAGTTCGGCCAGAGACCCGCGCAGGAATTCCTCGTGAATCTTGGTGAGTTCCCGGGCCACAACGCCGTGCCGAGATCCCAGAATCTCAGCGGCGTCCGAAAGCGTTTCCGCCAGCCGGTGAGGCGCTTCGTAGAGCACCAGAGCCCGCGGTTCGGACTTCAACGCCTCGAGCTTCTTCCTGCGTGCCCCTGCGCGTGACGGCAAAAATCCCACAAAAAGAAATTCCTCGGTAGGCAGCCCGGATGCCGCCAGCGCGGCCACAAACGCGGATGGCCCCGGAACAGGAACGACGGGGATGTGATGCCGCAGGCACTGCGCTACCAAACGGTGCCCGGGATCGGACACCACGGGGGTGCCCGCGTCGCTCACCAGGGCGACCTGCGCCCCTTCTTCGAGTTGGATCACCAGTTCCGGCGCGCGCGTCAGTTCGTTGTGGGCGTGGTAGCTGACCAGTTCCTTGTGAATCGCGTAGTGCTGCAGCAATTTCTGCGTCTGCCGGGTATCCTCGCAGGCGATCAGGTCCGCTTCCTTCAGCACCCGGAGGGCCCGCAGGGTAATGTCCTCGAGGTTTCCGATCGGCGTCGCCACCAGATAGAGGCAGCCCGTTGGTAGATTGTCTTGCACGTCTGTGGTCATGCTTTCCTCAACGGAGTGAGTCTATCACGCGCCAGCGAAACACAGCTTCCCGGGATAGGGAGCCCCGCTTAAACCTCGGAGGCATCGCTTCCGAGGCCGCCCGGCGTGTTATCATAAAAGATTCCATTTGGAGTAAGAAGGAGACCGGAATTGCCGCTCTACGAATATGCCTGTCTCAAATGCAAGCGCCACACCGATAAGATCGAAAATGTAAACGGGCCGCACCTGAAAAAATGCCCGCACTGCGGTGGAAAAGTGGAGTCCGTAATTACGGCCCCCTCGATCCAGTTCAAGGGCTCCGGCTGGTACGTCACCGACTACGGACGGAAAACGACGGGGGGCGATTCAGGCAAGTCAGAGCAGGCCGAAAAGGCCGGGAAATCCGAGAAGTCCGAGAAAGCGGAAAAATCTGAAAAATCAGATTCCAAATCCGCTTCCCCGGCAAAAGATCAAAAGAAAACCGGGAGCACCGCGAAAGAGAAATGATCCCTCAAGTAGCGCAGGCTTCAGCCTGTGGAAGTTGGCCCTTGGAAAAATTAAACCCCACAGGCTGAAGCCTGCGCCACTAAAGCTTGAGCGCCTTCAGATACTCGCGAAAATCCTTGCCAAATTCCTGGTTCTCCAGCCCGATTTCCACGGTCGCTTTCAAAAAACCGAGCTTGTCCCCCGCATCATACGATTTCCCTTCGTAGACATACGCGAGTAATCCGATCTCCTGCGCCAGCAGGCGAAGAGCGTCGGTAAGCTGGATCTCGCCCCCGCGCCCCGGCTTGGTGCGTTCGAGGCAGTCGAAAATTTCCGGAGGCAGGAGATATCGTCCGGTGACGGCCAGTGTGGACGGCGCTTCGGCGGGGTTCGGTTTCTCGACCAGGTCGCGTATTTTCAAAATGCGTTTGTTCGCGCCCGCGCCGTTATCCTGGTCCACGTCGACGATGCCGTAAAGCCCAGTCCGTGCGCGCGGCACCTCTTCCACGGCAATGGCGCCTTTTCCCGTGCTCTCGTACACTTCGATCAATTGCTTCGTTGCGGGATTCGGTCCCGGAATAATTACGTCGCCCAGCAGCACCGCGAACGGCTCGTTGCCCACGAGTTCCTTGGCCACCAGCACGGCGTGTCCCAGCCCCAACGGCTCTTTCTGCCGCGTGTAGCTGAAGTGCACCATGTTGCCGATGTCGTGCACCAATTTTGCCAGCGTTGATTTGCCCTTTTCCTCCAGAAAACCTTCCAGCTCGGGCGAAGAATCGAAGTGATCTTCAATCGCATTCTTCCCCCTGCCGGTGACGATAATAATGTTGTCGATTCCGGAGGCCACGCACTCTTCAACAACATACTGGATAAGTGGCTTATCGACCACAGGCAGCATTTCCTTGGGCTGTGCTTTGGTCGCCGGCAGGAACCGCGTGCCCAGCCCCGCGGCGGGAAGAACTGCTTTGCGGACGCGTCTTGGTTTCTCGGCCATCGATGGTTGATCCTGTAGCCACCTTACGTGGCGCTTGTACGCAGTGTCAATCCACCATTTGCCGTAGAAGTTCCTAACCCCAAATCTGTGGTTGCTAATTCACAAATAGGCTCTGCGGGTTGCGGCTTCACAGGTTGCGGAAAAATTAGTTTATTTTGTCATTCCGAGCGAAGCGAGGAATCTCTCTTCGATTTGCCCCCATAAGACCCGCCGCATCCGGCGCATTCAATCGCCGGTACTGCGTGCCGTCTCCGACTGCGCCGCAGGTTTACTCACTCCGCCAAACGATTCGCGAAAACATTCCTTCACGGTATCCGCGATGATCTGCCCGTTTTCATAGAGCACCTTCAGCCAGGCCAGCGGCCCCATCTGCGGAAAATAAATCCCGCGGAAACACAGGCGCGAGACGAGGATATTGATGCGGTATGCCAGCGGCTTATGACTGAACGAACGCACCGCCTGCGCGATCGCTTCAGGGCTGTATGCCTGCGCCCACCCATACTTCACCTCAGCGTGAGCCTCCGCGATGCTCATTTTCAGCGGTGTGTGCGCCATCGCAAACGGTATGAATTCCTCCCAGTGTTTGGGCCGCGTCAGACGCCCCGCCGCCTCCAGCCTGGCATACAGCGGCGTGGACGGCAGCGGAGTGATCAAGCCGAAAATGGGCAGTCCCGCAGGCCAGGTGCGAATTTGCTGCAGCGTCCGCTCCGCCACGCCCACCGTATCGTTGTCCATTCCGAACATGAAGGAGGTGATGGCGAAGACGTTGCGGTCGGCCAGCCTTTGCAGCACGGCGGCATATTCGCCCGGCTTGTTGAACCCTTTGTTCACATCGGCGAGGTTCGTCGGGTCGATGGACTCCATGCCGATGAAAATCCATTTGCCGCCGGCGGCGGCGATCAGTTCCACGAGCTCCTCATCGCGCAAAAGATTGGCGCTGATTTGCGCGACCCAGTGGACCTGGGCGCCCGCCGCGATGATGTCCCGCAACAGGGATTTCGTCCGCTTGGGGTTAATGGCGAAGTTATCATCGATAAAGAAAACAGCGATCTGGCCGCCCTCTTTTTTTGCCCGGGCCTTGAGCAGCAATAATTCGTCCACCACGCTTTTGTTAGTCCGAAAGCGGATCGAGTCGCCAAAAAAGCCGGTGACCGTGCAAAATTCGCACCCGTACGGGCATCCGCGCCCGGACTCCACGGGAATAATGCGGAAGGTTCCCCAACCGTCGCGGAAATGCTTGAGCATCGGGCCAACGAGTTTTGGAACGACGTTGAACTGGTCCAGATCGAGCGAATTCCAGGGAATCGCCGGATACGCCTGCAGACTCGGTTTCCTCTCCTGGCCGAATTCATCCACAGGAGCGTAGGTCTCTTTGAGTTGGCCGCGCGCGGCATCCGCCACGATCTTCGGCCAGGTTTCGTCCGCCTCGCCAAGAGCGACCGCATCGGCATGGCGCTTCCCGGATTTCCGGCCGAGCGCTTCATCGGGCATTTCCGTGACGTGCGGCCCGCCCATCACCACTGGCACGCCAGCGGCGCGCACGGCGTCGGCCATGCGATAGGCCTTCGCGATCATGCGCGTCATGCAGCCGATGCCCACCAGTGAAATATCATTCTCGCGGACATAACGCGCGATGCCAGCCTCGTCGATCGGCTGCGCGTTGCCATCGATCAGCACGACTTCATGGCCGGCTGGCGTGAGCGACTGCAAGAGAAACATCCACAGATGCGGCATGAAGTTCCTCGTCACGCCGTTGTCAGGACTATAGAGCAATATTTTCATCGTTTTATTTCTCCCCGACGACTGGCCGCTCGGGCAGGCTCCGACAATCTGCGGCTTGCGTCTTTCGTTTCGTTGTGCAGCGAAAGAACCGACGACCCTAAGGGCACGGCGGAAGGATGTGTGAAGTACGCCGCGATAGTATCACTTCCATGGCACAAGAAATGACGAATAATCGGGATTTTCCATTATCGTTACTGGCCCTGACTGTTCAATTGTGCACAGTCGGGTTCACTTCAGCACACTGGCAACCACCTGTTGAATTGTCGGCAGTAGATTAATTTCTAGTTGTTGGGAGCCCTGAGTGGACTGCAAATCGTAGCCCGATGCCGCCCAGGTCGGGCCGGGGAAACGCGTATCTCCTTAGAATGCAAGCCACTACAGACCCGGCACACGCGCCTCAGCGGCGCAACCGAACCCAGCTCCCAATTTGCTGCGTCACGAGGACGATTTTCACGACTGTGCTAACATGGACATCTCCCCAAACGGGAAAACGCATCATGCCAACGCGCATCCTTGGAATCGAGTCCTCGTGTGATGAAACCGCCGCTGCGGTTGTCGTGGATGGACGCGAAATTCTGTCGAGTGTCGTCTCCTCGCAACTCGACATTCACCGCAAGTATGGCGGGGTCGTTCCCGAGCTCGCCTCGCGCGAGCATCTGCGCCAAATCGTCCCCGTCGTCCGCGAAGCGCTGTCGCAGGCGGGCCTGGAATTTAGAGACATCGATGCCGTCGGCGTGACCCAGGGTCCAGGATTGGTCGGTTCGCTTTTAGTGGGAGTGACGTACGGCAAAGTTCTGGCCACGGAACTCGGCAAGCCGCTCGTTTCCGTCAACCATTTGGAAGGCCACGTCCACGCCGTATTTCTCGAAGCGCACCTGGCCGGGAAAACTCCGCAATTGCCGGCCATTTGCCTGATCGTTTCCGGAGGGCACACTCTGCTCTATCACGTCCAGTCCGCCAGTGGGAACGGAGATGCCGCATCGCGCGCCTCTCAGTACCGCCGTCTCGGTGGCACGCGCGACGACGCCGCCGGCGAAGCCTACGACAAAGTCGCCCGTCTCCTCGCGCTTGGCTATCCCGGCGGCCCGATCATCGACCAGATTGCCTCAAAGGTCGCCGAGTCCGGCGCGAATTTCCATGAAAAAGACGAATTGAATTTTGCTCCGGTGAAGATCAAAGGCAATCCCTACGATTTCAGTTTCAGCGGAGTCAAGACCGCCGTCCTGTATTATGTCCGCGCGCATCCCGAATTCGCGGATGAAATCGAAGCGCGCAAGAAAACCCTCCAGGATGGCCGCCGCAAGGCTGCGGATCTCATGCCGCTGTGCAGCCCGCGTACGCTCTCCCTCATTTCCAAATTCCAATCCGCGGTAGTCCGCGATCTTGTGACTCGTACGCTCGAAGCCGCAGCGGAAACCGGTTCCCGCACAGTTTTGGTTTCCGGCGGAGTAGCCGCTAACTCCGAATTGCGGAACCACTTCGCATCCAAGGCGACAAAAATGAACGTGGATGTCTTTTTCCCCAGCCGCGCCCTTTCCACCGACAACGCCGCCATGATCGCCGCGGCCGCCTATCCCCACTTGCTCGCCGGAGATCTTGCCCCAACCGATTTGAACGCCGAGCCAAACCTCCGCCTCGCCTAGTTGCTTCTGATTTTTTCTAATGGGCCAGTTTCCAAGCAGCCGGACTCCAGAAGACTTGGCTTTCCTGTGACAAATCCAATGACTCGTTCTAATATTCCCCGCTCACGCCGGACCCTGACTTCCAGGGATGGATAATGCCAGCTGTTCTCCGGAGATCGGGATAGCCATCCCCTCGGGGATGCACTGATGCGCCTACCCTAAAACTGTCCCTCCGTGCAGTATTAACCGTACCCTCTCCGCCTTACGATCCTTCCGCCAAGCCCACGCGGAAATGTCCAAATTAAGGTCAATGAATCGGAGGAAATATGCGTAAAAACCTCACCGCAAAAGTAGGAGTCATTACTTTGTGTTTGCTTTTTGTCTCAGGCAGCACCTTCGCACAAAGCAGCGGCAATTTCAGCGCGTCGTACTCCCCGATCGCCTGCACTATTAATAGCAGCAATGGAAGCTTTGGAACGACTGGAACCTCTGCTACCGGAGGTGTGTGTGATGTGACTGGCGGCATCGGCCCGGTCACCTGTGGACTCCTGAGCGCGGGCATCAAGACTTCCTCGGGCAGCGGCGTAACACTGGTCATCACACCGTCGGCGGTCACAGGTCTATACACCAACACAAAGGTCTCCAGCACCACGCAGTCAGCCACGGCTGAGGTGGGCATTCAAGTCTGTGTAAAGGTAGATGGAAGCGGAGCAAAAGTGGTAGGCGGCGATTCCAATGGGTGCGCCATCTACGACGAACGCTTCCAGCAGCTCAGCACGAACCTCTTCTCTGTGGTGACCGCCTGTGCCTCGACGACGACAGACCTGTGCAACATCGACCTGATCCTGAGCACGCTGTCCGCGCACAGCTACAATTTCATTGCCCAGATTCCTGGTGGGCAACACACAGTCACGGCGACCTGGTCGGTGGTCAATGCGAATACATCATCTTCAAACGCTAGCATTGGCGCGTGCCTGGGTCCAGGCAACGTCTCGGTCACGCAGTACAAAGTGTTCCAAAACAGCGGCGCGATCCTATCATTCTAAAGAACACCGAGGGCACCTTAGGTGCCCCGGTTCATTAAGCGGGTCAGGCTTCAGCGCCACATGCTGAAGCCTGACCTGGCAATTCCCAATGGACCTCACGACGAGGAGCGCACGTTTAGCAAGGAACTGTCGGCTTGGCAAAGTGATGCCACTGGCGCCTAAGACCATCTAAACAAGATTCCGCCTGGGAAACAGGATTTTCGGGATGTGCAAATTGGACCAATCCCGTTCGCGGGCCACATTCCGTTATGCAGGACTTCTCAGGGCTTGGCTCCGTTGTTGTGCCGGAGGAATTTATGGCTTAGAGTAAATCGCTTCACTTTCTAGAATTTGACCGAAACCCCGGAATCAAGATAGAGTCTTTCGCATTGACCTCGAAATCGCCAGTCCTACTAAAAGCATCGGTCTTATCCATTCCCTCGGCTCGTGCCCGCTCGGGTGGGACGACGGCGGCGGCTTGGGGTGTGCGTCTGTTGGATCGGTATTTCTACTTCTCCATGTCGCTGTTAATCGCCGCGGTCATCATCTACGGCTTCCATTTCACGGTTGACAAGAATCTCTTCCATCCGGCTCCGCCACGCCCACTGCTCCTATACTTTCACGCTGCCGTATTCTCCTTTTGGGTCGTCTTCTTCATTTTTCAATCATCCCTGGTGCGCACCGGAAACGTTCGCGGGCATCGGCTTATGGGCTGGTTCGGGCTCGCCCTCGGCATCAGTATTATCCTTCTCGGCGTATCTACTGCCCTCACGATGGCGCGCTTTGATATCGTCCAGCTTCATTCTCCCAATGCTCGCTGGCGGATGATCGTCCCCCTCTTTGACATGGTCTGTTTTACCCCGACGTTCTTCCTTGCCATTTACTGGCGCGGGAAACCGCAACTGCATCGCCGCCTCATCTTCATCGCGACCTGCGGACTCACGGCCGCCGCCTGGGGGCGTTTTCCTGAACCCATTCTGCCGCACTATATGCTGTATGCCGGGGTGGACCTGCTCATCCTGCTGGGCGTAGCCCGTGACCTAATCGTCGACCGCCGGATCCACACGGTGTACCAATTTGTGCTTCCCCTTTTCATCATCGGACAATCCATCGTTGTCTATACCAGATGGCATGAATTGCACTATTGGCTCAGAGTTGCCGATTTCCTCCTGCGATGATCCTATCAGCTCCCGGTAGATGAGATTATTGATAACTGTGTATCTGCCTGGTCACGTGTAAATCAGTTACCAATACCGCGACATCTCAGGACTTGGCTTCTTCTTTCACAGCAGCCGCCTTGTGTAATGAGCGATCCCTGCCCATTACCTCGCAGCGCATCTGCAATGCTCTCATGATGGCTCCACGCTGACGACAGAGCTGACTTAGGGGACTGAAACTCGTTGAGTTACTCTCTCGCACACGGCTGCAGGAATATGAACCGCTCAATAGGACTGCGGGCGATGATTAGAACACACTCCGAAAGGCAGGCAAATATGGCCGGGACACTTCAGAACAACCCTGGGCATTCGAGCGAGTCAATTGAGACACCACCGGAATCAGGGGATTCTCCTGCGACTGGGAAAGTCAGGTTGTCCCCGAAACGAGCATTAAAGTCACAAATGGTGCCTCTGCTGGAGCTGTTGAGGACCCCAGGCTATCCGCGATGGCTGATTGCGGCTGGGGCGATCTTAGGGCTGGTAGTGATAGTCACTTTGGTGGAGCGAGTATCGGAGCGGATTAGAGACGCACGCGAGCTGCGGTACGAAGAGGCGGTCCTGAACGTTACCCCTCAACGATTAATCGCACGATGCGGCCAACCGACCGAAGATGCGACAAAGCAAGTGTTTCCGCTCTTCATCCGGATGATAAGCTATCAGCGTAAAGGCAAAAAGTTCGTGCTCCAGTTCACAAGAACAGCGGAGGAAACGAGCGACTGGGTGTTTTTGGGCATGCAGGATGAGAGCGGAACCAGGGGCTACGATTCGCCGGACGCGAAAGTGGCTGCGCTGCCGTGTCTCGATTCGACGAAATGAACGACGGTGTCTCAATCCTCATCAGAAAGCCAGTTAATGGGATGGTCCGCCGCAGAACTCTAGAAGTTGTAGAGTGCGGGGCCAGGAGGCATCTCATGAAAATTTACGCGCTGGGGATTGATTTGGGTAAGACCGTGTTTCATCTCGTGGGCTTGGATGCGAATGG
>DATHPN010000106.1:0-35877 GCA_035483715.1 Candidatus Acidiferrum sp.
TTTTCCACCACGGTGACCGGAGCGGCGGGAACCCCTTCATCGTCTACCTTGTAGCTTCCTCCCAGGCCATGTCCCGCAAATGCGTCCATGGTGGGATCGTCCACAACCGAAATAAAGTCAGGCAGTACGCGAGCCCTCCAACTGCTGGCAAACGCGCCGGTCGTGCGGGCGGGCCGGCCCGGCGCGGGCCTCCGTCCCAAAATGTTCGGCACGATCAATTCGAAAAACATGTCGGTCGCGGCGTCGTTTGAGAACAGTACCGGGCCGCGATATTCCTCGTCCGCTACCGGCGCCTCACGTAAATTCTTCATGTCTGCTACCAGCTTGAGCGCGTCGGACTGGAATTCGTCAGCCGTGGGAAGTTCCTCGATGCGGTTGGCCGTGAACTGCGGCGCACGTTCCAGTCTCATGCCGTCGGGCGCCTGTTCACTCGCGCTCAAGGTTATCTGGTAATGCGCCGATCCATGGCGGGTGATGGTGCCTTCCGTGTTCACGAAATACTGGGAGAACACGGTGAAGTTCAAGCTGGCCAGGAACGATTGAATTTGCGGGTCGCTCCTGTAAACGGAAGTCGCGGCCTCCAGCATCTTGGTCCACTTGGGCGGGTCCACGTCCAGCTTCGCCACTGGCCCGATGGAAACGGCCGGCTCGGCTTTGGCGAAATCGTCCACGGGGTCGTCAATGTTCAGCTGCTTAAGCTGGGCTTTCTTGTTGGAGAAAGCCTCGCTGGCGCGCTTGTAGGCCTGATCGGTCGCCAGCCAGACCTGGTGGCGGATGGCGAGTCCGTCGTTGTCCAGGGGAAGAATGTCACTGATACCCTGGCCCGCATTGAAGAAACTATCGAGTTTGTAATCGCCCAGGCGCACAACCGCCCGGAGCAAGCGCAAGCGCGTGCGGTTCTGGTCCCGCAACGCCCCGAACGCGGCGCTGGCATCGAATTGGTCGACGTCAAAGACGCGGTATTCGATGTAGAACGGCGCATCGACATTGTCCATCTTCAGTTGCGACTTCGAGCGCGTGAGCTCCGCTTGCAGGGCGCGCAATATGGGATCCGATGCGGCGTCGGCAGGAAGCGGCTTTTGCTGCGCCATGGCGGCGAATGGCGATGCGGCCAGGAAAACGAAAGCGATCGCGGCGACTCGCCACGCCGGAATGCGCGGGGAAATTTTCATCGCGCACCTCCCGCCGGCGAGGTTGGAGCTGAACTTCCCGACAACTCTTCAAATCCCGGCGCCGGCAAAATCGGAGGTCGCTCGCGCGACGCGCTGCGCTTCTGCACTTCCATCTCGCTGAAAAGCATCGCGGGCGCCGAAGCCGATACCGGAACGCTGCCCGACTCCGCTCCGCAGATTCCGTTGAACACTTCCGTCTTGTCGCCCGTCAATAAAATTCGATTCAACGACGCCAGCGGTGTGCCCACAATATCGACGCCGCGCACCAGTTGGTCCGGCCGGCCGTCGGGATACACGCGCCACACGATCACAGGAAGCACCTGGAAGGCCTGCGGAAGTTCGCGCGTCGTCAGTGTGAAACCTCCCTGCACGTCTTCGAAGTAGAGACCGTAGGGTTTGCCTTGTTTCTTCACTTCGTCAATCAGCTGCGCACGCATTTCGGAATCCCTCACGGTTCTGCTCGATTGCACGATCAAGTTCCCCTGGCGCCCGGTGGGCATGAACCCGGCCTGATGCCGTCCGTGCCCGTTGGATTTCGAGAAATTGGTGATCGGCATGCGCGACATCAGAAAATTCTTGAGAATTCCGTCCTGAATCAGCGGCACGCGCTGCGATGGCACGCCTTCGTCATCGTGCGAGTACGCGCCTGAGAGGGGCACACCGTTGATGGTCCCCAAGGTCGGATCGTCGTACACGCTTAAAAACGAGGGCAGCACCGGCTGATTTACTTTTTTTGTGAATGTTTGTCCTTCCGTGTCCCCGCGCTGCCGGTGGCCTTCCAGGCGGTGTCCCAGCACTTCGTGGAAGAAAACGGCCGCCGCTCTCCCGGAAAGTAGCGCGGGACCGTCAAAAGGTTCGGCCAGCGGAGCTCCGCGCAGCGCTTTCAAGTCCGACGCCATTTTTTCTTCCTTGGCCGCCAGCTCTTTCTCCGAAGGCAGCGCGTCGGGCTTGGCCGATTCAAACGTCTCCACGCGCACCAGGTCCATCCCGTCGTCCGCGCGCGTGCTGGCCTCGACGACCAGCCGGGCCATCAGGCCGGGAGTTTCAACCTTGCTTCCTTCACTCGATACAAAATAGGAAGTGGTCTGCTCCACTTGCAGAGTCACCGTGGAGTTGTAGATTTCCGGATATTTCCGGAAGAGCGCCGAATATTTCCGGATTTTCTCTTCCCATTCCTTTTGATTGAACGCAATGGGAGAGGATGCCGCTTCCACATGCGCCTGGGCAGCCTCCTGGGAAAAATCAGGAGACTTGTCTTCCTCGGCGGCCTCCACGGAATTATTGGTCATGACTTTGGCGAATGCCGGCGTAGCGCGGCGGTATTCGCGATCAGTCAATTCCCACAAAGTGCGGGCAATCGCGTCCCGCTCGTCCGCCAGGGGGAGCGCGCCGGAGGTGATTCCGGAGTCGCGATTTTCATTGTGCGTGTTGTCCATGGCGGGAGAGCCGACGCGCATGGTCACGTCCGCCCAGCGGTGATTTCCCATGTTGGACGTGACAACTGTGCCGTATGTCCCCACGACCATCAGGTTGCGCTGATCGTAGACCTCATAGCTGATGAAGTAAGGCGCGGGATCGGATTTTGCCAGCGAAGTTTTCGCGCGCTCCAGTTCCGACTGCATGGTCGAGAGGAGGACGCCCTCACCCTTGTCGGCAGCCGGCGCGCTCCAAGTTAGAACTCCGCTCACGGAAAAAATGGCCAAAAGCATTAGGGGGATTGAAAGCCGGGATCGGTTCATGGGAGTTTTAAACTTACGACCTCCTGCATTCGATAGATGCCGAATCACCGGCCTGCGCACGCATGTTCTTTCACTTGTGCCCAATCGAATGATAATGCCCGGAATCGCCTCGTTGGGCAAACGGTTTTACGTTCCAGTCACTGTAACCGACGGCCTGTTGACCCAGCCACGGTGCCGGACCTAAGATTCTTCGACCCAGAGTGAAAGATGGTTTGAACTGGCACTGGTTTCAGAACCCGTATGGCAGCTGCAATTCATTATAAGGCACGGCTTCACGGGGCGCGGAAGAATCAACTGATTTTGTCCTTCCAAGCGGAGCGAGGAATCTCTCTTCGATTTGGCCCGATGAAAAGAATGAGAGATTCCTCGCTCCGCTCGGAAAGACAAAATGGTGGGGAGTTTTTCCGCAGCCTGTTCAACCTTGCCATAAATTGTGCAGATTAAACTAGGCCTTAGCCGCTGGCCTGATCGGATTCCAGTGGGACACAGACTTTTCAGCCTGTGGTTTGTGGCGGCGCTTACTTTTGATGGAGGAATGATGGCTGGCCGCAGAAAGTTTCTAAAAAATTTCGCAGGCGCATCAGCAGGCCTGTGCTTCGTAAATTGCGGCCTGCAGCGCGTATTCGCCAGCGCTCAGCAACCGGACTCGACAGGCAAACGTCGCCAGATTTCTGTCAGAGGCCGCCGCCTGCGCACGATCGACATTCACGCGCACTGCTACGTGGACCTGCACGATCTGATCGATGGCCATCCCGAAGCCCTAATCCCCAACGGCGGCCCGCCCACGTTCGATGGGCCGTTTCTCAGCCCCACAAAAGATGTGCAAGCGCGCCTCCGCCACATGGATCAGCACGGAATCGATATCCAGGCCGTTAGCCTTGCCCCCGCATACAACTATTGGGCCGACCGCGATCTCGCTGGCAAAATCGTGGCGCGCCAAAATGAACAGATCGCCACACTGTGCGCCGCTCACCCCGACCGTTTCGTGGGACTCGGCGGCCTGGCCTTGCAGCATCCCGACCTCGCCGTCGAGCAAATGGAACATGCCGTAAAGCAGCTGGGATTCCGCGGATTTGAGATTGCCGGCAGCGTGAACGGCGACGAACTGGCGAATCCCAAATTCGATCCGATTTGGGCCAAGGCCGAGGAGCTGGAGATTCTCATGCTCCTGCATCCCGCGACTTTTGTGGAGGGCCTCAAGCGATTTCAGGGCAACGGATTCCTTCCCAACGTGATCGGCAATCCGCTGGAGACGACCGTCGCTTTCAGTCACCTGATTTTCGAGGGCACCCTGGACCGCTACCCCGGCCTGAAAATCTGCGGCTCGCACGGCGGCGGCTACCTGCCCTCATACGCCGGGCGCACCGATCATTGCGCGGAACTCAGCAACCGCTGCAAGCCCGTAAAAAAACATCCCAGCGAATATTTCAAAGGGCAGCTTTATTGCGATTCAATTGTCTTCACCGCGGAAGGTTTGCGCCACCTGGTCGCCGAAGTCGGCCCGAGCCACGTCCTGTTCGGAACTGATTTCCCTTTCGACGTCGCCGATCCCGTCATGGGCGACCCGCGCGAAGCCGATTTCATCCTCGGCGCCCCCGGTCTAAGCGAAGCAGACCGGCGCGCCATCCTGGGCGAGACCGCCGCGAAATTGCTGGGAATTAAGTAAGTAGGACAGGCTTCAGCCTGTCTGATTTTGATTTTCATTGGTTCAAAACGGCAGACAGGCTGAAGCCCGTCCTACAGGAGTGGAGGAACGAGTTATACTCCAGCCATGTACAGCGAAGCAGTCCTCGATCATTTTCAAAACCCGCGGAACGCAGGGACGCTTGACGCGGCCACGGCCACGGTTTCCGTGGAAAATCCGGTGTGCGGCGATATCCTGGAGCTTTCTGTGCGTATGGAAGCGGGGCGCGTCGCGGAAGCGCGATTCCGCACGCGCGGCTGCGTCACGGCGTTAGCTTGCTCTTCTTTATTAACAGAATTACTACGCGGCAAATCCCCGGCCGAGGCTCGCGCCATCACTGCGGAACAAATTTCGGAAACGCTGGGCGGCCTTCCGCAAGCCACTGTGCATGGCGCGCAACTCGCGCGCGATGCAGTCCAGGCTCTTCTCGCCAAACTTAACTAAAAAAGATTTAGCACGGAGGACACAGGGAGCACGGAGAAGACACGGAGGAGAAATCTCGATTTATGCTTTTCTCTGTGTCTCTGCCCCTCAGTTGCTAATTCGCGTCCGGCCTGATCGCGCGGTTCAGCATGTCGGGGTCATTGATATTCAGGATGACCCCTTCTTCGTCGGTGGGGAATTCGAAGACGTCGGCGGCGTGAGCCCATACGACGGCCCGTGCGCCCTTTTGCGCGGGCGCGGCCAGCAGTTCGCTGTAAAGCGCGCTGGAAAAAATCGCGGGATGGCCGCGGCGGCCATTGAAGGTAGGAAGAACGATGGCTTTCTTGCCCTCGTAAAAGTGTTCCACTAGCTCACTGACCAGGCGCGCGCTCACCAATGGATGATCGACGGGGCAGAGCATCAGGCCGTCGGTATCAATCCCGTCCAGGCTGCGCAAGCCCGCGCAGATGGAGGAGAGTTGCCCCTGCTCCCACTCCGGATTCAAGACCACGATGGAGGGATCGAGTTTCGCAATCGTCCGGATCATTTCCGCGCCCGCGCCCAGAACGACGCGCGTCACGCCAATCTGCGGATGGCGCGTCACCTCGATCAAGTGTTCCAGGAAGGTCCCTTCGCGGTAAGGGAGCAGGGCTTTCGGACTTCCCATCCGGCTCGATGCGCCGGCGGAGAGGATAACGGCGGCAAGCAAACAGGTTCCTTTAAAAATAATTTAAGATGAGCGTTCGCTGTGGACCGGGGCCGATGCCGTGTTTTCGATTATTACGGATTTTTTCGGAATATTGGCCGCCCCGCGGCGGATCGCGATCAGCTCGGCGGTGATACTGATGGCGATCTCTTCGGGCGTCAGCGCTCCAATATCGAGCCCCACGGGAGCGTGTACGCTCGCGAATTTTTCAAGCGGGATGCCCTCTTTTTCGAGTGCGCGGTAAACCGAAAGCACTTTGCGCTTGCTGCCAATCATCCCGATATAGCGCGGCGAAGTGCCCACCGCCCAGCGCAGGACGTGCATGTCGTCCTTGTGTCCGCGCGTGACGATCACCATGTACGTTGCCGCGGTGGGCTGGATCTTCGTAAACGCTTCTTCGAAGCTGGTGTGAATTTCCTGCGCCATGGGAAAGCGCTCGCGGTTGGCGAAGGATTCGCGGTCGTCGACCACGCCGATGGCGAAGCCCGCGGTATTCGCCGCGTTGGCCAGCGCGATCGAAACGTGGCCCCCGCCGAAAATGTAGAGCATCGGCTGCGGCAGGATCGGCTCGACAAAAATCTCCAGCGTGCCACCGCAAATCAAGCCATTATCGTAATTGGCTTCGTTGTTCAGGCTGAAGGTCATCTTGCGCGGCGCTTCCGCCTGCATCACTTCCTTGGCCGCCGCCCACACTTCCGCTTCCACACAGCCGCCGCCAATCGTCCCGGCAATCGAGCCGTCCTCACGCACCAGCATCCGCGAGCTTTCATAGCTCGGAATGGAGCCGTTGGTGTGAACAATCGTGGCCAGGGCCCCGCGTTTTCCCGCGCGCCGGAGCTTAACCACCTCTTCAAATAGGTCCATAGGGAAGCGCCTGAAAATAGGGTACGGCGCGCGCTCCCAGCTGTCAACGCCTTCGCCCGCCAGGAGTGACGGACGTCTCGAAAAAATTGCCGCGCGAAGCCTCAAACCAAAGAAAACGGAGGTGAGTCCGCCGCGGAAAGGGAATCGCGGTTCGCCGTTTAGACATGCCCCGTGCGGCGAACCGTGAGCGATTCCCGTTATCGGTGAACCGCGGCGGATCTTCTGAGGGGAGATGCAATCGAAGGTTGCGGTTCAGTGTTAGACCTCCCGCCGAGCTTCGTCTGCTTCAGCGGCGAGGTCACTTAGGAACTCAAAGAAATCTGGCGATTGGCCACGGAACAGGCCGTCGTCCGTAAGGGCCTTCACCGCTCCCTTGGCGACGTTCTTTGTGGCTGTGGGCCGAATGATCGAGCAAACTGGAAACTTCTTGCTCAGGAAGACAGTCGGTTCGGGCATGATCAGGTTGGACTGCAGTGACTCCGGCTGCGGAATGTCGTTCGTCAAGTCCGGAAACACCAGCGAGCCGTCAGTTAGGGGTTTCGCGTTACCGGCCTTATCATGCCAGGTCTGGAAATGCATGATCTCGGTTCCGCCGATGCTTAGAACGATACGCAAAACCTCCACGTTGGATACTCTTTGCGCGAGCGACGCATACAGGCTTGTTCCGCCTTGCTCGATAAACGCGAAGTGGAATCCTGCTGTGTTGGCGATCGCCTGGACATGATTGTCGACCGGCACGTTGGTATTTCCGATTTCCAGTTCCCCGTTATTTCGGGGAATCGCCGTGAACATCCCGCCGGCTAGCGTCGGAACCGCATTGGGGAAGGTATCTCCCAAATCCGGGTTCTGAGTGCCGCTGCGATAGCGCGTCCACCAGCTGGTATCCACGGTCAGCTCCATGAGGTTGGTAAGCCGCTTCTTGGAAGCGATGCCGGGAATATCCGTAACCTGGCTGCCCAGTAGATTGCGGAACTTGTCCAGGTCAACGGTTTTTGCGCCCTTCGACTTCAGGTAGGCGTTGATGAACAGCTCGTGGCTCATCTCGTCGTCCGTGTTGTCGGCGATGTATCGCGGCATGTCTCCGTCAAGCTGCATGAGCCCCGTTTGGTACCCGGATGTCGGAGCGCCCACTCCTCCTAGTTCGTTGTATTGTTCCCACAAATCGGTTTCCAGGATTTCGGCCGCAGCCAAAAATCTCAGAATTGCCGCGTCCCCCTCGGTAATGCCGTCGTCATGGTCTGCGCCCATTGCGGAAAGGCCATTGGATAGCAATCCCACCCCGACGGTTGCTGCGCTTGCGGCCAGACCGGTCTTCAAGAAAGACCTCCGGTCCGCAGGCTTGCGGATTGCAGTTCCCGAATGCTTCATCGTCGTTTCTCCTCTGCGTAAATGACTTCGATTTTGTCCCCTTGTGAAACCCAAAGGATCGAGCCCGCAATACTGAAGATCAACGCGGGAAACAAGGACGACGTTACGGCCCATAACAACGAAATGGTTTCCCGCCGCCGATCTGTCCCGGTTTTAAAAGGTAGCGGGATCGATCCGCACTTTTGTCACGACGCGGTCAAATCGAAGTCAACGTCTTATCCAGGTGAATTGACAAATTTCAGACAGGAGTGAGGCAATTCGCGGATTTGATTACTGCACATCGCTCGATATCTGTAATAAATATGCACTCTGGGCGAATCATGCGCCAGGGCACGCCACACGCGTGGTATGGAATGCCCCGACGCAATGCGCGTTCTCTCGGGAAACGCGGGTCAGTTCTGTCCCGCAGCCTTGGCAAAAAACGCGTCTTGCCGGTGCTTCATCTCTTCCGGCGCAACATCTTCGATGTGCGTGGCGATGCCCCACTGTTGGCCGAACGGGTCGGTAATCTTTCCGTAGCGGTCGCCCCAGAACATATCCTGCAATGGCATATCGACTCGAGAGCCTGCGGTAACCGCGCGGTTAAAAACCTTGTCGGCTTCCGGGACGTACAAGTGGATATACATGGGGTTAGTGACCCCTTGTCCGGGGCTGGGTATTGGCGTCTTGCTCATCGAGTCATTGATGAAGAATTTCGAATCGCCGATCTGCAATTCCGCGTGCATGATTTCGCCGTTGGGCCCTGGCGCACGTCTGAGTTCTGTGGCGCCAAATGCGGACTTGTAAAATTCGATGGCGCGCGCCGCGTTCGGGCAAACCAGATTTGGCGTCATGGTGCGCATTCCGTCGGGGACGGGTTTTACTTGGTTTGGCATAGGAGTCTCCTTTAAGGTTTTCGGGGCGGGGATCCGCGGCTCTGAATCCAGAACCGGGATCGATCATTGGAATTGTGCGACTCCACCGGCAGCCCGTCAATACAGTCGCGTTGAAATTCACATAGTTTTTACAATTCGCCCTGGCACATGCTCCTTTCGGAATTGCGGCTCGGTTTGACCATGAAGGCGCCCGTTCCATTCCGCAGAACGCGAGACGGAACGGCCCCCGCAAAACTGTCCCGAGGGATTGACGGCTGCTCTTGTAGGGGCCGCCCGCTTCTTGGGCGGGCAGTCGTTTTACTGCATCCAGTCTCAACCTGAGTCACCTGGCATTACGCATTACGACCTCAAGTGGCACGGAGCGGGAGAATGTGCGAAAATGGGTTGGAACGACGAGGCGCCATGAGCACAACTGTCGGCAAAAACGTGACTCTGGAAAAACCGGACGATTTCGGCAAACTGCTGCAGGACGAAGGGATTATTTTCACGCAGCTGGATAAGGCCGTGAACTGGGCGCGCAAGAGTTCCATCTGGCCGCTGGGATTTGGCCTGGCATGCTGCGCGATCGAAATGATGTCCATGGCCGCGTCGCGTTTTGATGTCGCGCGCTTTGGCTCGGAAGTCTTCCGTCCATCGCCTCGCCAGGCCGATTTGATGATCATCGCCGGGCGCGTTTCACAGAAAATGGCCCCGGTCATCAAGCAGCTTCACGCGCAAATGCCGGAGCCCAAGTGGGTGATCTCCATGGGCGCCTGCGCGACTTCCGGCGGCGTATTCAACAATTACGCCATCGTGCAGGGAGTCAACCAGGTCATCCCCGTGGACATCTACGTTCCCGGTTGCCCGCCCCGCCCCGAGGCTCTGCTCTACTCCATCCTGCAACTGCAGGAAAAAATCAGCAACGAGCGTGGCAGCTTCAAGCGCGCCCTGAACATCGCGTAATTATCCCGAACAATCTTTCTCCGGATTTTCTCTGTGTTCTCTGTGTCCGCTATGGTGAAATCCTAAAAGCCCAACGCCGTGGACACGCAGTCCCACAGAGATCCGGAGAATAGTTTGTAACGAGGAGAATACATGACCAACATTTCGGCCGTGCAACCAAGACCCGAAGAGGCCGCGACCATGCCGTACGCTCCGGCCGTGAGCGTCGAGACCCCGGCGGAACTCGTTTTCATCTCCGGCGCGACTTCCTCGCCTCTCTATCACCAACATCCCCATGTTCCCGAGGAACACGTTCAACCCGACGACATCCGCGAGCAGACCCATCGCGCGATGGAAAATATCAAAATTGTTCTGGACCACAAGAAGCTCACCTGGCGCAATGTCATCAAGGTCACAAAATATCTGACGGACATGCGCGAAGCCGACGCCATGCACGAAGTGATGAACCGCTACTTCGGCGAGTGGCGTCCGGCCAGCACCACCATCTGCATCAACAATTTGAGCTCCCCCGGCGCGCGCGTCGAAATTGACATGATCGCCGCAGGCCCTTTGACCAGGCCGTGATTCAGGAAATGTAGAGCCTGTGTGTACAAGGAGTGACGCAAGAAAGGCGGCATCAGGTTCAAAGAGGGGAGCGCCTTGCTCCTAATTGCGAGCGTGCGTGAACCATCCCACGCCCAGCCTCAATTGCAACGTATTGATACCCGGGTTAAGCGGTTGCAAACCTGCATTGGAGATGTGCATGAAACGCACGTCCGCCGTCCAATTCATTTTGCCGGCGAGATAATGTAAGCCCACCGCGCCTGCGGTGGTGAAATTGATGCGCGAAGTCCCTGAAGGAACCTGCGTGTTGGTGAACAGCACGCCTCCCCCAAGATCGATGTAAGGTACGACGCGGCCGTGCGTATCGAAATCCCAGATCAGCGCAAAAGGATTTATCGCGGCGCCGTAGGCAGTATTCGCCGGCTGAAAAAGAATGAAGACCGGGACTGCGTCGACCGCGTACTCGAAGCGTCCGCGAAGAAAACTGGGGCCATGCGGTTCCGTAAGGACCCAGCCGTAGCGAAAGCCCGCGGTCCAGACGCCGGTATGCTGCGCAATCCCATTTGTTCCGTGTCCTCCCGTCGTCCACAATCCTATTTCATTTCCGCCCGTTTCAGGCCCATCCTGGGCCCGCGCGGGCGAAGCAAATCCTGCTAGAAGCAATCCGCAGGAAAGGAACAACATTCCGACGGCCTTCAAAGATGAGCTTCTTCGCAGCCGAAATGCTTTATGCATAAAGTGGGGAAACGATACCGGAACTCGCGCAAATACTCAATCGCGGCGCGCGGTCGCTTTCAAACCCCGCATGGCAACACGAATTTCAGATGCCTCTGTAGCGCCCGCCTTCGGGCGGGCACCGTACATTCAAGCATATACTCGCCTGAAGGCGAGCGCTACACGGCATGACCGCGGGTTGTCGCGAAGACTCTTCAGGCGGAGGTTTTCTTAGTGAGGAGCGGAGGCGCAATCACTTCCGCGGGAATTCCTGACGCGTCCAGGCGCGTTCCGATGGCGGAATGCTCGCGCCGCAGGTAGCCAAGGCCAATCGGCTGGCCGAGACTCGGAGAAAACGCGGCGCTCGTGACGTTTCCAATTTCATTTCCCTCGTGCAAAAGCTTCGTGCCGGAAGCCGGCGCCGCGTCGGAAAAAAAACGCAATTCCGTGAGCCGGCGGTTCACATGCCCGCGCGAGCGCACCCGCTCGACGATTTCCTGTCCCGTGTAGCATCCCTTTTCGTAGTTGATGTGCGAATGTTCCAGCCCGGCCTCGTGCGGAATTTGCTTATCGTCGTAATCGTGGCCAAACCATGGAGTCCCACATTCTAGGCGGATGGAGTTGAGCGCCTCCATTCCGGCCGTCGCACCGCCATGAAGGCGCGTGCGCTCCGCAAGTTCCCGCCACAAAACGGCAAGGTGTTCGCGGCCGGCGACCAGCGTTGCAGCCGCTTCGCCGGCGAGTTCGCGGCGCACCACGCGGCAGGGAATTTGTCCCACCGTCAGTTCTTCGTGCGAGAGCATTGGCATGCCCGCAAAGTTGCTCATGCCAAGCTCCGCAAGCAGCGCCCCGGCGCTCGGCCCTGCAATGTCCAGAGTTCCCGTCGAGCCCGTGACGTCTTCGAGCGTGACGTCGTCCATGATAATGAATTTCTCAAACGTGGAATAGGTTCGCTCGCGAATCATGGCGTGCGAAGAAGCCAGAATGCTTTCCTCAAGCGCAAACGTCTCTACCTCGGCGAGGATATGCCCCTGTGGATTCAGCAGCAGCCCCACCGTCCCCTGGCCAGGCCGGAGGTCGCGCACATTGGAGGTCAGGATGGCGTTCACGTAGCGTTGCCGGTCGGGCCCTTTGAAGCGGAAGAAGGCGTGGAAATTCGTATCCACCAGGGCCACTGTTTCACGCAGCGCTCGATATTCCGCCGCGAAATCGCCGACCCGCGATGGCAATAGCGTGCCAAAATACTCGCCAATCGTCGCTCCAGAAGATCGGTGCAGCCCAAGCAATGGAGTTTCCAGCGGCATATGCGGATTGCAAACCTCAAAAACTACAATAGCATCATAGCAGAATGAATTTTTCCCATCTGTGTGGAACACGCTTCACAGGCTGCGGAAATAGTAGTTTATTTGTCATTCCGAGCGAAGCGAGGAATCTCTCTGGGGTTGTCCCCTTGAAATGAAAGAGAGATTCCTCGCTTCGCTCGGAATGACAAAATTCTGGAGGTTTTTTCCCGCAGCCTGTTCAGCCTGTTTGGTTTTGTCATAGGGACCATAACCCCAAACAGGCTGAAGCATGTTCCACAAATGCTATATTGGACCGTATGCCTGAACTCCAAAAACTCATCCACGAAATCCTCCCGGTCGGCATGCTGCAGTGCAATTGCCACATCGTCGGCGATCCGCAGACCCGCGAAGCCATCATCATCGATCCTGGCGACGATGCCGGCCGAATTCTGGAAGTCATCGAGCGCCATCATTTGAAAGTCACAGGCATCGCGGTTACGCACACGCACATCGATCACGTCATCGGATTGCGCCGCGTGCACGAGGCGACCGGCGCTCCAGTCTATGTGCATGCCGACGATCTGGACCTCTACCGCATGTTGGAGATGCAAGCATCGTGGCTTGGCTGGAAAACCCCGGAGAAGGTGCAAATCGATCAAGTGGTTCGGGAAGGGGACGTCATCCGCTGGGGCCGGTACCAAGCGCAAATTCTTCATACGCCCGGCCACACGCCGGGGAGCATTTGCTTGTACATGCCATCGGATCTGCCCGTCGCGCCCACGGATGCAACCGCCGCCGCGAAGTCGGCCAAGAGCGGAACAGGCCAATTATTTGCCGGCGACACGCTGTTCGCCGGAAGCATTGGCCGCACGGATCTCTGGGGAGGTTCGTTCGAAGGAATCATCCGTTCCCTGAAAGGAAAACTGCTCGAGCTTCCCGACGACACCATCGTATATCCGGGGCACGGCGAAAGCACCACGATCGGCAAAGAACGCGCGATGAATCCTTTCCTGGTGGGGAACTAGGCCGGGAACGCCAATCTCCCGATTGGCGGTTTGCGCGACGCCAATCGGGAGATTGGCGTTCCCGGGGTTAATTGGCGCGCAGGCGGTTCTCCCTCTCCACACGCAAGTCTTCCATGACGCTCTGGATCAGTTCCTTAGCCTTGCGCAATTCGTCCGTGATGATTTGAATGTCCATGGTGGGCTTGGATGGATCGCGCTGGCTGTGGCAATACACTCCGTGCTGCCCGACGAGCACCATGGCGTTGGTCACGCGGTCAAGCGTCACGGCCAACCGCCCGCGGTGCGCCCCGAGCATCTGCTCGTAATGTTGAAGCTCGTCTTTGTGATCATCAAATGCCGACATGGTGACTCCTCCTGCCATTAAAATCCGTAAATTTCCACATTTCCAAATTACGCGGTTCGGCAAAGATTGGCAAACCGGACCGGTTGCTGGTATCGTCCCGCTTAACTGTTGCCGGAAGCCCCGGAGTGTGGCAGATCGTAGGCCACATCGACCCGGTAGGCGGGGGAGCTCATAACCGCGAAAGATAGCCCGGCAGGGGTGACCCCTGAGGCTGGACACCAAAGTTGCCGTCCCGTTCGTCGGAGCTCCGGTTTTGTTTCCTGTTGCACGGATGGAACCTCCGCTGCGCCGGAATCTTTACAGTCCGGGTAACCGGTCGGATAATTCAAAATGACTTACGAGCCAATCTACGAAAGGTTCGAAGTCGTGGGGCCTGACGGTAGCCTTCTCGAAGTTCATTTTGTCCGTGCGGGTGTTTTGACCCAGGGGGACCGGCCTGAACTTTTCTTCTTTCGAGTCAATGGAGAGGAAACGGTGGTTGGAATTTCTGGTTTGAGCCTGGCTCGATTTGAGCGCGGGCGCAGCCGGTTGTCCCGCGAGCAGAAAATCGATCTCACCGGGCGGTGGCTGAAGCGGCAGATGGAAGCTGGCTTGTACCGAGACTCAAGGAGCCTGTACATCCAAGACGATGAGCTGGCAAATCTGGCAGGCGAACTCAATTTTACTCAGTGAGGTAGCGATGAGACGCTCTGATTTGGTGCAGTCGCCGTCCAAGGGGTCCACCCCGCGGACCACGCAGATTGTTTTTGGGGAGCGACAGCACCTTCTTCGCGTGCTGGATTCCCTGGAGACCACCGCTGTGCCGCAAGTGCGTCTCAATCAGGAACGCCGCGTGATCGAAGAATTGATTCACGAACGCACGCGCGAACTCAATTACATCAATTCCTCCTGGGACGAAAAAGTCGGCCTGGTCCTGAATGCGGATTCCAAAGCCGAAATGCTGGACAAGCTGGAACGCGAGGCGCCCGAGACCGACTACTACCTGCTGCGCCTGATCAGCGAGCACCCCAAAGTCACCTCCAAGACGCTGGGCCGCCTGGCCAAGCATCCCTACGCCGCGATCCGTGAAAATGTCGCGCGCCATCCGAATGCCGACCCCACTACGCTGGCCTGGCTCGCCAAGGACCGCAGCCAGCCGCTGTGGTATCTCGTGGCTTTCAATCCCAACACGCCCGCCATCCTGCGCCGCAAATTGCAAGACCGCCTGCGCAAGCTGGGGCAGAGCACTTCCAGCAAGTAGGAACTGCACCGCTCAAGTACATCGCTCTCCGAAGGCCGGCAGTACATGAATCCGATTCGCTACCTTACGCTGATCCTCTTCTTACTTGCGGCGGCGGCATCGGCGCAGACGCCTTCCCAGGATGTTCAAAAACGCGTCTCGCCGGACGTCTACACCGCGGTCCCGCCTGCGGTCCGCGCGGAGCTGAAAAAGCAGCATTGCGAGTTGCCCGAAACGCAGCACTGGGACCAGACTCGACTCAATATTGTTTCAGGCCATTTTGCCGACAGATCGCAAAACGACTGGGCCGCGATCTGTATGGGTTCCGACGGCAGCACGCGTGTACTCGTTTTCTGGGGCAAGGCCGCGCCCTGTCCCGCGGAAATCCGCGACGGCTGGGCATTGCAAGGTCACTTCAAGGCGGGCGAGGCAGGAAGTCTCTATATGCTCGCAGCGCAAGCTAAACAAATTCTCGAATACCGCAAATTCTTTGGAGATCCTCACGACAATCAGGTCGTCCATGAGGGAATCGAAGTTGGCGGTGACGAAGCCTCATTAATCTACTACTGTCACCAGGGCAAATGGCTCGAACTTCAGGGCAACGATTGACCACGGCCAGCAGAATCGATGCACAGTGCGTGGACCGGATGCGGGCGCGGCAATTCGCGAGCATTCTCGTTGGGTTCAACTCCAGGATTTGTGTTTCCTCTGTTTCGTTGCCCATTCCCACTCAAGTGACTAACCGAATTGCATCGTAGGAAATGGTCTCCTCGAAAGTGTCACCCACTGAATTTTGGGTTTAAATGGGTTTCGTTGATCCACGCTTGCAACCGCTCATTTGTTGCCGTGCGTCGCGGCCAAGTACTTTTGCATCGCCTTTTTGTAGGCATCATTTTCCGGATCGCGGGCCAGCGCCTTTTGTTCGGTTTCCACCGCTTTGTCAATCTGTCCGTCGGCGAAATAAGCTGCGGCCAAAGTGTCGAGGTAGTCGGGATTGCTTCCGGCGGCGACGGCTTTTGTTGCCATGGCAATGGCCGCCTGCGGATTTCGGACGCTTGATTCCTTGGTGGTGGCCATCAGCAGGGCGAGACTATTCATGGCCGGCACGTAGTTCTGGTCCACGGCTTTTCGATACCAGGCTGCGGCTTCGATGGGATCGTAGGGCACGCCGTCGCCATTCTCGTACAGGGCTCCCAGGCCCTGCTGACCGGCCGCAAGATTCTGTTCGGCGGCCTTGCGCATCCAGTTCGCCGCGTCCTTCAAATTTCTAGGCACGCCTTCACCCTGGGTGTAAAGGACGGCCAGATTGTGTTCGCTCTCGGCGTCGCCCTGCTCGGCCGCCATGCGTAGCCATTTGGCGGCCTCTGTATTATCGGCGGGCACGCCGCGGCCTTTGAAATACATCTCCGCCAGGTAACGCTCGGCGAGCGGGTTGTCCTGATCTGCAGCCCTGCGCAGCCATTTCACGGCTTCCGAGTCGTCCTTGCCAACGCCGTCGCCTGTCAGGTAGATCACTCCCAGTTGGACTTGCGCGTTTACGTTTCCGGCGTAGGCGATCTCCTTGAGATCGGCGATCGCTTTCTTCTTGGCCGAAGCCTGATCCAGCGATTGGGACAAAGCCAATTGCGCCGGCAGGAGAAGCAATGCCGCAGCCAACGCAATTTTGCAAAATCCTGCCATTGTCTTTCCGCTCGCTAGGGTCTGTACGGAAGTACGACGATTACGCTTCCGGCCGAGCTTATCATTTCGGGGACGAATTCGGCCAACGTAGTTGCTGCGTTGTCAGCGTTGCAGGATTCTAGCCCAGGGCACCGCCCTGGGTGACGAGGGCATGACTCATGATGCGCCCTGAAGGGGCGCAAAGAATTCCTGCGCACGAAATCCCGGTGCGCTGCCTCGGGGTGGCGTCCTCCGCGCCGTTGGCACGACAATTTTATTTTAGCCCGTGTCTTCAGACGCGGAGTTTCTCTTACCAATTCGCGGAAAACCCTCGCCACTGAAGTAGCGAGCTACGGCTCCGGCGTTACACAACGACTGAGAACCTCGGCATCACACGGCATGCCAACAGAGCTAGATGAAGCTTAGCGTCAAATTGTCTTCGTCTGGCCGCCATCGAGGTCAATCAGGGAGCCCTGCATGTACCGCGCTTGCGGCGAGACCATGAACGCCGCGAGATTGGCGACGTCCTCGGGTTCGCCCAGGCGAACGATGTTCGACTTGCGGGCGATCGCTTCCAAGGTAGCATCTATATCGCCGCCATATTGCCCCGCCTCGTCCGCGAGCAACTGCTTCAGGCGGTCGGTCTTGACCCGTCCTGGATTGATCGCGTTCACCTGCACTCCATCCTGTATGCCGATGTCCGCTACGGCCTTCGTGAACGAGAGGCAAGCGCCGTTCACGGAGCCGCCAATTGTGAATTCGGCGCTGGGCGTGCGTCCCCCCGATCCGATAATGTTCAGCACCGAGCCGCTCCGCGTCTTGAGGTGAGGCCACGCCGCGCGAGTCAGGCGCACCGCGGCCATAAATTTCAGCGCGAATCCGTCCGCCCAGTCCGCATCCGTCAATTCGAAAAAGTCGCCGCGCTTCGTCGCGCCCGCGTTGTTCACGACGATATCGATGGCCCCAAAAGCATCGAGCGCGGCCTTCACCAGGGCAGCCGGGGCAGGGGAGTCGCGCAGGTCCGCCGCGAAGGTGGCCGCCTTGCCGCCATGGGATTTAATTTCCGCCGCAACCTTGGCCAGATCCGCCTCGGTCCGCGCGGCCAGGACCAGCGCGGCGCCATCCTGCGCCAGGCGCAGCGCGATCGCGCGGCCGATGCCTCGGCTCGCTCCGGTTACGATGGCGATCTTTCCGTCGAGCGGTTTGTTGCTTGCCATTGGGCCTCTCCTTTAGTTGGGAGCTGAAGTTTAACTCGCATCCGGTAAAGTAGCGCAGGCTTCAGCCTGTGAGGTCTCGGACCGCCTGCGAAAATCAAACCCCACAGGCTGAAGCCTGCGCTACAAAAAACGAGAAGACAAATTGGCTCTTTACAACGGAAAAAGATACTATAGATTGGCCTGATTGGGTGAGCCAATGATTCCACTTCACCTGCAGCCCGAGAGCCATGTTCCGCTTTACATCCAGTTGCGCGACCAGATTCGCGCCCTGATTCACGGCGGGGAATTGCGCAACGGCGAACGCATCCCCGCCAGCCGCGAACTCGCCACGCAGCTGGGCGTTCATCGCACCACCGTCGCCAATGCCTACGCCGAACTCGAATCCGAAGGCCTCATCAGCGGCCACGTGGGGCGCGGCACCTTCGTCCGCGGGGAAAGCCAGGCCAGGAAAATTTCCGCGCTTCCGCACCCCACTTCCCTCGACGGCGGCCTCCGCTGGGAGTCGCTGTTTGCCGACGAGCGCGGCGAAGAAGGCCTCAGCCGCCTGGCGCAGGCGGCGCCGCGCGGCACCATTACTTTTGTAATGGCCAGGCCCGCGGCTGAATTTTTCCCTATCGAGCAATTGAGAAAGTGTTCGAACGCAGTCTGGCGGCGCGAAGGCAACGAAATTCTTGAATTTGGGCCGTCGGACGGGTACCCGCCACTCAAGCAGGCTCTCGTCGCTATGCTTCGCGAGGAGGGATACACAACTGGCGACGAAAATTTCCTGATCACCGATGGCTGCCAGCAGGCGCTCGACCTGGTCTGCAAAGCGTTCCTGCGCCCTGGCGACACCGTTCTCATTGAGAATCCGGCTTATCCGGGACTGCTGGCCATATTTACAGGAGCGCGCGCTCGGATTCTTGGCGTTCCGGTGAAAACGGAATCCGGCCCCGGGACCACCCCCGGTGTGGACGTTTCCGCGATCGAAGCAGTGCTGATGCAAAATCGCGTGAAGCTGATCGTCGTCACGCCCGATTTTCACAATCCCACCGGGACCACGCTGCCGGTTTCTGAACGCATCCGTTTGCTCGAGATTGCCGCGCGGTTTCAGGTGCCGGTGGTCGAAGACCACATTTACGCGCGCCTGCGCGCCCGCGGGGAACGCGTTCCGTCGCTGAAGCAGCTGGATCGTTCGAACCTGGTCATCCAGGTCGACAGTTTTTCGAAGATTGCGTTTCCTGGAATGCGCGTGGGCTGGATCGTGGCTCCTTCGAACGTCATCGAGCGCTTGCGCCTGGTGAAGCAGTCCACCGATTTGCACACGAATCACCTTACGCAGGCAGTCCTCGCCGAGTATGTGCGCCGGGGACTTCTCGGGCGTCACCTGGAACGTACCCGCAAGGCCTATAGCAGGCGCCTGGCTGCGCTGGAACAGGCGCTGGGCCGCCATATGCCTTCCGGAACAAAATGGACGCGTCCTGAGGGCGGCATGTGCGTTTGGGTCGAGCTGCCTCCCGGATTTGATTCGAATGAATTGTTGATTCACACGCGCGAACGCGGCGTGGTGTTCGCCCCGGGGCGCTATTTTTATTTTCAGAATCCGCAGCCGAGCACGTTGCGCCTGGGCTTCGCGGGCGTTTCCGAGCGCGATATCCAGCGCGGAATCGCCACGCTGGCCGATGTGTTGCGCGGCGAAATGCGCAAGCGTCAGCGGGGAGCGCGCCGCGCCGAGGCTCCCCGCGTCGCGCTGGTCTGAAGACAGGAAGATACCGGGAGTGCAGAGGCAAGGTACAAGCAAGAGATGGGACTAACCATTATACAAGTTGATGCTTTTTCCAACCGGTCGTTCGCCGGCAACCCCGCGGCAGTGTGCATCCTCCCGCAGCCTCGCGAAGCTGAGTGGATGCAGTCTGTCGCCCGGGAGATGAATTTGTCGGAGACCGCTTTTCTCGTGAAACGGGAGCAGGGATACGATTTGCGGTGGTTCACGCCAACCGTCGAGGTTGATCTCTGCGGCCACGCCACGCTGGCGAGCGCTCACGTCCTTTGGGAGCAGGGCGAACTCAAAGCGGGCGAACCTGCACGCTTCCATACCAGATCCGGTGCGCTTACTGCCAGGAAGGAAGGCGCCTGGATCGAAATGGATTTTCCGGCGACGCCGGTGAAGCCGGATTCGATTCCCTGCGAAGATGTCGAAGCGGCGCTGGGGACCAAGGCCAAATGCGTGGGACGGTCCCGGTTTGATTACCTGGTCGAAGTTGACACTGAAAACACCGTGCGATTTCTCAGCCCGGACATGACCAGAATCGGCCGGTTGCAAGCGCGAGGCTTGATCGTTACGAGCCGCGCATCCAGCGCAAATTTCGACTATGTTTCGCGCTTTTTCGCTCCCGCGGCGGGCATCGACGAAGACCCCGTCACGGGTTCGGCTCATTGCTGTTTGGGACCGTTCTGGAAGGAGCGTCTCGGCCGCGATAATCTGATTGGATACCAGGCTTCTGCGCGAGGGGGAATTGTCCGTACCCGTTGCCAGGGAGATCGCGTTCTCATTTCCGGTCAGGCCGTAACTGTGTTGCGAGGGGAATTGTTGTGAGGGTTCAAGCGGCGCCATGAAGTTGGATCCAAATCCCGAGAACACGTGCTTTGGCTGCGGCGGCGCGAATGCGCGCGGCATGCGCCTGGCGTTCGAACAGGATGACGCGCGCCAGCGCATCGTGGGGCGCTTCCGCCTGGGAGAAGAGTACCAGGGCGGCTCGGGCTTTCTTCACGGCGGAATCATTGCCTTGCTTTTGGACGAAGCCATGGGCAAGGCGGCCCGGTTTCACTCCGCGCACGCCGTGACGGCGGACCTGCGGGTTGAATACAAGAAACCGATCCGCGTGAACACGGAAATCGTGGTGGAGGGATTTGTGACCCGCCGCGAGGGCCGTCAGTTGTATCATGAAGGGGAAATTCGCAACCAGGCGGGAGAATTGCTTGCGCGGGGCGAAGGACGATTCGTCATCATCGACAGAGCAAAATACCAGGCCCGGTAGGGCGCAAGAAAAACGGCGAGCCGGCGGCAACAAGATGACTCGGCGGGCGTGCGTCCCAGTTGGAGCCTGCCGGAAATTTGAGTGAGGAGAAAAAGTATGACCGTGACGATAGCAAGCAACGGAAATTATGGAACCGATCAGTGGCGCGTGAAGGTAGGCCTGGCGGAAATGCTCAAGGGCGGGGTCATCATGGACGTCACCAACGCCGAGCAGGCGCGCATTGCTGAGGACGCCGGGGCCTGCGCCGTGATGGCGCTCGAGCGCGTACCGTCCGACATCCGCAAAGAGGGCGGCGTAGCCCGCATGGCCTCGCCGAAAATTATCCGCGAGATCATGAACACGGTGAGCATCCCGGTGATGGCCAAGGTGCGCATCGGCCACTTCGCGGAAGCGGCGGTGCTGGAGGCGCTGGAGGTCGACTTCATCGACGAGAGCGAAGTTCTGACTCCGGCCGACGAGGAAAATCACGTCTGGAAGCACGATTTCAAAGTGCCCTTCGTTTGCGGAGCGCGCAACCTGGGCGAGGCATTGCGGCGCATCGCCGAAGGCGCGGCCATGATTCGCACCAAGGGCGAAGCGGGTTCGGGCAACATCGTCGAAGCCGTTCGACACATGCGCACCATCACTTCGGAAATGCGGCGGCTTACGACGCTGCGCGGCGACGAATTTATGCGCGTGGCCAAAGAACTTGGCACGCCGCTGGACCTCGTTCGTGAAGTCGCCAACACAGGAAAACTACCGGTGCCGAATTTTTCCGCGGGTGGCATCGCCACTCCCGCCGACGCCGCGCTCGTGCGACACCTGGGCGCCGAAGCCGTTTTCGTGGGGTCGGGAATTTTCAAGTCCAGCGATCCGGAAAAGCGCGCCAAGGCCATCGTGAAAGCCACCACGCATTTCCAGGATGCCAAGGCCGTCCTCGAAGCCTCGGAAGAACTGGGAGAAGCGATGCGCGGCCTGGACATCCGCCAAATCGAAGAGAAAGATTTGCTGCAGACGCGCGGATGGTAGCCGCGTGGTTCCATGCTTGAGTCAAAAAGTTATTTTGTCATTCCGAGCAAAGCGAGGAATCTCTCTATGGTTTAGACCTGGCAAAAGAGAGATTCCTCGCTTTGCTCGGAATGACAAGCTATTTTTTAAGAATCAGGAGAGCAAAGAGGGAAATGAAATTCGGAATCCTGGCGGTTCAAGGTGATTTTGAAGCGCATGCGGCGATGCTCGCGCGTATGGGCGTCGAGTATGTGTTTGTGCGTACGCCCCGCGATCTCGAAGGCGTGGACGCGGTCATTTTGCCGGGCGGTGAGAGCACCACGCAGTGGAAATTTCTCGTCGAGGAAAGCTTGGACAAAAGTCTGCGAGAGCACTCCGCGCGGGGGGGCGCCGTCTTTGGCACTTGCGCCGGAGCCATTTTGCTGGCGAAGGAAGTGCGCAATCCCGCGCAGCAGTCTCTGGGTCTTGCCGATATTACCGTCATTCGCAACGGCTACGGGCGGCAACTCGCGAGCGAAGTCAGGCACGGAGCCACGGAAATTTCGCCCCAACCCATCGAGATGGTTTTTATTCGCGCTCCGATCATCGAGCGGTTTGGGTCTGACGTGGAAGTGCTTGCCAGGTCCGAGGGCCAGCCCGTTCTGATCCGCCAGGGGCAGATTCTTATTGCAACATTTCACCCTGAATTGAGCAGTGACTCCACCGTACACGAATATTTTCTGCGCATGGCGAGGGGCGATGAATCGGTCCCTGTCAAGGTTGCGAGTGATTTTGCCGGAATTTCCAACAAAAACACAGCGTGAGCAAGCTGAGTTTCCCTTTCTTGTTTGGGGGCCTTTAGTGGCACGCGCTTCAGTCTGTGGGTTTTAGGTCTTACACTGTTAAACCCTCACAGGCTGAAGCGTGCGTCACTTCATTTCACCAGCGAATCCTTGAGACCTGCTGAATTCCGTGTCATTCTGTGTTGTCCTGATGCCCAGCCCGGAAAGATGAAGATGATTCCGCGCGCCAAAGTTCTATTTCTTTGCATCGGCAACGCATGCCGCAGTCAGATGGCGGAAGCCATTGCGAGACACAGGGCATCGGACGTGATGGAGCCATCCAGCGCGGGGCTCGTGCCCTTTGGTGAAATTCCCGGCACCACGCTCACCGTGCTTCAAGAGCATGGCATTTCCGCGGAGGGCCAAAGTTCCAAGCCGCTGCGTTCGGAAGATATGTCCGGGGCGGACATCGTGATCAACATGACGGGACGCTCGGGGGCCACGATTTTTCCGGAACCGGCGGCGCCGGTCGAAGATTGGGACGTGGGCGATCCGTACGGATTCAATCTGGCTGTTTATCGCGCAATTCGCGATCAGATCGAGGCCCGCGTCGAAGATCTGGCGCGGCGGCTGCGCGAAAGGGCAGATCCCCCGGACGCGGCGTAGCCACGCTTTTGTAGCGCCAACCTTCAGGTTGGCGTCTTACTCTCAGGGTGATGCCCGCCTGAAGGCGGGTGTTACATGTAAATTCGAAGAGGGAGATCCATGCGGCGCGAAAAGACCAGCGTATCGCGCGAAGATTACCTGAAGGCCATCTGGGAGATGGTCCAGGAGGAGCACGAGCCGATCAGCGCGCGCCTGGCCGAGGAGTTGGGCGTCACGCCGCCGGCGGTGACCGCGGCACTCAAACGCATGACGCGCGACGGCCTGCTCGTCGTGCGCCGCGACGGCCGCATCGCGTTGACCCGCAAAGGAAGCAGCATCGCGGACCGGCTGGCGATGCGCCACCAGCTCGCGGAAAAACTGCTCACGGAAGTTATTGGTCTCGACTGGACGCGGGCCCACGACGAAGCCGAGCGCCTGGAACACGGAATTTCGCCTGAAGTTGAAAAATTGCTACTGGGGCGTTTTGGCGCCGAAGGCTTTTGCCCGCACGGCGTGCCGCTGCAAGGCGGCTTGGCAAAATTGCGGCGCAAGCATGGCGCAGTACCGCTTTCCGACGTGGACACGGGGCGGACAGTCGAAGTTCTCTGCGTGTACGAAAAAGATCCCCAATTCCTGAAATTTCTTTCAGGACTCACATTGCATCCCGGCGCGCGAGCCCGCATTCGTAAACGCGAATACGATGAAACCATGACACTCGGGGTAGGCAAACGCACGGTCCACCTTGGCAAGCCCGCCACCAGCCGCATCTGGGTGCGGGCGCTGGGGTAATGGGAATGGTCGCGACGTTTTGGCCTTTATTTTTTCGCCGCTATCATGATCAGTGAATCGCGATCCGCTCAGTCAGCGAGAACTGCAGGTTTTTTGTGGCGCCGGCGTCCCGCCGGCGATTTTTCTGTCTTCTGCATTTGATCAAAACGCCGGCGGGACGCCGGCGCCACAACGCACCGCATGCCAACGTGGCTGCATTCGGCGGCAAGTAAATTCCAAATATTTTTGCGCCAAATTCCAATTAGAAGAGTACTTCTCCAAAAGAAAAAGGGCCGAAGAAGCTCTTCAGCCCTTTTCCCATTTTTCAACTCATTTGGTGCTTGCCGTCCCTTTATGAAATCGGGGTGCAAACGGCCTTGACCTCGGTGTATTGCTCGAGGACTTCGTGGCCCATTTCGCGGCCCCAGCCGGACTCTTTGTATCCGCCGAAGGGGAGCGCGGCGTCGAAGATGTTGTAGCAATTGATCCAAACCGTTCCGGCGCGGAGCAGGCTGGCGATGCGGTGGGCTTTCTTGATGTCGCGAGTCCACACGCCGGCCGCCAAACCGTAGTTCGAGTTATTGGCTTTGGCGGCGATTTCCTCGACGTTGCGGAAGGGAATCGCCGTAACTACGGGACCAAAAATTTCTTCCCGCACCACTTTCATTTTTTCGGTGGTGTTTACGAGGACCGTGGGCTTGACGAAGTAGCCTTTGTTTCCGGCGCGCGAACCGCCGGTGACCGCCTTGGCGCCTTCCGAGAGGCCCGATTCGAGATAGCCGCAAACCCGATTCAGTTGTTCCTCGGAAACGAGCGGGCCCATGTCGCTGGTGGGATCCATTCCGGGCCCCACACGAATGTTGTCGGCATATTTTGCGACGCCGTCCACGACTTTGTCGAAAATTTCGTTTTCGACGAAGAGCCGCGAGCCCGCGCAGCAGCACTGGCCATGGTTGAAGAAAATGGCGCTGGCGGCTCCGGGAATGGCGGAATCGACATCGGCGTCATCGAGAATGATGTTGGGCGATTTCCCGCCGAGTTCGAGGGAAACTTTTTTCAGGTTGCCCGCGGCGGCTTGCAGGATCAGCTTACCGACTTCCGTGGAACCAGTGAAGGCGACTTTGTCGACGTCGGGATGCGCAGACAGGGCCGCGCCTGCCGTCTCTCCGTAGCCCGGCACGATGTTCACTACGCCGTCGGGAATGCCTGCTTCCTGAAGCAATTCGCCCAGCAAAAGGGCGGTGAGAGGCGTTTGTTCCGCGGGCTTCAGCACGACCGTGCACCCGGTAGCAAGAGCCGGGCCAAGTTTCCAGGCGGCCATCAGCAGCGGGAAATTCCAGGGAATGATTTGTCCGACGACCCCGACCGGCTCGCGCAGCGTGTAGGCCAGGAATTGGGTCGTTCCGCCTCCCGACGAAATGGGAATCGTGTTCCCTTCGATCTTGGTGGCCCACCCGGCCATGTAGCGGAACAGATCGGCCGCCAGCGGCACGTCGGCGACGCGTGCGATAGTCAGGGGCTTTCCATTGTCCAGCGATTCGAGTTGCGCAAACTCTTCCAGGTGCTTTTCGATCAAGTCGCCAAGCTTCCAAATCATGCGGCCGCGCTGCGAATGCGTAATTTTAGACCACGGGCCGCTTTCAAATGCGGCGCGCGCCGACTTCACGGCGCGATTGACGTCTTCCTTGTCTCCTTCGGCAACCCGGGACAGGACTTCGCCTGTGGCGGGATTGTAGGTGGGAAAAGTCTTTCCGGATGCGGCTTCGACCCACTTGCCGTTGATGAGAATCTTGTGCGTCTTGGCGACAAATTTAGAAACATTCTGATCGAGTGACGGCGCCGGTGCTGTTGTTGCCATATTTTGTTCTCCTTCTCTGCGATCCGATGCAGGGGTGCGTTGTAATGGCGAGGCGAACTCCAAGCTACTCCCACGGGATGGAAAATTCAAGTGAGCGATTGCCGGGCCTGAAGAGTGAGAAATCTGCCGGTCGTGTGGAAATTATTTGGTTTCCGAACCGCACTCATGCAGATCGGAAATGTCGAAAAGCCGGTGGAAACGGAATTGCGCTACACTGTTGGCGCCGAAGACGGCAGCTAGTGAGGAGTTGAAAAGGATGAACACGGATCTGCGCTACCCCATCGGGAAATATGACGTGAAAGCTTCGCTCACTCCGGCGGAGCGCGCGGAGGCCATTGCGCAAATTGCAGAAACGCCGAAGCGCATGCGCGATGCGGTGGGCGGCCTCTCCGGAGGACAACTCGACACGCCATACCGCCCCGGGGGATGGACTGTGCGCCAACTCGCGCACCACGTCCCGGACAGCCACATGAACGCCTATGTGCGCATGAAACTGGCGCTCACGGAAGACGAACCTACTATCAAACCGTACGAAGAAGGGCTGTGGGCCGAGCTGCCGGATTCGCGGGAAACCCCCGTGGAAGTTTCTCTGGTTCTGCTGGAATTTCTGCACCTGCGCTGGGACATGTTGATGCGCTCGCTGCAGCCGGCTGATTTTGCGCGCCGCCTGCGCCACCCGGCCCTGGGGTTGATGACGTTGGACCATGTAGTCCACCAATACGCCTGGCACGGGCGGCACCACGTCGCGCACATCACTTCGCTGCGCCGGCGCGAAGGGTGGAACTAGCCGGCTTGATGCTCACCGCGCTGCGCTACTACTGGATCACGGCGAAGGGCTACCGGATGCGTCCGTGGGCCAGCCCGTACATTCGCTGGCGCCTCGAAACTTTTTTCGGCGGAGACATGCGCGCGCTGGGGCCCGCGGAATTCTTCCGCCTCATTTGGCGCGAGCGCAAGCAACTTTCCCAATTCATTGCCTGGGTTGCGGAGCGCTGGCGTGTGCAAAGGGGAGACTAAATCCGCTATAGATTTAGTTGAGCGTAGGCACGAGCCATGTGCCGGCCCATGCGGGGCTTTTTGTGCGGGCGCGTCGATTTCCACAGCTGATGCGGTGAGCTACGGTTTGTCGTGCCTCCTGGGCGTCCAGAAACCTGAAATGAATTTCAAATCTCAAATATGAAATTTCAAATTTGAGATTTAAAGCGCGAGTTTTAAATTGCGGGATATTTCAGATTTGAAAAGGAGTTGTCTTATCAATCGTCTTTATGGGTCGCGGCTTCAGGCGCGACATTCAGAGACCTGGAAAAAAGTGCTTCAGCTCCTGACGCCCCGTCGAATTCAAACGTCGCGGCATTTGTGAGATGGCTTCATCTCACAATTGAGATCTGCAAGCACAACTGCAAGCATTGCCGCCCGATCCGCTGGGCGCAAAGGCGTGTATAATTGGGGCAGATTGACTCGAAGCAGGAAAGAAGGCCCCCTCCTTCCGCGCGCCGACATGAACGAACTAAAAATATTTCAGAAGACGGAATCGCTGCACGAAGGGCGCTGGTGGGAGCCGCTGCCGGACGGGCGCGTGCACTGCTATCTTTGTCCGCGGCATTGCCACATTGGGGAAGGGCAAGGCGGGTTCTGTTTCATCCGCGTGAATCAAGGCGGAAAGCTTTACAGCTTGGGATACGCTTCGCCGGCGGCGCTGCAAATCGATCCGATCGAGAAGAAGCCAATCAATCATTTTCTGCCGGGGACGCGGGTGTTTTCGCTGGGAACGGCGGGCTGCAACATGGGCTGTTTTTTCTGCCAGAATTGGGACATTTCAAAATCCAAGGCCGACCAGGTCCGTTCGACGCACATTCCGGCGGAAGACATTGTGGCGCTAGCGATTCGCTATGCCTGCCCGTCGATCGCATTCACCTATAACGAGCCGACGATCTGGGGCGAGTATGTGATCGATATTTGCCACGCCGCGCGGGAAGCGGGGATCCGCACGGTGATGGTGACCAACGGCTACATCACCAGGGAAGCGTTTCACGATATTTACGACCATGTGGATGCGGCCAATGTGGACCTAAAAGCGTTCACCGAAGGATTTTACGGCCGCATCACGCTCACGCATTTGCAGCCCGTGCTCGACACGCTCATCTGGCTCAAAGAGGAGACCAACGTTTGGTTTGAGGTCACCAATCTATTGATTCCAACGCTCAACGACGACGCCGAGGAAATCAAGCTGCTCTCCGATTGGATTCTGGAGCATCTTGGCCCGGACGTCCCGCTGCATTTCACGGCGTTCCATCCGGATTTCAAGCTGCAGGACAAGCCCAGAACGCCTCCCGAAACACTGCACGCCGCCCGCAAAATTGCCGTTGCCGCCGGGCTGCACTACGTCTACGAAGGGAACATTCACAGCGATGCCGCCCACACTTTTTGTCCTGGCTGCGGCAAACTTGTGATTCGCCGCTCCTGGCACGATGTTCTCGAGAATTCGCTGCGCGACGGCGCGTGCCCGTCGTGCGGGCACAAGATCCCGGGCCGGTGGACGAATGCGCCCATTTCGTCCAGGCCCACGGCCCCGCGCACCACTAATGAAGCAGCAAAGAAGTATGGCGCGTTGAATCTCTAGGATTATGGGGATGGGCGGACCTGGCCGGGGCGCGAAGCAATCAACGTTAGTCGAGCATCCTCAAATGCGGAATTTCAAATCTCAAATTTGAGATTTGAAATTCCGCATTTGAGATCTCAAATTTGAGATCTCAAATTAAATTCATAAAACGCGAGTCGCCTTCAGCGGACGCTGACGGCTTATCCCAAGGCACGAATCACGATTTGCGGTTCACAAACCACCAATCAGTAGCGACCCGTGACAACTCTTTAGCCGCCCTAATGACTTCCCCCTGTCTGCATATTCATGGGCATGCTGGAATCAGGTGGCAGCGAAGGCATTCCGGCGAGATAGGCGTACATCCATAATTGCCACTTGCGATCGAGCTCCAGCGGAGTCGTGCCCAGGGCCTTTGTCACTGCGGCGAGGTTCGGGCGAGACATTTTTGCCGCGTAGAGTTTCTTCACAGCGTCCATGCCGCCGAATTCTGCGATTTCGCTGATCCAGGCCGCGCCGAGCAGAGCCCGGTCATCGGGGGAAGAAATTTCGTCGCCCGGATCCGATAGCAAGCTCGCGAGCTTCTGGTGACCGAGCCGTTGCTCTACTTGCGCCGCGGCCATGCCGATTTCCGCGCCGCGCCATTCGCCAACGAGCCAGAACGCGGCCCAGCGGGCGAGTTGTCCATTTCCGGGCTCGCCCCAGGCGGCACGGAGGAGGGCTTCCGCATCGGCTGCGGCGGGAATCTCAGGAATCTGTCCGTTCAGCCTGGTGCGCACAGTTGTTCCGATGACCATGTAGGGCTGCTGACCACTCTCGTCCGCCGGCATCATGGGAAATTGGGGATCGAAGACGATGCGGATGGTTTTGTTGGAATCGGCGCCGCCTAGTTTTTTGTCCAGTGCCGCAAACAGGGGCTCCCTCCGCGCTTCGAATTCCGACATGGCGCTTTGCGTGAAAGCGCCGGTCGGGCACAGGATTTCGTAGTGCGCGGAAGTCACGCGCTGCATGAGCGATTCGCGGACGAACCGGCGAAGCTTGCCGCCGTATAGGAAAAGCGCCACGGCGATGGCTGCGAGGCTCAGGGAAAAGATCGCCAGCGGCTTGATCCTGCCGCCCTCGGATGCCGATTTTTCCGTCACGGCTTTACTTCGTCCGGTGGCCGGCGCTCCGGGCCGCGGGAGGTCGCGGGCTGGAAATATTTTTCAACTTCGGTGTCGGGGAAACCGCGATTATTCAGGTGGACGCGAAGTTGACCCACGGAAACGGGGCCTCGCGAAAGCAGGGCGCGGAGCGATTCGTAGACGACCTGATGCTCCGGGTCAATGAATACATTCTGGCTGAGGGATTGCATAAGACTCAGTCGCTGCTCGCGAGAAACCGATTCATCGCAAAGCACGCGGAGAGCCTGTAGTTCAGTCGCGGATTGAGTTTCACGATCCATGGAAGCGGCGCCGGCGAAAGTTTTCTCCATTCCTCCCGTTTCTAATTTGCGCGTCACATTTTCTTGACGCGCTCTATTCAGTTTATTCCATATGGGGCGCGGCCGACGAGGATTCTTCGACCTGGAAAAAGATCCGGTTCTGGTTGGGCGAATCCCGTGCGCCGCCCTGCCGGGGCTTCCGGCCAGTAACATTCGGCCAACTAACAGGGCGTGGAGCTAATCAATGCGAGTCTGCTTGCGCAGAGGCGCCGGCCCGCAAGCGGATCGCCGCGGCTTTTGCAACGGCGTCGGTCGGGTCCATGACGAGTCCGCTTTCATATTCGCGCAGCGCGTCGGCTGGACGCCTTGTAAATTCCAACACCCGGCCGAGTCCGAAGTGCGCATGGGTGTCAAACTGGTTAGCGGCGAGCGCTTTACGATACGCCTTTTCGGCGCGGGGAAAATCTTGCCAGGCGAAGTAAATGTCGCCCAACTGGTCGGATGCTTCCGCATTGAAATCGGCGGCTACGGAGCGTTCGTATTCGGCGCGCGCATCATCCGAACGGCCTTGAGCCAGCAGAAACTTTCCGTAACTGTTGTGGGCTCGGGTCGAGAGTGGTGAGAGCGTTGTGGCCACGCGGAATTGCCAGTCGGCCTCGGGGCTGCGCTTCATCGCGGCCAGCGTTTCTGCCAGGTTGATGTGGGCCGTCGTGTACGCCGGAAAAGATCGCAGCGCCCGCCGGGAGTAATCGACCGATTCGGGATATCGTTCCTGCCTCTGCCGAAGAAGAGCCATGTCGTCAAGCGCGTAAGCGTTTGTGGGGTCGATCGAGAGAGCATCCTGCCATTCCCGCTCGGCCAATTCCCAGTTCCCCCGGTCGATCGCCATCGATCCGAGGTTGGTGCGGATTACGCTGGAATCGTCCTGTGTTTCCGTGACCCCGCGATACAGCAATGCCTCGTCGCCCCAATCCCGATTGCGCGAAACCGCTCTCACGCCGTACATAAGGGCGACAATGCAGAGCAACACCGGCACGGCGCGCGCCGCGAGCCTTGGAACTGCGGGGACGCTCCCGTTCCAGATCTGTACAGCGCTCCAGGCAATTAACCAGCAGAATCCAACGGAAGGCAGAAACAAATAACGCTCTCCAAATACTCCTGCCGGCATCCAGCGCGCATTCATGACCGGGCCGAGCGGCAGGAAAATCCACACCAATGCGAAGGAAACGATATGCGCCCGCTTCCATAACGCTGCAAAGATGATTGCGCAGAGGGCGATTCCCGCGAGTCCGAGGAGAACGTTCGCGTCCGTGAAATGCCGGCTTGGGTGAAACGCATAAAAGACCGACAGGCGCGCGGGCCAGACTAACTTCCCGAGGTAACTGCCGATGAGCGCGATGGCCGAAAGGACAGTGTCATGCCAGGAGAGGTTTGGGCGCATGACAACGGCGGCGATTCCTCCCATGATAAAGGCTCGAACGGTGAGATAGAGTGCGGCAACGATCCAGAGCGCGCTGTAGCGCGACAATTTTTCCTTGAGCGTGATCGTAAAGCGGTCGTCTCGGTAGAAATGTTCAAAGAGCATCGCCAGGACGGGAAGAGTCATGGCCGTCTCTTTCGATAGCAAGGCCAGTGCGAAAGTGACGCACATCATCGCGCGCGGCCAGGTTTTTTCTTTCGTCTCCGGCAGCTTCAGGTAAAACAAGAACGTAGCCAGATAATACACGGCCAGGTTGAGGTCGCTCAGCGAGTCGATCCACGCGACGGTTTCCGTATGGATCGGGTGCAAGGCAAACAACCCGGCCGCGACGAGCGCCACGCGCTCTCCGCTGAAGCGCCTCAAGAGCAGGAACACCAGCCAGACCGCGATTCCGTAAAGCAGGATACTCACCATATGGAAACTAAAGGGAACCGGCCCCGCGATCTGGTAGGCCAGCAGGAAATCAAACGTCATCATCGGGCGGTAGTAATTGGAAATGCCTTGCGCGCCCAGGAAGGACCAGACGCTGGTTGTGAAAATTTGCCGGAGATACCGGAAGGAATGGACATAGGGATTTGCGACCACCTGAAAAACATCGTCGTAGACGAACCAATTGAAAAAAATGTTGCTGTATGGCAGAAAGGCGAGAAAGTACAGGATCAGGAATGTGATTACTCCCCGATTCGTATCCTGTGACGGCTTGCCGTTGAGTTTTGCCGCGCGGGCCATTGTTTGATGCTACTGGATCGCAGCGGCGGAAACCATCATCGCGCGGAGGGGCGGTAACAGAACAGTCAGCCATGTGCTGGATCGCCCAAGGGAATCGGTTCTGGAGTAGACTATCCGCGTCGCGGAGTGGAACGAGAGGGAAGGAGTTAAGTCATGGCAAAGATTTTTCGCCTCTTGATTTTCATGTCCTTGCTTGTATTTGCCGGCGGCGCGATGGCGCAAGAGCCGCCCGACTGGACCAATCCGTTTCCGCCCTACCGGATCATCGGAAATATTTATTACGTCGGCAGCCAGGGGCTCGCCGTTTATCTGATCACCACGCCGCAGGGAAATATTCTGATCAACAGCAATCTGGAAAAATCCGTGCCGATGATTCGGGCGAGCGTGGAAAAATTGGGGTTTCGCTTCAGCGACACCAAGATTCTCTTGATCAGCCACGCGCATTGGGATCACTGCGCGGGCAGCGCAGCCGTCAAGGAGTTGACTGGCGCCAAATACATGGTGATGGATGCTGACGTGCCCGCGATCGAGGACGGCGGAAAGATCAATTTTGGGCGCGGATCCCAATTCAGCGATTCCGGGGCTGCCCAATACCAGCCCGCCAAAGTCGATCGCATCCTGCACGATGGCGACGAGGTGAAGCTGGGAGACACGGTGCTCACGGCGCATCTCACGCCGGGACACACGAAGGGCACTACCACCTGGACGATGAAGGTGGCGGACGCAGGAAAAACTTACAACGTGGTCATCGTAGGCAGTCCCAACGTGAATCCCGGGTACAAGCTGGTGAACAACGCCCTGTATCCCCAGATCGCCTCCGATTACGAACGCATGTTCCGCGTCCTGAAATCCTTGCCGTGCGATGTGTTTCTCGGCGCGCATGGAGATTACTACGGGATGGAGGCGAAGTATGCCCGAATGAAAGCAGGCGGCCCGAATCCGTTCGTCGATCCCGAGGGGTACAAGAGTTATATTGCCGAGCGCGAGCAGACGTTCCGCGCGGAATTGGCAAAGCAGACGGCCGCAACCCGATAGGAGTAGTCTTCGGACACAATCAGTTGTGGAGTAAAGTGCACTGCGCGGCTGAGATCGGAGGTTTTTTGTGAGAAATAAATTGCTCGGAGTTTTCCTGGTGATGGTGAGCCTCCTGGCCATTTCCGTTCCGCTGCCGGCGCATCACGGAGCGGCGGGCTACGACATGGAAAAACAATTGGTCATGAAGGCTACGGTGACGGATTGGCTGTGGGCCAATCCCCATTGCTTCCTGAAGTACGACAGCACCAATGAAAAAGGCGAGGTCGAACATTGGGCCGTGGAAGTGAGCAATCCCGTGGACATGACCCGGCGCGGCTGGACCAAGCATTCGATTACTGTGGGTGACCAAGTCACGGTTACGGTGCGGCCAGCCAGGAACGGCGCTCCGGTCGGGCAACTCTTGAAGGTTGTCCTGCCCAACGGCCAAACTTTGATTGGATGGAACCCCACGGTGCGCTGACGCGGAAGGTGCAGTCAAGATGCAACGACGACTTACGCGGAACCGCGCACCTGAAACTACAAGCGGCCTTGGCCACGCGGCGTTGAGGATTTCAACATGTTGAAGCAGTTTGTGAAACCAGTCATGGGATTCTTCGCGCTGCTGGCGCTTTGCTCCGGCGTGCGCGCACAGACCGCTTCGCCGCAACAACCCGAGGCGACGAAGACTCACACGGCAACCCCAGCCCCACGCCGGGACCTCTCAGGAATTTGGGGTCCGGAAGATACGATGGATGGAATATCCCCGAGAGGCGTGAAATCGCACGCCCCTTTCACGGCTTTCGGAGAGAACATTGCCAACAACTTATATAAACCCGGAGACGGCCCCAGACGAGTTCCCATCGGCCTGGCCAACGATCCACTCGACGGCTGCGATCCCGCAGGCTTCCCGCGCGATCTGCTCTTTGAACTACGGCCCTTTCAGGTCGTACAGACTGCGAACAAAGTGCTCATGGTTTATCAGTACCAGCAGGTGTGGCGCGCCATCTGGACGGACGGTCGAGAACTTCCGAAGGATCCCGATCCACGCTGGTACGGATATTCGGTGGGGAAGTGGGCGGATGATTACACTTTTGTCGTGGAGACTGTCGCGACGGACGAGCGGACCTGGCTCGATAATGCCGGGGATCCGCATAGCGGCGAAATGCGCGTGGAGGAAAGATATCACCGGGTAGATCGCGACACCGTAGAACTGACCGTGAAGATTGACGATCCGAAAATTTACACCGAGCCGTGGCTGGCTCGCGACAAGTTGCGCCTCAAGCTGATGCCGGCCAATACGGAAATTATGGAGATGATCTGCGCGCCGAGCGAAGCGGAAGAATATAAGAAGTCGATGGCCAATCCACTTTCCAAGTAACCATACTCAACTCGCATCAGCTATGTTCGCTGACCTACTTGTGTTTGTTTTCCACGTGCTCGTCAATCCACTTCAAAATAAGATCGGCGACCTGGTTGCTGTTCTTGTCCTGCATGAGCATGTGGCTGTTTCCAAATTGTCCGAACTTCGGCAAGTGCATCAGGGTCGCGTCGCCGCCCGCGGCATTCACCTGCTGCACGTATTTTGCGCAGGACTCGAACCGTTCCTTCCACATGGTCGGCATGGAAGGAACATCCGCGAGGTGGTCGCCGAAGACGACCAGCGTCGGAATCTTGGCCAGGTGGGAAATCTGCTCGGGATTCAGCGCGGGGCACACGGTTTCAATGGTGATCGTCGCTTTGATGTCCGTGGGATTGATGAGCGCGGCCTGCTCGGGGAAGAAACCCGATTCGGAATGGCCCATCAAGATCGCCCCTTTCAGTTTGATTGCCAGGCCTGACAGATTTGTCCACGTAGGATTAACCGCGGGAAGCCCGCCGTTGAGGTCCGGGATCACTTGCTTTCCAAATTCCTCAAACGCTTCCACCGGAAATTGTTCATCCGAGAACGCCTTTCCCATGGTGGGTCCGAACCGGAAGAGCAGCCAGGCAATCTCGTGCGTCGCGGTCCGAATCTCGGGCATGTCACTGCCCGGGCGCTTTCCCAATTTAATTTCGTTGAGGATGGTGGCATCGAATCCGGAACGCGCGCGCGAAACCTGGTCGGGAAGATAAACGGCGCGGTGCTTCCTCAGGAAATATTCGTTCCAGCCCATGCGCCCGTCGGGAGTGGTCTCATAGCTCTTGGAGCTGAGGCAGCAGCCGTGCACCATGACCACGGGGATGTGCGAATCGGCGCCCTCGGGAATCTGATACTGCACATACATCTGGTCGACCGTGATGTTCCCGGTGTTAATGCCGGTGCCCAGGAATCCGGTGGTGGATCCGGTAAGCGCGTCCGTGTAAATCGTGCGGCCACCGATGAAGAAGCTGCCTTGCTCTTTGAGAAGCAACGAGTCAGCCATGGCCGCGCCTGCGGCGGCAAGCAGCAGGATTGTCAACGCCCCGAGCAGAATGTACAGGCGCGCTGGTGTTCTAACCTGACGATCGCTTTTCACAGGGATCTCCTCTGGCTGTTTTTCCGGCTTGCGGAAAGGTACCATGCTTTCTCATTCCAAGCGAAGCCCGGAAACGCCGCGTGGTAGGCCCGTTTCCGATAACGCGACTTCACAGATGGGATGAGAAGGCCGGTCTCCAGCGGGATGGGATACGCTCCCCATGTTCGACGTGCTCAAGGCACAAAGTAAAGGAGACCGGCTATGAAAAAGACTAGCACTGTGCAGACATTAAAGAACGAACTTTTCAAGGGGCGAAAGCTGACCATCGGCCTGGATCTGGGAGATCGCTGGTCGTTCTACTGCGTCCTGGATGAAGCAGGCCAAATCA
>DATHPN010000107.1:0-22759 GCA_035483715.1 Candidatus Acidiferrum sp.
GCAAGGCTATGCAAGGCGCTACAATTGCCACAAAAAATGTAGCATACTGTAGCACAGATGTGAATAGTACTATTAGATGGGCCTGTTTATGGTATGGCGGAGAGGGTGGGATTCGAACCCACGGTCGAGTTTCCCCGACACACGCTTTCCAAGCGTGCTCCTTAAACCGCTCGGACACCTCTCCGCGGAAGGAAGCTCAATCAGACTAGCACAAACATCGGGGCAGGAGAAAATTGGTGATCGATGCGTGATTCTCGAAATGCGTTCATAAGCAATTCATAAGCTAATAGTCTGGTGGCGGCGATTGTTTGTCGGCGGATTTGAGGCGCCACCTCAATGTTAGCTGCACGGATTACAAACTCTTTGCGTCCAGGATGGTCCTGATTTTTCGAGCGAGGGTGTTCAGCGAGAAGGGTTTGGAGAGGAAGGCGAAGTCCGTTCGGTGCAAATCTCCGTGGACCAGAGCATCCGCCGTGTATCCGGAAACGAATAGCACCTTCATTTCCGGGCGTGCCGTGGCCAGTCGGTCGGCCAGCTTGGGTCCGCTAGATCCTGGCAAGACAACGTCGGTCATGAGCAGATCGATGTGCTGCGGATTGTTTTCGGAGGCTTCCAGGGCTTTCTGGAAATCTTCGGCCACGATGACCTGGTAGCCCTTGTTCGAAAGGAATTCCCGTGTCACGCTGCGCAGCGACTCTTCATCCTCAACGACCAGAATCGTTTCCTCCCCGCGCGGCGCGACTCTTTCCTGAGAGGGAACCTCAGGCTTGTCGATTTCTTCCTGGGTGGCGGGCAAATAGACCTTGAAGGTGGTGCCTCGCCCCACTTCGCTGTACGCCGTAATGTGCCCCCCGCTTTGCTTCACGATGCCATAGATCGTCGCGAGTCCCAGGCCCGTGCCTTTTCCTTGTTCCTTGGTCGTAAAAAACGGCTCGAAAATGCGGGACAGGACTTCGGGGGTCATTCCGCAGCCGGAATCGGTCACGGCCATCATGGCATGCCGGCCAGGGCGCGCTTCCGGGTTCCGGCTGCAATACTCATCGTCGATATCGATCTCGCTGTTTTCAATGGTGAGCCTTCCGCCGTCCGGCATGGCGTCGCGTGCGTTCACCACGAGGTTCATGATGACCTGTTCGAGCTGCGTGGGATCAACCTTTACTCGCAGCTTGGCGTTTCCCGGAAGAATCTCAAGCCGAATGTCTTCCCCGATGACGCGCGCCAACATTTCCTTTATGCCCTCCAGGTGATCGGAAAAGGAAATGACTTGTGGCTCGAGGACTTGCTGGCGGCTGAACGCCAGGAGCTGGCGCGTCAGCGTGCCTCCGCGTTCGACGGCCTTGGTGATGGAAGTCACGAGGGGGGAAAGCTCCGCGTTGTCACTCAGCTTCTCCACCAGCATTTCCGAATAGGCCACGATGACGCCCAAAACATTGTTGAAATCATGGGCGATGCCTCCGGCCAGGCGCCCGATGGCCTCCATCTTTTGCACGTGGCGAAGTCTCTGCTCGACGCCGCGGACATGGGAGACATTTTCGGCGATCACTTCGAAATAGAGCACGTTCCCGGCTTCATCCCGCACAGCGCGCCCGCTGATCTCCACAGGAATGATCTTGCCGTCCTTTTGTTTCCAATGCGCTTCTAATTTGGCGAACTGCTTCCGTGTCCCGGGCTGGTCGAACAGGAGAGGCGTGTACTCGCCCTTTTCGAAAATGTCGGTTGCCAAGTTCCGAGCCAGCAATTCCTCGGCGGAATCGTATCCCAGCATTTTCACGAGCGCTTCATTGACCACCAGCAGTTGGCCTTCCGGCGTGGCTCGATAGACGCCGTAGGTGCCTTCGATCATGGCCCTGAAATTGGCTTCGGACTGGCGCAATGCATCATCCACGCGCTTGCGTTCGGTGATGTCGCGAATGGTGCTGGAAACCAGAACGCCCTCATCCGTCTGCTGGGGGCTCAGGCTGATTTCTACCGGAAATTCAGTGCCGTCTTTCTTCAGGCCGTAAAGCTCGCTGCCTGCTCCCATGGCCCGGGATTGTGGATTAACCATATAGTTACTACGGTGAGTCCGATGATGATTCCAGAATCGTTCCGGCACAAGCACCTCGACGGGCTGGCCCAGGAGTTCTTCGCGCTTGTACCCGAATAGTTTCTCCGTTTGAGTATTGACCAGTACGATCCGCCCGTCGTTTCCGGCTATCACCATGGCGTCCGGCGCGGAATCGAGCAGGCGCCGCAAACGCTCTTCGATGCGCTTGCGATCCGTAATGTCGCGGATTGCGGTGCAAACGAGCATGCCATCTCTCGCTTGAATGGGACTGAGGCTGATCTCGATGGGGAACTCCGTTTTATCCTTGCGCAGGCCGAACAGTTCGAGACCCGCCCCCATCGGCCGCACTTGCGGGTGTCCCATGAAGCCGGCGCGGTGGCCGCGGTGCCTTCCCCGCAAACGCTCTGGCACAAGAATTTCGACCGCGTGGCCCAGCAATTCTTCGCGCCTATAGCCAAAGAGTTTCTCCGTCTGCAAATTGACCAGGACGATCTTTCCCTCTTGATCGACGAGGATGATCCCATCCGGAGATGATTCGGTGAGCGCCCGGAATACAGCGTCACTGACTGCAGGAACGGTTTGCGCCATAAACGACCTCAATGCCTGCGGCCGAAAAGATTCCGGCAATTCGCACTTTTAGACGGAGAGGATCACTTCAGGAAGGGGGGAATTTCATATCGATTATGAGGAGATAATTTTGCATTGTCAATCAATGCCGGGCGCATTGCGCCGCTTCGTCACTTAAACGCCATCGGTAAAATCCCTGATCCAGCTATCGTCCTGAAATGTGTGCTTTTTGTTCCGGGGATGCGCGGGTCGAGCCGGCGATCGTTCCTATCCTATTGAAAAAGAGGTCTTTAATTGATGGTCATGCCGTTGCATAAGTCAGATGGTTTGCAGCAAGCGAATTCAACCGGCCTTACTGCCGGTTCAGACTTGATCCAAAGAAGGGATACCTATCGATGAAGAAAGCCCTCATATTTGCTGGACTTTTATTGTTCGTAATTTCCGCGCAAGCGAAGGAAAAATCATACGAAAAGGGTGTGTTGCTGCAGATGGAATCCTCGCATTGTGGGTCCACGGAGAAGGGCAGCAAAACCCTTGCCGGTGAAATCCTGGGAACCGATGGGGAGCACAAGAGCACGGAAGAGTTGCTCTGCCAGGAATACGTTTTGCGGGCCGACCATGTCATCTACCGGATCAGGCCCAAGGATGGTAAACACCCGGTCCTGCTTCCGATAGGGGAAACGGCGGAATTCCGGATCGACAAAGACAAGCTCATACTCCGTGTTCCGGAGGCGAATGACAAAGAGCACGAGTATTCCGTAATATCGGTTGCTCCCCGCACCGATGTGCCGGACCCGCGGTCGCAGAAAACTGCTTCCGCCGAGCCGCCGCAACAGCAATAAGTTGAACCGAATGTGTTTTAGAAATCAGGCTGCGGTTTAAAATATTCATCGAAGATGTCCGGAACGCGCACGAGGCACCGGTTAAGAAGGACGCCGGGCCTCGTCGCCTTTTACGGCGTGTGTTTTGCCAGGGCGAATCTTTCGATCCCTCCATTAGTGTTTCGCTTGTGGATCGCGTTCTCCTCAAATCCGCGGGCGTCCTGTAGAATCCCTTTGGAGGGCGGCATGAATCACTGGCAAGGCAAGTGGGCGTTGATCACAGGCGCGAGCGCCGGGATCGGCACGGCTCTGGCGCGGGAACTGGCCGCGGGCGGCACGAATTTGGTGCTGACGGCGCGGCGGCGCGACCGTCTCGTCGGCCTTGCGGCGGAATTGAGCGCGAAGCACAACATCCGCACGCTCGTCTGCGTCGCGGACCTGGCGCAGCCGCTCGGCCCGCAGCAGATTTTTTCGTTCACCGAAGAAAAGAACATCGCGGTTGACTTGCTGGTGAACAACGCCGGTTTTGGCGCCTATGGCGAATTTCACAAAGTAGCCCTCGACCGGCTCATCGAAATGACGCAGGTCAACGTTACGGCGGTGGTGCACACGACGCGGCTGTTCTTGCCCGGCATGATTGCGCGCGGCCAGGGGGACATCCTGATCGTGGCCTCCACGGCGGCATTTCAGGCGGTGCCCTACATCTCGACATACGCCGCGACGAAGACGTTTGATCTGCTCTTTGCCGAGGGCCTGGCGGAAGAGGTGCGGCAGTATGGTGTCCGCGTTTGCGCGCTTTGCCCTGGTTCCACGGCGACGGAGTTTTTTCAGGTTGCGGGGCAGCGCAACCACACGCGGCGCTCGCCGGAAACACCCGAGAAGGTCGCGCGGGTGGGGCTCGCGGCTCTGGCCGCTGGTAAAAGTTCGGTAATTTCCGGATTCACGAATTGGCTGGGCGCGGAAACCGTGCGGCTTGTCCCGCGCCGTCTGGTCGCGCGAATCGCCGCCGGGATATTTCGTCCGAAGGAGAAGCAAGCGTAGCGCCTTGTTGCAAGTGTGCGGAAAATGAAGGCCGATCAAAAATCGTTGGAACGCCAACTGCACGGAGAAGGATTTCTCCACACCTATGTCTGGCAGGATGGGCCGAATGCGTTTTATCCCGACCACACGCACGGCGTTGAGACGGCGCACATCATCCTGGACGGCGAAATGACACTGACGCAGGGGGGCGAGACGCGGATATTTAGCGCCGGAGAGCGATGCGATGTTCCAGCTGGCGCTGTCCACTCCGCGAAGATGGGTCCGCGCGGCTGCAGGTATTTAATTGGAGAGAAGTAGGACAGGCTTCAGCCTGTCTGGTTTTGGTACTCAGAAGTGCAGTAAGGCAGACAGGCTGAAGCCCGTCCTACAAAAGCGCGCGATCGAGCAATTCCATGACGTGCACCACTTCTTGCCCCGTCTTATGAATTTCCGCCCCGGCGCGCATCTGCAATAGGCAGCCGGGGTTCGCGGTGACGATCACCGGCGAGTTAGTGGCGCGGGCGTGCTTCATCTTTTCCGCTAAAAGCGCGAGCGAAGTTTCCGTTTCCGTGACGTTGTAAGAGCCTGCAGACCCGCAGCAGTAATCCGCCATGGCCATTTCAACCAGCTCCAATCCGGGGATGGCGCGCAGCAGTTTGCGCGGGGCTTCGCGAATTTTCTGTCCGTGGAGAAGATGGCAGGAATCCTGATAGGTGACGCGCATCGGCAGAGACGCGAGGCGCGCCGAGAGTCCCAGATCGGCGAGGAACTCGGTGACGTCCCGCATCTTCCGGCGAAATGCGTGCGCCTTGCCGTGTTCTGTTGTCCCGGAGGCAAAGAGGTGCTCGTACTCTTTTAAGGTTGACCCGCATCCCGCGGCATTGGTGATCACGGCGTCAAACTCGTCGCCGAGGAAAACATCGAGGTTCGTCCGCGCGAGGGAACGCGCCACATCGCGAACGCCGGCATGCGCTGCCAGCGCGCCGCAGCAGGTTTGCCCCGCGGGGACGACAACCTCGCAGCCGTTCGCGGTGAGGACGCGAATGGTCGCTTCGTGCAGCGCAGAAAAACTTACTTGCGCCACGCATCCGGCAAACAAAGCCACGCGCGCGCGCCGGTGGCCCACGGCGGGATAAGTGCGCCCGAGTTTGGAAAAGAAAAATTTTCGATCAATCGGCGGCAGAAGTTTTTCTCTATCCGCGAGGCCGAGCAGGCGCAGAATTCCGGTCGCGCGCGCGAGAGATTGCAGGCCGGAGCGCTGGTAGACAAACAGAAGGCGCGCCAGAAGGGCGATACGCCTGGGATAAGGAAGCAGGCCGCGAAATACGAAATCCCGGGAAAGCCGCGAGAAAAATGGCCGCCGGTAATTCTGCTCGATTTGCGCGCGCGCCGCTTCCACCAGCTTGCCGTATTCGACGCCCGAGGGACACGCCGTCTCGCACGCACGGCAATCGAGGCACTGATCGATGTGCTTTACAAAGGAATCGCCGAGCGGCAGGCGTCCCTGGTCCACCAGCACGATCTGGCGGATTCGCCCGCGCGGAGAATCGGCTTCGAGGCCCCACAGTTTGTAGGTGGGGCAATGATTCAAACACAGGCCGCAATGAACGCAGTGCGCGTAGTCGTCATAGGCGGGAATGTCCGCGCCGGAAAATCCGCTGCGCGGTTTTGTGGCGGGATTCTGTTCCATGCTTGCGACTTGGTCGGTCATAAATTCATCTCCCGCCGGCGAAACGTCCCGGCGCGAGAACATTTTGCGGGTCGAAGGAATGTTTCACGCCGCGCATCAACTTAAAATCCGTACGCGGCGGACCCCAGACGGCCTCGGAAGACGTTTTCATTTCAGCTGGGCACCACTCCAACATGGCCGAAGCCGGGATTTCGGACTGGCCGCAGGCCTGAAAAACTTCCGCGATGATTCCCCGCAAAGACCGCGGCGTTTCCGAAAAATCCCTTTGGGGCAGGAACGCGGCGTAAAGAATCCCGGACGATCGCGCGAGAGAAACAAAATCGAGTTCGCGTTGCGACGCCAGAACGCGAAGTTTTCCTTGTAAGGCGGCCATCGCTCCGCGTACGGCGCTGATCCTGAAAATCGCCGAGGCAGGGACTCTTTCCATCATCAGTCTTGGAAACTCGCGAATTTGCGCCAGGGCCGAATCCGCTTCGGCTTCCTCAAGAGGAAAGAACTCCTCCGCGTCCGTGGCGCCCGCCAGGTGGCCGAGTTCGCGTTCATGCCGGTCCACGACGGCGGGCTGGCCGGCCGCCGAAACAATTACGGTCCAAGTTCGCGGCTCAATTCGCGCGGAAATCTCTCCTGAAAACAACAGAGCTGCCGTGCCCGGGTTGGCAACCTCCACGACCTGCGGGGTGAGGACGGAATGGGAAATCGCGCGGCAGAAATCAAACGCGGCTTCCGCGGAGGGAAAAGACGCGATGAAACTTCCCTGCGCCTGCGGCATCGGAAACGTGCGGAAATTCACCCGCGTGATGACGGCAAGGGTGCCCAGCGATCCAATCAACAATTTGTGCAAATCGTAGCCGGTTACGTTCTTGACGACGCGCCCGCCGCTTTTCGCCTGCGCCCCTTCGCCCGTTACAAATTCCATACCCAGGCAGAAATCGCGGACCGCGCCGTAGGCGTGGCGCAGCGGCGAACTCGAATTCGCGGCCACAATGCCGCCAATCGTCGCGCGATCCAAAAACGGAACCGCCAGCGGTAGAAATTGTTTCTTCTCCTCCAATGTGCGCAACAAATCCTCGATTCGCACGCCCGGCTCAACGCCCAGGGTCAAGTCGTGGGGATCGTAGGCGAGCACCCGGTTCATCCGGGAAACATCGAGCGCAATATCATAGCGGGCGGGCGGCAAACCGATGCTCAGCTTCGTGCAGCCACCCGTGGGAATCACTGCTAATTTTTCAACGGCAGCGAAGCGAAGGATTTCCGCAATTTGAACGGCGTCCGCCGGCCGGACAATGACGGCGGGGCGAACACCGCACACTTCGCGCGCGGCGATTTCCGCGGCATCCGTGACGACGTGCGCGCCGCCGGTAATCTCTTCCAGGCGTGTGAAGGAAACTTGTGCGGGCCAGCTCATGTGGGAATCGTCGCCGAGGCCGGCATCGGTGGAACGCGGATTTCTCCGCAAGCCTTGCCCATGGGCAGGACTTTGCCGGGATTCAGCCGCCCGGCGGGATTGAACGCAGCGCGGACGCGCTCCATCAGGGCCAGATCGTCTGGAGTGAAAATAAGCGGCATGAGCTCGTTCTTTTCCATGCCGATTCCATGCTCGCCGGTGAGAGCGCCGCCCACCTCCACGCAATGGCGCATGATTTCGCCGCCCGCCGCGACCACGCGCGCGAATTGTTCGCGGTCGCGCTCGTCGAACAGGATCAACGGGTGCAGATTGCCGTCGCCGGCGTGAAAAATATTGCCGATCTGCAAATCGTATTTGCGGCTGATTTCCTCGATGCGCCGCAGCGTTTCCGGAAGGCGCGTGCGCGGGATGACGCCGTCCTGCACGTAGTACATCGGCGAGATGCGCCCCATGGCGCCGAACGCTTCTTTTCTGCCACGCCACAAAAGGTTGCGTTCCTGATCGTTGCGCGCGGCTCGCACCTCCCGCGCGCGATGCTGGCGGCAAACTTCGGTGATCTCGGCAGCCTGCGATTCCACGGCTTCCGTGAGGCCTTCGACTTCGATCAGCAGCACCGCCGCGCAGTCCTTGGGAAATCCCGCGTGGACGTAGTCCTCCACGGCGCGAAGAGTGAATCCGTCGAGCATCTCGCACGCCGCGGGAGTGATGGCCCGCACAGTGATCTCGACGACGGATTCCGTGGTGTCGTCGAGCGTGTCGTACACGGCCAGCAACGTTTTCACCGCTTCCGGCTTGCGCATCAGTCGCACCGTGATTTCCGTGACCAGCGCCAAGGTTCCTTCGGAGCCGACCAGCAGGCCGCACAGATCGTAGCCCGAAGTCTCGACGCTTTTGCCGCCGATGCGCACAATTTCGCCGTCGGGCAAAACCAGTTCGAGGCCGGTGACGTGATTGGCCGTCACTCCGTACGCCAGCGTATGCGGGCCGCCGGAATTTTCGGAGACGTTCCCTCCGATGGTGCACGATTTTTGGCTGGAAGGGTCGGGAGCGAAATACAGGCCCAGATGTTCGACCGCGCGGGACAGGTCGAGATTCACGACTCCGGGCTGAACAACTGCGCGAAGATTTGCCGCATCGACTTCGAGGATGCGATTCATCCGCGAGAACGCTATTACAATGCCGCCACTCCGTGCGATCGCACCGCCCGAAAGCCCCGTGCCCGCGCCGCGCCCCACGATCGGAGTTTCATAGCGATTTGCGAGCCCCACGATTCCGGCGACATCTTTCGTGGAAGACGGAAAAACGACGCAGCGTGGAGATCCCAACTCCACCGACCCGTCATATTCGTACAACATCAAATCTTCGGGAGCGGACAGGACCGCCTTGGGCCCCAGGAGGGCCTCGAGTTCGCGGATCAGTTGCGGTCGCATCAAATTGATTTCCTTGCCCTTCGGCCACTATAGTCTGGGCCTTCGGGCAGAGTCAACGCGCGGTACGTGAGGTTGTGACGCAGTTTGATCAGGATCATAGCCGTCCGCCCCGGCTGACCACGGAGGTGCAAATCTATTCAGGCCAGAAAAGTCGCGAAAACGGTATTGATCGGGTTAAGATTGGGTCCACTGGTGGGGCAAGGGGCGGCAGCCCAGCTGCCCGATAATCCGTAAGCGTGATGCATCTCTTTCAGGCGAATTTTATGGCGACACGATACAAGTGGAGATGACGGTCGATGGGCCTGCTGTCTAAACTGTTTGGCACAAAAAATGCGGTGAAGGGCGGTCCCTCGGAGCAGGAAGTCGAAGTGCATTTCGTGTACGGTTCCACGAATTTTCAATACGTGTATTCGCTGGGGGACAAAATTCAACTGGCCATTACCGAGGCCAAGGTCGGCGAATACGACGGGCACGCACTCCCCGCCGATGGCAGCGAAGGGCGATACTTCGTCTATGGACCGGATGCCGAGGCCATCTTTAAGGCGATCGCCCCCGTTCTGGAAGCCTCACCGATCATGAGCGGAGCAACAGTAACGCTGCATTACGGGCCTCGCAGCTGGAGAACTCCCAAGCGAGTCATCAAGCTTCCACAATAGCGCAGGGGTTATTGGCGCAGAGTTAAGCCTGTGGGATTTCGTACTTGCAGCGACTAAACGCCGCAGGCTGAAGCCCGCGCCACTATTCCCGGGTTCAGGTGTGTTACTCTCCCCAGTTGTTTTTCAAGCGCCGGGGGCACGGGTGAGCAAGCCGAAATTATTTTCCACGCATGTCTTGTTTGCGGAGCCGCGAAAGAAACTTGCGGAGCATTTTGATGTCGAGTACTGGACGGGAGAGGAGCGCCCTCCGCGCGCGGAAGTTTTGCAGCGCGTTTCAGGGAAGGACGCGCTCATCTGCCTGCTGACCGAAAAAGTCGATCGCGAACTGCTCGATGCAGCGGGGCCAAATCTGCGGATCGTTGCCAATGTGGCTGTCGGCTTCGACAATATTGACGTTCCCGCATGCACCGAACGAAACGTGGCCGTGACCAACACGCCCGGCGTGCTGGACGAGACCACCGCCGATTTTGCGTGGACCCTCCTGATGGCGGTCGCGCGGCGCCTTGTCGAGGGGGATCGCATGGCGCGGTCGGGCGCGTGGACGAAATGGAACCTCGACCAACTGTGCGGGACTGACGTCTGGGGCAAAACCCTGGGGATTATCGGACTCGGCCGCATCGGCCGCGCCGTAGCACGGCGCGCTTCGGGATTCCGGATGCGCATCATCTACAACAGCGCAACGCGCGCCGCCGCCGAGATCGAAAAGGAACTAAACGCCGAATACGTTTCCCGTGACGCAGTCTTTGAGCAGGCCGATTTTGTGTCCCTGCATGTTCCGCTCAATGCCGCCACGCGAGGATTGGTCGGGCCCGCGGAACTGGCGAAAATGAAACGGACGGCGTTCCTGATCAACACCACGCGCGGTCCTGTGGTGCAGGAAGCGGCGCTGATCGATGCTCTGGAACGAGGCGTCATTGCCGGCGCGGCGCTCGATGTCTTCGAGCGCGAACCGCTCATCCCGGACGGTTTGCGGCGCGATAACGTGGTCCTAGCGCCGCACCTTGGATCGGCCTCCATCGAAACTCGCACGCGAATGGCGCTGATCGCATCCGAAAACGCGATCGCCTTTTTCGCCGGCAAGCGTCCGCCAACGATCCTGAACCCGGAGGCGCTGCGCCAAAATTGAATTCCATTGCGGGATGAGACATAACTGACGCAGTGCAAGAGCTTGCAATCATTTGAACAAGGGGGACACGAAATGGCTCACGTATCGCTCAATCATCCGAAACTTACGCTCGAAGGTGCGGAGGCCATACTGGACGCGGCCAAAGCCCAAGCCGCCCGCATCGGAGTGCCCATGAATATCGCCGTGGTGGACGATGGCGGTTACTTGCTGGCATTCGCGCGGATGGATGGCGCGAAGCCCGCCTCCATCGACATCGCGATCAACAAAGCTCACGCCGCGGCCATTCGACGCCAGAATACAGGTCCCGCTCGCAGTGGCGACGAAGTGAGCGTGCTTCTGTCGCTAGGACTTGCGATTGGCAGCCGTGCGCACCAAACGCCGATCCGCGGCGGGCTCATGCTCGAAGTGAGCGGCCAATGCGTGGGCGGAATTGGCGTGAGCGCTGGAACCGAAGACGAGGACACCGAAGTGGCGCGCGCGGGCGTGGCTGCGTTTGTGAAAGGGTAGTTTCGAGTAGCGCAGGCTTCAGCCTGTGGATTTTTGCGCGGCTTAAAGTCAAAAGCCACAGGCTGAAGCCTGCGCTACCGGACCCCGCGAATGGGCAACCTCAAACAAGCTGCGCTCCAAATGTTTCACGAGACGCTGGCGGCGATCGATATTCCCTCGGCGATGCACCGCAAGCTGGGCCGCGCAGGCTCCCGGATCTTCGTGAACGGCGCCCCTTTTGATCTTGCCGCGTTCGAACGGATTTGCACCGTGGCCATTGGCAAGGCTTCCGTCGCGATGGCCCGCGGGCTTCACGAACTGCTCTCCCCGGATTTCCGGACGGAAGGTATTGTGGTTGCTCCGACGGCTGCATCAGGTTTGCCGGAAGGCTTCCGCGAGATCGTCGCAGGGCATCCCGTCCCAAATCAAGCCAGTTTCGCAGCTGGACGCGCGATTCTGGATTTGCTCGCCGCCACGACTCAGCGCACGCTTGTTTTCTTTCTCTTATCCGGAGGAGGTTCGGCGCTCGTCGAGCTTCCCCTCGATCCGCGCTTCACGCTTGAAGACATGCAGGCGCTGAATCGCGTGCTGGTCGCTTGCGGCGCCTCGATCGATGAAATCAACACCGTGCGTAAGCATCTCTCTGCGGTAAAAGGCGGACGGCTGGCCGTTACAGCGGGCGCTGCGATGAAGATTACGCTCGGGGTTACCGACGTGCCCGAAGGGCAGGAGTCGGCGCTGGCGTCTGGTCCGACCCTTCCTGATCCGACGACGGTTTCAGACGCGTGCGGGGTAATAAGCCGTTACGATTTGCTTTTGAAACTTCCGGCGAGCATTCGAATGCGGTTCGAACATCCCGAGACCATCCCCGAAACTCCGAAAGCGGGCGACCCCGCATTTGACCCGCGCCGCGCAGCATTCCAGATATTGCTGGGGCTCCACGATTTGTTTCACGCTGCGCACCGCGCTTCGGAGTCCGCGGAGTTCATCACCGTATGCGACAACACTACGGATAATTGGCCGGTGGAAAAGGCCGTGGATTTTCTGCTGGCCCAGCTCGCGTCGCTCAAAGAGGCTAATCCCGGAAAATCCGTGGCCGTGATCGCGGACGGCGAAGTCAGCTCGCCGGTGACGGGCGATGGAGTCGGCGGAAGAAATCTGGCGTTCGTGCTCGATGCCGTGAAGAAGATCGCAGGCCGCAAGATTGCAGTGCTGAGCGCGGGCACAGACGGCGTCGATGGATCAAGTCCCGCGGCGGGCGGCATCGCTGACGGCGAAACTTTGGCGCGCGCGCAATCCCGCGGGCTTGACCCGGCCGACTATTTCCGGCGCAGCGATTCTTACACCTTCTTCCGCAAGTTGAGCGACACAATCGAAACCGGCCCCACGGGAAACAATCTGCGAGACCTGCGCATCCTGCTTGTGGAGTAAAATTGTCTTAACGAAACGAGAGGAACATCTTTTGGAAAAGAAATCGCGCACAGCCCAAGGAATTCGTGCAAAACATAACGGCAGCGAGAGGGCCTAGCCGGGAGCGTTTTCTTTTTCGTTGTCGAGCACCTGCCTGACTCTTCGCATCAGGATCTCGCGAGAAAAGGGCTTTTCGAGGAGCATTACACCAGACGCAAGTATTCCCGCCCAGGCAATTCCATCATTCGGATATCCCGACATGTACAGCACCTTCATATCTGGGCGAACGCGCGTCAACTGCGCGGCAAGTTGTTCGCCTCCCATGACTGGCATGATTACATCGGTCAGGAGCAAATGGATCGGGCCGTGAGAGTTGTGCGCGACTTGAATGGCCTCAATCCCGTTCGCGGCCTCAAGAACTGTATAGCCGCTGTGTTCCAGGATTTCTTTGGCGAGAGTCCGCAGCGGTTCGGCATCTTCCACGAGCAATATCGTTTCCGTCCCAGTTTGGACGCCCTTGAGTAGTTTGCTCGGACGTGGTGGCGTCCGTGGGGTGGCGTCCTGGAAATGCCGCTCGTCGCGAGAAGCCGCGGTTTCCGCCTGGTTGCGTTCAATTACGCCGCGCAGAGCCATCCGCAACGATTCGCTGTCGAGAGTCTCCTTCAACAAGTAATCGGCGGCTCCCTTCATTACATAATGCTTCCCAAGCCCTTCCTGGTTCTTGGGAACCAAGACGACGATCGGCAGTGAGCCGCAGAGAGCGCGAATCTCAATCATGCCGACGGTTTTTGAGGAGTCATGAACGGGCAATCCCAGCAGAAGCAGATCGAATTTTTCGCCCGTAATCATGGGCGCTGCAGTTTGCAAAGACTTCACCGGCAGCACATGGAAATCAGGATCCTGGCCCGATGGGACGAGATCACAGATGCGTTGGGCCAACGAAGAGTCCTCCTCAATCAACAGAATTCGATAGCAATTTAACAACATGATTTCGTTTTGCTCCTCTTTGCGAACATCCAGGGAGGTATTGGCGCGCAAGTCAGGCGCCCGACACCCGGGATCGCTCGGATCCGCCCGGCCAGGACCCGTGGCGATCGGAGAGGCAGCCGCCATAAGTGAAGCGCATTGAAGGTCAATGTTGCGCGGGATTGTCCGGGAAAAGTCTGCGGACCTCCTCCATAAGTTTTTCGGGCATTTGGCTTTTTTCGACAAAGCCATCGGCGCCGCTTCGCAGGCACTCTTCCCGAAGAGAAAGACCGGTCAATTCCGTAAAGATTATGATGCGCAGTTTAGGAAAGGTCCTTCGAAGCAGGGTGGCCGCCTGGAGTCCATTGATTCGAGGTATGCTCAAATCAGTTAACACGAGGTCCGGGCGGAAGAGCTGCGCTTTGCGCAAGAGTTGCTGGCCGTCGGAAGCAGTCGCGACGATGTCGAAGTTTCCCTCGAAATCGAGGTATTTGCAGACCGAGAGCAACGCTTTCCGTGAGTCATCTGCGATCAAGATACGAATGCGGTGATTGCCGGGGCCCATTGCACACTCCTACAGAATTGGGAACGCACTGAACTGCCGTGTATTGTGCCTTGCCGGAAATGGGATGGAAATTCGGCTGAATCCCTAGGGAATTACCTGTAGGCTAGGAAGTAATGTTCTAGATCTGAATAATGTGATTTCGCACCGCGTACCGGACCAGCTCCGTGATCGAGTGAAAATCGAGTTTGAGCATGATATTGGCGCGGTGTGTCTCCGCTGTTTTCACGCTGATCTGCAGGAATTTGGCGATTTCCTTGTTGCCTTTCCCTTCGGCCAGAAGCTGCAGGATTTCGCGCTCACGGGGCGTTAAACGGCGCCGCGCAGATGTGGAACCTTCACCAGATGTCAGCCTTGTTTTGGGCGCTGCCGCGGAGACCCGCGAGGACAAGTAGGGCTTGTGAAATCTGAGCGCTTCCACGGCCGCGAGCAAATTGCGATCCGCATCATCCTTCAGGATGTAACCCCGCGCTCCCGCCTCCAAAACCCCTTGGATCATGAGTTCAGAATCGTGCATCGTTAATATGAGAACTTCCGTTTCCGGTGAAACCTTGCGGATCTGCCGAGTGGCTTCAATCCCGTTCAGCAAAGGCATTCCGATGTCCAGCACGGCCACATCGGGCTTCAGTTTGCCGGCCTTTTCTACAGCCTCACGGCCGTTAACGGCCTGCGCGCAAACTTGCCAGCCGCGCTTGGTCTCCAGGAGGGTCCGGAGCCCGGTCCGTACGACGTGATGGTCATCCGCCACGAGGATGCGTAGAGACATTCGAAACCTCAATCATCAATGGGATGGTAGCACGCACGGTAGTTCCTGTCGGTGTGGATTCCACTTCCAGTTTTCCCTTAAGTTGCGCCATGCGCTCACGCATCCCGAGGATTCCCACTCCCAGGCGGGTTCCCGCGACCCTGCCGCGTTCCACTGCCGTCTGGTCCATTCCCCGGCCTCGATCGCTCACCTGCAGTTCGACGGAACGACCGTCCGCGCGCAACCGAATTGTTGCGCTCCGGCTGCCGGAGTGCCGCTGGATATTCGCGAGGCTCTCCTGCACAATCCGAAACAGCGCCGTCTCGGCATCCTGAGGTAGCCGTCCAAAGCCCGACTGGACGTCCAGTTCCAATGCAATTCCGCTGCGCTCGCTGAATCCAGTGGCATATTCCTGAATGGCTGAAGCCAGGCCCAACTCATCGAGCACCGGGGGATGCAAAAGATAGGAAAGCGTGCGAATGTCTCGCGACATTTCCGCCAGCATGCCGCGGGCATCGGAAAGCGCACGTTTTGCCTGCTTGTCCAGCGGGACCGAGGAGCGCGCCACTTGCGCCAGATCCAAATTCACGGCCATCACGCTCTGTGCCAGGACATCGTGGAGCTCCCGGCCGATGTGCCGGCGTTCTTCGTCCTGGAGTTGAAGCAAGCGCGTCGAGAGTTGGTGTAGCGCCGCCTCCGCTTGCTTCCGATTGGTGATGTCGCTGTACGCCGCGATCACTCCTTCCAGATCGCCGATTTTGTTGAACAGTGGGACGGCTTCCCCTTGAATCCACACGACGTCATTGGGGCCCGCGAGCCGCCAGCCCATCACCCAGTTCAAGACTGCTTGCCTGGTCGTAAACGCTCGTGCCACAGGCCGCATCGAGGCTGGCATTTCCGTCCCATCGTCGTAAAGGGGAGTCAGGCCAAGATCCATCGCTGTCTTCCCCAAACTTTGTTTTTCTTTTAACCCCAGTATTGCGGAGCTGGCCCGATTTGCGTACAGACATTCTTGATTTGGCCCAAGCAGCACGACACCCACGTGCAAGTTTTCTACCAGGGTGCGGAATAGCTCCTCGCTGGCGCGAAGCCCTTCTTCTGCCCGCTTCCGCTTAGTAATGTCGACAAAGGATGTGATCACTCTGTCCAACTCGCCGTTCTTGCCAAACAAAGGCACGGCTCCCCCTTGAAGCCACATGACCTCATTTGAGCCTGCCCGCCGCCAACCCGTCACCTCATTCAAGACCGCCCTCTTGTCGGCGAACACTCGTGGCACCGCACGCATCGCCAGCGGCATTTCCTTTCCGTCTTCAGTGAGCGGCGTCAGGCTGAGGTCGACTCCTTTCTCCCCTAAGACTTGCTCTTCTCTCCTCCCGAACATTGCCAGGCTGGCCCGATTGGCAAACTGAATTTCATGATTCGGCCCATAGAGCACTACGCCCACGTCCGAGTTTTGAACCAGAGTACGGAACAACTCTTCACTCTTTTGCAGAGCTTCCTCCGCTTTCTTCACTCCCGTAATATTTGTGATGGATATGAATGCGCCCGCGATTTCACCGTGAGCAGTAAATTGAGGGACGGCGTCGACTAATGTCCAAAGGACTTCGTTTGACTCTCGCCGTTGCCACCCGACCACCTGATTGCGGATGGTTGACCTGGTTTCGGCCGCTCGAACTCCAGGCAACATCGATCGTTGGAGTTTTGTTCCATCTTCCAGAATAGGCGTGAAATAAAGGGAAATTCGATCCCCGAGGGCTTGCTCCAGGGTCACGCCAAATAAATCGAGAGCCGCCGGGTTGACATACTTAGTTTCCCTATCGGGTCCGAGCAGGATGATCCCCACATGCGTGGCTTCAATCAGGCCGCGGAAGCGCTCCTCACTGGCGCGGAGCGCTTCTTCTGCCTGCCTCCGCTTGGTGACATCGCTAAACGATGCAATCACTCTTTCCAATTGGCCGTTCTCGCCAAAAAAAGGCACAACTTCCCCTTGAAGCCACAAAACGTCTTTTGAGCCCGGGCGCCGCCAACCCATCGACTCATTGAGTATGGCTTGCCTGGCCGTAATCGCCCGTGCCAAAGGGCGCAAGGAGAGTGGAATTTCCGTACCATCCTGATTGATCGGAATCATGCCGAGATCGTCGGCTTTCTTTCCCAGGATTTCCGATTCATTCCTCCCAAACATTGTGAGGCATGCCTGGTTCGCGAACTGAATTTCTTGATTCGGTCCAAGGAGAACGATACCCACGTGCAAGTTTTCGACCAGAGTGCGGAATAGCTCTTCGTTCCTGCGCAGTGCCTCTTCCGCTTTCTTCAGTTCCGTTATATTCGTGAGCGATAGAATTACGCCAGTTATTTCACCCCGAGCAGTTAACTGTGGGATGGCGCCAATCAAGGTCCAAAGGAACTCGCTGGATTCCGGCCGGCGCCACCCCACTACCTGATTGCGAATCGTCCGCCTGGTTTCGATCGCTTGCACTCCGGGCAACATCGATCGAGGGAGGTTCGTTCCGTCTTCCCGGATGGGAGTAAATACTTGCGAAATATTGTTCCCCATAGCCTGCTCCCATCTCAGTCCAAACATATCGAGAGCAGCTTGGTTGGCAAAAATCGCTTCCGTGGCGGGGCCGAGCAGGAGGATACCCACGTGCAATTCTTGAATGAGATTGCGGAAGCGTTCCTCGCTGGCTTGGAGCGCGTCTCTTGTTTTTTTGCGCGCCGTGATGTCCCGCCCGAGGGTCAGGGAAAGTGGCCGCCCGCCCTGCTCAATGACCTTCCCCGATAGGAGGAAGATGCGCGTCTCGCCGGACTTGGTGCGGCAATGGAACTCTTCATTCCGCACTTCCGTTCCTTCCTGGAGTTTGGCCATGATCCTGGCCCGATGTTGAGGGTCCACCCACAAGTTCAGTTCCAGTGCTGTCTTTCCGACGATCTCTTCCCGTGCATACCCGACCAGGCGCGTAAAGGTGTCATTGATTTCCAGAAACTGCCCTCCCGGGACCGCGTTGATCGCCATGGCATCAGGGCTCAAACGGAAAGCGGCGGAAAACATGCTTTCCGACCGCAGCCGCGCCTGCTCGATTTGGAAAAAGTCGTCGGCAGGGCGGTGCCGACTTTTGCGGGTCAGGAAAAGGCGTGCAGAAAACACCAAGAAGGAAGCCGTGATAACTGCCCAGACGACCAGTGACGCTCGGAGAACATCAGCGTACAGGCGATGTGTGGAAAACGCGCGGAATCCCTCGACGATAACAACCAGAAGAGCGACTAGCAGCCCCGCGACCATGGGGCCGAATTTTGCAAGCTTGGCGGAGGTAGGCAAGGGCGACCCGGCAGGCCGCATTATAGCCTACGTTTACGTGACGAGGTAAATAGTAGCTGTAGCGCAATCATTGTGGGTGCGGCTGGCCGGCGTTGTGGGACTTCGCTAAGCTGCACAAATTTCCAGGGCTGCGAGGAGAAGTTCTTCACGGCACGAGTCACGCTTCATTTCAATCGCTCTTGCTCCCCGGCAGCGACGCCTCGATCCGGCGCAGGCGGTCATTCATGTCCGTGAGCTGATGCTCGAGATGTTCGAGCCGGTCGAGAACCGCTTGGCTGTTGCCTGATGCCGCGGCGGCAGCGTCGTCATTTTTCTGATCCGCTGGGGACGGCCCTTTCTGCTGCGCGGCTTTCCCTTTCAGCTGCTCGATCAAATCTTCCAGGGCATGTGGAACGCCGATCGACAACTGTCCGGTCTTCAGCAGCGCCTCGAGAGGCTCGACGGCCGTAGGATCGCCGCGGCGACCCAAAGCAAAAATGGACGCATACCGGATATCGAAGGAGGGCTCATTCAAGTATGAAATCAAGCGCGTGGTGATGTCGTGATTTTTCAGGTCCACGCGGCCCAGCGACCCGATGGCCACGCCGCGCAGGGCGGACGGTTTCCCAGGCGACGACCATTCGATGAGCGCGGGAACGGCGGAATTGTCTCCCAGCGAGCCCATGGCGCGAAGCGCTGCGCTGCGCAACACATCATCCGGTGAAGCAATCGTGAGCGCCTTTTCGAGGACGGACTCGGCGTTGGGAACCTTGTCCGATGCCAGGGATTGTAAAGCCGCGCTGCGCACGGAATAGGCTTTGTCGTCTTTGTAGATCGCCTGCAGGCGCTTGGCGATATCCTCGTCGCCGCGGAACTTGCCCAATTGATCGACGGCCACGGCGCGCACCCACGGCTGGTCGTTGGAAAGCGCGGCCAGCACCTGCTTTCGCGCTTGCGGCGAGCTGATGCGCCCGAGCGAGCGCAGCGCCTCTTCGCGCACGCCCCAGAATTTGTCGCGCACCGCGGCTTCTCCGAGGGCATTCGCGGCGGCTTCATTATCGCGAAGACTGCCGAGCGCCTGAGCCGCGTCGGCGCGGTCCGGAACGTCCGGCGCCGTTCGCAGTTGGCGGATCCAATCCTCAGGCGCCTTCTGGAAATCAACGGATTTCAGGATTTTGTCGCCCTTATCGAAGAGCACCATCAGCGGCGGTCCATCGACGGGGAAAAAAAACGTTTCATCGGCCTTGGAAACCTCGATGGGAAAAACCTTTTCTCCGCTTGAAGTGGTTATCGAAATTTCAACCGGTACATGAAATAATCCGACGTGCTGCTCCACTTTTTGTGTTTGCTTCACGCTGATGCTGACCTTCTTGTCCGCCTCATCGTAGTTGGACCGAACGCTGAAACGTGGTGCGCCCGCGCCATAAATCCATTGGTCAAAGAACTGGTCGAAGTTGCTGCCGGAGGATTCCTCAATGGCCTTGGCCAAATCCGCGCTGACAACATTTTGCAAACGGTTGGCTTCGAGGTAATGCTTGAGGGCGCGAAAGAACGCCTCGTCGCCCATCTGCTCGCGGAGCATGTGAATCACCCAGCCCGCTTTGTCGTAGACGTTGCCGACATATTCCACCGAGTCATTGATCTCCCGTGTGACAATCGGGACCGGGTAGAGGTCCTTGGATTGCATCCAGCTATTCTGCTCTCGCCAGTACCGGTAGGAAGCCGCGTCCACCCCGTAGTAATGTTCCTCCCACAGTGTTGCGCCGAATGTCGCGAACCCTTCATTGAGCCACGTGTTGGTCCAATCCTTGCACGTGACCAGGTCGCCGAACCACTGGTGCGTCATCTCGTGGGAAATCAGGCTGTCCACTGCTTCGGGTCTTTCCAATAAGAATTCGGCGTGCAAGATATCGCGCGCCGCCAGCGTCGTGGCGCTCACGTTCTCCATTCCCGAAGCGACGAAGTCATGCACAGCTGTTTGCGCGTATTGGTCCCACGGATACGCCACGCCGAAGCGGTCCGAAAAGAAACTGAGCATTTCCTTGGTGTGGCTGAAGGTGGGATCGATCGTGTCTTCCATTCCGCGCGGGACGTTGTACGTAATCGGAATGTTGCGCCAGGTATCTTTTTTTTCCTTGTATTCTCCGGCTACGAAGGAAATCAGATACGTCGAAACTGGCAACGATTGCCGCCACGTCCAGGTCTTCTGGCCGTTGGGGGCCTCCTGGACGCTCAGCAGTTTTCCGTTGGAAACAGTGAGCCAATCTGCCGGCACCGTGAGAATCATTTCGGAAGTTGTTCGGTCGTTGGGATAATCGTAAATGGGAATGTAGTGGTGCGTGTCTTCCGCTTCTCCTTGCGTCCAGATTTCCCTGGCCCGGCCTGGATCATCCTTGTCGGGGAGGATGAAATAAAGTCCGGAGGTTGGCTTGCCTTCGTATTTCAGTTCGACTTCGAATTTTTCGCCGGATTTGGCGGGCTGCGCCAGTTGCACGCGCAATTTATCGTCGCGAAGGTCGAATGGGGCGTTCTTGCCGTTGACGCGAGCGCTCGAAATCGTGAGCTCCGCGCAATCGAAATCCAGATGCGTCACGCCGTCGCGCAATGCGGAAAGCGTGTGCGTGACTTCGCCGATCAATTTGCGCTGATCGAGATCGAAGTGCAGCGAGACGCGCACGTTCTGCAAGTGGTAATCGCGGCTCGGTGCGTACGGCCGGTCGGCTCGCGCCACTGCGCCCAGCAGTACGGCTACGCCGAGAACTGCGGCCGCCTGGGACACGCCTGAACGCAGTTTTTTCCAGGGGAATTTCATTCGAGCCTCGCAAGGGGAGATGCGGCGCGCAAAATCATCCAGCTATTATACCTGCAGGCGCCAAGCGGAATCACGGCCAGCTTTCTTCCCCTTGTTGTTGGACGCGCACACGCGTAAATGGTTTCCTGAGGGGTTCCCGCGGCGGCAAGCTTACTTGCGAAGGTAAGAATCCTCCTTGCGGATCCAATCTTCGCGGCGCGGGGCGAAGATATCGACGTCCACGGTATCCTCCAGCGCCACCGCAGAGTGCGCGACATTTGCCGGGATCAACAGGATCTCGCCCGCACCGACCAGAATTTCACGATCGTCAAAAATGAATTTCAAAGCGCCCGAAAGGATCCACGAATATTGCTCATTCATGTGCGAATGGCGCGGGACCGTGGCGCCTTTCCTCAACAAAAGCTGGGAAATGGTCGCGTTCTCCCCCGAAATCATCTGGCGCGAGAGCTTGTCGTTCAGTTGTTCGATTTCCATGGTCTTCCAGGATGATTTTTCAAGAGTGCTCAAAGGTACCTCCTCAAGCTGGCCAAGCTGAGCCAGCATCCTCTCCCGGAAATCCGCATCGAGTCAACCCCGTCAGGCAAACGCAGGACTGGCGCATTACATCTGATAAGATGCCTAGCGCTGTAAATCGTTAGCTGGCAGAGTTATTGAATGACAGCGGAGCCGAACATTGCGGGCATGGCGCGCCTCTTATATCTTGTGGCGGGCGCTGTCGTGACAAGCTGGGGATTGTGGGGCGCGGACCAGGGCTGGACGCAGTTGGCCTGGCTCTCATTCGGAGGGACGCTGCTGGTCCTCGGCCTGATCGGCTACTCTCCACTGCACGCGTGGCTTGCAAGAAGACATCAGAAAGCGATTTGAATGAGGTTCCTCCACGCCGTTGCCGGTTTCGTCCTTTTCATTGAATTGCCGATACCGATCTACTGGTTGATCCTTCATCCATTCAACTCGTTCTGGCGAAGCCGCGTTCGCGCCGCGTTCTGGTTCGCGGGCCTCACTGCGTGGACTTGCGGCGGAGTGGCCCTCTGGTTCTTCCGGCACTTGTTGCTCGCCTCCGCGCGCCCTCCGTGGTTTGCAATAGCCGCGGGTTTTGCCCTGATCGTTGTCGAAGGTTATCTTTTGGTGCGTGTCGAGCGAGAACTCGGCAGCCGCAGGCTCGTTGGCCACGCCGAACTTACCGGCACAGGCGAAATGTTTTCAGGCGGCCTATATGCCCGTGTTCGCCACCCGCGGTATGCAGGAATGTTCTGCGCCGTCGCCGGTGCTGCGCTGCTGGCCGGCACACCTTTGCTTTGGATCGTTCTAGTTGTCTGGCTCCCCTTCGCCCTGATCGTGATCGGCCTCGAGGAAAAGGAACTAGCCGCTCGATTCGGCCCCGGCTATGAGGCCTACCGCAAGCGCGTCCCAGCCTTCCTGCCACTTCGGATGCGCGCGCCTGGGAAACACTAACGTTGGAGGACATGGCTCTCGCAACCGCCAACCTGCCCGGCGTTGCCCAGCCGTCGCGGCTCCGCTAGAATGAGCGTACAACTGCGGAGAGGTGTCCGAGCGGTTGAAGGAGCTCGCCTCGAAAGCGAGTGTCGGGGAAACTCGACCGTGGGTTCGAATCCCACCCTCTCCGCCATACCATAAACAGGCCCATCTAATAGTACTATTCACATCTGTGCTACAGTATGCTACATTTTTTGTGGCAATTGTAGCGCCTTGCATAGCCTTGC
>DATHPN010000108.1:0-29951 GCA_035483715.1 Candidatus Acidiferrum sp.
CACATAAGTTCGGGCCGAAAGGACGTGAGCCCGATTCGCCGCACCCGTGGCGACCACATAAAGAAATTTGCGCTGAGGGCGTAGAAATGTCTCAAGACTCGAAGAACTAGGAAATTGCCACACAGGCTCTTCAGCCTGTGGGGGTTGGTTGTAAGGACCTCGCGCCTTGGCACAACTAAAACCCACAGGCTGAAGCCTGCGCCACTAAGTTCCCGAATGAAATCGGAGGCTCAATTCAAAGGGCAGGCAAAAGATAAAAGGTTTTTCACGAATCAGGGTTTACACATCACGAATCACGTCGCTCTACGCAGGCTCCAGCTTTCCGCCGCGCGCCTCAAATTCCACGCGCAGCACCCAGTCATAATGAAACCCTTCGTCGCGCATCCACTTCTCCAGCGCCTCCCGGTCCGGCGCGTCAAACTCGACCAGCATTTTCCCTTCGATCATGTTGACTTGCACGCGCCGCATCGTCACGCGATCCGCCGCAGCCAGCCGCGCCGTCAGTTGCTCCGCCCCCTGCCGCGTCAGGCAAGCCAGCGTGTGCAGCGAAATGTACCGTGGCATGAATTCACCTCGCCCAACTATTTTTCCGCTAAATCAAATCATAATTGAAACGAAAAGTCTTGCTGCAGGAAGAATCGCGAAAGGCTTTGGGAACTTGCCCGAGCATGGCGGTGTCCAACATTTTGAGGAAACGGCGGCAACCCGTTACCTGCGGCAGGCATCGCAGATTGCAGGGTGGTAACGGTCTAAATCAAAAAATCAGGGAGGTTGCCATGCGAAAATTACTCGCATTGGTGTCCATTGCCGTAGTGTTGCCGTTTCCGAGTAGCGCGCAACAACAGGCCCGTCCCGTCTCCGTAAAAACAACGACCCAGTCCAAGTCCCAGGAATCCGCAACCGAAACGCAGGCTCCCGATCTGCCCGTTCGCCGCGTGGTCCTGTATAAGAACGGCGTCGGTTATTTCGAGCATATCGGCCGCGTGCGCGGCAACGAAGACATTCACATTGATTTCACCAGCGGCCAGTTGAACGACGCGCTGGCTTCCCTCACCGTGCTGGATCTCGATGGCGGCCGCATCAGCGGCGTCAGCTACAATTCCACCGATCCGCTCGACAAGCGCTTGGGAGCGCTGCGCCTGCCCCTCGATGAACAAACCTCAGTCTCAAAATTTCTGGATGCACTTCGCGGTTCTCGTTTGGAAGTGTCCAGCGGCGCCGATCCAGTCACCGGCCGATTGCTTAGCGTCGAACGAAAAACTCGAACGGCGGGCGGGACGACCCTCGAAGTGGACATCATTTCCGTCGTCACAGATGGCGGCGAAATTCGCGAAGTGGAAGTTACGCCCACCACGCGCGTCCGCCTCGTTGACACCGGCATGCACGGCGAGATGAACCGCTACTTGTCTCTGCTCGCCTCCGAGCGCGAGCAGGACCTGCGCCGGATGACGCTGGCGACGACCGGCGCGGGCGAGCGCCAGCTGTTCGTCAGTTACATCAGCGAAGTACCGGTCTGGAAAACCACCTACCGGCTGGTGCTTTCGAGCGAATCCGGGAAGAAACCATTGCTGCAGGGATGGGCCATCGTGGACAACACAGTGGGAGAGGATTGGAACAACGTCAATCTGTCTCTCATAGCCGGTGCGCCGCAATCTTTCATTCAACAGCTTTCGCAGCCTTACTACGGGCGGCGCGCAATTGTGCCCCTGCCTCAGGAGTACGAGAGCGTCCCGCAAACGCATGAGTCGCGCCTGCTGGGCGGAGCACAGATCGCCGGGCGCGTGACAGATCCGTCAGGGGGTGTCATCGCCTCAGCCCAGGTGCGCGTGCTCGATGCGAGCGGGAGAGAGATCACACGCACGATGACCGACAGCGCGGGCGCCTACGGCTTCTCCGGCCTTCCAGACGGCACCTATCAGCTTCAAGTGGAGGGCCGGGGCTTCAAGACGCTCGTAATGAATAACGCACAAGTCCGCAGCGGCTATAGCAGCGAGCATGACGCAACGCTGCAAGTCGGCGACGTCTCGCAAATGGTTACAGTGACAGAGTCAGTTCCGCTTGTCGAAACCTCAAATAGCTCGCTTGCGGGGACGATTGGCGCCAACCTGGGCTCTGGCCGCGGGCTTGGGCGTGCGGTAGGCCCCGCGGCCGGAGGCGGGACCGGCGGCGGAGCCTACAGGCCCGGAACGGCACAAAATGTGCCGTCAAATGGGAGAAACTATTCCGCTCTCCTTCCTGCGCCACCTGTCATAGCCGCCGGGGCGTTCAACAGCCTGCTTCAGGCGAGCACTCCTGCCGCTGCTGAGGGTCAGGACTTTGACGACCTCTACGAATACAAATTGAAGGATCGTGTGACGATCCGCAAGAATCAGTCGGCCATGGTGCCGATCGTGCAAAGCGAAATCCGCGCCGAGAAAGTCTCGTTGTGGACTGCGGATCGAGACTATGGGCATCCCCTGCGCGGAGTTTGGCTCAGCAACACGAGCGGCGCAACACTCGACGGAGGAAATTTCAGCGTGATCGATGACGAAATCTTCGCCGGGCAGGGCCTGCTCGATCCGATCAAGCCGGACGAGCGCCGCCTGCTCTCCTACGCCACCGATCTCGGAATGCTCGTTCGCGCAGCCGGGTCGGCCTCCCCACAACGATACACGCGCGTGCTAATCGGCCACGGCGTGATGATTCGCATGGGCGAGGAGCGTGAGAAGAAGATTTATACGATACGCAACGAAGACGCCGCGCCGCGCACCCTCATCATCGAACACCCTCTCCGCATGGGCTGGACTCTATCGAAGGACACAATGCGCCAGGAAGAAACCACTGCGAGCGCCTACCGTTTTCGCGTGGCCGTCGGCGCGAAACAATCGACCACTCTGGAGATCTCTGAGTCCCATCCCCTGCAAACGACCGTCGAGTTAAGCAACATCACCGACGATCAAGTCGCGGTGCTGTTGAAGGACGGATCAATCAATTCGGAGGTCGAGCAGGCCCTCAGAAAAATCCTGGACCAGAAGGCGCAAGTGGCGGCGCTCAACGCTGAAGCGGAAACTCGCGACAATACCATTACCAGCATCTACGACGATCAACAGCGGCTGCGGGAAAATCTGAAATCGCTGAAGGGCAGCGCCGAAGAGAAGGCTTTGACGCAGCGCTACACACAGCAGCTATCGGACCAGGAAACGCGCCTGGAGAAACTGCGCAATGAGAAGGAGGATTTCGAGAAGAAAAGTGAGGCCGCGCAGGGGCAGCTGGACAAGATGATTGAAGACCTGGCCCTGCAAGTGACGCTCGAATCAAATTGATCGCTTTCAAGCGATTATTAGCAGGTTTTGTCTGATCGCTGTCAACCGGGGCGCTGCGCCGGGCGGCGCCCTGGACTTCTCCGGAAGGACAGCAACGCAAGTTGGACGGGCTTCTTGGCTTCCGCCTTTTCGATGAACCTATGGTCGCGAAAACCGGCAGGCTGAAAGCCTGCCCTACTGGACCCCGTATCTTTCGCGCTTCATCCCGCCTATCAGGCAGTCACGGCTTGAATTCTTCAATGTAAAATTGGGGGAAGTCACCACCTTGGAGGCGGACAGCATTGCGGCGCGCGCATCTAAAATTCGTGTTTCTGGTATGCGCCGCCGGATTTGTGTCTTCCGGAGCGCGGGCGCAGTCGATCAAGGTCGCGAAAAAGAAGCCGGGCACCCTGGGCGGCGAAGTGGTCAACGCGAAGGGGGCGCCGGTGGCCGGGGCGCAGATCCTCTGGCAGGCGGCCGATGGCGAAACGCCGCACGTGTTGCACAGTGACGCGCAAGGAAAGTTCTACCTCGGGGTGCTGCGCACGGGCTCCTACGACCTGCGCGCCAATGCGGACGGGACGTGGTCCGAGTGGGAGCATAACGTTCTGGTGAGCCCGGGCAACAACACGAATGTTACTCTGCGATTGACGTTCAAGCCGCCGCCGTCCTTGCCGGGCGTTGAATTGAAGGGCACGATGCACGTGTGGGACTCGCCAGTGCCGGGATCGGTGCCGCACGATTCGGCGGTCGATCCGAAGGGCGGCATCTGGTTCACGTTGCAGGAAACAGGGCATCTCGCGCGCTTCAATCCCGATACCCACGAGTGGAAGCTCTTCAAGGTCCCGACGGAGGATTCCGGCCCGCACGGCCTGGTTTCCGACGCGTTCGGCGACATCTGGTTCACGGAAAATTATGCCGGAAAGATCGGCCGGCTGGATCCGGCGACCGGCGCGTTCGCCGAATTCACTCCTCCCACGGCGAATGATCCGCACACGCCGGTATTCGGATCGGACGGCGCGCTGTGGTTCACGGCGCAGAATTCCAACGTGATCGGCAGGTTGGACATCCAGACGAAAAAAATTACCGAGTACGGATTGCCCACGCAGAACGCGCATCCCTATGGCATGGTTTCGGCGGACGATGGAGCGCTGTGGTTCTGCGAGTTGTCCGGTGGAAAGCTGGGCCGTATCGATCCGCGAAGTGGAGCGGTGACCGAATACACTCCCTCAGAGCGGGACGTGGAGCCCCGGCGCCTCGTGGCCGTCAAAGGCGCGATCTATTTCACGGATTCCAAAGGCGGGCGCCTGGGCCGCCTCACGCTTGCCGACAAGACATTCAAATTCTGGGAGAGTCCGTCTGGAAACCATTCCATGCCTTACGGGATTGCTGCGGATTCCGCCGGCAAGATCTGGTTTGAGGAGAGCGGGGTCAACGCCAACAATTTGGTCCGCTTTGATCCTGTCGTCGAGGTCTTCAGGACCTATCCAATGCCGGCCCCCAATTCCTCCGTCCGCAACATGGCGCGCGACGCCAAGGGCCGCCTGTGGATGCCACTTTCGCTGGCCAACAAGATTGCCGTCGTCGAATAGGATTCTCCTCGTAAGCCATTCCTTTAGAATAACTTAGCAAATTACTGGTTTCTTAAAGAAGTGTTTCAAACAGGGTCAGCGGCTAACGCGTTTGATCGCCAAGTACTACAACCCCAGTCCCAAATTATTTGAGGCGACTAGCCCATTGAGCCAGCCTGTTCCCACTGTCAACATTCGTTTCACAGTGGGTTGGGAGTTGCGCTGCGGGGACGACGGCCCCGAGAAATCGGGTTCGTAAGCGTGCTACCCAACCCGCCAAAATCCTTCACGAGTCGCAAACCAAAAAGTTTTAACACAGAGAACACAGAGAAAAGCGGAGAAAACCGCTTGGCGCGCACGTCCGCGATCGGCGGCTCGGTGACCTCTGTGGATTTTCTCGGTGTCCTCTGCGTTGAAGATTCTTCTTAAAGCAGCGCCGCTTACTTCAGGTAGGTGCGCACGATCTCGATCAGATCGTCGGCGGCTTCCCCCGCGGATTTCGTTTTGCGCGGCATGTGGTTGCGGATATGGTCTTCCATCAATTCGCCCATGAGGCTGTTGATGGCGCCGCGGGCGGCGGAGAGGCGCTGCAGGACCTCGGCGCAGGGCTCGTCCTGATCCAGGGCGCGGCCGACGGCTTCCAGCTGGCCCACGATTTTTTTGGTGCGGGTTACCAGATCCAGTTTTTCTCTCGATAAATGTGACATTTTTCCTTGACTACCCTATGGGGGTATGGTATCTGAGATTCAGGCTGCGCTGCAATGGCCCGAAAGGAATTTAGAACCTATGGAACTTCCAGTTCAAGAACCGGAACCTCCGGGTAGTTTCAGCCTCCCCGGCCTCCACCCCGAGCGAGCATAGCACACGCTGCCGTGAATCGAATTCCGGCCCGCTCTCGTGGAGGATAAACCGAGCGAGCGGGAATCCGCGATGCCGCGGCAAAAATCCCCTCCTGAAAAACAGTTTTTGCGGACGAGGCGCCGGAGTCCGGGCGGAACACGTGTGGTTTCCAAGGAGGGAATCATGTTTGATTTCATCATCGATAGCAAAAATTCAGGGCGCAAGAATTCCGTGCCGCGCCCCAGCCTGTACTGCGTGTGGTTTCGCGCGCACGAAGGCGAAAATGCCCCGCTCATCCGGGTATGGATCGATCCGTCCATGTCCATTTTCGAATCCCAGGGCAAAGTGCACGAGGCGGATCTCGAGGCAGCGCGCGACGAAGCGCAGGCCGCACTCGCGCATACGGACAATTCGTAAACCGCGCGGGGAAGTGGAAAAACGCCCGCTTGTTTTTTTACCCGCTGTTCATCTAGGGATGGTGCAATGCAGTGATCTAATGATTGGAAGCAAATGCCGATCTAATTTAGAGAATATGCGATTTCGCATGGCCCAATTCGCGCTGTCGTTTCTGTTCTTGCTGGGCCTGCGTCTGGCGACCCCGCCGTCCGCGCGAGCACAAGATACGCCCACGAATCAGGCGCCTGCGCAATCCGCTCCTGCCCCTGCGGGTGATTCTTCTACCGATCCACCAACAACTTTATTCCCACATTTTGAGTCGGATCGTATCTGGCTTTCCGGGCAGGCCAATATTATTACGCAGTGGCACCCCGCGTTTCGTTCTCCCTACCAGGGACCGAACAGCCTTTCTCCCGAAGCGCAGGATGCTTCCTCCCGAGTGCTGACGCTGCTTACCGGAATGCGGATCAACGGCACCACGGAATTTCTCCTCGATATCCAGGAAACCGGAGGGCACGGGATCGGAGAAGCGCTTGGCCTTGCTGGCTTCACGAATCTGGATGTAGTCCGCAATCCGACGCTCAGCAAGGCCCCTTACGTAGCTCGCTTGATGTGGCATCAAATCATTCCGCTCAGCGGCGAGAAAGCACCCTCGGAGAGAACTCCGCTGTCGCTCTTCCCGCAGTTGCCGGTGCGGCGCATCGAAATTCGTTTCGGAAAATTCAGCCTGGTGGATTTTTTCGATGTGAATACCTACGGTTCGGACAGCAATCTGCAGTTCATGAATTGGACGCTCGACAATAATGGCGCCTACGATTACGCCGCGGACACGCGCGGCTACACCTACGCCGCGATGGTGGAGTACGACGACCGCCACTGGGCCGTGCGGTTTGCGGAAGCGCTGATGCCCAAAGTAGCGAACGGCATCAACCTGGACGCGGACCTCGGCCGCGCCCATTCGGAGAACTTCGAATTCGAGTTGCATCATTCCTTCCTGCCGCGCCGCGAGACGGTCGTTCGCCTGCTCGGGTATGCGAACCACGCCAACATGGGCGTCTATAGCGTGGCCATCGACGATTTTCTAGCGGGCCGCACGCCAACGCCTGAAATCACGGCGCATCCTCAGCAGACCACCACGAAATACGGGTTTGGCGTGAACGTTGAGCAGCCGCTGACGGATTGGCTGGGAATTTTCGCGCGATGGGGATGGAACGAGGGCCAGCACGAATCGTACGCCTACACCGAGGTGGACGAAACCGAGCAAGTCGGCGCCGGCGCGCAGGGGACAAAATGGCGCAGGAAGCTGGACCGCGCCGGCCTGGCATTCGTTTCCAACGGAATTTCGCGCGAGCATCAGGAGTATCTGGCCCTCGGAGGCGTCGGCTTCCTGCTCGGCGACGGCAGATTGAATTACGGCCGCGAAAACATCATCGAAACTTACTACACGCTGCACGTGTGGCGCGGCATCTTTACCGCAATCGACGCGCAATACATCCGCAACCCAGGCTATAACCGCGACCGCGGCCCGGTCTTTGCGCCAGCCCTCCGGCTTCACGTTGAGTTTTGAGAGTTATGTGGCGCACGCTTCAGCTTGCGGGGGTTTGGACCTTGCAAGGACGAACCCCCGCAGGCTGAAGCCCGCGCCACTGAATCTGACGGAACTTTCAGCTAGCCTTTGGCGAAGGCTGCACCGTACCGGCAGCCGCGGCCGTCGAGGCGAACGCAGGCGCCTTGGGGATGATGATCCACGCAAGAAAATAGGCCAGGGCGCCGCCCACGAAGCCGCCCGGCACCACGGACAAGGCTACCCAGATCAGCCGCACGATCGTAGGGTCGACGTCCAGATACTCGGCAACGCCTCCGCACACACCGGCCAGTTTCTTGTCCGTGGCGGAAAGAGTCAGTTGCTTGTGCGAAGCCCTCGAGTGCTGCCTGCCGCCGCATGAGGAACAAAAACTGGAGGAGTCGTCGATTTCTCTGCCGCAATGTATGCAAAACATGATGTCACCTCCGGAAGATAGCCGTTTGAACGGCGTCCCTCATTTCCAACCGCGCGTCTCCGCGCTCCCATTTTAGCGCCATCTTTTGTGCCAAGGCTATGGGTGCAAGATGCAGCGCCGATTTGGCACGCAGAGCACTCCTATTTTGAACGGGCCGTATCCCAGGCTATTTTGTAGTAGCGCTGCTTGGACTTGACGCGCTCGGAAGCAGTTATCAGCGAAAACAGCGAATAGAAGGACCATTTTCGAAGGATGCGCGCGCGATCCAGGAAATAGATGGCCTTCGCATGCAGAGGCCCGTAGAACTTTTTCAGATAAAGATATTTGTTGTTATGGAAGTGCGAATGGAAATCCGCTGATCTGGATTGGCCGCCGAAGTGGATGATGCTTGAGCCGGGAATGATAAAGCAGGGAACCGCGCGATTCTTCAGGGTGTGGGCCAGCGCCGTATCCTCGTAAAAAAAGAAAAAATCCTCGTCAAACAGCGCCGGGGCTGGAATGACCGACCGGCGGATCAGGAAAAATGCGCCCATCACGCCATCGACCCGAATTGGAGCGCGCGCTTTTGATATTTTCAGTTTCAAGTAACTGGCCAGAGTCTTCGCAAACCAGTCGGAGTAATAGGCCAAAAGGGAAGATTGGAACGCCATTCCCTGGTTCCGGCCATCCTCATATGTAATCCGCGGGCCGCAGACTCCCGCATCGGGCCGCTCCTCGAGGAAGCGCCAAAGCCCGATCAACGCCTCGCGGTTGAGGATCACATCCGTATTCATCACGCACACATATTTGCTGGCCGTCGCAGCCACGCCGCGGTTGATGGCGCGCCCGTAACCGATATTCCCTCCGGTCTGGAGATATTTAATTTCCGGGCGAGATTGCAGGAATTCCCGCGATCCATCCCCGGAGTTATTGTCCACAACAGTGAGGGAAAATGTAAACGGCGCATCCAGGCTTTTGAAGAAGCCGGCCAAGAGAGTTACGTACTTCAGGGTGTTGTGGTTGACCGTAATGAATGCAATATCGACCGGCACGACCGAGCTCTCCCCCTCGCTATTGGCCGAATTGGCGACTCCAGTTAAACACGAAGTATACCCTTGCCAGGAAACCGCTTGGGAAGAATGAACAAGCTCAACCGGGTGGAATTTCTCTTTTGCTTCCAAAATTTTTTTTTGGGACGCCAGATATTTATGGAAGGCTGCGCGCAAATGCGGCGATGGCGTTGGCCATGGCTTCGGGCTGCTCGGGGACGAGGGCGTGGCCGGCGTTGGGGATTACCACGACGGTGACGCGGTCGCCCAGCGCGGCCTTCAACACGCCGGCGAATTTGCGCGGGGCGACGGCGTCGTTTTCGGCTTGCAGGTCGAGGATGCGGGCGGCGCCGCAGGCGAACCACTCGTCGACAGGCGTGGCGCGCGAGGCGGCGTTTTCCGTTTTCTCGGTTTCGGGGTGCCAGCCGACTAACCAGACGTGCGGATCGTGGCCCGGCGCGAAGAATGCGAACTGCAAATACCGCAGGCGGTCGGCCTCCGGGAGCGACAAGTCTCCGCTCTTGTCGATCGCTTCGCGCACTTCGGGCGAGACGGACGGCTCATGAACGCCGGGCGGGACTTTGCCCGCCGACGCTGCCGCCAGCACGACGCCGCGCACGAGATCGGGCCGGTCGGTCGCCAGCATGCGCGCGACGAAGTGGCCGTAGGCATGGCCCACGACCACGGCGGGGCCCTTGCGCTCGTGCTCGATCACCGCGGCGATGTCTGCGGCGAAGTCGTGCAGCGTCAGGCCGGTCATGGGTCCGGTGCTCGCGCCGATGCCGCGCGGCTGGGGGCGCAGGACGCGGAAGCCGTCACGGGCGAGCAGCGCCGACACGACCTGGTAGTCTTCGGCCCCGCGGCCGAGCGACGGCAAAATCAAAATTACCGGGCCCCGCCCCTGTGCGATTACCTCGATGTGCACATCGCCGCGGTCGACTCTAAATCGCTGTTCCAAGATCGGATTTGTCCGGAGGTCCCCGGAAGGGCTAGATGTGGGCTGCGCGCCTGGATTCTGCGCCCTTAAAACGGGGCAAACGATCACAGCCACGAAACAAATTAGTAGAGGTGCGATTTTCATATGACTGGCCCATTTTGGGAGCGGCTGTATTCTACATCCGGTCCGTTGTTCATAGCCCCCAATATGCCCTCCTAGCGTGGCTTTGGGCGGTACGCTCTAAGGTCTAGCAATCCCACCAGCCCGCCTCTTGCCCCTACCTCTCCGTCCCTTTTTCCTTCCAAGTTTTCCCACGCTCCATGCCTCCTTTCCTCTTGCTTTCTAATGTTTGCCTGCGGGATTTCCTGTGGAAAGTGAGTGCAAAAGTCGCGGTGGAGTGCGCGGATTGATCTATTATAATTGTCCTTAAATCAGCAAGTTGCATGGAATAGTGCGTGCTTCATGGCTCGGACTTGTATTTCCACAGTTCACGCCCTTATGTGACTGGACCAAGCCGCTCCTTTAGAGTAGGATTGATTGAACCCAAAGCCTGAAAAGTATCTCTGCGAGGATTGAAAATGACCATTGAAACCGAACACCCGACATTCCGCGGAGTGGTCTGCCTGCATTGCAAGGCGCCGATTCCCGTTCCTGCCATTGTAGGCGGCCTGCAAGCGTCCGGGAGTGAGGCCTCAGAATCGTCCCAGCGAAAATCCCAGGTCTTCAATATTCGATGCCCACAGTGCCACAAGGAAAAGCCATACCGGACACGAGAAATTGTCGAATTTGAGGGAACAACGGAAACGGCGATGAGTCCAGCGTCTCCAGCCCCACTGCGTTGGTATGTCCAGGATGGATTGACCAGAGCTGCTAAGGCCTGAATCTGAACCGGTCGTTATCCTAAATTCATTTATTCGCTTGTAGTGTGAGATCGCGGGATTAATTTTCCTGAATTTCTCTGCGTCCTCTGTGTTGAAAGCCTTGCCAGAATTTGAAGAAATCTCTAATACAGAGGACACAGATTAATCCCCCAAAGATGCAAGGCTCGCTCTTGAAGGCGTCGCGGCTTGCCCGATTCGATATCCTGCCGGACGCGAATTAAAATCCACCTGGAAAACCCTCTGTAACTCACAGTGATGTAAACTTCGGATTCCCATTTCAGCGGGAAGCGGCGCGGCATCGTCGAAACCTGGGCCGGGCGCGAACCGAATTTTGCGCACGCGCCACTACAGCAATTCAGGCTGAAAGGACAAGAACCATGCCCAGCACAAAACATCGGTGGGTTGCACGGATCCCTCCTGCCGGCGCGGCGCTCTTTCTACTACTGCCAGTACATGTCCGCGCCCAGACTGCGGCCAAAGAAACTGCCGCGGGGGCGGGTACGTCTGAACAGCGCGCGGCCCGCGCCTATGAAGCTGCGCGCGCCAATCCGCTGGACCTCCAAGCGTTTCTCGCGAGGATGCCCAAAGGGGCGGACCTGCACTATCACCTGACGGGCGGAGTTTATGCGGAGACCTTCATTCGCGAAGCCGCCGAAGACGGTCTTTGCGTGGACCTGGCAAGCCATGCATTTGTGGCGCCCCAGCCTTCCTGCGGCGCGGGACAAGTGGCGGCCGCGAAAGCCTTCTCGGATCCGAATTTTTACGACACGCTCGTCAACGCCTTATCCATGCGCAGCTTCGTTGCCTCGCCCGGCGTCAGCGGGCACGATCATTTCTTCGAGACTTTTGGAAAATTCGAGGGACCTCTCAACCGCCACGCCGGCGAATGGCTTGACGAAATCGCTTCGCGCGCGGCTGCACAAAACGAGCAGTACCTGGAAATCATGTGGACGCCTGCTTTCGGCCACACGGTCGGCCTGGCGAAAGAAATCGGATGGCGCGACGATCTTGTCCAGCTTCGCGACACGCTGCTGGCCCGCGGCTTGCGCGATGATGTGGCTGTAGCGCGCGCCGAGCTGGACCAGGCCGAATCTTTTCGCCGCGCGCACGAACATTGCGGCACGCCCGAGGAAATTCCCGGCTGCAAAATCACGTTCCGCTATCTTTACCAAATCCTGCGTGGCTTCCCGAAGGAACAGGTTTTTGCGCAGACCCTGCTCGGCTTCGAGGCCGCCTCGGCCGACCCGCGTTTTGTGGGGATCAATTACGTCATGCCCGAGGACGGCGCGATCTCCATGAGTGACTATGCCCTGCACATGAAGATCGTCGGCTTCCTGCACGGACTCTACCCCAAAGTTCAGATCAGCCTGCACGCCGGCGAACTCGCCCCGGGACTCGTGCCGCCCGAGGGCCTTTGCTGCCACATTCGGCTGGCCGTCGAGGAAGGCCACGCCGAGCGGATCGGGCACGGCGTGGACGTGATGCATGAGGACCGACCCTACGATTTGCTGAAAGAGCTGGCGGCGAAGCATGTGATGGTGGAAATCAATCTGACCAGCAATGACGTCATCCTTGGGGTCGGCGGCAAAGATCACCCGTTACTCATCTATCGCAAATTCCACGTTCCTGTGTCGCTCAACACCGATGATGAAGGCGTCTCACGCATCAACATGACGCATGAATTCGTGCGCGCCGCCGAAACTTACGCGCTCAGCTACGCGGACCTGAAGGAAATGGTCCGTACCGGCCTGGAACACGATTTCTTGCCCGGAGCGAGCCTGTGGCGAGACCCGGACTCCTTCACGCGCGCCGTTGCCGCATGTGGGCCAGACGCTCCTGGCGCTGCCAAGACATTCGCGGCTTGCGCAACCTTCCTGAAGTCCAGTGAAAAGGCGCTACAGCAGTGGGAGCTCGAGCGGCGCTTCCGCGAATTCGAAGCCGGGTTTTGAAGCGCACAGGGCAATAGGGCACGACGCTTGGGAATGCCAATCTCCCGATTGGCGTCTGGCCTTCCGCCAATCGAGAGATTGGCGTTCCTGGGCTTTCAAGCTGCCGTGGCCTTGTTCTTCGGATTTTTATTGATGTTTTGTTAAAGATTGCAGGGAGTTTCCGTGATAGAATCCGCGCCTTCTGGAGGAATCACTCATGCCCGAACCATTGCCTGAGCACCAAAAAACACAGTTGATTGTCCGTTCGCCACTCTCTACCGAAGGATTCGTCTCGATCTATTTTTCGAGTCCTGAGGGAAGGCTGATGAACGAAGAGGAGTGGTGGAATCTGAGGCAGCTCATCGAACTGACCAACAAGGTCTGCGTGAAACAGCAGGCGCATGCCCAGTCTGCCTAGACGGGGATGAACGCGCTGAATCGCGCGCCCCTGGTCGGGAAATGCTGAGCGCTGAAGTGCTGCCAGAATTTGCTCCGCCTAAGCGCCTCGGATCTTGTCCGTAGAGCAGGCGCAGCGGCAGTTGGAAGACCCGGGCAAAGCACAGCCGTGCTCTTTCGTGTGTTGGCCGTCGGCATCCTCGTCAGAGTCCGAACAGAAAGCTCCAGGGAAGAGCGACCTACCTTAAGTGAAATCTTTTGCCTAAAAGACCCCGACGCCCTCTCGTATTTCTCCAAACCAATTGATTCTAAATGGCTTGTCCAGTGAATACCCTTGGCATGAGAATTGCCATGTAAGTAGTCACTTGTAACCGGGTGCCCCGGAAGGATGCCCTAAATGTCTAGCTTTGGATCGAAAGCAGTTGTGGATGAGCACTGCGCTGCTGTTCTGCTGGGTCTTGCCCCGCCGGAGCTGCGATGGTTTTCGCGGGTGCTGGGATTGGGTTTTAAGCAGGAGAGTGGGGACTCCTCGCATATTTTCTTCACTTACGAAGACTTGAAGCGATTGTCAACCGCAGCTGCCGCGTCAGCGAAGTAGTCTCGCAATAAAAATCCGCTCAATCCCGCTCCCTCGCACATTATCAATACGTTTTCCGCCGATTTTTCCTCACGATTCGGACACGGGTCAGTGTCTATGGAAATGCCATTTCCGTTCCAACGGGCTTGGGACAGAAAGGCCGCTACACAACCTTCTCGCCTGGTTGGCTGTAGTTTTTGTCGACGCAGTCCCCAATTTTCCGATTTCGGGAAACTCCTTATAACGCATTCGTTTAGCGTTGCCTCCAAGGAACCAGCGAATTAAATTCGTGTCACCATTCAAGGGCTGATACATCTGATGCAGGGTGTCGTATTATATAGTGTCGAAAATCAGTTCCTCTGAGTAGCGTTAGGTGACCGATGCCCCGCGGGAACAAGACATTTCGGGTGGTCTGGTTTCTGGGCCTTCTGCTGACCGCCTGTGCCAAGAAAGATCCGCCGCCAATGGAGAGACCGCCTTCCCCAGTGACGGTGGCGACGGCGGTCTCTCAGGACGTGCCATTCTACCTGGATGAGGTGGGCCACACGGTCGCCAGAGAAGTCGTGTCGGTGCAACCACAGGTGTCCGGGAAGATTACGGAAATATATTTCGCGGATGGCGCCGAATTAAAGAAGGGCGATCCGCTGTTTACGATCGATCCGCGGCCTTTCGAGGCGCAGCTCAACGCGGCGCAAGCCAACTTGGCGCAGTCGAAAGCGGCGCTGGATTATGCGCGGATTGAGTTTGACCGTGTGAAGGACCTGGTCGAGTCGAGGGCCATCGCGCGGCAGGATTACGACACCCGGAAAAACGCAGTCGACGTGGGCGAAGCGCAGGTCAAACAAAATGAAGCGGCGGTGGAGTCGGCGCGGCTGAATCTGGAGTACACCAAAATTCTCTCGCCCATCGATGGCCGCGCAGGGCACAGACTCGTCGATAATGGGAACGTAGTGACGGCCAACAATACCACCCTGCTGACCATCGAGCGCATGGACCCGATCTACGCCGACTTTACCGTGACAGAAAGTGATTTCTCCGAGGTGCAGCGCAATTCGGCGTCGCGCCAGCTCAAAGTGGAAGTGCGCCTGCCCGATGACACCAAACCCGAAATTGGGCAGCTCACCTTCCTTGACAATTCCGTGCAGGGCAGCAGCGGGACGGTCCTGCTTCGGGCCACCGTTCCAAACTCCGCACGGCATCTCTGGCCGGGCCAGTTCGTGAATGTGCGCCTGGTGCTGGCAACTCTGCCGAAGGCCGTGCTGGTGCCCTCGGCTGCGCCGCAGGATTCGGCGAAGGGTCCCTTCGTGTACGTTGTGAAAGAAGATTCCTCCGCGGAACTCCGGCCCGTGAAGCTGGGACAGAGGCAAGGCAACTTGGTGGTGGTCGAGCAGGGTATTCAGCCTGGCGAACACGTGGTCATCAATGGCCAGATCGGCGTGATGCCGGGCGGCAAAGTTCGCGTCGTAACGGCGCCGCCGGCCGCCGCGGGCCCGCCAGCGGGATAATTATGAACCTTTCAGAACCATTCATTCGCAAGCCGGTCATGACCGCGGTGCTGACGATTTCGGTCATCGTTTTCGGCGTGTTGAGTTATCTGCGCCTTCCGGTCAACGATTTGCCGGTCGTGGACTACCCCGTGATTTCAGTGCAGGCCAATTATCCCGGAGCGAGTCCCGACACCGTCGCCAACAACATCGCCACGCCGCTCGAGCGCCAATTCATGCAGATCAACGGGCTCGAACTGGTGACCTCGCAGAGCACGCAGGGCCACGTCAGCTTCACGCTGCAGTTCGCGCTGAACAAGAGCATCGACGCAGCAGCAACGGATGTGCAGACCGCGATCTCGCAGGCCACCGGCAGCCTGCCCACGGATTTGCCGTCACCGCCCACTTACTCGAAAACCAATCCGAACGACCAGCCCATTCTGTATATCGCGTTGACCAGCGACTCGGTCACGGGCGGTCAGCTCTACGATTACGGGAGCACGCAGGTGGGCGAGCGGATCAGCATTTTACCCGGAGTGAGCAGCGTGAACGTGTTTGGCACCAAGAGCGCCGTGCGCATCAAGGTCGATCCCTCGAAGATGTGGGCGCGCGGAATTTCGATCGATGATTTGGTCGCGGCGGTGAAGAACGGCACGAGCTATACCGGCGCGGGACAGTTTGATAGCCCGTCGGGCACGGCCCTGCTCAAGCCCAACGGGCAACTGGAGAACGCCGCGGCATACGGGAATCTGATCGTCAACAGCACCAGCTCCGGACCCGTTTATCTGCGCGATGTCGCCGACGTGGAAAACACCGTGCAAGATGAACGCATCCGCATGAAATTCTGGGTGCGCGGGTACGGCGAGCCGGCCGCGACCGTGGTCGTGGCCGTAAATCGCCAGGCCGGCTCCAACGTCGTGGATGTGGCCAAGAGCGTGCGCGACCTTCTGCCGGTCATCAGCGCCGAGTTACCCGCGTCCGTGCGCGTGACGCCGATCTACGACCGTTCGCAGACCATCGTCAATTCCGTGGCCGACGTGCAGGCCACGCTGATGTTCGCGTTTGTGCTGGTCGTCGCTGTAATTTTTGTGTTTCTGGGCAGGGCCACGGATACGCTCATCCCCGCCGTGGCGCTTCCGTTGTCGCTCTTGCTTACGTTCATGGCCATGCGCCAGTTCGGGTACAGCCTGGACAATCTGTCATTGATGGCCCTGACGCTGGCCATCGGGTTTCTGGTGGACGACGCCATCGTGTTTTTGGAGAACACGGTGCGTCTGATGGAAAGAGGGATGAACCCGCTCGAGGCCTCTCTCGAGAGCGCGCGCGAAATCAGTTTCACCATCCTTTCCATGACCATTTCCCTCGCGGCTGTATTTTTTCCGCTGGTGTTCATGTCGGGGCTGGTCGGGCGGATTTTCCGTGAATTCGCAGTGACGATTGTTGTTTCGATTTTCGCCTCGGGGTTGGTCTCGCTCACGCTTACGCCGCTCATGTGCGCGAGGTTGCTGAAACCCAGAGGGCACGGCGTAAAAAAGAACTGGGTGGAGCGCACCATCGGTCTGGTCGAGGAGAAAGTCCTCAACGTATACGGGAAATCGCTATGGTGGTTCCTGCGCCATCGATGGATCTCCGCGGTGACCTGGATCGCCTGCATGGCCGGGACGGTCCTACTCTTCGGCGCCGTGCCGAAGGCATTCTTGCCCGTCGGGGACAGCAGTTTTATCTGGGGCGTAATGATCGGAAAGGAAGGGTCGTCGCCCGATCAGATGCACGATTTGCAGGATCAGGCGGGGGTACTCATGCGCGAGGATCCCGCCGTCGGGGCCACCTTCACGATGAGCGCGAACAATCAATTCCTGGCTTCCAATCAAGGACTTCTCCTCGCGTTTTTGTATCCGCCTCAGGGTCGCAAACCGATTCAGGCCGTCGCAGGGGCCTTGATGGGCCGTCTGGTCAACATACCGGGTGTTTTCCCCTTTCTGCGGCCATTTCCTGTGTTGCAAATCAGCACGGGGGCGACCAATACAAATCAAGGCCAGTATGCGTACTCGGTTTCGGGAGTGAATTCGCAGCAGGTTTACGACGTCGCACAGAAGCTGATGGGCAGGATGATGCAATACCCGGGCTTTGCGACCGTCACCAGCGATTATTTCAATAGTACGCCCAATCTGGAAATCAATATCCGGCGCGACCAGGCGCGCACCTACGGCGTTTCGGAAACGCGAATCCTCAATTTACTCCGCAACGCGTATTCGCAAAATTATCTCTATCTGATCAAGAAGCCGGAGGATCAGTACCAGGTGATCCTGGAAGTAAAGGATTCCGAACGCGCGCACGCCAGCGATCTCTCGCTGCTTTACATCCGGTCGGATGACGGGAAGAATCTGGTGCCCCTCAGCGCCCTCGTGGATTGGACAACCTCTTTGGGCCCGCAGAACGTGAATCACCTCAACCAGTTCACTGCCGTGACGATCTATTTCAATTTGAAGCCTGACGTGGCCATCGGCGACGCCACCGACTACATTTCCAAGGCCGCGTCGGAAATCGTGCCGGTGACGATTCGCGCGAGCCTGCAGGGCGAGGCGCTGACGTTTCGCGACACGGTTCGCGATTTGACCGTGCTGATGGCGCTGGCCGTGTTCGTTATGTACGTGATCCTGGCGATTCTGTACGAGAGCTACGTCCACCCGCTGACCGTGCTTTCGACGCTGCCGACCGCGCTGGTGGGCGGGCTCTTGACGCTGTATCTCTTCGGCGAGCAGGCATCGCTGTACGCGTTCGTGGGCATGTTCATGCTGATGGGCATCGTCAAGAAGAATGGAATCATGATCGTGGACTTCGCGCGGCAGCGCGTGGACGCCGGCGAGAGCGCGGAGAAAGCCATCCATGACGCGAGCATCGACCGCTTCCGGCCGATCCTGATGACTACGCTCGCGGCGGTGATCGGCGCTGTGCCCATCGCCGCGGGGTACGGAGCGGACGGGGCTTCGCGCCGCCCGCTGGGCATGGTGATTGTGGGCGGCCTGGTGGTCTCGCAATTCATCACGCTGTATGTAACGCCGGTGATTTACTTGTACCTCGAAGAGTTCCAGGAAAAAGTGTTGAACCGCACATCGTTCTTCCATTCGGGACACGCTCAGATGCCAACCGCGGGCGGGCAGGTTGCGGCGCAGGATGGGGCGGCGGATTGAGATTTGGGTAGCGCAGGCTTCATCCTGTGGGGGTTGGTCCTTGCAATGACGAACCCCCACAGGCTGAAGCCTGCGCTACTTTTGCCCGTGAATGATCGAGCCATGAAAAAGATATTCGTCCATCGGAGCGCGGCGCTTGTTTCGACGATCGCGGTGTGTGCGCTCATCGTTTTTCTCGCCGGATGCACGGTTGGCCCTAATTACAAAAGGCCGAACACCGACACGCCAACCGCCTTCCGCGGACTGACGCCGGAGGAAGCGGCCAACACGTCGGCGCAATCGCTCGGCGATCAAAAGTGGTGGGAAGTTTTCCAGGACGCGGAGTTGCAAAGATTAATTCGCACCGCGCTAAAGCAAAATTTCGACGCGCGGATCGCGGCGACGCATGTGCTCGAAGCGCAGGAGCAAGTCGTTCAGGCGCGCGCGAATCAGTTGCCCACTTTGAACGTAACCGGCACCGGCACCGGCCAACGCAATCCGGCAGTAGGCCCCATCCCTGCGTATAGTTTCAATTATGGGCGCATCACGGCCAACGCTGCGTGGGACGCGGACTTCTGGGGCAAGTACCGGCGGGGCACCGAAGCGGCGCGCGCGAATCTGCTGGCGACCGATTGGGCGCGCCAGGAAGTGAACGCCACGCTCGTGGCCAATGTCGCCGCCGCATATTTTCAGCTTCGCGAACTCGATCTGGAACTGGACATTTCGCAAAAGGCGCTGGCCTCCCGCAAGGAATCGCTGGACCTGACGAAAACGCTGGAGGAGCACGGCATCAATTCAATTCTGGACGTGCGCCAGGCGGAACAACTGGTGTACACGGCCGCCGCGGAAATCGCCGACTTGCAGCGGCGCATCGCCCAGCAGGAAGATTATCTGAGCACTTTGCTCGGAAATAATCCGGGCCCGATCACTCCGCGCGGAAATGAACTGATCGATCAGCCGCACGCGCCGATGGTGCCTGCGGGCCTTCCCTCCGCGTTGCTCGAGCGGCGCCCGGACATCCGCCAGGCGGAAGGGGCGCTGGTTGCGGCGAACGCGCGCATTGGGGTCGCCAGGGCCGCTTATTTTCCCGACATTTCGCTGACCGCACAGCCCGGATTCCTGAGTGCATCACTCAGCAGCCTCTTCAGCGGGTCCGCGGGGTTGTGGACATTTGCTGGAACCATCACGCAGCCGATTTTTGAGGGCGGAGCGCTGCGGTCAGGCGTTCGATTGGCCGAAGCGCAGCAACAGGAAGCGGTGCTGACCTACCAGCAGACCATACAAGGCGCGTTTCGCGATGTCTCCGACGCGCTGATCGCCTACCAACAGAACCAGGAATTCCGCGCCCAGCAAGAGTTGCTGGCCAACGCCGCGCAGGACGCCTCGCAGCTTTCCGGCAAGCGTTACGAGGCCGGCACCACGAATTACCTGGAGGTCCTCACCAACGAAACAAATTACCTGACCGCCGAACTCGGCCTGGCGCAAGCCCGCCTCAACGAACTCCTCGCCCTGGTGCAAATCTATAAGGCGCTCGGCGGCGGATGGCAGCAGTAGGATCCCGGTAGGACGGGCTTCAGCCTGTCGCTTTTCTTTTGGAATAACGCAAATCTTAAACCCGACAGGCTGAAGCTTGTCCTACTTGTCTCTCTGGACTTCACGTAATCGCCGCTCGAGGAAGCGGCGCTCGCTGTCGTTGGAGACGAGGGCGAGCGCGCGCGCGTAATTTTTCGCCGCTTCATCGAGCAAACCTAATCGGCGCAGTAGATCGGCGCGCGCGGCGTGCAGCAGATGATAATCGTCGAGATCGTTTGAGGCGGCAAGGTCTTCCATCATGGCAAGGCCGGCACGGGGGCCATCCGCCATGGCGACCGCTACGGCGCGGTTCAGGAACACGATCGGGGAAGGCTGCACGCTCTCCAATTGCCCGTAGAGCCGGACAATCTCGGCCCAGTCCGTGTCCGCGGGACGCGCAGCCTTGCAATGCTCGGCGGCAATCGTGGCCTGCAGAGCGAATGGGCCGGGCGCGCTTCGGGGCGCATCCTTTACGAGCAGCAAGGCCTCGGCGATCTGTTTCTGGTTCCAGCGGCTGCGATCCTGTTCCTCCAGAATGACGATTTCTCCTGCCTCATCGAGGCGCGCATCGCGCCGTGCATCGTGCAGCAGCATGAGCGCGAGGAGGGCCTTCGCTTCGGCCGGGGGTTGCGGGGCCATCAAGGCGACGACCAGGCGGCCCAGGCGAATGGCTTCGGCGCAGAGATCGGTCCTGACCAGCGACGCCCCCCGCGTGGCCACGTAGCCTTCGTTGAAAACCAGGTAAATCACGGTCAGAACGGGGTCGAGACGTGCGGCTATGTCGTTCGTTCCAGGGACGATATACGGGATACCCGCGTCGCGAATCTTTTGTTTGGCGCGCACCAGTCGCTGGGCCATGGTGGTCGAAGAAACTAGAAAGGCACGCGCGATCTCGTCTGTCTGGAGGCCGCAAAGGGTTCGGAGTGTCAGTGGGACCCGCGCTTCCGGCGCCAGCGCGGGGTGGCAACAGGTAAAAATGAGCCGAAGCCGCTCATCCTGAATCTCGCTGGCATCATACTCTTTCGCTGGAGTCCACCCGGTGTAGTCACGAGCGAGCTGAGGCTGGATCTTTTCGTTGAAGAGGGTTCGCCGCCGGAGCCGGTCAATGGCCTTGTGGCGCGCGGTTTGGATAATCCAGGCACGCGGGAGAGCCGGGACGCCGGATGCCGGCCACTGCTCCAGAGCAGCCGCAAATGCCTCTTGCGCATACTCTTCGGCCAGATCGAAATCGCCTAACAACCCGATCAACGTGGCCACAATCCGGCCCCAATCGGAGCGATAGACCTCTTCCACAGCCGCGGTGGCGTCTACCTGGGAAGCCATATCCGATTGTATGAATTTTTTGGTATAGATGTCGATCTGGAGTAGCGCCATTCGATCTATACATAGGGAGGCGGAGATGAAATACATGCTGCTGATTTACCTGGATGAGAACGGGCTGAACGAAGCGGAGCGGGCGCAATGCTACCAGGAGTCGGCCCAGTTCGCGGTGCAGCTCAGCAAGAGCGGGCAGTATCTGGGCGCGGGGCCGCTCCATCCGACCTCTACTGCGACCAGCGTCCGGGTTCGGGACAACAAGCGGCAGGTGACAGACGGGCCGTTTGCGGAGACTCGTGAGCAGCTCGGCGGATATTTTCTTATCAATGCCAAGGATCTCGACGAAGCAATCGGGATCGCCGGGCGGATCCCTGCGGGACGCTGGGGGACGGTGGAAATACGGCCGGTGATGGAAATTGCGGGTTTGCCCACGACATAGCTGGGCGATGCTTGAAACGGATTGGAACACCGGGACTTAAACAAACTACGGAGGAAAGGCGGCTGAACATGCAATTCATGATCATCGTTAAATCCGGCAGGGATTGTGAAGCGGGCAGGAAGCCCAGCGACGAGGTTATTAACGCGGTCGGGAACTATACGCAGGAATTGAGGAAGGCCGGCGTACTGGTCGAGCTCTCCAGACTGGAGACCAGCTCGAAAGGCGCGCGTATTAAGTTTTCTGGAGGAAAACCTTTGGTGGTCGACGGGCCTTTTGCCGAAACCAAAGAGCTGATCGGAGGGTACTGGATCATCCAGGTAAAATCGAAGGAAGAAGCGATCCAGTGGGCCAAGCGCGTCCCTGCCGCCATCGGCCCAGGAGAAGAAAGCGAAATCGAGATTCGGCAGTTTCTTGAGGTGGAGTACTACGTTCCCAGCGTGCCATTTCGTGGCGCGGCGGAGCGGGCGAGCGAATTCGGAAAATTCAAGACGCAGATGCCATGAGGCTGTCGATTTCGGGGATTCCTGTTCGATTGACTGGTGAAGGGCAATTGAGACGCAAGGCAGGGGGCGAAGAACATGTCACCACAATCCAAAAATGATCCGAACCGGGAATGCGATCAAAATTCTCCCTGGAGAAGGCGCGCATACTGCGACGAGGGAACTGAGGTCGATCTTCGTTGGGGGTTTAGGTCAGCGAATTTCGGCGTAGCGGCCACCCTGGAGATCACGGAGCCGGAGGAGCGCCTGCTTGCGCAGGTCTCCGGAAAGAATTAGCGCATGCAGGGCGCGGAACGTGTCGAATCCGCGGCAGTTCATTCGACAAACAGAAGAGCGGCGATCGACGCCCGCTCCTGATTTTTGGCAAGCAAACTCAAAGGAAGACATAGGAGACTCCGACATGAAATTCCTTAGCGTTTACAAGACCGTGGAAAGAAACGCTCCCCCTACCCAGGAAGAAATGGACAAGATGGGCAAGTTGATCGAGGAAGGAATGAAGGCCGGCTGGCTTCTGGTGGTGGAGGGCTGCATGCCCAGCGCCACGGGAGCGCGGGTACGGAAGTCCAGCGGCAAGACGATCGTTACGGACGGGCCATTTGTAGAGACCAAGGAATTGATTGGCGGCCTGGCCATCCTTCAAGCGAACTCCAAGGAGCACGCCATCGAACTGACGAAATACTTCCTCGGCCATGCCGAAGACGGAGAATGCGAACTCCGCCAACTTTTCGAGGTCACCTGCGTTGAGCAAAATGCGCGGAACGCCGCCGCGGTGAAGGTCTAAATTCACCGGGTGATGCAGGGGGCCTGGAGAGCCTTCTGCATCACCGGAACGGCCAAGGCCGGTTAGCCTGCGAGTACGCAAACCGACGGAAATTTTCGTTTCGGCGGAAAATCATGGGAGAGGAACAAAATGCAGAAGATCACTCCATTCTTGTGGTTCGATGGGAAGGCCGAAGAGGCGGCCGCCTTTTACACCTCGATTTTCAAGAACTCGAAGACCGGGACGGTGAATCGCTACGGTGAACATGGGCCGGGGCCGAAGGGGTCCGTCATGATCGCGACGTTCCATCTGGACGGGCAGGAATTCATCGCGTTGAACGGTGGGCCGCAATTCAAGTTTTCTCCGGCCATTTCGTTCGTGGTGAATTGCGACACGCAGGAAGAAGTAGACAACTTCTGGGAGAAGCTTTCCGACGGCGGACAGAAAATGCAGTGCGGCTGGTTGCAGGACAAGTTCGGCGTCTCGTGGCAAATCGTTCCGACGGCGCTCGGCAAATTGATGAGCGACCCGGATCGTGAAAAAACCAGTCGAGTGATGCAAGCCCTGATGCAGATGACCAAGATTGACATTCAACGGTTGCAAGAGGCTTACCAGAGAGCGTGATTCAGGTGGCGCATGCTTCAGCTTGCGGATTTTGGTCCTTGCAAGGACTAAACCCCGCAAGCTGAAGCGTGCGCCACTAAAAGAGGAGACAATTCCATGCGATTCATGATGATCGTCAAAGCGAATAAGGACTCGGAGGCAGGAAAGATGCCGGGCGAGGAACTCCTCTCCGCCATGGGGAAGTACAACGAAGAGCTGATGAAGGCCGGCGTGCTGGTCGACCTTTCGGGGCTGCAAGCGAGCTCGAAGGGCGCGCGCGTCAAGTTCTCGGGAGAAAAACGCACGGTGGTCGACGGGCCGTTCGCCGAGACCAAGGAACTGATCGCGGGATACTGGATCATTAATGTGAAATCGAAGGAAGAGGCCATCGCTTGGGCCAAGCGCGCGCCGAATCCCGCCGGCGAAGGCCGGGAAAGCGAGATCGAGATTCGCCAGTTTTTCGAGATGGAGGATTTCGCTCCGGGCGAAGCGATCGATCGCGCGGTGGAATTGGGGAAAGAGCTGGCGAAAACAAAGAAACAAGCGCAATGAGGCTGTCGATTATCAGGTTTGCCGTTCGACTATCTGATGAAGAAGCAAGAAGTGCGGGGACAAAATCTTAGGATTTAGAGGAGGTTAGCATGCAGCTGAATGCGTATCTATTGTTCCACGGCAATTGCGAGGAAGCGTTCAAGTTTTACGAAAAATCCCTTGGCGGCCGGATCGAAGCCATGATTCCTCACGCCGGGACGCCGGCGGAACAGCATGTGCCGGCGGAATGGCGCGACAAAATTATGCACGCGCGCCTGGTTGTGGGGGACGCCGTATTGCTGGGCAGCGACGCTCCCCTGGAACGGTTTGAAGAACCCAAAGGGTTCTCCGTGTCGCTTCAGAACTCGGATCCTGCGGAGGCGGAGCGCATATTCAAGGCTCTCGAGGAAGGCGGGAAGGTACGCATGCCGCTGCAGCCAACTTTCTGGGCCACGCGTTTCGGCATGCTGGTCGATCGATTCGGGATCCCCTGGATGATCAACTGCACGCAGGCTGCGGAGCGGGCTGCGTAGGGTGGTGTCGCCCGGGAACGCCAATCTCCTGATTGGCGAATGCACCAGGCCAATCAGGAGATTGGCGTTCCCGGGGATTCGATCGATCTAGTTCGCGCGAAAGGAGGAATATAATTTATGCCAGCTGCTGCTCAACCTGCTGTGCAATCTGCCATGCAGCCCGGTTCCATCTCAAAGAAAGCTCTGTGGGGCGGATGGATCATGAGTGGTCTGGTCACGGCGTTTCTTGTCTTCGATGCGGTCATACATTTGTTGAAGCCGGCTCCGGTGGTGGAGGCGTTCGCGAAGCTTCACCTTCCGGTAAGCCTCGCGGTGGATCTCGGGGTCATCGAGCTTTTGTGCCTGATTCTTTACGTGATTCCGCGAACGTCGATCCTTGGCGCGGTCCTGCTGACCGGATATCTGGGCGGCGCCGTGGCGATCCAGGTGACGACTTCCAATTCGTTGTTCGGCGAAATTTTATTTCCGGTATATGTCGGAGTTCTGGTCTGGGGAGGGATTTACTTGCGCGACGACCGCCTGCGCGCACTCTTTCCATGGCGCAGCTAACCTGAGCCGCGATGGAATAATATTTTGGGGACCTGGCTGAGACGTTTGATTCATAATTGCGGGAATTTCAAAAAGGAGCGAAACACATGAGCAATGTCCGCGTACTCGTTGGCACTCGCAAGGGCGCATTTATTCTTTCTGCCGACGGCAAGCGTCAAAAATGGGAGGTCAGCGGTCCCCACTTTGCCGGCTGGGAAATCTACCATCTCAAGGGGTCGCCCGCGGACCCCAATCGTATTTATGCGTCCCAAACTTCCGGTTGGTTCGGGCAAATCATTCAACGCTCCGACGACGGCGGCAAGACCTGGCATCAGCCGGGCGCGGATCCGCAGAATCCGCCCGCTCCCGGCACGGCAGCGGGCGTGAGCAACAAGTTCGTCTACGACGCTTCGCCGGAAACCGGAAAGCCGCTAACGACGCACCAGTGGTATGACGGAACGCAACATCCCTGGGAGTTCAAGCGCGTCTGGCATCTCGAACCGTCACTGAAGGATCCCGACACGGTTTATGCGGGGATTGAAGATGCGGCCTTGTTCCGCTCGACCGATGGCGGGCAAACCTGGAAGGAGTTGCCCGGGCTGCGCGGCAGCGATACGGGACCTCGCTGGCAGCCGGGAGCAGGCGGGATGTGCCTGCATACCGTTCTTCTCGATCCGAAAGATCCCCAGCGAATGTTTATCGCCATCTCCGCCGCGGGGGTGTTTCGCACGGACGACGGCGGCAAAACCTGGAAACCAATCAATCGCGGACTGAAATCCCAATATATTCCGGACCCGGCGGCCGAGGTGGGACACTGCGTTCACCGCATCGCGCAGCACCGTTCGCGCCCGAACACGTTGTTCATGCAGAAACACTGGGACGTAATGCGCACGGACGACGCCGGCGACAACTGGCGCGAGATCAGCGGTGACTTGCCGACCGATTTCGGTTTCGCGATTGACGTGCACGCGCACGAGCCGGAGACCGTCTACGTCGTACCTATCAAGAGCGACTCAGAACATTTTCCGCTGGAGGGAAAATTGCGCGTGTACCGCAGCCGCACGGGTGGAAACGAGTGGGAGCCGCTGACCAAGGGCCTGCCGCAAAGCGATTGCTACGTCAACATATTGCGCGATGCGATGGCCGTGGACTCGCTGGACTCCTGCGGCGTGTATTTCGGGACCACCGGCGGGCAAGTGTATGCCTCAGCCGATGCCGGAAACAACTGGGCGCCGATCGTTCATGATCTTCCGGCCGTGCTTTCGGTCGAGGTGCAGACGCTGCCATGATTCGAGTTGTATTGCCGCAGCACCTGCGAACGCTTGCGCGCGTGGGCAGCGAGGTAACGGTTGAAGTCAACGGCCAGGCGACGCTGCGCTCGGTCCTTGACGCGCTTGAAACATCGTATCCGGTGCTGCGCGGTACGATCCGCGACCACGTCACGCTGCAGCGCCGGCCGTTTTTACGCTTCTTCGTCTGCGCGGAAGATTGGTCCCATGAAGCGTCGGAGACTCCCTTGCCCGTGGAAATCACTTCGGGCAAGGAGCCTTTCCTCATCATTGGCGCCATCGCCGGCGGCTAATGCATCCGTTCGTGAATTTGGTATTAGTTTATGGAGCGGCCGCCTTCAGGCGGGCACTACTTAAACGTGCCCATTGCAAAAAGTTTCAGTGGTCGGGGGAATTTCGGATACGCTCCGCGAGAGCGCGAGCGCGTGTACGGGCGATCTCCAGGAAGTGCGAATCCGCGGCAATTTGGTCGAGGACAGGCAAGAGGCGTTCGGGCTCCGGCAGGAGGCGATGGTCCATATCCGATTCGAATCGCATCAAGGCGTCGTTTACTCCGAGGCGGTCAAACTTGGCCTGGCGCTCCAATAAAACGAGGTCTTCCTGCTGCTTGGCCAGACCCTCGAAGATTTCCATGAGCTGGGAGGCCGTGGGATTGAGCGTGTAATTGAACGAAGTCTCGTGCACTTCAGCGCCGTTTTCATAGCGGAAAGTTTTCTGTCCCAGATTGGCAATTTTCTTTTGGATATCAATATTTCCGATCGCAAAATTTTTGAGCTCGAGGGCCAGATCGAAAATTCTTTTTTGCACGGCGGGCCCAACCTGGAGCGGTTCGGGATCCGCTTCTTCGTCCAGCTGGCGGATGTCGAACGTGGATTTTCCCTGGTCATTGATTTTGACTTCAATGAATTCTGGAGTGCTGCCCTTGAAAACGCGGCGGTAAGTGACGGTCGCGCCGCCCGGATCCGCCCGAAGTGCCGGGACAATCACCCAGGCGCATATAAAAAAAGGCAGTAATTTCAAAAGAAAACTGTTTCGAGTCATCGTTACTATGAGATGCGCGAAGTCGCGCCGCGGCTGCGTGAAAGGTGAAGGGGGCGTGCGCACTCCGGTTCCGGAATGGATGGCGCGGATCCGGCGGCCAGCCGGGCGCGAAACCGCTCGGCCTGCACGTGGCAGAGCGCGACGGCCAGAGCGTCGGCGGCGTCCGCGGGCTCGGGCGTTTCGCTCATGCCCAGTAGCGCGCGCACCATCAATTGCATTTGCTCCTTAGCCGCGTTCCCGTAGCCGGCCACGGAAGCTTTTATTTCGCGCGGCGAGTAGCTGCGCACGGGGATGGCGTGTTGCGCCGCGGCCAGCAAAACCACGCCGCGCACTTCGGCCAGCCGCAGCGCCGTTTTCATATTGAGAGCGGTGAAGACCGATTCGACGGCCACGCCGTGCGGCTGAAATTCCTGGATCAACGCCGCGAGCAGGGCGTGAATTTCGCGCAGGCGTTCGGGAAAATGTTCGGGGCCCTTGCGCGTGGCGCGCAACGCGCCGAAGCGCAGCAGGCGGCAGCGCCGGCCGTCGCTTTCAATCACGCCGTATCCGGTGGCGCCGGCCGCGGCGGGATCGACGCCGAGCACGCGGAAGAAATCGCCACTGGTTCGGGAAGAGAGCGGCACGGCATTGAGTGTACGGCGGCGCGTTGCGGCGGGCCACATGTTTTTCGGCGGGATGTAGCGCGGGCTTCAGCCTGCGGGGTTTGGTCTTTGCCGCGACGAACCCCCGCAGGCTGAAGCCTACGCTACTAAAGCTACTGCGCGGCCATGACTGCTTGCATTTCTTTTTCGTCGATATCGAAGTTAGCGGAAACTTTCTGAACGTCATCGTGCTCTTCGAGCGCTTCCACGAGCCGCAGCATTTGCGCCGCCTGGTTGCCCGTAAGCTTCACGTAATTTTGCGGCACCCAGCCGATTTCGGCGGTATCGGGAGTAACGCCCTCTTTCACCAGCGCTTCGCGCACGGCCTCGAAACTTTCCGGAGGAGTCAGCACTTCCCAGGCCTCGCCGTCATCGCGCAAATCATCGGCCCCGGCATCGAGCACGATGGAGAGCATCTTGTCTTCGTTGGCCTTTTCCTTGGAGACGCCGATGTCGCCCTTGCGATGAAACATCCAACCTACCGCGCCGTTTTCGGCCATGTTGCCGCCGTGCTTGCTCATCATGTGGCGAATCTCGCTGACCACGCGGTTGCGATTGGTGGTGACCACTTCAATGATCATGCCCACGCCGCCCGGGCCGTAGCCCTCGAAATTCACCTCGTCGTACTGCTCGCCTTCGAGCGTGCCCATGCCGCGCGCCAGGGCGCGCTCGATGTTGTCATTGGGCATATTTTCATTTTTGGCGGCCAGGATCGCGGTGCGCAGGCGCGGGTTGGAATCCGGGTCGCCGCCGCCCACCCGCGCGGCGATGGTGATTTCGCGAATCAGTTTGGTGAAAATGCGGCCGCGCTTGGCGTCGGTAGCCGCCTTTTTGTGTTTAATTGTGGCCCACTTCGAATGCCCAGACATGAGTATCGCCTCTTGGGGAAAAAGTTGGGGGACGAATCCCTGCTTATTGCCACGACAGTTTAGCATAGGGCCCAGCGAATCGGAACATCGGGCGTCTTCTGGGGGGCTCTGCGTAAATTGGAACGTGCCCACTCCGTCCCGAAGTGCGCGGGACGGAGAGGCCTCTACAAAACCGTTGGATGCAATTGGTTTTGTAGAGGCCGCCCGTCTTTGGGGCGGGCAGCTGTTCGCGGCGTCCAAAATTCTAATTTTTGCAATACTCGCGCCCGCACGCGTCGGGCCGCTAGTTGGGCTTCGTTGGCTTCGGTTTTTGTTTTGACGGGATTGGCGAACTATAGGCCCCGCTCTTTTCAATGAATTCCTTGTTGTAATCGCCATTGTCCGCGCAAATGAATTCCTTGATATTCCAGGTGGGCTCTAATTTGTAATTTCGATATCCCGTCCAGGTCTTGGTATAGGCCTTGGAATCGTCGATCGTAATGTTGATCTCCAGCGCCTCATGGTTCGGACGGCGGATGCGCTCGATGACGTGCAACTGGTCGGAATGCGGGAGGCCTCCGCGATCGATCCAGGTCTTTTCGTTAAGGCCGACGGTGTCGATGACCAGCGTGTCCCCCTCGTACCAGCCAATCGAGTCGCCCATCCAGGTCAGCTCCGGGTCCTTGGGATGCTGGCGCCCATCGGTGAAAATTTGGCGGACATGGTGGTCGAACTCGAAATATTCGAGCACACGACCGGAAGTCTGAATCATCTCCAGCGCGAAGGGTTGAATATAAATTCGGGGCACGCCGGGGGGAAGGCAACCAACGTCCTTGCGCGTCGTCGGATTCACATAGTCG
>DATHPN010000109.1:0-34831 GCA_035483715.1 Candidatus Acidiferrum sp.
TGATTCCAATTGGGTTTCCAGTTGCCGTTCTTGGCGGTTGCTTCCGGTTTGGGAGGAAAGAATCCGAAACGATTCGGCATCTGGACTTTCAGCAGGGTCTTGGAGTCGAGGACCTCGCTCTCTTTTATGATGTCGTTCTTATAAAGTAAATATGCAGTAACTGCGTAGACCTGGTCGGGCGTGAGAGAGCCCTCCGCATCCCGTGGCATGGAGCGGTTGATGTAATCCCACACGGTCGTCGCGTAGGGCCAGAAGCTCCCGAGAGTCAGTATGGGAGCGCGCGTAGAGAGGGTATCAACGCCTCCGACCAAGCGCGGGGCCGGGCCCTCTATGCCGGTGGGCCCATGGCAAAACGAACACTTTCCGGCATAGACTTTCGCCCCCTCCTTGGCGCTTCCACTTCCGGGCGGCAGCTCTTTTCCCTCCGGGCCGACGACATTGTCCCAGGCGCGCAATTCCGCCTCCGTGGGAGGCCTGCCCACTTTATAGGTAGGCGACTGTGCCAGGGCCGCGCTGCACGCAAATAGTGCCGCCGCCGGGACCAGGAGACTAGCTCTTGTAAAGCGCATCTTGCACGCTCCCATCTCGGCCCACTCTCCATGGCTGAATCGGGTTGGAGAAAAATTCCATGATCGGCGCGTTTTGCCAGAAGGTTTCCACATCACTATCCGCTATCGGGGGTTGCCTTTTATCGCCCCAAAGTTTGCCCAGCTCTCTCATGGACGGTTGAATGTCTCCGAATTCATTGGTGCAGCGGGACTGGATCAAAGTCTCTTCCCCGTCCCATTTCCAGGCCAGCCGAAAACGCGTGAACGCTTTTCGGAATACCGGCTGCTGAAGTTGAGCGTCTTTCCAGGTTCGCCCGCCGTTGGTGCTGACCTCCACCCGGCTGATCGCGCCCCGGCCGGACCAGGCCAGGCCTGTCAGTTCGTACAATCCGCGGCCGGGCAGTTGGTGCGCATCGGACGGGTAAGTGATCAGGGACTTCGGCCCGACCTGGAATTCGTACCAGCTGGCTTTTCCGTCCGGGGTCATATTTGTGTAGTTGGCGGTTTCCACTTTGAGGAAGTAAGGCTGGTCCACCACCTTGATGCTTCGCAGGTACTTTACATTGCTGACCCCTTCCCACCCGGGAACGACCAGCCGCAAGGGATAACCCTGCTCGGGGCGCACCGCCTCGCCGTTCTGGCTGTAGGCCACCAGCACGTCGTCCATGCCTTTTTCGAGAGGGATGCTCTTGGAATGCCGGTTGGCGTCGCCGCCTTCGGCAACGAGCCAGCTGCCGTTCTTTTGCACGCCCGCTTCCTTGAGCAGCACGGACAGCAGCACTCCCGTCCATTCGCTTGTACTGACTCTGCCATGTACTTGTTGGATAACAAACGTGCTCCTGGTCAGCGCCGGGGAATTGGTCACTTCCAGCCCCTTGACCATGGCCTTGTAGTGCGACATGCCGCTATTCCCCGCGCACTCGATAAAATGGATCCGCGAGACCGATGGCAGGCGCTTCAACTCCTCCATGGTGAAGACCAGGGGGCGGTCCACCATGCCGTGGATCATGAGGCGGTGTTCGCGAGGATCGATGTCCGGCAGGCGCGAGCCGCGCCCCGTCATGAAATGCAGCGAGGAGGGTGTGATGATCCCCGTCGAATCCTGAAGCGGAGTCAGTCGCTGGCCCATTTCGCCCGTAGGCAGGCCGGGAATGATGTCGCGAGGTCCGCCGAGGGTTACGGTGCGCACCGAATTTTCGAAACGAGAGCGCTGGCCATAAGAAAGATCCTTGGGTGGGCGCTCTTCCGCTCTATCCGCCGGGAGTGACTGGGCGCGGGCGAATGGCATCGCTCCCACAGCCAGACCGGCCAGCGCCACGCCGCGCTTCAGAAACCCTCTGCGATTCGCGTTCCTTGAATTCATGGCGGGATCCTCCCAACCGAAAACGGATTGGGAATGCTATAGCGTCAAACACAATCCATGTCAAGAAACTCGTGGCGCCGGTAGTGACTCCATTTGAAACGAAACGTGCCCTCTCCGTCCCGAAGTGCACGGGACGGAGAGGCCGCTACAAAACCGTAACACGCCCGGGCCGTGGATTTTGTAGAGGCCGCCCGTTTTTGTGGCGGGCAGCTTTTCGCTCTATCTCCAATTCAAACTAATGCGCTATTGTCGCACCATGTCGTTAGCACATGATATGTCCGGTCGGATTAGCACGTGAAATGTCCGCTTTTTGCGGACAGAGTGGGAAGAAGATGCCTGCCGGAAAACCTTTTCTTGTTGACGAATCGGGGGAGGAGGTTAATTTACCGAATGAGCCTTAAAGCCTTGCGATGCGAGGCTTTGCCGCGCATCGACGATATCTTTTTGGTTCGTGTAGGGGCCGACTTCAACATGGTAGGACTGCGCCCACAACAGATTTTTGTGAATCAACACGGCGTGAAAGCCGAGTTCCGTCAATTTGTCCACCGCGTTATTCGCCCAGGTCTCGTCCTTGAAGATCCCCACTTCGAGATAGAAGCCGGGGGCGGTCGATTCCTCGCCCCCATCCTTGGACTGGCTGGTCGCGGTGGATTGTTCAACCACTGGTTCCGATAAGTTGTCTGCAAGCGAAAAATCAATCTCGGGCGGCTGCATGGTCGCGTCTCGCGCGCCTGCCGATGTCAGGGTCTCAGGCTGGGATGGGGTCGCGGACGCCGGCAATAGAGTTGCGGTTTGCGCACCCGCATGGGGCTTCTGTTGTCCTTGGGCAAGCGGCGATTTTACGGGTTTCACGAGGCGAGCCGGCTTGGGAGAAACGCTTCGCGGATTGGGTGGATCAATTGAAAGATCGAGATTCGTCAAACTGGGATCGACCGATGGAGCCTTTCCAGCATCCAGCTTGGCGTTCTCATACAGGTCAACGTCATGCGAGGCGATCGGCTGCATAAAATTCTGCGCCGGAAGCGAAGTGAATTCGGAATTGGAGCCATTGCCCGCGGCGGCAGCCGATGGAGAATTCTGGCCCGCGACCTGGACGGGATGCGCGACGCTCTTGCGCTGCTTCCATCCCCACAACAGCAAAGACACAGCCAGGACGCCGACAAGTCCCGCTGCGCCGAGAATCACTTTGTGTTCTTCCTGGCTTCTCAATAGACGCTGCCAATCCTGCCTCTTCAGAAATGCTTTCGCGGATTCAACGCCCTGACGCAAACGATTGCGGATCTCATGTTCCGCGTGCGCCAGCCTCCGGTTGATGGCGGCCTCCCAGGGACTGAGCGGCCTGGCCTTGCCGGCCTTCACCAGGGCGATCTCTAATTCATCCGTGGACCGGAAACGTCTCGCGGGGTCCTTTTGCAGACACTTCATAATCACGGATTCGACAGCGCCGGAAAGCTGCAGCACGATTTCGCGGGGACGTTTCGGATACTCGCGAATCTGCTTCAACGCCACGACGACGGGGGTGTCCCCGTGAAAAGCGGCGACCCCGGTGATCATTTCGTAGAGCAAAAGCCCCAGGGCATAAATGTCCGTGCCGGCACTCACAGGTTTGAGCTCAGCCTGTTCGGGAGCCATATACGCGGCAGTGCCTACGATCGTCGCCGTCAGCGGCCCGTCGCGCTCAACACTGCGCGCAATTCCGAAGTCCATGATCTTCACGCAGCCGTTGCGGTCCAGCATGATGTTGGCGGGCTTCAGATCGCGGTGCACGATTCCCTGTAAATGGGCTTCGCGCAGCCCTGCGCAAATTTGCCGGCCAATCTCCAGCGCCTCCTGCAGAGGCAGCGAGCCTACACGGTTTAACCTGGACGCCAGGCTCTCGCCCTCGACATATTCCATGGAAGTGTAGGTCGTCCCGTTGGAGCGGCTGAATTCATGGATCCGGCAAACATTCTTGTGCGTGATTTTGCGAGCCAGGCACAATTCTCTTTTGAAATTTTCCTGGACATCCGGATCGGATGCGATCTCTGGCTTGAGAACCTTCAGGGCCACGATTTCGCCGGTTTCGAGATCGCGAACTTTATAGAGGATGCCAGTCCCGCCGGACCCGATCTGAGACAAGACTTGGTACCGCGGGGGGATATGGGAGGCCGCCGCGAGCCGGTCCTGCACGCCGCGATAGGTTTCCGCGTCGGTCCAGACCACCTCGTAGATATCTTCTTTTTCCGTGCGCCCGTCGATCGTGAGCGTGCTGAGCCACCGGCATTGCAGGTCGGATTCATGAGAGACGGCTTCGTGCATGGCGCGGGAGATCAGAATTTGCGCCGGCGCCGTGCGCTTGACGATGCGCGAGGTGACATTGACCACATCCCCGAATAAATCCTTCCCTTTCCGAAAGCCCACACCGGTATGGACACCGATGCGAACCTGCACGCGCTGATCCTCCGGGAGGGTCATATTCAGCTTCAGGAATTGGCGCTCGATCTCCACGGCGGCGCGAACGGCCGAAGCAGGATTGGGGAATTCCGCCATTGCGGAATCGCCAATGGTCTTAACTACTTTGCCTTTATATCGTTGGATGGCTCGTGCGGCCACTTCATCGTGGCGATGGATCATCACCAGCCCGGCCGTATCCCCATTGCGCTCAAAGAAGCTGGTCGAGCCCACCACGTCGGTAAACAGCACCGTCAAGGCATTCTTGTGCCTGCGCAGCTGTTCATCAATCTCAGCGCGGGCCTTCAGGAGTGCGTCGACATCGTCCATGACTGGCATAGGTTCGGGTCTCTATGAGTGTGCCGGATTCTAGGGCAGGGGCCAATGGCCCCGAGGTAACAAACTAGTAGTACGGATGTACCAAAGGGTAGAAAAGGTACAGGTGGGCCAAAATGTAAACTATTGAATCTTAGAGGGATATGCCGGCGCGTCCCTGCTCACCCGCAAGCGTCCTGGTTTTCAAAGTTGTGGCGGTCGATGACCCAGCCGACGATTCCTGCAGTCGTCTTCAGCTCCACCCACCAGGTAGTCTTTGGCTTCAAGCCCTTTTGAGGGAGATCGCCAATTTCCACGAGTTTTCCATCATGCCAGACCTTCCAAAAGCCCTCCCCCACATAGTGAAGGAGATACATCGTATCTCCGGCCTTGACCCCGGCATCGGGATAGTCGTGGGGAGACACGATTTGCAGGGGGACGCTGTGAATCTCCCCGGTCATGGCCAGCACTTTCTCGCCTTTCTTGATTTGGCCAACTACCTTCTTGCCATCCGGGGTAACCAAGAGTGTCAGGTCGGTGCGGGCCACCCATTCGCGATAGGTACAGCACTCGAAGGGACACGCCCCCTTGTCGACAAAGATGTTCGGAGGTTTCAATTCCTCCGCAGAGTGTGCGGTGTTGGAACCAACCGCTGAGAAGGCGAGCAGGAAGGCCGCGGAGGCCCAAGTTCTGTTCAGACGCATGGATGCCCTTTCAGTGCCGCCAGCTTTACCTATAATAAACTACCTATTTATTTGCTTCCGAGGAATTTCGAGTTCCTCTTTTTTGAGCAGAAAAGATGACAGCCGGAATTTGCCTGCGCAATCGAATGAAAGGGCCGTGGTCGATGATTGAGAACAAGGCCATTACTCACGTGAAGTTAGAAGCCGCTGGAAGCAGACTCGACAGCAAATTGGTTGTGCCGAAGGGCTGAGGGGGGTAGGATGCACCAGTTGGCACTCTGAATGGAATACTCTGGCCAGAGTATATTTTCCGAACGGCAAATCGTCCCTTTTGGCGCAAGCTCTCTCCGCGTTGATGCGAAAGGCCTTAGGAGCAAACCCATGCTGATACAGCGAATGATTTCAGTTACCGCGCTTTTCGTAACGCTCGGCGTGCCGGCACTTGCCGGGCCGCAGGAAGCGGCGCCCGCGCAAATTACGGACCAGGATCTGCTCGCGGGATTGAAGAACCCGTCGCGCTGGCTGACGTTTTCAGGCGATTACACGGGGCAGCGGCACAGTCCCTTGAAGCAGTTGACGCCGCGGAATGTGGCGGGACTTCCCCGCAATGGATTTTTCAAACCGATATCCCCGGCATTCCCGGGCGCGGCATTGAGAACACGCCGCTGGTCGTCGACGGCATACTGTACGTGACGGGAAACAACAATCAAGCATGGGCGATTGACGGGCGGACGGGACGGCCAATCTGGAATTATCGCCGCAGGCTGCCCACTAATTTTATCGCTTCGGTATGTTGTGGCCCAGTAAATCGCGGCTTCGGAATCCTCGGCGACCGGCTGTATATGGGCACGCTGGACGCGCACCTTGTTGCTCTCGACCGGATGACCGGCAAAGTTATCTGGGACGTAGCCGTGGGCGATCTCAAGAAAGCCAACGCCATCACCGCAGCGCCGCTGGTCATTAAAAACATGGTGATCATCGGAGTGGCCGGCGGAGATTTCTCAAGCCGCGGGTACATTGATGCCTACGATGCGCAAAGCGGAGAACGCTTATGGCACTTCAACACGATTCCCATGCCCGGGGACCCGGGCAGCGAGTCGTGGCCGAATGCCGATGTCGCAGCGCGGGGAGGCGGCGCGGTGTGGGTGACGGGCAGTTACGACCCCGCGCTCAACCTCGTGTACTACGGCACAGGCAATCCCAATCCCGATTATTACGGCGACGATCGCGAGGGCGACAATCTGTACACCTGCTCCCTTGTGGCGCTTGACGCAGACACCGGGAAGATGCGCTGGCATTACCAATTCACTCCGCATGACGTGCATGACTGGGATTCGGCGCATGTGCCGGTGCAAGCCGACCTGAAGATCGGCGGCCAGGCTCGAAAAGTGATCATGGTTGCCAACCGCAACGGCTTTTTCTATACGCTCGACCGCGAATCCGGGAAGCTGCTGGTCGCGAAAACGTTCATCGACGGATCGAATTGGGCAAAAGAGATCGGCAAGGACGGTCGGCCGATCGTTCTCGACAATGTTGGCACTGCGGAAAAATGCCTGCCGGACAATCACGGCGGCACGAATTTTCAGCCGCCGACGTTCGACCCGGAGCTGGGATTATTTTTTGTTACCGCTCACGAGACCTGCGCCACCTGGGAGGGGGTAAAGCCGACGGAGCCGATCGCCATGGGGCTGCGTGTGCCGAGCGGAGGGCGAAGCCTGGTCGAGGGCCGCGATCAATTCTCCGCGCTACGGGCGATCGATCCGACGACGGGCCAGCGGCGCTGGGAGCATAAATACCGGCCGTATCCCTCCAGCGTCTCTCTCGACTTGACGGGCGGCCTGATGTCCACAGCGTCCGGATTAGTGTTCACCGGCGACAACGACGGTTACTTCTACGCGTTCGAGGGAGCGACCGGGAAAGAGCTATGGAAGTTTCAGGTGGGGGCGCAAGTATGGGGCTCGGCCGCCGTCACTTATATGCTTGACGGGCGGCAATGGGTCGTCACTACAGGAGGCCTGTCGTTTACCGCGTTTGCGCTTCCCGCCGCGCCGCGCTAGGCCAAACTCGCCAAGGCATGGAATGGACGAATTGCAGGATTCGCCAGTGGCCGCGAACTTTCGGATTCAATCAGACAGCGATGGTTCAGAAGTCTCTAGCGTGTATTCGGCTCCATTCGACTCCTGAAAAGCCGATACCAGCTAATATAGGTACTCCAAATCGGAATATTTAATTCCTTTACTTGTTCTTGGATCCGTTGCGGTTTCGGAGATTCTGCGACCATCGTTCGTATTCAGCATGGTTGAAGCTGGATGTCGATTTTGTACCTTGAACTGGCGTATCTGTCGTCTGGCTTTCGGATTTTGTCCGGACCTGTGAATCTTGCATGTTTTAGCTCATCCTCCCGGTCAGATTACTGGGAATTGCCTGATCACCCAATGCGTCGTCCTACAGTGCATATTTGCAATCAATGCCGCCTCCCTCAATGGGTGATTAGGACTAATTTGATGTGTACTTCGGGGCTGGTAGTCCCGGTACTGACCTCCAATACGATCACTCTCGAGAAATCGTCGACTAAGCTAAGCATTATCAGTTAGATACAATGGTGGCGGCTTTACTCCCTGCAAGCACAAAGCGCAGTCAAGCGCCTATCGGAAGGCGGCAACTAGTGTAAGGAGGGAGATTTCTAGTTGAGCCGTGCGTCAGCGATTCACTACCGGGAAATGGTTAAGAGATATGAGCCGGGAGGCGGCCTGTAGCGGCCATCGCGAATTTTGCCGCGTCCTGGGGGAGTTCATTTCCGCGCCAGACGACGTGCAAATCAGGTCTGACGAGGAGCAGATCGTATTGGTAGATATCGCGTGCTCGTTCGGCGGCGACCTCGAGTACCTCGAGCGGCGCGCGCAGTTCATGAAAGGATCGTACGAGGCTCGAAGTATCAACATGCGTACCGCCGAGGCGAAGCAACGTGTACCCCGGGCCAAGCCGATCATGCAAGGCCATCCCGTCGCTCAGCCAAACGTGTGGGAGGCGGGCGCCTGGCCAGGTTGTAGGGACATAACTAGGATTGTCCGGGTCGGGGCCATCGCCGGGCTCTCGCCAAACAATCGGCGAGTCCACGTAGCGATAGCCCGCCTCGATACCCGAAATCTCCGTAACTTTGCGCTGCTCGGTATCGAAGAGGGCGGCCATCATGTCACGCGTGGCCGCGCCACCGGGAGTGTTGTCACGTATATTCGGTTGATAGGCCGCGCGCCATCCGAGCCGCCCGGTCATCGCGGCGCGAGAGGCCTTCACGTTGCGCAATCCGATCGGCCGGCGCTCAGCCTCATAGGAAGAAAGCAACTGCGGGCCGCCCCAACCCGCTAGCGTCGCCGCCAGTTTCCAGGAAAGATCGACGGCGTCTCCAACGCCGGTGTTCATTCCGAGGCCGCCGGTGGGGATCACCAGGTGCGCGGCGTCACCGGCGATAAAAACTCTTCCTTCGCCGTAGCGTTCCGCGCAAAGCAGGTGCTGAGTCCATTCGTTGACGGAGAGCATCGCGAATTCGATCGGCATGGCCAGCGATTTTTTGAAAATCTCGGCCATTTCCGCGTCACTGGACGCGGCTGCGTGCAGGGTCCAGTGGCGGGTGCTGTCCTGAAGAATGAGGAACGGGAACAGGGGTCCCTCGGCGACGTGGTAGTGGCGTCCCTTGCCCATGGGAATGCGCTCGTAGAGATCGTCGCAGCGGAAAAGGGCCTGGCGCAGCTTGCGGATGTTGCCGTCGCCTTGCAAGGGAATGCCAAGCTGCTTGCGGACGATGCTGGAGCCGCCGTCGCATGCGGCCAGGTATGAGGCGCGAATCGTTTCTTCCGCGTCGTTGTGGGCTTGGACGACGGCGGTCACGGAGTTTGCGTTTTGTGTGAACGAAATCAGTTCGCAGCCGAAGCGCACGGTTACGTTGGGAATTTTTTCCACGATGGATCGCAGCAGCGGCTCGAGAGTGTATTGCGAGATCAGCTGATACGGCTCGAGCAGGCCGCCGTCATTGCGCGCCGCAATTTCTGCCGCGGCCTCCGCAACCGATGGACACGGTAAATGCGCGAGGGGAGGATCCATCATGGAGAGCGCCAGAAAAACATCCATCGGGGCGTCGCGCGGCAGGCCGGCATCGCGCACTTGTTCGGAGATGCCCAGGCGGCGGTAAATCTCCATGGTTCGGGCGTTGCAGCGCTCCATTTTAGGAAGCTGTATGGAAGTTGTATTGCGCTCGATCAGTGTGCAGGGCACGCCGCGGCGGCCCAGGTCAAGGGCGAGAGTAAGGCCCACGGGTCCTGCGCCGACGATTAGGACTGGGGTTTCTACCACTCCCTTTGTTCTTCCTTTCATTATCGTAGTTGGCCAGAGTTGGACCGGAGTGGTGCGTTGTGGCGCCGGCGTCTCGCCGGCGGTTTTTTTGCTCTGAACACATTGCAAAAACGCCGGCGGGACGCCGGCGCCACAAGAAAACTGCCTGCCAATTGCGTTGGCTGGATACGTTCAGCCACTTGGTGAGGGTCTTGTTTTCTCCGCTCCATCCAAATTCAATTCCGCGTGGTCCGCTCCTGTGCACGCCTTCTTCATTTCTCTTTCCAGCATTTTGATCTGGATCAGATGTTTGGGGTTGAAGGGGAGCGACGGGTAGTAGCAATTCGATTCGTGGGTGCAGAAGCATCCATCCGCGGCCTGCTTGCGGCGGGCCTGCATGGCGGGGGAGGCCCACAACTTTTGGAAATTCCAGTCGTAATCCCGCAAATTGCCGACCGGTTCCAGATTTTCGCAGGACGAGACCGTGCCTTCGTCATAGATCACGCCGCCGGCTGTTCCGGCGTAGCAAGTCAGCTGGGCTTTTTGCGTTTCCTGGGTCCTGGCGATGAGGCCGTGCATGTAAACGTCGAGGGCGGCTTTGAAAAAGCCGGTGTCGCCTGCGTAGTGATTCTTGATCGCGCCGCGGCGCGAGTCTTCAGCGATCTTGGCAGCGAGGCTGGCGTAGCGCGCGCCATCAATTTCCAATTCTTTGGAATTCGCCGCGGGAGGACGGATGTAGTTGAAATTTACTTTGTCCGGCTTCAATTCGTATTTCAAATAGCTGTACCATTCAAAAATGGTTTCCTGATTTGAGTTCATGAAACAGGTGCAGGTTTGCACGTCGAGGCGCGGATATTCCTTCTTCATGGCCTGGAGGCGGCGCGCCGTGTCGATGACGATGTCCCAGGAGCCGGGTTTCTGGCGAATTTTGTCGTGCTGCTGTTTGAGCCCGTCGATGCCGAGCGCCACGGTGACATTCAGCCGCGGGCATTCCTGCAGGATTCGCGCGACATCGGGAAAGATTCGCGGCTGAATCTGGCCGTTGGAGGTGATGTAGACCGATTCGAGATGGTTGTTGGTGTAAAAGGCGCGCGCGATTTCCGGCAGGTCCTTTCGCGTGAACGGCTCGCCGCCGGCGAGAATCAGGACGCCAAGATTTCCACCCAGCGTCTCGGAAATCCTTTCAATTTCGCGCGTTTTCATTTGCAGTTTCTTGCGCGGGCCGTCATCAAGCTGTTCGGTGAAAAAGCAATGCGTGCAGCGCATGTCACATACCGATGTCACCAGGATGTTCAGCAAAGCGGGCGAGAAGGGCTGTCCCACGGCCAATTTTGCGTAGCGCTTTAGAAGATCTCTCATGGTGTAAGCAAGGATTTCTATTGCAGCCATGTCTTGAATGGCAGGCCATCCGGCCTCAATGGGCGTCAGGGGTTGAAGCCCCAGTTCTCAGGTCTCCGATTGTCGCGGCTGAACAGGGTGCGGAAAAAACCTCGAGAATTTTGTCATTCCGAGCGAAGCGAAGAATCTCTCTTAGATTTGCACTCATGAAAAGAAAGAGAGATTCTTCGCTTCGCTCAGAATGACAAAAATAAACTACTTTTTCCGCAGGCTGTGAAGCCGCGAGCCACAAAGACGATTTATGAGATCACTTCACGTCAAATTCATTTCAACATAATACGTGTTCATATCAATAAAATACGGGTTCATTTCAACACAATACGGGCGTGAAATGAAAAATGAATTCAGCGCTGTTGATGATGATCGGAGTTCAGAAGCCGGTGGCCGTCGTCCTCGACGCAGGGGGGCGATTCCTCGAGGGGATCGTCGGAGGGAGTGACCACGCGAGGAGGCATGGTCCAGGCCGCCGCAAGCACTTTCGGATCGTCCACCGAGGCTTGCCAGATCAGATTTTCGCCGTCGCGCCACAGCCGTTCGGTGACGTGCATGGCATCGGTGTGGAAATATCCGCCTTCACCGAACCAGCCATTCTCCAAAAAGTCGGTGACGTCCACCACCAGGGTGTCTCCCTCCCAATGAGCCACGGAATCACCGTAGTAGGAGGGATTGGCATTCTTGCGATGCGGACGGCCATCCGTGGGGATGATGCGGTAGGGGTCCCCCGAAACATCTTCGTAGAGGAAAACCATCTCACCCGGCAATTGAATGATCCGGCGCGGTGGACCGATGCGCGGCACGCCTGGTTTTCCGCAATAAAATACTTCGTCGGTCTTGCTCTCGTTGTCGAAGAGATCCTGCACTTTGGCCCGGAATTCGGGCTTGTAAGAAGGAGCGGGAGTCGACGGGAGAGCGCCGGGCACCGGCCTCTTCGCGGGCTTCGCCGCGCTCTGATCGATGTCTGTAAGGACGACTTTTCCGTTGATTTCTTTTTTCAGTGTCACAGGGGGCAGATCGATCGCATAGGCCCAGATGCCGTTAAGGTTGGGATGCCCGTCGGCGGTGCGCGGCGATTTGCCGGGCGTGGCGCCTTCCTTATTGTCGGCAGCCGCGAATCCTGCAAGCAGTAATGCCGCCGCGATTGCGAAAACATACCGGTGTTTCATGGCGTGGATACTCCTTGTCACTGACCATTGGGGCCCGGTTTAAACACCAATTCCAGAGAGTTCCCATCCGGGAAGGTAATCTTCAGGAGGTAGCCGTAAAGGCCGCCGGCCTTGGCGCGCACTCCTTGTACGGTGACGGTCTGGCCGATGGCTTTGGCAAAATCATCTCGGCCTAGCGAGACTCGCCTGAACCAGGAGGGCGGGTTGCTCTCGAACTTCCAATTCTCCACGCTGCCATCGTCTTTTTTGGCGTCCAGATAAACGACGATATGAGGATTGATCCAGTCAACTTTGGTCAGCGTGCCGGACAGCGTGAACTCCTTGGACATATCGAAGACTGCGGATGGCGAGTGGTGCGCCCAGACTGGTCCTGCCGCGATCAGCAAGGCGAGGACGATCAGAATGGAGAAAGACTGGCGCCGCAAGGAGGACCTCCCTTTCACACTGTGGGCGAAGTATAGCACGCGGGGCGTCAAGGTCTACACCGGGATGCTCCATGGGTATAGGCGCGGTGTGACGGAGTATGCGATTGCAAATTTATTTGGCGCCAGCGTCTCGCCGGCGTTTTTGGCGTTATGCAGAGACCGGAAAGAATCGCCGGCGGGACGCCGGCGCCACAACTTCAGGGGGCAATTTCCTCTAGGCGGCGGTCGCTGGTTTCCACCATGCGGGTTGCGGCCAATGCGCCGACTACGCTCATTGCAGCGAACATCAGGAAAACGGAATGGATGCCTTTTGCGTCGACCATGAAACCGACGAGCGCCGGGCCCACTGCTGAGGCGATTCTTAGCCAGGAGGTGGCCAGACCGGTCCCGATTGCGCGCATGCGGGTGGGATAAATTTCCGGCGTGTAAAGATACAGGACGGCGTTTACGGATCCAATAAGGCCGTAACCTAGCGTGGTTAAAATCATCACACTCAATACTTTTTGCCCGCCCATTATTCCCAGCAACGCCAGCGTGCCGCCGCCCAAGATAAAAGCTGCGACCGTCCAGTTTCTGCGGCCTATCCGATCGATGCTGAACGCGCAAACGAGCAGGACCGCGACTTGCGCGACGTTGGTCATCGAAGCGGCGCGCAGCGACTGCCGCAAACTCAGGTGATACACGGTGTTGTAGAGGCTCGGCATCCAATTATTCAGGCCGTTGGCGATGAAGAAAGCGCTGGCCCAAAGCGTCCATACAATCAACGTGCGCCCCCAATATATTTTCGAGAGAACTTCGCGCCATCTTCCGCGCTGCATCAGGCCGGACGTCGAAACGGCCGTGGAAGTTGCCGCGACCGGAACCCTGCGATCGGTGCTCGCTTCAATTTTTTCCACAATCGCTTCCGCTTCGGGAAGGCGGCCCCTGGAAATCAACCATCTCGGGGATTCCGGAAGGCGCGCTACCAGGAAAGTGATCAGCAAACCTGGAATTCCTCCCAGCAGAAAAATGGAATTCCATCCATAGGCCGGCACGAGCCATGCGCCGATCTGGCCCGTGGCCATGAGTCCCAAAGGGAATATCATTTCGTACAACAGAAAAAATCTTCCACGGCCGTGCGCCCGGGACAGCTCATTGATATAGGTGGCGGCCACCGGCATTTCGCCGCCGACGCCAATGCCCTGCACGAACCGGCATGCAAACAGTATGGGAAAATTCCCGGCCACCGCGCAGCCGAAACTCATGATGGACATGATGGCGATTGCAGCCGTGGTGCCGCGAATGCGCCCCACTTTTTCCGCAAGGGCGCTGAATACCAGCGCGCCGGCGAGTTGCCCGACGTAGCTCGCCGAAATCAGGAGGCCGCTTTGCCTGGGCGAGATGTGCCAGAGGCGGATGAGAGTGGGCAGGGCAAACGCGAGCGACAAGGCATTGAAAGCGTCGAAGAAGGTGGCGCTGCCCATCACCAGGCGAGCGTTCATGTGCCATCGCGAGAACGGCACCTGCTCCATTCGCAGGAGCAGGCTTGCCGCATCGGCGGCGCTGCGGACGGTTCGCGCACTTTCGCGTTGGTCAGCGCCGGGCGGGCCGTCAGTGGAATTCACTGAATCTCGCAGTCCAGCGACGGATGAAGTTTGCAAGGTTTGGCATTCGAAATTTTCGTTAGATCGCTTTGACGTATGGTTCCGAGGGGGTCAGAGGCACGTTCCATGCATCGTAGCCGTACAACCAACTGGTGTCCTCATCGCCCCCTTTCATCCAGGTATTCGCACTGGAGATTGCCTGGATACGCGAAGTGCGCGGTTTTCGATGCGCCTCATAGCGGCGGAACGCGCCTTCGATATCTTCTCCGCCCGCTTCATCCAGGCAGCGGGCGAGGATGGCGGCATCTTCGATCGCTGTTGCTCCACCTTGCGCCATGTAGGGAGTCATGGAGTGGCAAGCATCGCCCAGGAGCACGACGCGGCCATCGCTCCATCGAGGCAATGGTTCGCGTTCGAGGATCGCCCATTTGTGGCAGTCGGGGCACGCTTCGAGTACGGCGCGAACGTCAGAGTGAAAACCTTCGTAGGCCTTGCGCAACTCTTTCACATCGCCCTTGGCGGACCACGATTCGCGCGTTACCCATTCGGCGGGTTCGGGCACGCTGGTCACAAAATAAAGCTCGGTGCGGGTGGGATTGGTGTAGTAAATGACGATGTGGCGGTCCGGGCCCCACCACTTCGTCCGCGAAGGTCCGATATCAAATCCGTTGAGCAAAGCAGAAGGGAAAATTGCGCGGTAGGCGATGCGTCCTTTGTGGATCGGCTCATCAGGGCCGAGGATGAATTCGCGCACCACGGAGTGAACGCCGTCCGCGCCGATCACGGCATCCGCTTGCGCGCACGCGCCATCGGCGAATGCCAGTGTGACTTGTCCGGCGCGCTGCTCCAGCCCGACCAGTTTTTTGTCGAGGTGGACGATGTCTTCCGGCACGACGGCGGCGAGGGCGTTGTGCAAATCCGCGCGGTGCATACACAGATAAGGAGCGCCGAAAAGGCTTTCCGGCATGGGCAATTCTCTCATCACCTCGCCGGTATCCCACTTGCGGTTCAGGTGAGAGTACGGTTTGAAAGAAGTTGCGAGAACTTTTTCCTCCACGCCGATGCGGCGCAGAACTTTCATCGAGTTTGGCATCATTTGAATGCCGGCGCCGATGCGCAGGAAGCGCGGGGCCTGCTCGTAGACGCGCACGTCGATGCCTATTTGGCGCAGCGTGGCCGCGGCGGCCATCCCGCCGATGCCAGCGCCGATAATGACAAAGGAAATTTTTTTCACGGCTATTCACCGTACTCGCTGAAATCCAAGACACGAGGCAGGCAAAACCGCAAGCTAGTCTCGTGGCGCCGGCGTCCCGCCGGCGATTTTTCTGATCTCCACACGTTGCAAAAACGCCGGCGGGACGCCGGCGCCACAACACAGCGTTCCTGGGGTGATTTGCTCATGCGCTAGGACATGTTTCGCCCTTGATTTGGGTGCGGTGCATGACTCGGCGCGAACTGGCGTCAAAAGGATCGCGGCGATGCATGGTGCAGCGGTTGTCCCAAAGGACCAGGTCGCCGACACGCCACTCGTTATGCCATTCGAGTTCTTCACGGTTGGCATACATCCACAGCTCGTCGAGCAGTGATTCAGACTCCGCCAGCGAAAGTCCCTCGATATAGGCGTTGCGGCGGCGTCCGAGATATAGAACGCGCCGCTTGGTTTCGGGATGCGTGCAAACGAGAGGATGATAGATGCCGGGAGAGGCCACGGGGTCATCGATGGCAGCGGCGCCTTCCCGCACGTAGCCGCCGCTGTTGTAAGTCGCATCGTGTTTCAATTTTTTGCCTTCGATTCGCTTCTTCACCGCATCGGGCAGGAATTCGTAGACGCGGTACATGCTGTTGAAATAAGTGTTGCCTCCGGCCGGCGGCACTTCCAGCGCGTAGAGGATGCTGGCCTTCGGGGGATCCTGCAGGTAGGACATATCCGTGTGCCAGGTGGCCTCGCCGGCGCCCAGGCTTCCGATGGGCGCGCCGTTTTCCATCACGTTGGATACGACGTAAATTTCGGGGTGGCCCTCGACGAAACGGCGCCCGGATTCCTGGACCGGCGCCCAATCCAAATCTCCGAATCTCCCGCTGAATGCGATGAGATCTTCATCGGTCAGATTCTGCCCGCGAAACAGGAGAACCGAGTGGTCCAGCCAGGCTCTATAGATGCTCGCAAAATCATTGGCCTCGATCGTTCGCAGATCCACTCCCTGAATTTCCGCTGCAAGCGCTTCTCCCGATGGGACGATTGTGACGCGCGACTTTTTTTTAGTTCTTGATGATTCACTGGCCATGAAAAACCCGCCTTCCCGAATTTGTTTGGTCCCGACGATTAAACGTTGAATGCCTATTCCGTGCCGTCACCATTCGGATCGATGGTGTGAATCGGCAGATCGTAGTGCGCTTCCGTGAGTTCCCAGCGGCGATTTTCTTCGCGCATCATGGTGGCGCGGTCCGGGAAAAGTTGCTTTTCCACTTCACTGCCATGTCCGGAGGTTGAGATATTCTTGTAGGTAATTACAATTCGGTATTCCCAGCGGGAGTCTTCACCGGTGTGGTACCCCGGCCGGTAAACAGCGTAGGAGGTCACGTAGCCTAGTTCTTTTTCGCGGTTCAGGGTGGCGATTTGATATTTTTTGAAGAGCTGCCAGAATTCATCCGCATAACCCCATTTCACTTTGTAAACCCATTCGACCATGTAGGGCTTGTCGGCGGAGGAGGCACTCGGGGCGGGCGCGCCCTGCTGGCCGCGCGACTGCAAGATGCAGGCAAATAAAATGGCCGGCGCCATTGCCGCGATCAGCAGCGATCGGGAATGAGGAGCTATTCGAGTGTTCATGTTCAATTCCTCCTCTGAACGAAGTGCGGAAAAAATCGAGGAGACTGTTCCCACCCCTTGGGGTGTGCTGCGAATTTTTGTGCCGCAAAACCGCAAAGGCAAGAGTGCCTGTGTTACTAGAACCATTTCCGAATCTAACTATTCCACCGCGCTATTTTTTCGGCGCCGCGGGATTCAGCGGGTACGCTTCCAGATTCAGCGGGCCATATCCCAGGTGGCCGCCGTCGCGGTCCACATTGTTTTCGTCGCACGCGAATTCGTAGAGTTCCTGGCCGGGGGGCATGGCGGTGAAGACTCTGGAAAATGTCCAGGGCTTGGTGTAGAACTTCGGATCCTCCACCGTCACCTCGTGCGCCAAATGGTCGGCGTCGGGGCGCGACCAGCGTTCGACAACGTGCATGGCGTCGCTGTGCGGATGCGCGTCGTCGTCAATCCAGGTCAACTTGTCCTTGAACCCGATCGAGTCGATGACCAGCGTGTCACCCTCCCACTTGCCAACCGCGTCGCCAAAAAAAGAGGGCTCTGCGTCCTTGGAGTGGGCGCGGCCATCGAGGGGGATGGTGCGAAACGTCCACATCAGCTCGTAAAGAAATACGATGCGGTTGGAGTTCTGAACAATCTCAAACGGCACGCCGCTGATGCTGGCCCGGGGGATTCCGGCGAACAGACACAGCGCTTCCGGATTTATGGATTTCGTAAGATTATAATTGTAGGCCTCTTCTCCGGCAGGAGTGAATGGCGGACCGCCTACGCTCTTGAACATGCCGCCGAAAATCAGCGGCCCTTTCCAGAATCCGGAGAGATCCGGTTTGCCGTCCGAAGTGCGCGGGGCAGTTTTCAGCGGCCCTGCGGGGTTTTTCCGCGGCCCCGATTCTCCGTTCAATTCCCTGTAGGGATTTTCCGGCGGCGGTGTCGATTGCGCGGATGCAGATGGGTGTCCCCAAAATAATACAGCGAGGACACCGCAGGCAACAACAATTCGCATGTGCGTAAGCTAACGGACTGCTATGGCGGTGTCAAGGAACGCACCTCGACTGCTTGACCGCTCTCTCCCCCTGTTATAGATTGCGTTTTGTGAGAAATATGTTTGCCGCAATCGCCGGGATCGTCGCTATGGTGGCGGCAATGCCTGCCCTGGCCCACCACTCGTTTTCCGCGGAGTTTGACGGGGGCAAGCTGATCGAACTGAAGGGCACGGTTACAAAGATTGAATGGACGAATCCCCACGTATATTTTTATCTCGATGTGAAAGATGACAAGGGCAATACCACCAACTGGGGCTGCGAGGCCGCGAGCCCCGGCTCATTGCACCGGCAAGGGTGGAATCGAGATTCCTTAAAGGTGGGGGATCAGGTGATTGTCGGCGGCTATCCCGCGAGAGACGGTTCAAAGCTGGCGGATGCCCGAAGAGTGACCCTGCCCGATGGGCGCAGAATTTTTGGCGGAACTCCCGGAGATGGCGGGCCGGGTGACACGAAATATTAGGCAGCCTCCGCTCCGCATTTTATTCTCTTCCGTAAAACGCCCGAATTCGTTTCACGTCGCCCTCGGAAAGCCCGGAGACTCCCGCGATATCGTTTCTCGTGTGAACCTGCGAGCGATAGCGGCCGAAATATTCGACGACGTCTCCGCCATAGCCGAAGTAATACATAATGTCGCGGAAATCCCGAGTATGCGTGAGCCCGAGCGCGTGTCCTAATTCGTGCAGGCATGTCAAATAGACGATGCTGTCGCGCAGCAGTGTGTCTGCCCTGGCGTGGCGCGCAATCTCCTCGCCGAGCGAATCTATGTCAGGACGTATGAAGACGGCTGCTCCTTGCTGGCCACCGACAACGATCGGGCGCGTTTCCCCGTATTCGCCGCTGTCTGGGCCAGCCCAATAAACTCGAATGAGCGCACTCGATTCCGGCGGCGCCGCGAAGTGAAGGCCATTCACGGCGCTTCGCTGCCATGCCTGCAAGGCCCAGCGTGCAAGTTCTGGATCCGATGAATGATAGCCGGGCTTGCCGGCTCCGTCCGCAATGAAGTAGGTGATTAGGCCCTTCGTGTCATGAGCTTGCGGCTTGACCGATGGCCCTACGCCAGCAGAAAGCGTTTCCGAAACGAGGATAAAAAGACTGACGAGAATGGTGGCGGCGACGATTCTGAATGCGTGCAGGCTCATGGGTCCGCGTAAGGGTGCCTGAATTTGAACAGACCTGAAACCGAAGTCATCTCATAAATGTCAATACGTCCAACCTCGATGGGCCTTCAGAGGCTAAAGCCCTAGTCTCTGGCTCCTTGAATGTCGCAGCTGAAGCCGCGACCCACAAAGACGATTCATGAGAAAGATTCGCCCTGAAGAAACGGTGGTCACAATGGGTCGTTGCAACACTAGCTCGCAGTCTACTTGCCGGCGTCGAGCAGTTCCACGTCAAAAATCAATGTCGCATTGGGAGGGATCGCGCCACCGGCTCCGGCCGCTCCATACCCCAGTTGCGGCGGAATTCGCAATTGCCTTTGGCCGCCGACTTTCATTCCCGGGACTCCTTCATCCCAGCCTTTGATCACTTGCCCGGCTCCTAATGGAAATGAAAAGGGCTCGCCGCGATCTCGGGAACTGTCAAACTTTGTGCCGTTTGTCAGAAAACCGGAGTAGTGAACCTTGACGGTGTTTCCGGGCGCTGCCGTCGCTCCAGTGCCAACAACAATGTCCCAGTACTGAAGGCCGGAAGCGGTTGTTGTCGGCTGGCCGGTCACTTTCATTGGGCCTGCGGTGCTGGGTGCGCTGGATGAGTTTGGCTTGCTATCGTTACCGCACGCGGCGGCAATGCTGAGAACCGCGAACAAAATAAAAAGCAAGGCGAATTGTCGCTTCATCAGGCCTCTCTCAATTTGCAGAATCATAGCAGTAGTGTCCCAACGAGAATCAACGCACATTTGCTGCGAACCTTAAGGGGTTGAAACCCGGGAACGCCATTCGGGAGAATGGAGTTCCCAGGCAACCGCATCGTGATTTTTCACCAGACTTTCATTGGTGGAAGAGAGACCGTCATGCATGCTGATCCGGAGGGCGGCGCGCCGAATTTGAGGCTCGCCAGCGCTGTTCGAGGGCCGGAATAATCGCGCCTCCGATATTGGCGACATTCAAGTCGGGGAGCGGCGGCCTCTCGGCCCAGGGATTGATCGCACGAATGAGCGAGCCGACAAACCGGAGATTGGCCCAAAGAAAATCCCTGAAAGAAGGATGCGGCTTGAGGCCGTTGGCTCGAACGAGGAGAACGGTCACGTCGTCCTCGGTCAGATTCTCCGGATAGCGATCCTTGATCTCGCGCAGCAGCGCCTTGGTGAGTAGTTGCGGCTGCACGTCTCCCAGGAGTTGCAAGATGCGCAGCAAACCGTCCTCGCCAAGCATTTCGCCATCGGCGTCGCGGGATTCAATCAGGGCATCGGTGTAGGTGAGAACGCAGTCGCCGGTTTCGAGTTCCACGTCAAACTGCTCGTACTCGGTCATGTCGATGATTCCCAAGGGCATGTTATTAGGCGATGGCTCTTCCTTGGTCGGATCGGCGCCCAGCAATGTCCATTGCCGTTTTCCCGCGCGGTACAAAAGTGGGCGCGGGTGGCCCGCGTTGGACACAATCAGACGCTGCGTGGGAGCAAAAAAAGTGGCCACCACGGCCGTCGCAAATGTGCCCGACTCGGACAGCGCGGTAAATTGCTGATTGAGCAGGCGCACGAATTCCGTCTGATCCAGACGGTTGACGAATCGCCGCATGAGCGTTCGGAGATTGGCGGCGGTGGACGCGACCGTGTTCCCGTGTCCGGAAACATCCGCGAGCAACAGGCGCGTGATTCGGCCCGTGGCGCAGCTGGACGCGTAATAAACGTCCCCGCCGCGCTGCGCCTCTCCGAATGGCTTGCTGTAGACCCAGGCGTCCAGCCCTCCCATTTCCACGCGGCGCGTGGTGAGCTGGCTTCCGCTCCAGACTTCCATGCAGGTCATTTGTTGCGCGGGCTTGTTGCTTGGGGCTGCTTCGTTGTTGGGTACCGGCATAAATCGAGTCCTAGTTCAAAGGATGCGTTGAAAAATATTGTTCCAGGCTTGATTTTACCTCAGCCATGCCGCGCTGGGTATTGCGGTCCAGAGCGGCGACCACCGCGGAAATATCCTTCCCGGTCACGGGCTCGTCGTGCGAGTAATAATGGGTCCAGACTGTCGAGCCGGACTTCACTTCGCGCATTTCCATATCCGCTGTGACGCGGGCCAGCAGTGCCGGGGTGGAAACCTCTTTGAAGTCGTACAAGCGGCCGTAGAGAATATAGTCGCCATGGGAGTTGCTGCGCAGCGCATCCACCGCCCGGAACCTTCCCGAGGCGCGCAATTCCCGCAGCAAAACTTCCACCAGCATTTCGGCCGGGGGTTGCGCCCACTGTTGATACTGGTACGTGCCCATACTCATCCCGCTCGAGCTATAGACGATGTGGTCTTCCCTGTACAGGTGCGAGGCCCTAAGGGGGCCCAGCAGCAAGGTCACTGGAAAAGGACGCTCCGTCGCGGGGGCCATATCGCCGGGGACGGTAAGCTGATAATACTTACTGGGCCGCGCAGCCCCGCACCCGGTAAGAAGCCCGGCAACCAGCGCCGCAATCGAGATGAATCTGCGGTTCATGGAATTCCCCTCTTGAGTCACAAATCAAATATCACCAGTCACCATTTCCTATTGTCCGCCCGTCTTGTGCTCCGGCGGAGTAACCGCGCGGATCAGCGAATAGGGCCGCATCTTGATCGTCTCGGTAAATTCTTTCAGGTTCTCGGTGACGTGCAGCAAATTATCGAGAAGCTGATCGATGTTTTCCGAGTTGACATCAAGCGTCTGGTTGATCTGCGCGGTCAAATCCGACAGGGACTTCAACGTACCCCGGAGTTCGGTTATGGCTTTGCGAACTTCGGGCTGCGTGTCGCCGATGGTCGAATCGATGTGCGCCAGGACTTGCGTCGCCTGCCCGGACGTCTTGCGGAAATCGTCGATCAGCGGCCCCAGCTTTTCGCTCAAATCATTTACATGCTGCAGCGCCGTGTGCACTTGCGGCCGGGAATCCGTGATCAGCCCGCGCGTCTCGGCCAGGGTGGCCGAAAGATTCGAGCGATTCTGCGCATTCAACAGATCATTGACGCGCTCGATTGTTACTTTGAGTTCGGTGGCCCGCGCGTCCAGCGTTTGAAGAAATTGTTGCGCCTGCGGTGCGAGATTGTTGATTTGCTCGGTCAGGGCGTTGAAGTCAATGTAATTCTCGGAAGGAAGTAAGGATCCCGCAGGCGCGACAGGGGCTTGCGCAGATCCCGGATATAGCTCCAGGTGATTGTCGCCGAGCGGGCTTATGCTCAAGATCTTTACCTTGCTGTCCGTTTTCACCAGCACGTCGGGCTGGACGCTGAAGGTGAGATCGATGTGGCTCGGGTCTTGCGGATCTATACGCAGACTTTCCACTCGCCCTATTTTGGGGCCCCCCGAATAGCGGACCGTGGCCCCAGGCTCCAGGCCGCCCGCGAACTTAAAGTAAGCGTGGTAGGTCTTGGCCGAGTTGCCAAACGCACCATTAATAGAGAACACCGCGACAAGAAGAATGCCCGCGGCAATCAGCACAAAGAGTCCCACCATTGTCTGTTCGGTTTTTGGGCTCATCATCCTGCCTTAATCCCTGCTTCCATTACTTTCCGGCTTTTCGATTTCCCGGCGGCGTTCAGGCATGACGCCGGTACTGTTCGGTGAGCGTCTGCAAATAATCCAGCTCCCCTTCCACGTCCGGCTCGGGCACCCGGTCCAGAAATTGGCGCACCCGTGGTTGAGTGCTCGAGCGCATTTCCTCGACGGTTCCGATCGCCACAATATTTCCTTTGTCGATCAACACCATGCGGTCCGCAATGAGAAATGCGCTGGCGAGTTCATGCGTGACCACAATGATGGTCATGTGAAACGCTTTCTTCAATTCCAGGATCAGCTGATCGATGCCGGCGGCGATGATGGGATCAAGTCCCGCCGAGGGCTCGTCAAAAAATAAAATCTCCGGATCCATCGCCAGGGCCCGCGCAACGGCGGCCCGCTTTTTCATTCCGCCGCTGAGCTGGGAGGGCATGTAGTATTCAAAACCTGCCAGCCCGACCTGCTCCAGCTTGAGCCGCAACATGATTTCGATCGTGGACTCTTCCAGTTTGGTGTGCTCCCGCAGCGGCAGCGCTACGTTTTCACCCACGGTCATTGAGCCAAACAATGCGCTTCCTTGAAATGACATCCCCGTTTTTTTCCGGATCTCATACAATTCGTCGCTCGAAACGGCGGCAATATCCTGGCCGTTAATCCAGATCTGGCCCGAACTTGGTTTTTCCAGTCCCACTAGGCTCCGCAAAAGGGTGCTTTTGCCAGAGCCCGATCCCCCCAGGATGACTAGCGTCTCTCCAGCTTTCACATCAAAATGAATCCCGTGCAGAATCTCCACCTCACCATAACTGACGCGGAGGTCGCGCAAGGAGATGACGGCATTGGGCTCACTCAATTTTGGATGTAATTGATCCATAAAAGACTCAACTGAGTTATCCCTTCCCCAGGAAGAAAAATGCCGCCGTGAAGACGAGATCGACGACCACGACGAGCAAAATTGAAATAACCACGGCTTTGGTTGTGGAGCGGCCTACTTGCTCCGCGCCCCCGTCCGTCGAAAATCCTTCCAGGCACCCCACCGCCGTGATGGTGATGCCAAACATGACGCTCTTGATCAGCCCCGACAAAATATCCCGCAAGTACAGCGACTCGATGGAGGTCTGAACGTATCGCGCCCACGTGAAATCCGCTTGAAGGACTCCGAACAACGCTCCTCCGAGAATGCCCATGGTATTGGCCCAAATCGTCAGGCACGGAAGCATCACGATCATGGCCAGAAATTTCGGAGCGACCAGAAAATGAACCGGGCTGATCGCCATGACTTCCAGCGCGTCAATCTCTTCGGTGACCTTCATGGTTCCGATCTCCGCGGCAAATGCGGAGCCCGAGCGGCCAATCACGACGATGGCAGTGATCAAAGGGCCAAGTTCCCTGGACATGGACAAGGCCACGGTTTTGGCTACCAGGTTCATGGCGCCGAGCTTGCTCAGCTCATAGGCAGCTTGCAACGCCAAAATCAAGCCGATGAAGAATGTGATCAGGGAAAGGATGGGCAGGGCCCTTACGCCCACTTCCATGGCCTGCGAGGCAGCGCTTTGTAAACGCAGCGACTTTCCCTTGAATGGTCCCACGAAGGTGTAATACGCCGCGCGGCTTCCCAGCATGGCGAGAGAGCCGAGGTAGGCAAGGCTGTCGGTGACGCCGGCGCCGATTTGAGAAACAACTTCCAAAACATTTTCTCCGACTATGGCAATCTCAATTGTCCCGTTAAACGGAAGTGACCTAGGAAGCCATTGCCTGCGTTTCGTCGTCGTAAACTTCAAAAAGTTTCAGCAAGCGCGAAATCTTCAATACCTCGCGCGGGGAAGAGTTCAGCCCAAACAGGACAAATCGAGAACCCGACTCCCGGGAGGCCTTGAGCCCCTCCACGAGAGAGGCTACGCCCGAGCTGTCGATGTAATCTACACCGGATAGGTTGAGGACCACTCGTGTGACGCTCTTTTCGCGGAGCTCGCGCAACAGCGTCTTCCGTACTTCCGGCGAATTGGACATGTCGATGTTTCCAGACACATCCAGAATCGTGGAATTATCAACTCGGCGCGCCGATATCTTCACGTTGGCTTCTCCCCTGTTGGCCCGCACTCCCCGTGTGAAGAGCGCGCGAATTTTATGAGTCGCAACCGGTTTAGGTGGCCGGCGCGTTTGTATTCGACCGAATCCATACTCCCACGAATAATATGCAACCCTAAACCTCCGGGCCTGATCTCCTCCAGAGGGCGGGCTATGAGCTTCGTTGTGTCGACGGCGGGGCCGCAATCAAAGAGCAGGATTTCGACGCCTTGCTCCGTTTCGCCATTGGTGCGCCGTTGGAGGCGATTGCAGTACACCTCGATGGGCTGGTCCAGGCGGCCGTGATAAGCGTGCCGCATGATATTGGACACGGCTTCGTCCACCGCTCGAATGATGGCCCTGTTTTGTTCCGGAGAAAACTCCAGCATCTCCATCAGCGGTTCCAGGGCGCCGCGGATCACGCAGAGCAAAGTGGGATGACTGCGCAGCTCAAGCTTCAGAAGAAATGCCCGGCCCAATTTCGAGGGTTTTTTCAAGCCCCCCGGCTGCTTTGCCGCAATTTGGCTCATGTCGGCCCTGGCTCTCCGTTCCGCAACCCCCCAGCCTACAGGCTGCACCGGGTTATGGCAAAGAAACATAATTTTGCACCATACGCAACGGAATTTCTATTTCCTGAGGGGCGCGGTCTGAGGTTGACACAGAGCGTTGATCGGCGTACGGTCGCGTTCGAGAAGAGACTTGGAATCGCAAACTCCGACCGCGATAAAGTCAGTGCTGAATGACCAGAGTGAAATGTTCCACAGCCGAAAGGCCGCGAAGCGAAATCTTAGACTGCTCAAGGGTAAAATTATGAAAAAATTCTGGAAATACTTTTCGCTGGCTGCATTGCTGGCCGCGTGCGCGTTCGTGCCGCGAGCCTGGGCCGATACCGTCGTCGTAGTTTGCAAGTCGGATTTCCAATTGGCGCTGGTCGATCCGGCAACGGAGAAGGTGCTGGTAAAACTGCCGACGGGCTTGGGGCCGCACGAAGTGGCTGTTTCCCCGGATGGCCGGACGGCATACGTCTCCAACTTCGGCCGCTATAGCGTCTATCCACCGGGAGACACGGCTCATGACAAGGCGGGCAATACCATCACGGTCATCGACCTCGTGGACCGCAAGGTGAAGGCCACGTTCGATCTCGGCACCCATACGGGACCGCACGGCATGACTGTGAGCCATGACGGAAAGCTCGTCTGGGTGACTACGGAAACGCCGCAGGCCGTGCTCGAGCTGGACTCCGCCACGGGCAAAATTCTGCACGTGTGGAACACAAATCAGGAGCGCAGCCACATGATCGTGGCCACGCCGAATGAGACGAAGTTTTATGTGACCAACACCGTTTCCGGGAGCGTCAGTGTAATCGATCGATCCAACGGCGAAGTGAAAGTGCTGCCGACCGGCCCGGGCACGGAGGGCATCGCAATTTCGCGGGACGGGAAAGAGGTTTGGGCGGCCAGCCGCCTCGACGATAAGATTGAGATTATTTCGACGGCCACGGATTCGATTGTCGCGTCATTTCCCAGCGGCGGGAAGGGCCCCAAGCGAATGGATTTTACGCCGGATGGGACGCAGGTGTGGGTGACGAATCCGAGCAGCAATCAGACGACTGTGTTTGACGCTCGCGGGCGCGAATTGCTCGCCACTTTGGCTTTATCAAAATCACCGAGCGGCGTTTACATTTCTTCCGATGGACGCCGCGCGTTTATTACCAACGCGAACGCCAATGAGTTGACTTTTATTGATGTGGCTTCGCGAAAGATTCTGAACACCATGCCTATTGGTACCGATCCCGATGGCGTTGCCTGGTCCCGGCGATAATTCTTAACGAAAGTATGAACGGAATTGCGATCGGGCGCGGGTATCTGTGGCACAGGCTTCAGCCTGTGGGTCTCTGAGAGTACTGGCAGAAACCCACAGGCTGAAGCCTGCGCTACTGGTCCTACCTCCCGGCGGCAGCCATGGCAATGGCTGGTTGGAGTCCCAACATCATCGCCTTGAATCCCGGCAGATCGAGCGATTGGGGGCCGTCGGACAGCGCCCGCTCCGGGCAGGGGTGCACTTCGACAATGATTCCATCGGCGCCGATGGCGACTGCCGCGCGCGCTGCGGCCGGCACCAGGCTGCGGCGTCCCGTAGCGTGCGAAGGATCGACCACCACCGGCAAATGGCAAAGTTCCTTGGCCAGCGCGACGCCAGCGAGATCCAGCGTGTTCCTCAGTTCGGAGTCAAACGTCTTGATTCCCCGCTCGCACAACACCACGTTGGGATTCCCGCCCGAGAGCAAGTATTCCGCGGCCAGCAACCATTCCTTGATTGTGGCCGAAGGGCCGCGCTTCAGCAGCACGGGCCGCGGCACAGTGGCGAGACGCCGCAGCAGCGGATAATTCTGCATGTTGCGCGCGCCCACTTGCATCATGTCCGCGTACTCGACCACCCATCGAGGTCCTCAACGCCCATCACTTCGGTGACGATGGGCAGGCCGGTTTCCTTCCTCGCTTCGGCCAGGATCTTCAGCCCTTCGAGGCCGAGGCCCTGGAAATCGTACGGCGAAGTGCGCGGCTTGTAGGCACCGCCGCGCAGAAGGTTTGCGCCCGCCGCCTTTACTCCGCGCGCCGTTTCCAGCAACTGTTCGCGCGATTCAACCGAGCAGGGCCCCGCGACCACCACCAAATCCGGCCCGCCGATCTTCACGCCCCGCACGTCCACGACCGTGCGATGCGGCTGCAGTTCGAGGCTGACCAGCGTGTAGGGCTGCGAAATGATCAGAATTTCGTCGACGCCCGGGGCGACTCTCAATGCCTCGACTTCCGCGCGGCGCCCGCGATTTTTTCCGACTACGCCGATGACCGTGCGCTCGGCGCCCTGAATCAGATGGGGGAGAAAGCCGCATTCCTTGATTCGGTCCATGACGTGTTGTATCTGCTCCTCCGTGGCGTTGGCTGACATATTGACGATCATTGGGCGTCTCCTCGGCTGTTTTTTTATGCTCAATAAAAAAAGCCGCGGACCCTTTGGGTTCTCGCGGCCAGTTCTGGAATCTTTTCGCGCTATCTAGCTTTTCTCTTTAGCTTGTCCTGCGCGCGATCCGCCCCTGGCCGCTTCCCCACCATGGGAAGCGGTACGTAAAGGCGAACCAAGAGTAATAGCGTGAATGCATGCGAGGCTGAGAATACGCAGATTTGGGCCACATGTCAAGGATTTAGCAGATGGCACCCCAAACCGTAAAACCTCGGAACTCGACACAGAGAGCACAGAGAAAGTCAGGAGACACCAATCCCCTTATCGACGGAAGTGGGTCTTCTCTGTTCTTCTCCGTTTTTCTCGGTGTTCTCTGTGTTAAAGATTTTTCTTCCCGCCAATGTGGAATCAACGTGCGTCGAAGACCACTATTCCCCCAAGCCGCGCCTTACATCCTCGCTCAACACGATGGCCTCGGAAACTTCTTTCATCGATTTGCGACGCTGGCGGCTCTGGCGCTGGATGGTGAGGTACGCCTGCTCTTCGGTGATCTTGAGTTCGCGCTGCAGAATCCCCTTGGCGCGCTCAACCAGCTTGCGCGTTTCGAGCTTTTCCGAAAGGTGCACGTTTTCGCTTTCCAGGCGGGCCATCTCGATTTCCGCCCCGACCAGAAATCCGATGGTGGAAATCAGCATGATTTCGCGTTCCGAATATTCGTGCGGCTCACGATTCTGGAGATTGATGACTCCGACGACCCGCCCGCGGCACATCACGGGTACCGACAAAAACGCCTCAAAGCGGTCCTCCGGCAAATCCTTGAACAATTGAAAGCGCGGATCCCGCGAGGCATTCACAGCCACAGCGACGGGCTTGCCGTGTTCCGCCACCCAACCTGTAATTCCCTGCCCCAGCCGCAGCTTCAACCGGTCCACCACATCAGGATGCGCATTTTTTGAGGAGCGCAGAATCAAATCGCCCTCTTCCAACGCGTACAGGAAGCAGGAATCGCAGCTCACCACCGAGGCGGCGAAATCCACGATCTGCGAAAGCACTTCGTGCAGGGGGTCGGCGGCGGCCATCCGGCTGGCCATTTTGTGGATGAAATCAACCTCTGGATTATCACTCATGGCAAGTTTGGAGAGATCTGTGTTCACACTTCAAGGCTAAGCGTGTCCGCCAGGACTGTCCAATTCGTCCTATGGATGCGTAACATCAGGCTTTGCTTGGAGTCACATGGCATTCATAATTGCGGGGACGCGGGAGGCACTGGATGGCCGCGGGAGTGGGATCTTGAATTTCGGATTTTAAATTTCAGATTTGAAATTCGGATTTGAAATTCGGGTTTCGAATTTCGGTTTTGAATTTCAGGTGCCGCACCCTTGCGCTGTTCAAGTGTGCGGGTTTTGATTTCACTCCATTCATTTTTTCCGTGGACGGACTGCAATCATAGAGGAGACCTCTCCCGACCTCGCAGGACGCGTTTGCGCGCCAACAGGAAATCCGCACCCTTCACAAAGGCCGTGAAGGGTGCGGCACCAGGAAACGAGCGCCTGTAATTTGGAAAGGAGTCCGCTTGCAACTTGGCGGCTATTTTCCGGCAGTTCGCTTCCGGTGCAAAATCTCGGCGCTGCGCTGCGCCGCTTCGCTGACGAGGTATCCCATTTTGGGGTGCGACGGTTCCATGTCCGGAGCGATCCTATATTCGCGCAGCCTTTCGCTGGTGGCGGGTCCGATCGAGGCCACAACCATCCGCGAAAGCGCGCGGCGCAAGGCCTCCTCCTCGTTCATTTCCGCCGCAATTTGCAGAAGATGATCCGCCTGCGTCGCGGTCGTAAACAGGATCACGTCGATTTCATTGCGCGCCATTCTGGAGATCGCGGAACGCAGCGGAGCGGTATCCGCAGGCAAGGCCCACTCGTAAACGGGAACGGAAGTGACTTGCGCGCCACGCCCCTCAAGGCCTGCCAGAAGTTCAGCATTTTGCACGCCGTACTCCTGCACGGCGATTCGACGTCCCTTCAACGGCATGGCCACCGCGATTTCATCGAGGGCGCGTAAAACCTCGCGCCAGGTATTCGGTTCAGGCGCGGTAGCGGTAATCGGGATTTTCCATTCCTTCAACACCGCCACGGGTTTCGGCCCGCGCGCCACGACTGCAATCTTGCGCAGCTCCGCAAAGTACTTTTCGAGCGGATAGATTGTCTCCACAACTCGCGCCAGCGCGCGCGTTCCCACTCCCGTCAGAAAAATGACCATATCGAATTCGCCCGCAAAGAGGGTACGGGCGAAGGCCAGCGCCTGGGTATTGCTTTCAAGAGGAATCTCGCGCATCGAAGGAGCGACAACGGCTTCTCCGCCGTGGTTCGCGATCAGTTTGGCCATTTCCGCCTCGCGGCGGCTTTCGAGTGACAGGACCCGCAGCCCGGCAAAGTCCCTTTTCGGTTCGCCGCTTTCCATGGGCATGATCATGCCGTACTTGGCCGCCGCGCTGCAATCCTTGATCTGGTCTAATCGCAGCCGCGCACCGGAAAAGGCTTTAACACAGAGGACACAGAGAAAAGCGGAGAGAATCCTTCTCAGGAATTTCTCTATGTTCTCTGTGTTAAATCTTTCTTCCGCCTCTCGAGCAAATTCCCGATTGGAAAGCAGACCATATAAGTGTAGAAGAGATCGACGATTTTATTGCAAACCTGTGCGCGAGGTGAATGTGACGGATCATCCCACGAAGAAGACTGACCCCCTGCTCCATCTTCCAGTCATTGAGAAACTGGAAGAAGAGATCAAGTCGGAATTTTACGAGCTGCGCAATGGGAAGATATGGTTCTCCGAGGAAATCAAACGGAAGCAGCGTAAGCTAAAGACTTCGCTCGTCCGTTACGTCCTGCATTCCCGAATCCTCGCGATTCTCACGGCGCCATTTATTTACGGCGTTATTATTCCATTTGCGCTGCTGGATCTGTTCGTCTCGGTGTATCAGGCCGTGTGCTTTCCTGTCTACGGCATCCCCAAGGCACACCGCAGGGACTACATCGCCATCGACCGGAACAAATTGCGATACCTGAACGCGATCGAAGGATTTAATTGCATGTACTGCTCGTACGGGAACGGGGTGCTCGCCTACGTCGTGGAAGTAGCGGCGCGAACCGAGCAGCACTGGTGTCCTATCAGGCATGCGCGACGGATTCTGAACACGCACGACCGCTATGCGCATTTCCTTCCGTATGGGGACGCTGCCGCCTATCGCCAGGAAATCGACAAAGTGCGCTGCGATTTCAAGGATCTGAGGGGACGGAAATAAAATGCGCTCTCCCGCCTGGAAATTCATCCCGGCCGGACAATCAGCCGGGGCGAGGCTGTAGAGAGTTTGAGTTGAGTGATAAGATCGCTCGCAAGGAGACCGTCATGAACCCAACCTCCCGAGTCTTCCCGTACACGCGCCGCAATTTCCTGAAACACATTTCAGCCCTCGCCGTTTCCGGCGGCGTCTTTCTGTACGATCTAAACGCGCAGGAGACGAAGTTTGTCGTCGCCGAAACCGCCTTCGGCAAAATCCGCGGCGTCGACAACAACGGAATCAAAATCTTCAAAGGCATCCCGTACGGAGCAAACACCGCCGGCGCGAACCGCTTTATGCCGCCTGCGGAACCGGGTGACTGGAGCGGAGTACGCGATGCGCTTGCCTACGGACACAGCGCTCCTCAGGGCGACCCGGACGCGCCGCCTACGCCGGGCGCTCTTACGATCTCCGGCCGGGACTTGCCGGCCGAGGGTGAAGATTGCCTCGTGCTCAATATCTGGACGCCCGCCGTGGCCCCTGCAGCCGAGAGCGGCCGTAAGCGACCCGTAATGTTCTGGTGCCACGGCGGAGGCTTTGCAACCGGCTCGGGATCGTCACCCGATAATGACGGAACGAATCTCGCGCGGCGCGGCGACGTGGTCGTCGTGACCATCAATCACCGCCTGAACGTTCTCGGCTTTGCGGATTTGGGCGCGTTCAGCGATGACTTCGCTGCCTCAGGGGACGCCGGCATGATGGACATCGTTCAGGCGCTGAAATGGGTGCGCGCGAACATCTCACAATTTGGGGGCGATCCCAACACGATCACAATTTTTGGCCAGTCCGGCGGTGGACGCAAGGTGGAGACGCTGCTGGCCATGCCCTCGGCCAAGGGGCTTTTCCACCGCGCCATCGTCGAGAGCGGCGCGGCGGTCAAGGTGGTCGATCGCGACGTCGCAGCGCGCAACGCGGAACAACTTCTCGGCAAGCTGGGCGTTGACAAGAAAAATGTGCGAGAAATGCAAAAGCTTTCCGTCGAAAAAATCATGGCGGCATACTTCGCCGTGATGAAGGAAAATCCGGACGTTGACGCGTCGCTTGGCGGCTTCTCGCCCGCGGTTGACGGCAAGATCCTGCCGCAGCACCCGTTCTATCCGAATGCCTCGACTGTCTCCGCCGATGTCCCGGTAATGATTGGGTGCACGCGAACGGAGATGACGCTGTTCTCTCTGAACGACCCCTCCGCTTTTTCGCTGAACGATGCGGACATGCGCAAGCGCCTAAATAATCTGCTCGGCGATCGTACTCCCGCAATGATCGACCTCTACCGCAAACTCAATCCCGGCGCGTCGCCTTCGGACATTTATTTTTTGATCGCCAGCGATTGCCGCTACGGCGCACCGACGATGATCGCTGCGCAACGGCGCGCCGCGCTGGGTAAAGCGCCCGTGTATTTGTACTACTTTACCTGGGAAACTCCTGTGCAGGGCGGGCGGCTCAAGTCGCCGCACACGATGGAGATTCCATTCGCCTTTGACAACGTAAAGATATCAGCACGGATGACGGGCGGAGGAGCGGACGCCATGGCCCTGGCCGATAAAGTCAGCGACGCCTGGATCGCTTTCGCGCGCAGCGGTGATCCGAACACGCCGAAGCTGCCTCACTGGCCCGCTTACGATGCCAAGGATCGCGCGACTATGGTCATCAATAATGTGAGCAAAGTGGTCAACGATCCGCTGCGCGAGCAGCGCATCGCAATGTTCCAGGCGCTGAATTTGAGTTGAGGAAAACTGAATTTCAAGTTGAAACTGGCGCTTCGACTGCCCGGTGGAAGCTGCGCCCTTTGCGTTCCTTGCCCAGCGCAATCGTCACGATGAGCACGGCGATGGTGACAATTTCAAATCCTGCAAGCGCCCACTGATAACCTACGTGTTCCCGCAACATGAACTCCACCGAATTGGTCGGCGCGGCGATCAATATTCCAAGCTGGTACGCGAGTCCGGGGACCAACCCGCGCGTTTCATCCGGCGAAAGCTCGCTCAGATGGACCGGGATGATTCCCCAGGCGCCCTGCACGCCAGCCTGCATCAGAAAAGAGCCGATGGCCAGCACGACCAGCGTCCCGCCAAACGCCCAGAGCGGAATGACCAGCAAGGCGAGCGACATCGAGCAGATCATCGTGAGTCTCCTGCCCAGCTTTTCCGAGAGTTGCCCGAAGATGATGGCGCCGACGATGGCCCCGACATTGTAAAGAATGGCCATATAGGATTGCATGGCGGGAGTCAGTTTGTGCACGGTGCCGAGAAAATCCGGATACAAATCCTGCGTGCCGTGCGACAGGAACATCATGAATGTCATCAGTAAGACGAGATAAAGAAAACTCTTCCATTGGGTAGCGACAATTCTGAGCACTGCGCCGGTCGAGGGAGCGCGGTGTTGCTTCCAGGCTTCCGACTCCGGCACGCGTGCGCTGATGTAAAACGCCAGCAGCGCCGGCAAGCCACCCAGCCAGAACATCGGCCGCCAGCCCCAGGTGGGCAGGACAAATCGCGCCACGATCGCCGCGAGAATGTACCCGGTCGAATAGCCGCTCTGCAAAATTCCGGAAAGCACTCCCCTCCACCGTGGTGGAACGGATTCCATGGCCAGCGACGCGCCAATGCCCCACTCCCCGCCCATCCCGATGCCGTAGAGCGCGCGCATCACCAGAAAGAAAGTCAGGTTCGGTGAAAATCCGCACGCCAGTTCCACAATCGAAAAGAAAACCACATTGGTCATCAGAGGAATTCGCCGGCCATACCGGTCCGTCATCAGGCCGAAGATGAGAGCCCCAACCGGACGCATCACCAGGGTCACAAACAGGGAGGCGACGATCGCTGATTTCGCTACATGGAAATCCGCGGCGAGCCTGTCAATCAGGAAAACAACAACGAAGAAATCGAACGCGTCGAGCGTCCATCCCAGAAAGGATGCCGTTACCGCGTGGGCCTGGCCCGAGGCCGAAAGCCCGGCCACTCCGCTGTCGCGCCCTTTGTTAAACAACGGTGCCTCCCATTGGTTCCGCAGTCACACGTTGCGAAATATCGCGATAGAGCAAGGCGGCGCAAACCGCGGACATTGCCAGCAGCGCCAATCCCGCAGCCATCTGCCCAAGGAAAAATTTGCCGATCCCGAACAGTGCAGCGTACACCATGGCGCAACCCAGTGCCCACGCCAGCAAATTCTGGCCCAGGTCGCGCGTCTGCGGAAGTTCCGGAGCGAGCGCGGCGATGTGCCGCCATCCCGCGGCGTGCGGCCGCACTTTGCGGTAAAACCGCAGCAAAATTTCCTCCGGCTCGGCGGGCGTCAGCAGAGTGACCGCGACCCAAACGGCCGTCGTCGCCGCCGTGGTCGCCAGCGTCGTCTTCGCAAACACGACGGGTGCGCTGCCGCCGAAGAATTCCCAATGGTGCAGAATGAGCGTCATCGCCAGGGCCGTGGCCATCGCCGAAATTTCGCTCCAGGCATTGATGCGCCACCAATACCAGCGCAGCAAATAGACTCCCCCAGTCCCCGCGCCAACTTCGAGCACCGCTTCCCAGCCTTGGCCGATCGAAACCAATTGCGCGGAAACATATGCCGAAGCCGCCACCAGCAGCAGCGTCGCGATGCGCGAAATATTCACGTAATGTTTTTCCGTCGCGCCGCGACGAATGAACCGCCGGTAAAAATCTTCCACGAGATAAGAGCTCCCCCAGTTGAGCTGCGTCGCGATCGTGGACATGAATGCGGCCATGAATCC
>DATHPN010000110.1:0-52946 GCA_035483715.1 Candidatus Acidiferrum sp.
GATCCCCGAAAAAGGCTCATCCAACAGAATGAAGGCAGGCTCGAGCACCAGCGACCGCGCGATCTCCAGCCGGCGTCTCTCGCCGCCAGACAGCGTATAAGCTCCATTGGATCGAACCGTTTCCAGCTTCATTTGCGCCAATAGCTCCTCAAGGCGGTCGCGCTGCTGCTCCGATGTAAGCGGCAGCGTTTCCAGGACCGCAATCAGGTTTTCTTCGACCGTAAGCTGCCGGAAAACCGAAGGTTCTTGCGGCAAATAACTGATCCCGCTGCGGGCCCGGAGGTACATGGGGAGGTCGGTAATGTCGTCCCCGTTCAGCAGGACGCGCCCGGAATCCGGCCGGGCCAAACCCACCAGGATATAAAAAGTCGTTGTCTTCCCAGCGCCGTTGGGCCCCAGAAGCCCTACGACTTCACCCTGGCTGATCTCCAAGTCGAGGTCATCAACTACTTTTCGCCCGCGATACGATTTGCTGAGCTCGACGGCTTGGAGCTTGAGCATGCCACGTCATTTCTCGACCTGGTGCAGCGTCACTGTTTTCGAACCATCCGCCGAATCTACAACGATCCTATCATCAGCAAAATAGAAGGTCAATTGACGCCCCGTGGTGGTGTCGCCAGTTGAGCTATATAGAGTTGGTTTCCCTTGCGAAAGAACAAACTTGCCTTCCGAAGCCGTATATTCGGCCCGCTCCGAGGTTCCCCGGCGGTCTTCCTGCCGGACGGTCACGTCTCCGCTGGCCACCGACCGTGACAGTTGTTTGGTGCCGCTTGCGGCACCGCTATCGGAAAAATACAGATCGATTTGGTTGGCTTGGATTGAGCCTTGCTCAGAGTCCACCCGCGCATCCTGTTCGATCCGTCCGCGCGACTCCGTTTCCCAATACGTCAGCAATCCTCCGCGAACCTGCCCGAGCTGCGTAACTGGGTGCGGCGCCGGACTGGCTGCCCTTTTCATAGGCGGCCTTGCTGTTTGGCTCGAGGATTGCCCGGGCGCTTCTCCCGGCTTCGGATTCCACGCCGCCTGAGGAAATACCCCGCGCACCTGCCCTTTCACCAGCAGGATGTGCGTCGGGCTGTCCAATTCGATGGTGTTCCCTTCGATCACTGACTGCCCCTGCCACAATCTTCCTTTGCCGGAGTACACCGCATGTCCCCGCGCGGTTTCCGCGACAAGGTGCTCCGCCGAAATGTGCGCGGGCTCTGGCGCGAGATTCGAAATGCTGGCCCCAGTGTTGGGGTGCATATCCGTGGTCAGCACGTGCCCGTCGGCGCGCAAAATATTTGCCCCCTGGACGAAGGACGCCGATTGCGCCGTGGTCCGCGTGGTCGCATCCGAAAAAACCACCGAGCCGTCCATCGTTACCGTATTGGAGGCGCGATCCAGGTGGGCGCGGTCACCTTGCCCCGCTTGCTGGGCATCGTGGAAATGGACGTCCCCCGTCTGGTCGATGGTTGTCCATTCGCCCGTTTTGTCAAACTTCGCCCTGAGTTCGCGCGACGCCGTGCTCTCGTCGGGCGCGTCACCGAGTTTGCGCGTCACTTCAACCCCGCCGGTGCTGATCAACTCCTGCAACTGGTTCTGCCCGTCGAATTTCAGATTCATTTGCTTTCCCGCCATGCTCGTCAATTGCGGAACGGGCTTGCCCTTCACCAGGGCCACGTTTTGCCAATCGACATGCGCCGGAGCCAGCGTGTTGACGCTTTCCATCAGGGTCTGCCCCGGGCGGGACTTGCTTGAAAAGTGAATTTCGAGCGCGTCACTGGCCACGTGACGCGTCCCCCCATTGAAAGAGGCGCTCGTGGATGTGAGCGTAACGCCGTTGCTGGCCGTCAGCAGGCGAGGCACGTTGTCACGCGTGGCCAGGTCCACCTGAACGCGTCCGGCATCGATTCCGTCTCCGCCCACAGGCGTGTTGCGCGTGCCGTGCACGTTTCCCGTGGCCACGATGGACTCGATCGACCCGTCGGGGCGGAGCTGCGAGACAATTTCGTCGGCGCTGAGCGCCACCGGCCCCTGGGGGCTCAAATCGTGTAATTGCGGTTGGCCGCTGGCAACAAAGCGCCTCGCTTGAAACCCGGAATCCAGCTCCAGCACCATCTCCTGCGCGGTGAGTTCGTGCTTCGCCTGCTCCGCATGGACATCGCCATCCACTCGCACGATTCGCTCTACGCGCTGAAAGGACATGCTGTCGCCCGATACGTGCACAATTTTTTCGTCCGAAACCTCGGCCTTTTCGGGAAGTGAGGCGGACGGAGTGGCAAGTTTCAATTCGACGCCCCGATGCAATCGCAACGTCCCGCTGTTCGAATCATAGCTCACGCCCTCGGCGCTGCCTTCTCCCGATGGCCAACGGAATGTGACCGGTTTGTCCGTCCGCGCCTCGCCCGAATCCCGGTCAAAGGTCACGGCCGAAGTCGTTACTTGGATGATGTTGGCGTTCGCCTGCGGGGCGCCGCCGGCCTGCAGCCGGATTTGCACTTCACCGGCGCAACTGATCTTTCCGGTATTCGAAATAAAATCGCACGCGTTGGTGCGAAGTGTGTCGTTGCGCTCTCCTTTTTTTCCATACACGAAGATCGCGACATCCTCGAGAAGATTCCGGCTGCCTTCCTTGAACTCCGTCGTGCGGGACGCCTTCACCGTATAAATCGTCCTCTGCCCGTCAACTTTGGAATATGAAAACTCGTTCGAACGCTGCTCGATCGTCGGCGGCACGGCGGGCGGCGCCTTCTTGGCCGCCTGGCGCGCCACCCATACATTGCGCGAATACACTCCGGCGACGGCTACGGCAAGCATTCCCGCCGCCGCCAGCGACCACCGCGCGTATTTCTGCGCTTCGCTGTTGCGCATCTTTTTCGATTGCCTCGAACGCTTAGATGCCGAGTATAGGGGACACGCTGGCGGCGAACAACCTTGCGCGGGTGAATAGTCCCATGGCGTTAAATTTGTGAAATTAAATGAACGACGCAAGCGTATTAGATGGCGGAACTTCATGCCAAGGGATAGCTAGGTTGCCCTGCTCCCCGGCGAAGTGCGAAGGTGTTTATATGAAGGCCGCCATTGTGAGGGAACCAGGCAAGGCTCCAATATTTGGCGAGTTTAACGACCCGGCGCCGAGGGCAGGAGAAGAGTTGATTACCGTCGCGGCGTCGGCCTTGAGCCAGGTCACCAAGAGCCGCGCTTCAGGTTCGCACTACACTTCTCCCGGAAGTCTACCTGCCGTCGTTGGGATGGACGGCGTTGGCCGGACTCAGGATGGTCGCCGCGTCTATTTCGTTCTGCCCAAAGCCCCTTTCGGCGGCATGGCGGAAAAAGTCGCGGTGAGGAAGGAGCAATGCGTCCCTCTCCCCGATGATGTCGATGATGTAACCGCCGCTGCGATCGCGATTCCGGGGATGTCTTCATTGGCCGCGTTAAAGGAACGTGCGCATCTTGTTGCCGGGGAAAACGTGCTGATCAATGGAGCCACAGGAACGGCAGGGCGCCTGGCCGTGCAGATCGCCAAGCATTTGGGGGCCAGGAGGGTCGTCGCGACCGGGCGCGACCTCGCGGCCCTGGAACAGGTGAAGGCCCTTGGCGCGGACGTGACCGTTTCACTTCTTCAGGACCCCAAAGAACTGGAAACTGCGCTCATGGAACAGTTTGGCGGCGAGGGCATCGACGTTGTGCTGGATTATCTCTGGGGTCCGAGCGCTGAAGTTCTGATTGTGGCTGCCGCAAGAGGCGGCAAGGATGCAGTGCCCATCCGCTTCGTGCAGATTGGGACATCGAGCGGAGGAAACATTACGTTGCCGAGCGCGGCCCTGCGCTCCTCCGCGCTGGTATTGATGGGCAGCGGCATCGGAAGCATTCCACTCGAAGGCATGGTCGGCGCGATTGATAGCGTGATGCGGGCCATCGTGCCGGCTAATCTGAAAATAAAAACGGAAATCGTGCCGCTGGCCAAGGTTGAAGAAACCTGGAATAAAGAAAGCGGTCGCTCGCGTATTGTCTTCGTCATGGGCCAGCGATAACAGCTATCTCGCTGACGACAAATTGTCCCCCCAAACCCTTTGCCCCATGAACGCGGACGATAGCAGAGTTGCGCTCAGAGGGAATGAAGCGTACGATGCGCAAACTGGACAGCTAAATCGAAAATTCCTCTTGGAGTTCTGTGAAGGAGGGCCGCAATGACCTTTAAGCTCGTTGCAACTACCCTGCGGCTCGTTTTCTGCGCATTCCTCCTGATCCTCTGTTCGTTCGCGACCTCGCTGGTTGCCGCGCAAAATGGCTCTCAATTCCGGGACTGGAATTCCTTCGCCAAAGATCCGACGGCGCCATCCAACAAGAAGCTCACCTGCAAGGCACTGTTGAGTTTAACTGGGTACGAATTCTCGATTAATTCGGCTGCTCTGGTGGCAGCCGCAGGCGACGTCCCGGAACATTGTCGAGTGGCGGGACAGATTCTCCCGGAAATCCAGTTCGAATTGAACTTGCCGACCGCCTGGAATGGCCGCCTCTATATGTTTGGCAATGGCGGATTTGCCGGTGAGCCGTTCGATGCGCCCGCCCGGATTGCCAGCCGCAATGAGGCTTTGAAACATGGCTTCGCGGTAGCCGCCACGAACACGGGCCACGAAGCCCTGCTCGAACCACTCGCCAGTTTTGCCCTCAACCGCCAAAAGCTGCTCGATTACGCCTATCGCGCTGTGCACGTGACCGCGGTGACGGCGAAGCAGATCGCAAATGCATTTTACCAGGCGCAGGTCAGCCACTCTTACTTCGACGGTTGCTCGACCGGCGGACGCCAGGGCTTGGTGTCCGCCCAAAGATTTCCGGAGGATTTTGACGGCATCGCTGTGGGCGCCCCGGTCCTGAATTTTTCGGGCAGCTTGTTGCGCCACGTTTGGCGCGCGCAGGCCATGCAGGCGGCTCCCGTCGCCAAGGAAAAACTTTCCCTCATTGCCGACCGCATTTACGCGAAGTGCGACAAATTGGACGGCCTGGCGGACGGTTTAATTGACGATCCTCGGAAATGCCCGTTCCGTGCGGCCGCCGATCTCCCGATGTGCTCGGCTGACGTGGATGGTCCCAATTGCTTTACGACCGCGCAGATCAAGACGCTCGAGAAAATTTACGATGGCGTTAAAATCAATGGAAAGCAATTCTTTCCGGGACAGCCTCTGGGAGCTGAGATCGCCGCGATGGGTCCGAACGGCGCAAGCAGCGGATGGGAACCCTGGATGATCTCCCAAACCGGACGCGCGATCGATGCGCAATTCGGCGAAAGCTTCCTGAGGTATATCGCGTTGTCCAAGCCGGACCCGCAATTCGATCTTTCCAAATTCAATTTTGACACTGATGTCGAAAAGTTGAGCGCGACAGCCCGCCTGATGGACGCGACCGATCCTGATCTTTCGCGCTTCCAAGCGAGGGGCGGGAAAATCGTCATGTACTTTGGCTGGGCGGACCCGGCCCTCACGCCGTTCATGGGCGTGGATTACTACGAAAAAGTGGAAGAGCAAATGGGTCCCGCAACCCCTGACTTCTTCCGTCTGTTCATGGTTCCCGGCATGTTTCATTGCCGAGGAGGCATCGGGGTCGGCACATTTGACGCGCTCACGCCGCTCGTCCAATGGGTGGAGAAAACGGTTCCGCCGGACCACATCATCGGGTCACGCGTTGTTGACGACAAAGTAATTCGGACTCGCCCGCTGTGTTCATATCCGCAGGTAGCGAATTACAAAGGTTCGGGCAGCATTGACGACGCTGAAAATTTTGCATGTGTCAAGCCCTGATTGCCGATGTCAGAGCTCGGATTTGGACTAAACCTCACCCGGAGAAGAGACCTTCATTTAGCGCGGTTCGGCTGATTTCCAGGTAGGCGGCGACATCGGCAAGAATGGCGCTGAGGGTTCCCACTTTCAGTCCTTCATGAGCCGGGATGGTGATGTGATGTTCCGTGCCTTTGATTCTGGAAGTCAGGCGAAGGTGACTGCCGGTTTGGCGCGTGATTTCGTAGCCGTGACGCCGAAGCAGTTGCGCCAGATGATGGCCGCTGAGATCACGCGGCAGTCTCAAGCAGGAATGACCTCATCCTTGACCAGATGCAGGCGGATGAGACTTGGTCTGTCTTTTTCATCGAAGTGGCAACGAACGGCATCCTGCACTTTCTTCTTGAGTTCTTCGAGTGTTTCCGCTTCCGTATAAATCGAGTGGCTCAATGCCCGCGCTTCGAAGCCGCCTTCGAGCGATTCCTGAACCGCGAAAATAATTTCACTTTGGGGCATTGTCTTTCTGCAAATCAATTATATCCCGGCGCGCCTGGCCGACAACGGATCTTTTTCCCTAAGGAACAAGAAACCCGCCGATTGGTAACACTTGCCTGAAGGAGGCCCGTCCGCGTGCCGGAATCTCGCAAATTGCCTTATACTGCTGCGGACCTCGAAGCCGAATCGGAAACGTGAAGTCAATCAGGGAGGGACCGATGCTGACGCGACGCAACTTCGTAACCCGAGCAATTGCTGCAGGCGTTCTGCTGCGCACAGAAGGCGGCTTCGCGAAAGCTTCGCAACCGTCCACGGCAGTGAATTTTGAAATTCCGCCGCATGCCTGCGACTGCCACACGCATTTTTACGGCGATCAAAAAGAATTCCCTCTCTCGCCCGCGCACCTGTATACGCCGGAGAACTATCACCCCGAGGATATGACTGCGCTGCACCGAGCTTTGCATATGGAGCGCGTCGTGATCGTGACGCCGAGCGTTTACGGACCGAACAACAATGGCTCCACGCTCTTTGGTATCAAGGCGCGCGGCGCGACCGCCCGCGGCATCGCCGTCGTGGACGATAAAACCCCGGATGCCGACTTCGACGCCATGTACCGCGCGGGCGTCCGCGGCGCGCGCGTCATTTCCGGAGTTTCCGGCCCGACCGATCCCGCCGCCGCTCGCCCGATTTATCAGTCCGCGATGAACCGGTTCAAGAATCACAAATGGATGATTGAGCTTTACACTGATCTGGCAGTGATCTCCCACATTAAAGATTTGGTCCACTCTTCCCCGGTGCCGACGGTGTTCGATCACTTCGGCGGCGCACAAGCCGAACTCGGGCTGACGCAGCCCGGCTTCGTCGATCTCCTCGAACTGCTCCGCTCCGGCAGCGCCTATGTGAAGATTTCAGCCGCCTACCGCGCGTCCACAAAGGCCCCCGATTATCCTGACGCCGCGCCATTCGCCAGGGCCTTCATCGAAGCCAATCCCGATCGCGTACTGTGGGGCAGCGACTGGCCGCACCCGGCCGCCGTCCTTCCCGGCGCCAAGCCAAGCGACCCCATGCCGACGTTCCCCATCGACGATGGCCGCCTGCTCAACCAGCTCCCGGTCTGGGCGCCCGACCCGGCCATCCGCAAAAAAATCCTGGTCGACAATCCGGCGCGCCTGTACGGGTTCTGAGTCCCCACTGAAGGAATCGCGTGCGCCGAGAGAGTAGTAATCAGACAAACCCCACTCTTCGAAAGGCGCGAAGGTTGGGGCACTCGTTGGGTCACGCGCGTTACGCTGACTTGCCTAGAAGGGGAGCATAAGATTGCGCTGAATCTAACAATAGTTGTAGTTAAACAAATCTTAATAGGTACGAATTATTTCTTAATACATATCTAAGCAATATCTCATTCCGGCTCTTCTGACTTTCCTTTTCGGGATGATCTTGTGGCAGGTGCAGAAGGAGCGCCTCAAGCTGGAATATGAAGTTAACGCGTCTGCACCCTTCCCGCGTGAAGCTGGCACGGGAAAGTATTTCATAGTAAAAATCAAGAACACTGGGAATGCAAAATTAGATCACGTCGAGTTTCTGATCACCTTCGACTCGCCAGTGATCGAATCATTTAGGTTCGCGGAGCCTAATCTGGTCACTGACGTCTCTGCTCATAATTCAGTTCTGTCTGGTTCTATTCCTCTGATGAACCCCGATGAATCTGTCTCGGTAACGATCACGACGTTTGGCCAACAAGAGCCAAGGACCCCGATCGTTGCCGCAAGGGGACCAGGAGCCACGGCGCTGCCTAGGTCAGATAGTTCTGTTTCGACATTGGGCCGGAACTTACCGGCATGGGCACACAGTAGCGCAGGCTTCAGCCTGTGGGTTTTGGTCAAACCCCACAGGCTGAAGCCTGCGCTACTGGATCGCCGCGCATCGGTGATGAACATGCTCGTTACTTCGCGGGACTGTGGGAAGCGGGTTCGCGGATTCTCTTGGCAAATTCATTCTCCTGCGACCACACGCAGGGCTGCTCTTCGATCTCTTCGTGCGGCTTGAGCTTCATGGTTTTCTGCGGCGCGACGATGGGCTTGGTATACGCTTTCGGATCGGTCACCGTAATATCGTAGAGCATGGTGTCGTGGTCGACGCGCCGGTAGCGTTCGGTGACGCGCATCTCTTCGCTGTGGGGAAAACCCGTGGGACCGAGCCAGGTCTTTTCGTTGAAGCCCGTGGATTCGACGACGAAGGTATCTCCCTCCCAATGGCCGACGGCGTAGCCGAACCACGTCGGGTCAAGATCGGTGGGCAGTGTCCGTCCATCGGTCCAGATGGGGCGCCACTCGTGTTCGCGCTCCCAGAATTGGAGCACGCGGTCGTGCAGCTGAACGAGTTCGTTTGGCGTGGGCATGAACATCACGCGTGGAAAGCCGATCGGATCGCATTGCAGAATGGGGTCATTCCCGCCCGGAGCGCCTCTAGGTCCATATCCCGGTTTCTCGGCGTCAAAGCGGGCCTTGGCCCAGGGCGTCATGGGAGGCATATCCTTGTCGCGGACCATGCTATCCGCGCCGCCGCTGCCCTGATATTGCCAGACGCCGGAGAGGTCATGTTGCGGGACGGGCGATGACGCGGATTTCGACGCGGCTTGCTGCGGAGCGGCCTGGGCGCGCGCCACAGTTGAGAAGGCAAGCGCTGGCAGCAGAGTCGTGAGCAAATATTTTGGGAGACTTCGCACTCTGCGCCTCCTACCGTTTGCGGAAAAGTCGAGTAGACCTGCTGACTATGCATCGAACGGTTGATCTGCAAAAACCGCACAGCCAGGAGTGGCTGCGTTACTTCTACCGGATATCCATCTTCAACATGCGACCGTCAGAAAAAACGACTTTGCCCGTTTTATTTCCTGAAAAGCCGACCGGGGCTCCATTTTTTGCGGGAGCCAGAGTAATTGCAATTTGGTCGCCGGGCTTGACGGAAGTTCTGGTCCAGCTATTCCGGCGCAAAATCCCCGGACTTTGGCTTTCGATGGCCCAATTCACGACCGCGCCTTTGTCGTCCTTCACGTCCATAAAAATCTGGCAATGGGGATTGGCCCACACGAATTCCGTCACCGTCCCCGAGACGGTGATCCAATGTTCCTCGTCGTAGGCCGAATTTCCGTGGTGCGCCCACATGGGGCCACACACCACAAGAAGAGCCGCTATCAATGCAATGGATGTTCCCAACTTGGATTTCATGCCACACCCTCACAAAACATATCCACCCGCTCGCTCCGGGTTCCCCGGCTAGCAAAGGCCGCGGGAAAAGTACTCCATATTGTCATTTCGAGCGAAGCGAGGAATCTCTCTTTGGTTGAAGCTCGGATAAAGAGAGATTCCTCGGCACGCCGCGCGCCTCGGAATGACAAAATCTCGAGTTTTTCCTCAACCTGAGGAGCCTGCCCTGCACTCCTATAGGTCGGGCAATTCCTTGCCGTCGGCCAATACAATTTTCTTCAGGCGCAAAATATTCGCACCGTTTCTAGACTTAAACCCAACGACGGTGATGACGTCGCCGGGCTTCAGCGTGTTCTTGTCCCAGTCGCCGTTGCGGACCAGCATGGCAGGGCTGCGGGCCTCGCAGGTCCATTTTTCGATCTCGCCTTTATCGTTTTTCGCGTCCAGAAAGACTTGAACGTGAGGATTGATAAACAGGAAGCTGGTCACGGTCGCTTTGACGCTTACAAGCTTGTCCGTATCGTAATTCGTTTCTCCGTGATGCGCGAGGACCGGCACCGAAACAAGAAGAGCGGAAAATAGAATGGCCAGGCAGAGCACCCAATTTTTCATACCGCAAACCTCCTGCAAATGGCGCGCCAAGTCAGGCACACGATTGCCGGGAACTTGATCGCTTGGAAAGTGACTGTAGGAAATATCCCATTGCGGTTGTTGATCTGTCAATCCCAAAGTCGCTACTTCGCGGGCCTGGTCTCGTTGTTTTCGATTTCGTCGAAGGTGTCCTGATCCTCGCAGAACAGTTCCGCCAAGGTCCACTTCGGCCGCAGCAGAAAATCCAGGTGCGCGGTCCAGGGCTTGGTGTATGCCTTGGGGTCCTCGACGGTGATGTCGTCGGTCAAATGGAAATGGTTGGGCCGGCGGATGCGCTCGACCAGGTGCAATGCTTCGCTGTGTGGATGGCCGACGCGGTCCAGCCAGGTCTTATCGTTGAAATTCACGGTGTCGGCGACCAGCGTGTCTCCCTCCCAATGCCCGATCGAGTCACCCATCCACAAGGGGCCAAGAGTTTCGTCATGTTTTCGGCCGTCGGTAAAAATCTGGTGGCGGACGGAGTCGTACTCGAAAAGCATGATGACCTCGCCGGGCGTCTGGACCACCTGCATTGGAAAGGGATGCATGATAACCCGAGGGTAACCTGGAGGAGTACATGTATGGTAAATAGGGTCGTTGGTTTCGGCCAGGGGATAAGAGCGCGTTCCGAAGGAGGATTTGGCCCCCTGGTATTGCGACTGACCCCAGGCGGTCATGGGCGGCTCTTCGTCGCTGAGCTCATACATCCAGAAGCGCTCCACAACCGTGAGCGGCCGGGGACGGTCCAGCATCCAGACTCCCGACAAGTCATGCGCGGAGTCCAATGCGGCCGCTTTCGGCGGCGCGGGCGGCTGTTTGGTTTGCGCGGCTGCCGCCACCGAAATGCTCAACACCATCGCAAAGACCAACCCAATTCCCAGTGCACCCTTTTGCATTTTGAACCCCTCCCCGGACTCCAATTTCGTTTTTTTTGCGCTCAGGATTGAGGATCATACACTGTGGGTGTTCAATGGCGTCAAGACCAATTCAAGTTGCGCAGTCCCCGACCAAGGGACGCCTGCCACGCCAGCGCCCAATTCATATGGATTCAACTGCCGCGCACGTTACTTTGCAGGCGCCGCCGCATCTTTATCGATCGTCTGAAAGCTCTCCTCATCCTCGCAGAACTGTTCCGCCAGGGTCCACTTGGGCTTCAACACGAACGGCAGGTGCGCAGTCCATAGCTTGGTGTAGGCTTTGGGATCCTCGATGGTGATGTCGTCGACCAAATGGTCGTGGTCCACCCGCCGGATGCGCTCGATCACGTGCAGGGCGTCGCTGTGCGGGTGCCCCATGCGATCCAGCCAGGTTTTGTCGTTGAAATTCACGGTGTCGGCAACCAGCGTGTCTCCTTCCCAATGCCCGATCGAATCGCCCATCCACAAGGGACCAAGAGTTTCGTCATGCTTGCGGCCGTCAGTAAAAATCTGATGGCGCAGGGAGTCCCACTCGAACAGCAGAATGACTTCGCCGGGCGTTTGAACAATCTGCATCGGCAAGGGATAAAGATAAGCAATCGGGAAGCCGATGGGAGCGCAGGTGTGGTAGAGCGGATCGGTTGTTTCCACGAGCGGAACCGCATGGGGGCCGAAAGAGGACTTGGCGGCATTGAATTTCGCCTGGGCCCAGGGCGTCAGGGGAGGCGCCTCCGGAGTGAAAGTGTAGGCCCAGTATCGCTCCTGAACGCGAATCAGCCGGGGATGGTCGTCGAACCATACTCCTGACAGGTCGTGCGCCTGGTCCGGCCTCGAGGACTTCGGCGGCACGGCTGGCTGTTTGGTTTGAGCCGATGTCGCCGGCGAAATACTCAAGGCCATCGCGAACGCCAGAGTAATGCCTAGTGGGTCCCTTCGCATTTCGAAATTCCTCCCCAAAATTGATGTTTCCCGCAGCAGCGCCCATTCTCGCCGGATCCTTCGGCTGCACAAATTACTTCGCGGGCATTGCCGAATCCTTATCGATGGTCTGGAAGCTCTCCTCGTCCTCACAAAACTGTTCCGCCAGAGTCCACTTGGGCCTCAAACCAAATTCGATATGCGTGGACCAAGGCTTGGTGTAGGCCTTCGGGTCGTCAATGGTGATGTCGTCCACCAGATGGTCGTGGTCCACGCGCCGTATACGCTCGACGATGTGCAGCGATTCGCTGTGCGGGTGCCCGATGCGGTCGAGCCAGGTTTTGTCGTTGAAATTCACCGTGTCGGCAACCAGCGTGTCTCCCTCCCAGTGCCCGATCGAATCGCCCATCCACAACGGGCCGAGGGTCGTGTCATGCGCGCGGCCGTCCGTAAAAATCTGATGGCGCAGCGAGTCGTACTCAAACAGCATGATGACCTCGCCGGGAGTCTGAACGATCTCAATCGGATAGGGATGAAGGAAAACTCGCGGGAATCCGGGCGGGGCGCAGGTGTGATAAACAGGGTCGTTCGTTTCCGCCAGGGGATACGCCCTGGTTCCGAAGGAGGACTTGGTGGCATTGTATTGGGCCAAGCCCCATGCGGTCATGGGAGGTTCCTCCGCGTTGAACTTATATGTCCAGTAGCGCGCATTCACGGTGACCGGCCGGGGGCGGTCATCGAACCAGATTCCCGACAAGTCATGGGCCTGATCCGCGCTCGAAGGCGCTGCGGGTTTGGATGGCTGTTTGGATTGAGCGGATGCCGCCGGCGAAAATCTCAGGACCATCGCAAATGCCAGCGCGACACCCAGCGGACGCTTTCGCATTTCGAGACCCCTCCCAGAGCTCGGATTCGCTGCGTTGAATTCAGTTGAGGAGAATCATACCCTGCGGGAGTTTGCTGACGTCAAGATGAATTCGCGTGGTCCGCCAAATTTTGAGCGCATACGCTTGGGAACCGCGATCCGGAAAATGGACGGGACCGGATGAAAATTCAGGCCGCCGGCTCTTATTCTTAGAGGTTATCCTTCACCGTGCCGTCCGCGAGGGTGAGCTTCTGAAGACGCATGACGGTCGACCCGTTCTTGGCGCGGCTCCCAAAAACTGTGATGACGTCGCCAATCTTGAGCGTATTCTTGTCCCAGCCGCCCACGCGGACCAGCATGCTCGGGCTCCTCATCTCGCAGGCCCATTTTTCGATCTCGCCTTTTTCGTTCTTTACGTCCAGGGTGATCAGCGTGTGGGGATTGATGAATTGGAAATCCGACACGGTCCCTTTGACGGACACGACCTTATCCGTATCGTAGTTTGCTTCTCCGTGATGCGCCCGGAGCGGGGCTGAAACAAGAAGCGCGGCGAAAGTTACGCCCAGAATGAGCCCAAATTTTTTCATGTGCAATGCCTCCAAAAAAGACGGATGAATTTGAAGTCAAGTTAGCCGAAAATTTCGGCATTTGAATTGCGAACTCATTAAAATATCCCATCCCGAGCGGATTGCTGTCAATCTTACCGTCCGCGGTCGTCGATCCGCAGCGCCCACCCCGAATAATCCACGAATAGTTACCTCAGTTTGTCATTCCGAGGGAGGCGAGGAATCTCTCTTAGGTTTATATGCAAAAGGAGAGAGATTCCTCGCTTCGCTCGGAATGACAACGCTTTGTATTTTTCGGCGAGCTGCAGAACCAACAGCATCCCCCAAGAGCGAACGGGTCCGCTACTTCGGCGGCGTTGAGCCACTCTTATCGAAATCTTCAAAGCTGCGCTGGTCCTCGCAGAACTGTTCCCCCAAAGTCCAGGTTGGCCTCAGCACAAAATCCAGATGCGCCGTCCAGGGCTTGGTGTAGGCCTTAGGGTCTTCAAAGGTGAGATCGTCCACCAAATGATTGTGATCCATGCGCCGGAAGCGCTCGGTGACGTGAAGCTGATCGCTGTGCGGGTGCCCCACTCGATCGATCCAGGTCTTGTCGTTGAAATTCACCGTATCTACGACCAGCGTTTCTCCCTCCCAATGGCCAATCGAGTCCCCCATCCATAACGGGCCAAGAGTTTCGTCATGCTTGCGTCCGTCCGTATAAATCGGATGCCGCAAGGAGTCGTACTCGAAAAGGATGAGAACCTCGCCGGGCGACTGAACAATTTCCATGGGAAAGGGATGTAGATAAACGCGCGGCAGACCGGGCGGAGTGCAGCTGTGATAAAGGGGATCGTTTGTTTCGGCAAGGGGATAGGTGTGCAGTCCGAAAGAAGACTTGGCGGCGTCGAATTGCGCCTGGCCCCACGCCGTCATGGGAGGCGCCTCCCTGCTGAATTCATAATTCCAGTAGCGCTCTACGACCGGCGCCGTCCGCGGATGGTCTTGACTCCACAGACCCGACAAATCGTGCGGATCGAATGGGGCCGGAGAAGTCGCCGCTTCAGAGGGCTTTTTGATTTGCGCGGATGTCGCGGAGGAGCAACTCAAGACAATCGCGAACGCCAGTACAATACCGAGGGTACGACTTGGCATTTAAAAATTCCTCCTGAGTCCCAAATTCCGCTCATTGAATTCATTTTGAATAAATCATACACTGCCGAAGTTCCACGGCGTCAAGACCAATTAAAACCCTGACTTGAAAACACGCACGCGGTCAATTTCCATGAGATTGCGGCAAAAAGTGAGCGCTGTTCGTTCAGGGCGCCTTTTACTTGAAAACATCCTCAGATATGTGACATCCTGTAGGATGTCTATGATCCGGAGGGTCGTCCTGGATTCTTCGGTGGTTTTCGCGGCGCTTCGCACCCGCTCCGGGGCCGGCAATGCGCTTCTTCGGTTGGTGGCTAAGCGACAATTGACACCCCTGGCGACTCCACCGCTCTTTCTGGAGTGCGAGGACGTACTAAAACGCGCGGAGCAGCGCCTGGCGCATGGGTTTTCTCCAGAGGACATCGACAAATTTCTGGCTGAACTGGCGGCGTTAATCTAACCAGTCGAGGTTCATTTTCGGTGGCGGCCACAGTTGCGCGATCCGAATGACGAGATGGTTCTAGAAGCTGCCATCCACGGAAGGGCTGACGCCCTGGTAACATACAACATTGCAGATTTCGCGGCCGCCGGCGATCGATTCAAGATCCCAGTGCTTCGACCCGCCGAACTTCTGAACATGGTGAAACGATGAGCAAGTCAACCTATCCTTTGAAGTTGCCTCTTTCCACCAAGAAAGCCGCGCAGCGGCTGGCAAAGGAAGACGGTGTGTCCCTGAATCAATGGATCGCCGTGGCCGTTGCGGAAAAAGTGGGTGTCGTGGAGACGGCGGCGGAATTCTTCAAGAGTCGCGCAAAAGGGGCTACGGGGAAAGGGTTGATGAAATTTCTTCGCCATGCGCCCAAAGGCGCTCTCGAACCTCAAGACGCAAAACGTTAGATGATCCACCCGGATACCAACCTTTTACGGTTCTTGCAAGGGGTGGGCCTTGGTAGCCCTATTTTACTTTTTCGAATACCGCTGTGTTGAGGTCAATATCCCAACTAAATTTTTGATTGGGAATTCCCATGGACTTCATGTCACAAACGTAGGACCCATTGCTCTTCAGCCTTAAATTCTTTCCGTCAAACTGATACTCCTGCAAAAAGGCCTTCACGTCCGGTTCAAAGGGCGCAATTGTACAGGCGTGGCCGGGGACAGACATGTCCACCTGCCAGACTTTGAAGTTCTGATCCACGGAAAGCTGGATGACGGCGCGCGAAGTGTTGTAGTCCTTGGGATTGCTTGCTTTCTGAGTCCGTTTTCTTTCCATTGAGCCCGTGTCGCCCTTCATAACGCTGGCAACATCGTCCGCGGCTACCGGAAAAGAATAGAAGTAAATTCGCAGCCAGGAATGTCCCGGCGCGCCAAGCCGCGGCTCGATCGTGGCGATGGCGGTCGATAAGGACATGGCATCGTTGTCCACGGAAAAGTTGGCGTGGGTGTGAAATGAATTCGGATCAATGGGAGCCGGGCCGGAGAGAGCCGGACCGGCCACGCACAAAATGAAAGCACTGAAAATCCAAAGATGGCGCGTTGAGAATTCTTTGCGCTTCAATTCAATTCCGACGGGACAAAGTATCCGACTTCATTATTCGGGGCCGAGCCGTACCACATGCGGCCCTGGGCGTCGAGGAAGAACTCTTTCATCATGTTTTCCGAGTGCGCGTAGGGGAATTCGGTGACCTTCCCGGTTTTGGGATTGAGGCGTCCGATGACGTCCATTTCGTCCGACGAATACCAGATGTTGTGATTGCGGTCGATCCCCAGCGCGTAAGGGGTCGCACTCGGTCCGGGCAATTCAAATTCCTTGAACGCCTGTGTCTTGGGATCAAACCGGCCGATTTTCCCGCTGCGATATTCGGCGAACCAGACGATGCCGTCCTCGTCAATTTCGATGCGCCGCGGCCAGCCGCCCTTGGTCGGCGGATCCCATTTCGTTACCTTGCCGGTATTCGCATCGACCATGCCGATTTTTCCTTGCGGATAAAATTCCGCAAACCACACATTGCCGCTCTTGTCGAGCTCGACACCGTAAGGCGAAAACGTGTCCGCAAAATGCGAGAACTCGTTGTTCTTGGGGTCATAAACGGTCAAATTATTAAACACGGCTGTTCCCCAGACTCGTCCTTTGGAATCGACGCGCACGGTGTGCTTCGAGCCGCCGTCTTCGAGACCTTGCATTCCCGGCTTGTAAGTATCCTGATATTCCGTGATCAGCTTTGTTTTCGGATCCCAGCGCCCCACTTTGTTCGCGGCCTGCTCGGAAAACCACACCGACCCGTCAGGCGCGGGAACGGCCGAGTGGATGCCCGCGGCAAACGAATTGGGCGCGGTAAATTCCTGGATCGCGCCGCTTTTCGGGTCGAGCCAACCGATCGTGTTCGCCGAACCCATGTCCGGAATCCAGAGCTTGCCGTCTTTGTCCGGCGCGGCGCTGAAAGGCATGCGATTTGGCCCGGGCATGTCGTACTCGACGTAGGTGATTTTCAACCCCTCGTCGCTGACGGGGCGAATCGTCGCTTTATATCCCGGCAACTCGGCAGGAGACTTCGGCAGCTTGGCCTCCACGCCAAAGGCGTCATCCAAATAATTCGTCAGGACCGCGGCGTCCTCGTCATTGATGTGATTGCCCAGGCGCGCATGGCGCGTGGTGAGCATGTAGTTCACCACTTGCGTCCAGCCGTCATGATCGCGCTTTACCGCGGCCATGCGAGTCTGGAATCCGTGGCAGGCAAAGCAGTTTCCATTCAGAATGTCTTTTCCCTTCCCGGCAGGCAGCAACGTTTTGCCTTGATACAAGGAAAGGTCGGCCCAGCGCACCGTGCCCTGTTGCAGCGCGAAATCGAGAGAGGAGGAATCGCCGGCGGCGAGTTTCACGCCGGTGCGCGGATCAGCCTTGTAACCAGTGGCGGTTACGCGAACTTGATACTCTCCGGGCGGCAAATTTTGAATGCGGTAACGGCCCTGGTTGTCGGACAGAACGTTCATGGAGATTTTGGATTGCACATTCTGAGCGCGCACGAACGCGCCCCGAAAAGGCGCGCCGGATGGGTCCTTGACGACGCCTGAAATAGTCGCGTCCGTCGCGCCGTACGCCAGCGCGCAGCAAAAAATTGCCAGTCCTACGGCACTCCGAAATCGATTCATGGATCGTCTCCCTTTTCGCTTCGCAATTTGCGGAGCGCTGACCGCCAGTCTGCGCGGAGATAGAATTTCGACCATGGGAACCAGATTGTTGTTCGATCTCTCTTGCAGCGATTCTACCATGTCCAGTGACAGCCGCGCCTCGCCACATCCCCGTGGCGCCGGCGTCCCGCCGGCGGTTCTCTATCCCACATTGACACTTCAAAATCGCCGGCGGGACGCCGGCGCCACGAGAATCGTCTTGCGGAGTGCCGTGCTGCTTTTTCAATGAGCCTGCATGCCTCTGGCTTTGATGGAAGACAGAGCGTCCGGCCCGGCCAAAAATTTAATCAGCGCGCTCGCAGCTTCGGGATTTTTTGCGTTTGCACTGACAGCGGCGGAGAAGCGGACGTACCCTTGAAACTCGTCGGGAAACGGCCCCAGCAGTTCGAGGCCTTTCGCGGGAAGAATTTCGCTGACGAGCGTGATTCCAAAATCCGCTTTCCCTTCGGCCACAGCGCCGTTGGTGCCGTCGGACGTATCAAACAACAACGTTTTGGCCTTCATGGTGTCAGCGATCCCGAGCGCGTCGAACATGCGCGTGATGTAAGGCGTGCTCGCCCCGACGGAACCATAGGCGATCGCCTTTGCGCCAAGCATCGCCCGCTTGATCGCCTCAGGCGAACTGATGTCCGGCCTCGGCGCTCCCTTCCGAATTCCGATTCCTACGCCCACGCGGCTGATGGGCGTTCCCTCTCCGCCCACCGTCTTCCCTTCCTTGCTCAATTGCGCGACGCTTTCCACGGTTACGATCACGACATCAAAGGGCTCTCCCGCGTCAATTTCATGCTTCAGAGCGGCAGTTGGGCGATATTCCACCGAGATCGTGTGCCCGATGGCGCGCTCGCCTTGCGTTCGCAGATCTTCGACCACAGCTTTGATCCCGTTCGAGGCCAGCACGCGTACTTCAGACGTCTGCGCCACCGCTCCTTGTGAAAGTAGAAGAGCGCATCCTGCCGTGATTACCACTCCAATTAGTTTTCTCATTGCCTTTCCTTCGTTGATTTCAAGACATTTCTGTACTGAAGCCCTATTTCGGTGGAGATGAAAACATCGCGGCCGCCCAAAACCGCGTCAATACACCTGCAAATATCAAACCGATCGAAAATAAAACCCATCGATTTTTTCGCCACGTTTCGCGATATCCCGATGACTGCGCGAAGATATCGACGAGGTACACGGCGCAATACGCCACGTTTGCCAGGACCGCCAATAGAAAAATGAAGAGACCCGCGTCAACGGAAAGACTCATTTTGGACGCGGGGTAGCCCATCCAAAAATAGATCAATACGATGACGGCCAAAACCGCGTTATAAGCCAGACGCATGGGCTCCCAGTAACGGATTGCGTCCGTTAGGGACTCACGGAGGGTTTGCGCTTCCATAATCGGGAGCCATTCTAGCTCGTTTTTCTATCTCTCGTACCCTTAAAGACGCTCGTGTAGAGCGGAATCTCCTGAACTTTGGACCAAATTGTTTCATATTTTGCGATTCGCCGGCTATTAGCCCTCGAAAAGCCGAAGTGCAGGGTTATGATGCCAAAAGAGAAGCCAAGAGAAAATTTCCTACCCTTTTCAAATCGAAATCGAGCGAGAAGCGGACGGTCCCTGGATCGCTGAAATCCCCAACCTGACCGGCGTGATGTTCTATGGCAAGACCAACCAAGAGGCCGTGCGCTCGGTGAGGGCTTTGGCTCTACGCGTTCCTGCAATGACTCCAACCAATTAGGTTTTGGTGGCACAGGCACTCATGGCTGTGCGGGTTTTGTGCTCGTCGCTAGGTCGGTGGAACTTGTATGCGACTACAACACCGCACAGCCAAGAGTGGCTGTGCTAATTCAATCCGCAAACAAAAGACAATTTAGCGGATCGAACCGGCTTCGGTTTCCACAAACACTTCGTGTTCCAAGCCCAGGTCGCGAGCGGAAGGCGTGAGAATGGTCTTGCGGCCGATGAAGATTTTTTCGCTGCGTGTCATGGCGCGGCGCACATCGTTTTCGCTGACGAACACTTGAATTTCGGTGGCCGTTTTCGCGGGAGGCTCGGGCCTTTTCCCGGCATCGGGGGCGGGAGCGGGGGAGACAGCAGCATCCGCAGTTCTTGCGAAGACGGAAGAGGCTGCGGAGGAACTAGCCGCAATCTCCGGTTTCCGATTTGCAGAAGAGCCAAAAAAGCGGTCGGCAATTTCGGCGGCGATGGACGACGGGCTGGCCGGTGCTTTCGCCGCGGCAGCGGGCGCAGGCGCGGGCGAAGTTTTTGGCGCGCCACTCCCGCGAGCGATCCCTTGCGCTACGAGCACGGTTTCAACCACGCGAGCAATTGCAGCGCGATCCACGCCGCTCGTTGATTTCGCTGGAGTGGGCGTGGGAGCGGCTGGCTTCTTATCTTCCGCCTTCGCCTCGGATGAAGCCGCCGGCGCGGTCGGCGCATACGCCGCCGGCACCTTCACTTTTTCCTGGACCGCTTCAGGCTCTGGCGAATTCGCGGCTCCCGCCATGCGCTGGTCCGCCGGGACCGTGTGGTGCTCGACGCCGCGCGATTCCCACGCAATCCTCTTCACGTTCATCAAGTGCTGCGGGCCGATATTGTCCGAAGTGATGTTCCCGCCGGGCGCGCCGCAGCCCAGCGTCATCGCGGGAAAAAGGTTCGTCGAATAGCCGATCGAGCCGTGCACCGACGCGCTGTTTACGACCACGCGAAACGCGGGCATGGCCCGGCCAAATTCCAGAATCGCGGCGCGATTTTGCGAGTGGATCGCGCAGGTGTGCCCCAGCCCGCCGAATTCCAGCAGCCGGCGGCACAGCGCAATTCCCGCAGCGAGATTCGCCACGGCGTAAAACGCGAGGATCGGCGACAATTTTTCCGCCGAGAGCGGAAATTCGCGGCCCACTTGTTCCGGTTCGAGGCGAGCGATCAGCACGCGCGTCGCGGGCGGGGCCTTGATGCCCGCCAATTCGGCAATGACGGTTGCGGCGCGGCCGACAATCTTGGTATTCGGCGTGTGCGACCCCGGAAGAAATACCAGGCGCGCAATTTTTCCCATTTCTTCCGGAGATAGAAAATACGCGCCCTGCTGCCGGCATTCCTCGAGCGCGCGCTCGCGCACCGCTTCTTCGGCGATGATGGCCTGCTCGGACGAGCAAATCGTTCCGTAATCAAATGTTTTCCCGGCGATGATGTCCGCGACGGCCTTGCGCACGTCGGCCGTGCGCTCGATGAACGCAGGCACGTTGCCAGGACCGACGCCGTAGGCCGGCTTGCCCGACCCGTACGCGGCGCGTACCAGGCCCGTGCCGCCCGTCGCCAGAATCACGCCGACTTCGGGCCGCCGCATCAACTCGCGCGTGCCTTCCAGCGTCGTGTTCTGCATGCACCCGATCAGCCCCTCCGGCGCGCCCGCTGCGAGGGCGGCGCGATCGAGCAGCGTAGCCGCCTGGCAAATGCACTTGATAGCCGAGGGATGGGGACTCAGCACGATCGCGTTCTGAGCTTTGATGGAGATTAGCGTCTTATAGATCGCCGTCGAGGTTGGATTCGTGGAAGGAATCACGGCTGCGACAACGCCGACGGGCGAAGCCATTTCGACGATCCCTTTTTCCCGGTCCTCGCGCAAAATTCCCACGGTACGCATGCCGCGAATCGCGCGCGGCACATCCACCGCGGCTAGCGTGTTCTTCACGATTTTATCGGGAACGTTGCCAAATCCGGTTTCTTCCACGGCCGTACGCGCCAGCGGCTCCGCATTCTCAGCGGCCGCTTTCGCGCAGGCTTCCACAATGGCGTCAACTTGTTCCTGGGAAAATGCCGCGAACTTTTTCTGTGCGGCGGCGGCTCGGGCCGCCAGTTCGCGGGCTTCTTGAATGGAGATGAGGTCGCGATCGCGCAGGCTCAAAACGCTTTACCTTCTCCTACAAACGTCGTGGTTGTAGCTCACCCACCGCGCCGCGCCAGGATTTGCTCGACGAAACGCCAGAAAATCCCCTGGTCCAGAAACGCGGGCGTTAGTTTTACTTTTTCACTCCGGGCGGGGCTCCTCCGCCGGGCAAAATCTTTTCCACGTGCTCATGGGGACGCGGAATCACATGCACGGAAACAAGTTCGCCCACGCGCCGCGCGGCCGCCGCTCCGGCGTCCGTGGCCGCCTTCACCGCTCCCACGTCTCCCCGCACCATCACCGTGACATATCCAGAGCCGATATATTCCTTGCCGATGAGGATGACGTTGGCGGCCTTCACCATGGCGTCCGCGGCTTCAATGGAAGCGACCAGGCCCTTGGTCTCGATCATCCCCAATGCTTCGTTGGACATGCGCTCCTCGTCACGGTTCGTCCGGGACATTCACTCCATTTACACTGCGGCGTGCCACCGGGTGCGCTGAGACTAGCATGGCATCAGGGGTGAATCAAGGAGATGCGGGTGCAGGGCCTTCACGCTGCTGTGGAAATCGCGCCGAGGAACGCTTCTAAGTGGTCGGAAGGACGCCAACTTTTGCGGCAGCCACGCCGTTGCGCGTGGTGTTCTTGATCGCGTACATGGCTTCATCGGCCAGGTGCAGCAATTCCACCTTGGTCTTGGCGTCCGAGGGATACGACGCCACGCCGATGCTGGCCGTAAAGTGCACGTCCAGTCCCTCGGCGATCAGCCATTTCGTCTCCCCAATCAGTTTGTGCAAGCGCCGGGCGACGACGAACGCGTTTTCCTTGGAGGCCTGCGGCAGCACAATCACAAATTCATCGCCGCCGTAACGAAACGCAAAATCGATTCTGCGGCAGGCGCCCTTTACGATTTGCCCCACTTCGGCGAGAAGCTTCGATCCGATCAAGTGCCCGAACGTGTCATTGATGCCCTTGAAGTGATCCAGATCGATAAATACCACGGAGAATTCGTAACCGTAACGCTGCGAGCGGTAAATCTCCGTCTCCAGAATAAAATCCATGTGCCGCGCGTTATACAGGCTGGTGCAATCGTCCGTGATGGTGAGCTCGTGGATGCGCTTCACGTGGCGCGCATTTTCCAGAGCGATGGCGGCGAAATCCGCCAGGGCTTCGAGCAGCGCCAGATCGCGCTCCATGAAGCCCTCCCGTTCCACGCAATTGATCAGCTCGATGACGCCCAGGCAGTGGTCGCGGTATCGCACCGGAACGGCGACGATCGAGCGCGTCTCCATTTTTGTTTTTTCGTCGACCTTGGAAAAGAATCGCGTGTCCTTGCTCACGTCGGGCACGATCACGGCTTCGTCGTTTTGCGCCACCCAGCCGGCGATTCCCTGCCCCATTTTGATTCGCACATCCTTAAGCGCCTGCGCGCCCTTGCCCACCGCCAGCTCGAAATACAAATCCTGCTTCACTTCATCGACCAGGAGAAGCGACCAGGTATCCGGTCGCAGAAATTCATCGATTTTTTCCATGATGGTGCGGAGAACCTGATCGAGTTGCAGGGAGGAGGTAAGCGCCTTGCCCAGTTCGTGGAAGATCGCGATTTCGCCCGCTTCGCGTTGTTCTCCGCGGACTGCTGTGTTGCGTCGCCGGTCGGTGCCAGAAAAATTCTCGGTCGTGTTCACTGGAAGCCTTAGCGCCAGAATCTGTCGCGGGTCACCCTCTAATTCACGGAAGGTGTTGGGGCACTGGAAATTATAGTCAGCTCTTGTCAATCCGTGCAACGGCGACTTCGTAAGGTGTTGCTCGAAAGTGACGTGCGCCTCGAAGCGATCCCTCCGGCCCGAAAGCCTTCCGGCGGACACATGCCCAAAACAGAAACGAGAGGACTTACTGGTTAACCCTTCCGCCGTGCGGCAAAACAGCCCGGCACTCTCCTCGCCGCCGGCGCGACCATGTGCCCGTGTTTTCGACCGGACCATGCCGCGGAAAGGTATTTATGAGATCACTTTCGATTTCTCGTTGGATTGACACTCCCCTGCCGCCCGCCTATATTCGCTGGGACCGACGGGTCGTTACAGAACAATGACCACTGGCACCTTTGGCGAGAGCCTGAAACGCGAACGGGAAATGCGGGGCGTTACTCTGGAGGAAATTTCCGCCGCCACGCGCATTGCCGCGCGCTTCCTGCGGGCCATTGAAGAGGAGCACTGGGATCAGCTCCCCGGCGGCGTTTTCAATCGCGGATTCGTGCGGGCCGTCGCGCGTTATCTAGGGCTGGATGAGGAAAACATTGTTGCGGAATATACCTCGGCTGTAGGCGACCGCCAGACTGTTCCGGTCTGGACGGGCAGCCCTCCCGTGGTCACCCCGGAGCAACCTTGGCTGGCTTGGATCGTCTCCGCGGTCATTCTTCTGGTGCTGCTGGCCGGCGGCTGGTATGGCACGCGACGCCTTCTGGCATGGCGAGCCGCAAAAGGCTCGGCGCAGTCCGTCACGGCGAGCATCGCGCTTCCTTCCGCGTCCCCCAGCGCGCCGCAAGAGGCCCCAGCCGAACCTGCTCCTGCAAGCAGCGCCACGCCGGTTCCTGAGGCCCCGGATGCCTCATCCGCCGGGCCGGCCGCGTCCACCGATTCCGCCCCCGGCCCGGCGCCGAATTTGCCGGCCAATGATCGTTTCGAGCTGAAAATCGCGGCGGCCAAGAGAACCAAGGTCACTGTTAAGGCCGATAAAAATCTCGTTTTTGACGGAACCATGAAGCCCGGCGAAAATCACTTTTTTTCGGCCACCGACGATTTCCAGGTTTCCGCTAAAGATGCGAGCGTATTGCACATTGAATTGAACGGGAAACCGCTGGCCTCCATTGGTCCCGCGGGCCACGCCGGCAAGGTCACCCTCACGCGGGATGCTCTGAAGGGAGCCTCAGGAGGCGGAAATTAGCGCCGCGGTGCTTGAAGAAATTCGCTCGGGCCGCGCAGGCCAGGAACGTAAGCTTGCCATCTGCGCCGAGGCGGCTGCGCTCGCGCCGGAAGAGCGCGTCGAGACCCTGTGCATCCTTGCCGCGGATTCCGATCCCTCCGTCCGCGAGAAGGCTGCGGGCATGCTGGGGACCCAGCCGCTGAAGAATGTGCTCGGGGCCCTCGCCCGGCCGGGCGCTGCCCCGGAAATGTTTGCCTATTGCGCCGCCGAATTTTCTCGCAGACCGGGCGTGGCCGACGCGCTGGCCCAAAACGCCAGCTGCCCCATCGAAATTCTCCGCCCGGTCATCCGTTATCTCTCCACTTCCGCCATTCAAGAGCTGTTCGAGGACCTTGACCGCTTGAGCACTTACCCGACTCTGGTCGTCGCGCTCATCGCTTCCGAGGCCATCAACGCAGACCAGCGCTTCATGCTGCTGGAGTTGCAGCGGGCTGATCCAGAACCCGTGGAAGCATTCCTGGAGGCCCTGGAAGAAGCCGAGCCGGACAAGGCCAAACGCGAAACGCTGCTGCAAAAATTGTCGCGCCTGCGCGTCGTCGAGCGCGTGCAGCTGGCGCTCAAAGGCGGCCGGGGCGAGCGCCTCCTGCTGATCCGCGACCCCTGCAAAGTCGTGCAACGCGCGGTCCTGCAATCTCCGCAGTTATCCGAGCAGGAAGTGGAATCCTTCGCTAACATGGCCAGCCTGACCGATGAAACCCTTCGCCTGATCGCCAACAACCGCAAGTTTCGCAAGAACTACACCATCCTTCGGGCCCTGATGTTCAATCCCAAAACGCCGCTGGAGGTCACGCTCCACCTGCTCCCGCACATGCGGCCGCAAGAAGTCAAATTCCTGACCACCAACAAGAACGTCGCCGACACGCTGCGCACCGCCGCCATGCGCCTTCAGCGCCAGCGCAGCGCCGAGCGCGGCTCATAGAAGCACGTGATTCGTGATTTGTGAGTCGTGGTTCGTGAATTGTGATTCGTGGGTTGCGATTTATGAATTATGATTCGCGAGTCGTTATCCCCGAGTCGTGATTCGCGGTTCGTGATTGGACCTTTGCGTTGCCAAATTTGTGTTACGTCTTCATTGAATTGAAGTCCGAGATCCGAAATCTGAAATTTCAAATTTGAAATCTGAGATTTGAAATTTCAATCTGTAATCTGAAATTTCAAATACGAGGCGCCGCGTGATGAATTGTCATCTGTAACCCGTCCTCTGTGCTTTGCGGCTTGAAATTTTCAATCACAAATTCAAATTCGAGATTCGCAACCTGTGACTCGCCTTCGACGCCGCTTTCCGCGAAATCCGCAAATCTTAGCTTCAATTTAGTTTGATCTGGATTAGAAATCGAAGCCCCAATCATTTCCAAACGATCAACCGGTCCTCTTCATGAACCACGAATCACGACTCAAAGGAACGAACCGTCAAACGGCTTTGGCAAGAGCCCAGACATGCGATAGCGCTCGACTTTGCCCCGCAGGTTCGCCAGCACCACTTCCGCGTCCCCGCAGAATTCCCACAGGATCTGCCGGCACGACCCGCAAGGCGGCGTAAGCGTATCGGTATCCGCGACCACGGCGACGGCGTCAAACCCGCGCTCTCCTTCCGAGATGGCCTTGAAGACCGCCACCCGCTCGGCGCACAGCGTCAGCCCATAGGTGGCGTTCTCCACGTTGCAGCCGCTGAAAATTCTTCCGGACTTCGCGCGCACCGCGGCGCCCACCCGAAAATTGGAGTACGGCGTATGCGCGTGCTCCCGCGCGCTACGCGCCGCGGCAATCAACGCATCCAGATGGGAGTCCTGGCGGGCGTTGTGTTCGTTCATGGCAGGTCCTTATTCATGCGCGGAATTACGGCGCGCAACAAGGCCACAAAATCCGCCTTTACGCGCTCGCCGGTTTCCATAACTTCCTCGGTGGTAATGGGCTGATCGAGAATTCCCGCGGCCATGTTGGTCACGCAGGAAATACCCAGCACGCGAATTCCCAGGTGCGCGGCGGCGATCACTTCCGGGACCGTGGACATTCCCACCAGGTCCGCGCCGATCGTACGCAGGTAGCGAATTTCCGCCGGCGTTTCATAGCTCGGCCCGGTAAGCGCCGCGTATACGCCCTCGGCGATCTCGGTGCCCAGGCGTTTCCCCTCCAGCAGCGCCGCCGCCTGGTACGGCTTCCAGTACACCTGCGTCATGTCGGGAAATCGTTCGCCGAAGCGCTCGTCGTTCGGCCCGATCAGGGGATTCGTGCCCTGCAGATTGATGTGATCGCGCAGAACGACGAGACACCCTTGCTTGAAATTCGTATTGATCCCGCCCGCGGCGTTGGTGAGCAACACAGCGCGGATTCCCATGTGGGCCATCACGCGCATTGGAAAAATCACTTCGCGCTGCGAGTAGCCTTCGTAGAAATGCACGCGTCCTTGCATGATGGCCACCGGCACGTCCGCAACTTTCCCGATAACCAGGCGCCCGGCGTGGCCAATCGCAGTCGAGCGCGGGAAATGCGGAATGTTTTTGTAGTCGATGCGCGCCGCGCCCGCAATATCGTTGGCGAATGCGCCCAGTCCGCTGCCAAGCACGATGCCGATGCGCGGACGCAGTTTCGTTTTGCCCAGAATAAATTTCGCCGCGGCCTCCGCGCGCACGAACTCCTGGCTCGGTTTTGTTTTCGCCGCTCCGGATACGCTCATTTCAAAAACATCCCCACGATCGAGGCTGACATCAGGTTCGCCATGGTTCCGGCGAGCATCGCGCGAATGCCGAATTTCGCCAGCTGCGATTTCAGATTCGGCGCCAGCGCCCCTATGCCTCCAATTTGCATTCCAATCGAAGCGAAATTCGCAAAGCCGCAGAGCGCGAACGTCGCGATCGTAAAAGAGCGCGGATCGAGAGTGCCCTTCATCGGACCAAGCATGGAAAACGCGACCAGTTCGTTGAGCACCATGCGCGTCCCCAGCAAATTTCCAATCTGCACGCAATCGTGCCAAGGCACGCCAATGATGAACGCCACCGGCGCAAACGCCCACCCAAAAATCTGTTCCAGGCTCGTCGGAAACCACATCATCCCGTGCCCGCCCAGAAAATTGTGCATTCCCCCTAGAATGCCGTTGGTGAGCGCAATCAACGCAAGGAAGGCGATCAGCATCGCCCCCACGTTGATCGCCATGGCCAGCCCCTCACCCGTGCCGCGCGCGATGGCCGCCAGAAAGTTCGAGTCGTGCTCCACATGTTCCAAATGCACGACGCCCATCGTCTTGGGCTCTTCGGTTTCCGGCACCAGCATTTTGGAAATCAGCAGAGTGCCCGGCGCAGTCATGATCACCGCCGTGAGCAGGTGCCGCGCCTCCACTCCAAACGCGATGTACGCCGCCATGATTCCACCCGAAACATGGGCCATCCCACTGGTCATGATGGTCATCAACTCGGATTGCGTTAGGTCCGGCAGGAACGGCCGGATCGTGAGCGGCGCTTCGGTCTGCCCCATGAAAATGCTCGCCGCGACGTTGAGCGACTCCGCGCCGCTCGCTCCCATCACCCGCTGCATTACCCACGCGGCCGCTCGGATCACAACTTGCATGACGCCGAGGTAGTACAGCAGCGCAAACAAGGACGCAATAAAAATAATCGTCGGCAAAACCTGAAACGCAAAGATGAATCCGATCGAGGAACGTTGCTTACCCAGTTCGCCAAACACAAATTCCGATCCCACAAACGCGTACGCGAGCAGCTTGTTCACGCCATTGCCCGCGCGATAAAATAGCATCTGGCCGAGCGTCCAGTAGAACACCAGAAACGCGAAAGCGATCTGCAATCCCAGTCCCCAAACCACCATTTTCAGCTTGATCGCGCGGCGGTTGGTCGAAAACAAATAGGCCAGACCAATCATCGTCAGCAACCCCAGCACGCCCGTGAATCGGCCCATTCGACGCCACCTCGATCCCCCGGATGCACCCCCGGGAAATGCCCGTCACATTAGCACGCCGAAGAACGACCCGGGATGTGGAAATTGTGATGTGCGGGATTAACAAACTACGTAGAGGCGACAAAGTAGGAAACGGAAAGTAAAAGGAAGCGGCGAATGGGCCGGGTGTTGCAATCCCGGAACTAGCTCAGTGATTCAGAGCTTTTTCCCTCTCGCGGCTTGTTCGCGAAGCAGGAAAGTCTTCGGATATTTTCCATCGCCGCAGATTTTCAATGACCCGAAATCCTTGTACCAGGCGTCCTCGGGAGCGTCTGGCTCTGATTCGCGCCATATCTTCAGCTGATACAGATCGTCGGCGGTGTTCTTTCGTTCAGCCAGTCTTTCAAAAAGAAGATCGCGCAATGCGGGCGGCAAGTCCGTCCACTGAATCTCCGGCATTCACTCACCAAAGGTCATGTGCGCGAGTAGTTCCTTGATTCGTTTCCGTTCGGCGGGGTCGGAGGTGGCGCTGAGTTGGTCGGCCAGTTCAAAAAACCTCGCCTTTTCCGCTTCTTTTGACTCGATTCCCGTTTCGATCAATTCCACAAGGACGCGGTTCGTGCTGGTCTTGCGATTCTTCGCCAGCGACCGCACGCGCCGGGCAAGACGGGCGGGAAGTGACACGCTTTGACGGATGGGCTTCTCGGCTGTCGTCATGATGCGAGATTACACCACATCGCACCACTTTGCATCATTTATGTAACGATCGAGGATGAATGTCGTGCAATTTCATTTGCTTCCGGATTCCGGCTATGCGCCAATCACCCGGTAAACGAGCGGAGGAAGGGAATTCGGCTTTTCGGACTCGATACGATATGCCGTTTCAGCAAGCCGCCGCGCTTCGGCGAGGCGGGCCTCGGAGTTGTAGTGCAGCGTGCACAGCGGCTCGCCGCGCTCCACTGCGTCTCCGATGCGCTTGTGAAATTCGAGGCCGACGGCAGGGTCGATCTTGTCTTCCTTCTTTTCCCGGCCGCCGCCAAGCAAGATGCCTGCCACGCCGAGCTGTTCGCACTGTATAGACGCAACGTAACCGCCAGTCGAGCTGGCGACATCGAGAGTCTTCCGCGCGTGTACCAGGCGGGCCGGGTCGTCCACGACTCCCACGTCGCCGCCCTGCAGCCTCACGATTTCGCTGAATTTTTCGCGCGCCTGGCCGGAGGCGATGAGATCCGCGGAAAGCTTCTTCCCTTCGTCCAATGTCCCGACTCGTTCGCCGAGCAGAAACATCCATGCCGCCAGTTCCAGGCAAAGCTCGCGCAGGTCCGCAGGGCCGCCGCCGGCCAGGACTTCGATCGACTCGGCGACTTCCATGGCGTTGCCGGCCTTCCTCCCAAGGGGCTGATTCATGTCGGTCAGAAGAGCGACGACTTTTTTGCCCATGCGCTTCCCCGTCTCGACCAGCAGTCCAGCCAGATTCTCGGCGTCCTCGATTTTTTTCATGAAAGCGCCCGATCCGGTCTTCACATCGAGCACCAGCGCATCAATCCCCTCGGCCAGTTTCTTGCTCATGATGGATGCGCAAATCAAGGCGGGGCTTTCGACCGTGCCGGTCACGTCGCGCAGCGCATAAATTTTCTTGTCGGCAGGCGCGATTTCGGCCGTCTGCCCGATCAGGGCGCACCCGCAGGTCTCGAGCACGCGCCGGAATTCGCCCAGCGTAAGATTCACGTTGAATCCGGGGATGGACTCCAGCTTGTCGAGCGTGCCGCCGCTGTGCCCGAGGCCGCGCCCGCTGATCATGGGCACTTTCAATCCGCCGGCAGCCACGATGGGAGCAATAATGAGCGAAGTTTTATCGCCCACGCCTCCCGTGGAGTGCTTGTCGACCTTTCGCCCGGCCAGGTCTGAAAAATCCAAAACGCGCCCTGAGTGCAGCATCGCCTCGGTGAGCGCGGCGATTTCAGGGCGGCTCATGCCGCGTAGAACGACGGCCATCAGCCACGCGGACATCTGGTAATCGGGAACGTCGCCCTGTGTGTAAGCGGCAATGAGTTGGTGGATTTCCTCGGAGGTGAGTTCGCCCGAGTCCCGCTTGCGGCGAATCAGGTCAACGGCGCGCATGCGCTTAGGGGATCAATCGGCCGCTGCCGAGCGGGAAACTCCCGATGTGCCCTGAAGCAGCTCGAGATGGGTGATTTCCGCCGGGCAGCGGAGCCTCCACGGCAGGACAATGGTGCCAATGCCGCGACTCACGTAGATCTGTGTCAGCCCCATCCGGTCCCAGCCGATCTTGTACCGCAGACGCTCCGGCGAGCGCCCGTACACGGTTCCGAGAAGGGGCAGGTTCACCTGTCCGCCGTGCGTGTGCCCGGAAAGAACCAGGCTCACGCCGTGCCGCGAGGCCAGGTGTATCACACGAGGATTGTGCGCCAGCAGAATCGTGGCCGCCTCGCGCGGAACTCCGCGCATGGCACGCCGCAAATCTGCCCCGTACCCGTAATCGTCCACTCCTGCCAGGTACACGGACTCCCCGCCAAATCTCAGCGTGACGTGCCGGTTGCGCAGGACGTCGATGCGCTCCCGGCGCAACGCCAGCGTGATGCCCTCCGCATCCACGCGGAAATCGTGATTGCCCAGCACCGCATACACGCCGTAACGGGCCCGCAGGCGCCCAAGAAGCTCTGCCGCCGGTCCAATATTCCGGCGGGAATAGGTGACGAAATCTCCGGTGAGAGCAATGATGTCCGGATTCAGCCGGTTTGCCTGGCGTACCGCTTCGGAAAGCCATTCCTTAGGGAGGAAGAGTCCGTGATGAATGTCGGAAATTTGCACCACGCGCAAGCCGTGGAACGCGTTGGGAAGGGGATCCAGCCAGATGCGCTCTTCATTGACGGTGAACCGGTCGCCAGGACGCCAACGCCCGGAAGTTCCCACAGATTGGTCTGCAGAATAGTGCTCGATCCCGCCCCGGCGCCAACGGCCAAGCCAACGCGACACTTTGTCGCGTACTTCGGGGTTCCCCGGAACCGGAAAAGTGAGACTGCTCCCCATCATCCCTCAGTAAATAGCAGCAAACTCCCGTGAGCCTATCACTCGGTGGAACATGCGTCAATGCAATGTGTTAGAGGCACGTGCACAAAACGGAAATGGTGGGATCAAACCCGGCCCGGCCGCAAACATATATTGAATCAGTTACGGAAGCGGGGTCTGGGATGCCGCCTGTTCGGCGATGCTGGCTGCGACCTCTTTCATTTCCTCGTGCACTCGGCCGTTGGACGCCAGCAGCTCCCGGTCTCCAAGCCTGTACGGCTGGCCATCGAACTGAGTCACTCTGCCGCCCGCCTCGCGCACCAGCAAAACACCCGCAGCAGTGTCCCAGGTGTGCAGGCCAAATTCCCAGAAACCTTCAAACCGCCCGCAAGCCACCGCAGCGAGGTCCATGGCGGCGGAACCATCGCGGCGCACTCCGTGGGAACGCAAAGTGAAGTCCCAGTAGTAGCGAATATTCGGGTTCTGCGCGCGCTTTACGCTGGGAAAACCGGTGGACAGCAGGCTCGTGGCCAGCTTTTCAATCCGGGACACCTCGATTTTCTTTTGGTTCAGGAATGCCCCTTCTCCCTTGACGGCCGTGAAGAGTTCGCCGCTGATCGGCTGGAAAATTACGCCCACGATCGGCTCGCCCGCTTCCTCGAGTCCAAGCGAAACCGCGAAACAAGGATAACCATGAGCAAAATTGGTCGTGCCGTCGAGGGGATCGACGTGCCACCGAAAAGGCGATTCGCTCTCCCTCCCGCCTCCCTCCTCGGCCACAATCGCATGCTTGGGGAAATGGGTTCGCAGGCGGGACACGATGGCCTGTTCGGACCGCCGGTCCGCCTGCGTCACTATGTCCACTTCCCCCTTGTAGCTGATCTTGACCGGCCGGTCGAATTCCGCGAGCAGAATAGCCCCCGCTTCCCGCGCCGTTTCAATGGCCACATCCAGAAATGAATTCATGCGATCGCTCAGCCCTCACCCCAAATCATGCCAGAATTCCCGAGGGTTAAATAGGCGAGGCTTTGGTTGGCAGTTGGCAGCCGGCAAGTGATAGCTAATAGCTGGTAGGCGGTCGGTTTCAGGTTTCAGCTTTTAGGTTTCAGGTTTTAGGTTTTAGGTTTCGGGTTTTAGGTTCTAAGTTATGGGTTCTGGGTTCTGGGTTTTGGGTTTCAGATTTGAAATTTCAAATTTGAGATTTGAGATTCTATCATTTCAAATCGCGCACGACTTTCACCCGCTGAAGCCAGTTCGCGCGAATCACAATCCACGATTCACCAATCATCAATTACCAGTCACTAGTCACCGGTCACCATTCACCGATTCCCTGCCACCCGTGCCCCGCCGCCCTTCTCTCAATCCAGCCGCCCCCCCGAAAAATACGCCTTGCGGCTTCGTACCTTGCATTCGCACTTCACGCGGACTTCGAGCGTGCGATAGGTGCCCGCAGGCGGCCGTGGATCGGGATAATAGGCGATGCGGTACTGCGTGCGGAGTTCCCGGTCGATGAGGTCGAACATTTCGCCAAGCTGGGCGATGGAGTCCGGGAAATAGGTCGCGCCGCCGGTCGAATCGGCGATCGTTTCGAGCGCGTGTTCGCCGGCCGTGTTGCGCCCGCCCTCGTTCTTTACCGCACGGACCACGATAGTGTACAGGAGCGAATCCGCGCGCAGCGCGGCGCGCCGGGCGGTCTCAAAGTCGGCGCGGCTGGTTGTCTCGCCCGCGTCGGTGACCAGCACGATCGCGCGCCTACGCCCCGCCGGATTTTTTGTCAGCCCCTGCGAGCCCAGAAAAATCGCGTCATACAGGGCTGTGCCGTCGCCCGGCGCAATTCGCCGCAGCGCGGATTGCAGGAACGGCACGTTGGAGGAAAAGGGGGCGAGTTGCGTCACCGCGTCGGCAAATTCGTACACCGCCAGGCGGTCCGCGGGGCGCACCAGTTTCTGGATGAATCGGGAAGCCGCGTCTTCCTCAAACTCCAGTTCCTTGATTTCGCTCAGGCTCGAATCAATCATCAGGGAGAGGTCCAGGGGCTGCTGCGTTTCCGGCTCGAAGACTTCGATCTTCTGTTTGGCGCCTTCCTCGTACACCTCAAACTGGTCCGCGGTAAGCCCGAGCGCGGGGCGCCCGTCCTTATCCAGCACGCTGGCCAGCAGGCTGACCAGCGTGACCTCGGAGCGGATGCGCCCGCGCTGGTCCTGGTCATCGCCCTCGCGGGCCGACACAGGTCTTAGCGCGAATGCCCCAAGGGTTCCGAACGTTGAAGCCGCGCAGCCAAAGGCGTTGTGGCGCCGGCGTCCCGCCGGCGATTTTTCCGCTTCGACACAGTCCAAGTACGCCGGCGGGACGCCGGCGCCACGAAAAACCTGCGTTCCCCCTCGATTCAGCTGAATTTCATTTCGCGAGCCGGATCCCAAGCGAGAAAGTCTGGCTGGCAGCGCGGCCGCAATCAACGCCAGGAGACCGCAGCAGGATGCGAGCGCGGCTGCGGCGCGGAGGAAGTTCCCGCGACGCCCCGCCGGTGTCCCTGAAAATATGCGATGAAAAAATCTGGGAAAAGAAAGAATCGGCACAGAGATACGATTCCTGCGCCCGCGAAAAGGATTGCTCAGGCGGAAGGGATTTCTCCTTCAGCCCAGACGGCGCCGTCGCGGAAGAACTCCTTCTTCCAGATGGGCACGCTGCGCTTCAGGGTATCGATGCCGAACCGGCAGGCGTCAAACGCGGCGGCGCGGTGGGCCGAGCAAACGGCGATCATTACGGACGTCTCGCCGATTTCCAGACGGCCCAGGCGGTGAATCATGGCGAAACGCCGGATCGCGAATTTCTCCCGCATTTGCGCGCCAATTTCGCGCATTTTGGCGATGGCCATGGCTTCGTAGGCCTCATATTCCAGGTACAGCGTGGAGCGCCCGGCGGAATGATTGCGCACGATGCCCTCAAACACGACCACGGCGCCGTCGGGCGGGGCCTTCAGTTGCGCCACAATTTCCGAAGTCTCGATCGGCGTGCGCACCAGGGCGCACAGGTTTTCCTCGACCGCGGCATCGGCGGGAATCGCGCCCCCGCTGACCGGCGGAAGAAATGCGACCTCGTCGCCCGAAGCCAACGGCGCGCGCCACTCCGCGAATTCCTGATTCACGGACGCGGCGACTGAGTCGCGAAACTTGGAAAGCTCCGGGAAATTCCTCCCGTAGCGCTCGAACAAGTCTTCGACGCGCGCGCCTTCCGAGAGCTCCGCCTGCTCCTCCGCCTTGCCGACAATGTCTTTCAGCCGCCCGAAAAAAAGCACACGCACACGCATCGGAATATTCTATCCGCGCGCGCAGGAAAGTTCCACTCTGCGAATCTGCCGAGAATGATTCGTCGCAAGCGTCACTGGATTTTGAAGGCTGATCGGCGTACATTCCTGTCGGGTTAGATGCAAAGTTTTAGCGCCGATTTCAAAACACGATTTCTGAATATGGCACCAATGCAATGCGCGATGTATCGTGGCGCCGGCGTCTCGCCGGCGATTTTTCTGATCTCCCAACTTTGCAATAACGCCGGCGAGACGCGGGCGCCACGGCACATCGCACCCTCGGACTAACATTTGTGGGCAGACGCAGCGATCGAATCCACTCGGAGGTGAAACAAAAATGGCCAAAGTTTCAAGACGTGGTTTGCTGCACATGAGCGCCGGGACGGCGGGAGCGCTGGGCATCTCGGCCCTGGCGCCGGAACTCGGAGCGATGAGCATCCCCGCAAAAATTGATCCGGGAGGAGACGCTGCTCAGCCGCAAACGGCCGCACCGGCCGCATCGGGAAACGACCTGTTCTATAGAGACGACTGGCTCGGCGCCCCCTGGGTGAAGCCCGAAACCGCGCTGCTCATCCACGGCAACGACGAATCCAGCGTTTCCTGGTTCGGATGGATCCCGCGCATGGCTCAGGAGTTTCGCTTGCTTCGCCCGGACTTGCCTGGATTTGGCAATTCCCCGATTCCGCAGAATTTTGAGTGGTCCATGCCCAGCCTGGCAACCACGCTGGCGCGCCTGCTCGACCGGCTCGGAGTGGATTCAGCGCACATCATCGGCGCCAAAACAGGAGGCGCGATCGGGATGCAGTTTGCGGCCGATTATCCGCAGAGAACGCGCACCCTCACCATCGTCAGCGGCCCGGTAACCCGCGTGTCCTCAGGAATTGCGTTCTCCGCTTCGTCCTCCACGTCCCAGCAAAGAAGACTCGGCACATCAGCGTCAAAGGAACTGGTTGAATACTGGGACAGTATGATGGGTTCGACGAAGCCGCAAACCAGGACCGGCATTGCCAAAGTCGAAGCGGCGCTCAATATGGAGAGTGTCCTGCCGCGCATCGCCGCCCCAACACTGGTGATCACCACCGACCGCAGCGCGCTGCAATCCGTCGAGACCGTCCTGCGCTACCAGCAGAAGATCGCCAACTCGCGCCTTCTAGTGCTTCCGAGCGACGCATATCACGTCGCCGTCATCAAGCCCGACGAATGCGTATCCAACGTCCTCTCTTTCATAAAAGAAACGAAGCGGAGCGCTTGATACGCTGCCTGATATCATCGCTCTATCGGGGTTGAGCGCGTTCAACTGGCTCCCCTCAATCCAATGCCGGCCAAACGAACCCAGAGGCTGAAGGCCAGGCAAAATCCAAAACGCCACGCTTCCAATCCCAAAAGACCCCGTGTGATCGGAGTCCCTACCCTGGCAATTCTCCCTCGCGAACATTCTGCAAATTTGATCGCTTCAACGTTTGCGAAGGCGTCGAACCGTATGTTTCCGAAATTCAATTGACCTTGCCAGTATGCGCGCCGTAGCGTGGGAACAGGTGCTGGGAGGGCTTCCAGATGCGTATTTTGATTTCGGGCTCGACGGGTTTCCTGGGAACCGCCCTGGTCGAAACACTGGAGGGTCAGGGTCACGCTATCGCGCGGCTGGTGCGTCCCGGGACACCGCAGAAAAAACCAGCCGGAGGACGCTCGCAAACCGTTGCATGGGACCCAGTCGCGGGCCAGTTTGACGCGCCCGCGGCTGAAGGCACGGACGCGCTCATTCATCTGGCGGGAGCGTCCATTGCCGGGGGACGCTGGAACGCCGCGCACAAAGAACTGCTGCGGACGAGCCGCGTCTCGGCGACGCGGCACCTGATCGGAGAGCTTGCCAAATTGCAGAGGCCGCCGCACGTGATTGTGGCGGCATCGGCCATCGGCTATTACGGCAATCGCGGCGATGAAACCCTGACGGAGGCCAGCGCCCCAGGAAACAATTTCCTCGCCGGGCTCTGCCGCGAATGGGAAGCGGAAACGGCGCGCGGCGCCGAGTTCGGGGCGCGCGTGGTGACCCTGCGCTTTGGAATCATCCTGGCTGCGCATGGCGGTGCGCTGGCGCAAATGGCGCTGCCATTCAAGCTTGGCGCGGGCGGCCGCCTTGGCGATGGCCGGCAATGGATGTCCTGGCTGACTCTGCCCGAAGTGATCAACATCGTCCAATTCGTCCTCGCGCAATCGGGGCTCGCCGGACCCGTCAATGCGGTAACCCCAAATCCGGTTCGAAACGAAGAATTCACGCGTGTCCTGGCAAAAACCTTGCACCGGCCGGCTCTGTTTCCCGCGCCGGCATTCGCGCTGCGCCTGGCGCTCGGAGAAATGGCGGACGCTTTGCTGCTCATCAGCCAGAAGGTCATGCCGGCAAAGCTTGCGGATTCGGGATATGCGTTCTTGCAGCCCGACCTCTCGAGCACCCTCGCGAAAGTGTTTCGAAAGTAGGCTTGAGGGGAGGCATTTTGTTCGAACGGAAATTCTATAGTTTGATGAAAATATGCCCGCTTTTTCAGGATTGCGATTGACATCAAATGTGACACTTGCTAATATTCAAAGTAGAAGAATTGTGGCCCGCTTCCTGGCCTCCGCGCAAGGTTTTCGTGGCGCCGGCGTCTCGCCGGCGATTTTCCTGACCGCCGCATATCGCCAAACCGCCGGCGAGACGCCGGCGCCACAGGACATCGCGCGTCATGCTCAAAGATCCAATTCAGCTGAGAGAGCCTCAAGGTTCGACTCATCGACCAGGAGATCGGGAGTCTTCGCGGAAAACTCCGTCACTTCGTCAAAGGCCTGAAACAAACGCATCTTGGCCAGCGCGTATTCTTCCGTCCCGGTAAATTCCCTCCCGCTGCGCGCGGACCATTTTTCCAGGGCGTCTTTGTTCACAAAAATCCGCACGGGAAAGACGTGCTTGCGGTCGACGGAAACCATGTACACATACTCGGTCCCGGCCGCCGCGCCCCGTTTGGATTTCTCCACTTCATAAAAATAGTATTGGTACACGTAGCCCGTCGCGGCGGAATAGCTTTTGACGCGGTGCGCGGCTTCGGGACGAGGCATGCAAGGATTATTCAAGGCGAGGCCAGCCGTGTCAACCGTCCATGCCTGTCTGCTAGTGCGGGCGTCCGATCCATATAATAAAATGCGCGCCATGAAACCACGCCCTGCCCCAATTTGAATCGTGTTCCCGATTGCGTTTCCCAACTTGGCATGAACTCCGTTTCAGCGCGCAACTTCTTTGGCCCCGCAGGTACTCCATCCGCTCTCAGAATCTCGAACATCGAACCGCCCCAACGCGCTGAGGGCATAAGCTTTGCCAGAACTTCTCGGCGCCTCAAGCCTGAGCGGCAACGGATGCGAGAAGCGCGTTCTGGTCGCTGCACCACGCTGGCACAAGGCGTGCAATTGCCGCTGCAATGGAAGGAAGCACGAAACTTCGCGGACGCTGCTCACTGTCACGCATCCCGTTTCACTGGCGTCCCGCGCTGCTTCTCGTCGCGTCATTCCTGGGCTGTGGCGGGCTGGTAGGCCCGCCACAGCCCCCTCCTCCGGTGATCGTGACGGTCGCTCCGGATGCCGCTTCCGTCCCGTTGGGCGAGCCGCAAACTTTCACTGCCACGGTCAGCAACGCGGAGAACACAGCCGTAAATTGGAGCGTGAATGGAACACCCGGCGGAAACGCCACGGTTGGAACCGTCGACGCGAGCGGCATCTATACGGCTCCAGCGAATCTTCCTGCCCCCGCTTCCGTGTCCGTGCAGGCCACGAGCATGGCGGACGCATCCAAGAGTTCGGTCTCGCTCGTCAAGATTACGAGCGACATTTCCATCTCGGTCTCTCCCCCTGCGATGCCGCTCGAGCTCGGCGCCACGAGAGCGTTTTCAGCCGAGGTGAATTCGGCCGGCAATCCCAATCGATCCGTCTCCTGGACGCTTTCCGGCAGCGGATGCACCGCAGCGGCGTGTGGAACGGTGGACTCCTCCGGGACTTACACGGCGCCACAAATTTATATTTCCCCGCCGGGCATATCCCTGACCGCAACCAGCGTGGCCGATCCATCCAAGAGCGCCACTGGGGCCATTACCGTCACGAGTTCCTTTTCCCTGGCCGTAACTGGGCCATCGACGCTCACCGCGGGCAACACCGCCACCTACGCGGCGACGCTCACGCCCGCCAGCAACTCGAATCCAAGCCGCGTGATTTCCTGGAGCGTTGCGGGGACCGGTTGCGCCGGCGCGGCCTGCGGGACGATTTCCTCGAGCGGCTTGTATGCCGCGCCTGCGATCCCACCTTCCCCAGCCACGGTGCAAATCGTGGCCACGCCGCTCGCCGATCCATTGAAAACGATGTCCGCTTCCCTTTTGATACTTCCGGCCGTCAGCGTTTCGGTCTCGCCCTCCTCTGCAACGGTCGCGCTCGGGAGCCAACAATCCTTTCAGGCCATCGTAACCGGAGCGCAGGATGCGTCGGTCACTTGGGACGTCAATGGAGTCGTCGATGGCAACGCAACGGTCGGATCGATTCTCAATTCGCAAACCGCTCCGGACAATACAACGTACGCGGCCCCGCAAACCATGCGGGACGGCGGATCGGTGACCGTGCGTGCGCGCAGCAATGCCAATCCCAATTTTTCCGCAAGAGCCACGATTACGTTCACGGCTGCCATCAGCGTAACTCTAACGCCTGCGAGCGTGACGCTCGCGGTCAGTCACCATCAAACCTTCACCGCCCTGGTCAACAACACGCTCAATCAAAACGTGACGTGGTCGGTCAACGGAGTTTCCGGTGGAAATTCGGCGACTGGGCTGATTTGCGCGCAGGCGTCGAACCCGTGCCTGCCGGTTTCATCCAGCAACGGCGGGAGCGTCGATTATGTCGCGCCGGCGGGAGTGCCGTCTCCCGATCCGGTCACCATCACGGCAACGAGCCTGGCGATCAGCACCCCGAGCGCTTCGGCAACCGTCACCGTGCTGCCCCACGTTGTCGTCAGTGTGCAGCCTGGAAGCGTCACGATAGCCAGCGAGGGGCAGCTGAGATTTGCCGCTAATGTCATGGGTACTAGTAATCAACAGGTAATCTGGACGATCACGGGGATAGCCTGCCCCAATGTCGCGGTCTGCGGGTCGATTGATTCCACCGGGCTGTACACGGCGCCGCCCTCACCCGTCCTGCTCGAAGTGGTGGCCACAAGTTCCGAAGACATCACCCAATCGGGATCGGCAACCATCACAATCAACAATAGCCCAGGGATTTTTTCTCTTTCTCCGACGAGCGCCTATGCAGGCTCGGCGGGCGGTTTTACTTTGCTGGTTTCCGGAAACAATTTTTCTCCATCCGATCCCGGACCGGGTTCCATGATCCTTGTGACTGGCGCTCCGCGTGCCACCTCCTGTGTGTCGGGTACCCAGTGCATCACGTCGCTGAACGCGGCCGACCTGCAATCCCCAGCCATCCTTTCGGTGCAACTGCAGAATCCCGACGGATTGCTTTCCAACACTCAAACCTTTGTGGTGCTGGCGCCGGGCCCGGGGCCGGGCCCGATTCCTCTGACGCCGAGCGCGCCCTCGAGCACAGGCAATAACATCGTTGTGGTGGAGCTCAGCACCAACGGCGGATCAGGCGCCGCTGGAAATGTAAGTTTGAACATCGGAGCAATCGGGGCCTACAACGCGGCGACTTCGTCCTGCGTGCTTCGCGGGAGTCCGGTGATCATTCAACGGCCCGCTGTGGGAACGGGAACGGCGGACCTGTGCGTCTTTTCTGTGAGCGCCCTCGACCCGTCGTTCACCTATACGATTAGCGGGCCGCCCACGCCGGACATCACCGTCAGCAATCGCGAACCCCTAGGTTTGGGGATCCTGCACCTGACGCTGCAAGTCCCCGCTATGGCCGCTCCGGGCCCGCGAACTTTGTTCGTTGAAAATCCGGAGAAAGACGTGGCCGCCGGAACCGGCGGCATCGAGGTGCAGTAATGCGAATCAGAGTCCGCATCATCTTTGCGCTCTTGCCCGCTCTTCTATTCCTGCCCGCCATTCGCGCCGCCACGCTCGCGCGGCTCACCCTCGATCGGCTGGCCGCGGGATCCGACGCCGTGGCGCTCGTGCGCTGCGCGGGCGGGGAATCGCGCTGGGAAAACGGCTCGATCTGGACGGTGACCACTTTCGATGTGGTAGAGACCTTGAAGGGAAATTTGCCGACGCAAATTGCGGTGCGCCTGCCCGGCGGGCGCGTTGGCCATTTAACCGCCGCCGTGGACGGCGCGCCTAAATTCAATCCGGGAGCCGAGGCCGTCGTTTTCCTGGAACGGTCGCGCTCTGGAGGATTTACTGTGGCGGGCTGGGCCGAGGGAACCTTCCGAATTTCGCGCGATCCGCAAACCGGCGGCGAAACCGTGACTCAGGATTCGAGTGCCTTCGCCGTATTCGACACGGCGACTCGCGCGTTTCGCTCCGAAGGCATCCGCCGGATGCCCGTCGAGGAGTTTCGTGCGCGCCTTGCCGCCAGCATCGCGCGCAGCGGGGAGAAATCCAGATGAGCGCGAATCATCGCCGGCAATTCCGCAACATGTTTTCCATTGGCGTAGCCTGCATGTTCCTGCTCCAAATCACAGCCGCGTACACCGGAGCGTACGATCTGGGAACGACGGTCGCGGATATGACCCAGGTCGCCTCGCAGTCGGGCGGGACTTCCTGCCCGCAACTCACGCGCTTCGGCGTATCCACTCCCGGATCGATTAACCGCCAGTGGAGCACATCGCTCGGCACGAGCCCGGTCACGATCGTCACAGCGGACCAGACTCCGAATGGACGGCTGAACGAAATCGAAGCGGTGATCCGACAATCGCTCTCTGTGTGGACGGGTGTTTCCGGGACTTTGCTGGCTCCGTCGGTGCTCGGTTCTCTGCAGCGCACTTCGTCAACAGGGGCGTGCACGTCGGCCGACGGGCTCAATTCCATCTGCTTCGATCAGAATGACCCGGCCTTCGCCTTTGGCGTTTTGGCGTTCACGCGCGTCGTTTCGGCGGACACAATTGGCGAGCAGCTTCCTTCCGGCGGCGCGCCCTCCACATTTGTCGGACAGATCCTGGATGCGGATGTCTTATTGCTGCCCGGTGATCCCAACACGACTTTCGCGACTCCCGCCGCACTCTCCTCGAACCCAAACGCCTACGACCTCGCATCAATTCTGACGCACGAACTTGGCCACTCCTTCGGCTTCAATCATTCGGGCGTGTGGGGCGCGATGATGTTTCCCTACGCCCGGGCGCCAGGCCAATTCACGGGGACAAGGCCCACCGCGCAATCTCCCGACGCGCCGCTTTCCGAAGACGATCGCACGGGGCTCCGCGTTCTCTATCCCGACCCATCCGATTCCCTGCACATCGGCGCGATCAGCGGGCACGTGCTGCCCGCGAATCCCCTCGCTCTGCCCATTTCGCCCGCCGGAGTGACCGGAATATTTCCCGCTCAAGTCGTGGCCCTGGACGACGCCACCGGTACGGTGACCGAAGCCGTGATGGCCGGCTGGAGATGCGGCGACCCCGGGCCGGCGCAATTTGACGGCACTTTTTCCTTGCAGCGCTTGGCGGTGGGAACGTCGCAGAGTTACCGGATTTACGCCGAGCCGCTCGACGGACCGGTCGCCCTCGGAAGCGTGATTTCCAATTTAACTTCTCTGTGCCGCAACGCGGCGACGGATCCCGGCTGGCCGGCGCAATATGCGTGCATAGTGCCGCCATCAGCGTCGCCTTTTTCCGCGCGAATTCGGCCGGGGCCTTGAGAACTTGCCCGGCATCAGCGAAAGAAAGAAAGCGCACGAACTACGCATTTCCCTCCGGCCATCAAACCGGCGTCGAATCAGCTGACCGCGTTCGTCGTGGACGAGAATAAGTAGGACGGGCTTCAGCCTGTCTTCCTTTTCAATGTCCGATCGGAAAGCCGGAAGGCTGAAGCCCGTCCTACTTTGGGCTGGTCTTTGAATCAAAGGCCTGCATGAAGGAAACGATCGACTGGGCCACGGTATCGTCGCCGGCCGCCGTGTTGATCATGACGTGGTAAACGGAACGGTCCGGCCACTCCACGTGAAAATATTTTTCGATGAAACCTGCCCGCTCGCGATCCACGGTATCCACAAGTTCCTGTGCGTCTCTCTCACTTTTGCCGCGAGACAACAGGCGGCGCACCTTATCCTCCCTGGGAGCATAGAGAAACACGCGAAACGCGTCCGCGCGGCCGCTCAGAAAAAGTTGCGAACCTCTTCCGACGATCACGCAATTTCCTTTGCTGGCGGCATGCTGCACAACGCGTTCCGTTAACTTCAATATATTTTCACTGTCCACCAGATTCAATTTGTGCGCGTTGATGCTTCCTTCGTAGCTCCCGCGCAAAAACGATTTGAACAGCCGGTAGTACAGCGGGTCGGTTCGCTCCTCGCGCTGCTCCACGACGGCCTTGGAGCAATTCGCCAGGCGGGCGATTTCCTCCGTCAGCAGATGATCCCAGAGCTTCCAACCGAGATGGTCGGCAAGTCGCTGGGCGATTTCACCGCCGCCGCATCCATACTCCCGTTCGACAGTGACGATTTTAATCATACCGTCTCCAGAACGCCGTCCGCGATTCGCTCAGGCCCATACTATGCCACTTCATCTACTCCACCACCACATGGCCTCCGCCGCCGGGATCATTCTTCCTCAGAATAAAAGCGAGAAAGAACATGATGGCTGACCCTACGGCAAGCACCATGAAGGTGTCAATATAAGCCGAGGCGCTGGCCTGCGCCTGAATGGACTGGTAAATTCTGGCGTAGGCAGCGGCCTGCGCGGAGTGCTTGTCCAATCCGGAATTGGCCATCTGTTGCGATAGACCGTTGACCGCTCCTTGCAGGCGGGGATTCCCCGCGCGGATATGTCCGATAAGAATCTCCTGATGAAATTGGGCCCGCCGCGCAAGCAATGTCGTGACAATCGAGGTTCCGACGCTGCTGCCGATATTGCGCATGAAATTGACGATCCCGGAGACGGCATTATTTTTCTCCGGCGGAATTCCAATGTAGGCCACCAGCGTAATCGGCACGAACAGGAAGCCCATTCCGAAGACCTGATCCACGCGCAGCCACGCCGCGGTTTTGAAACTCATGGTCAAGTCAATCTGCTTTGTGGAATAAAACATCGCCGCGGCCAGGCAGAGCCAGCCAAAGGCGATGAGGTAGCGCGCCTGGAGTTTCGTGGTCAGCGTGCCCATGATGGGCATTTCAATGAGCAGGCAGAGGCCACCGCCGGAAATCGCCAAGCCGGCGACCTGGGCCGTGTATCCCGCCAAAGTCTGGAGGAACAGGGGCATCAGCACCAGACTGCTGAACAACATTATCCCAAGAGTAAACATCATCAGATTGGCGCTGGCGAAGTTAAAATTCCTGAACAATCGCACATCGATGATGGGCGCCTTCTGGCGCCACTCCCAGATCACCAGCGCGACCAGGCAAACCGCGGCCGTGACAATTAAGTTGGTGATGAATCGCGATCCGAACCAATCGTCCTCCTGCCCCTTGTCCAGCAACACCTGCAACGCGCCCACTCCCACAGCGAGCAAGGCGATCCCGATGTAGTCCAGCTTGACGCCCGCGGCTTTTATACGCGCCAGATAAGGCGGGTCTTCCACAAATTGGTAGACCAAAAATAACGTCAGGATGCCCACTGGCAGATTGATGAAAAAAATCCAGCGCCAGGAATAGTTGAAGGTGATCCAGCCGCCGAGGGTGGGACCGATGGTGGGCGCCGTGACGGCGGTGATGCCGTAAAGCGCGAAGGCCAGGCCGCGCTGTTGCGGCGGAAATGTGTCCGCCAAAATAGCCTGCGCCATGGGCTGCAGGCCGCCGCCGCCCGCGCCCTGCAGCACGCGGAAGAAAAGCAGCAGGCCGAGGCTCGGCGCGATTCCACACAGCAAGGAACTGATGGTGAAAATGAAAAGGCAAATCGAAAAAAAACGCTTGCGTCCAAGCGCGCCCGCCATCCAGCCGCTGATCGGCAGGACAATCGCGTTCGAGACCAAATAGGAAGTCAGCACCCAGGTGCTCTGGTCGTTGCTCGCTCCCAGATTCCCGGCCATGTAGGGCAGGGCCACGTTGGCGATGCTGGTGTCGAGGACCTCCATGAACGCGGCCATGGCCACGACCACGGCGATCAGCCAGGGATTGAATTTCGGCCGCCAGATGTCCTGATCGGCCGTGAGGGATGCGGCGGTGCTCATCGGGTGTATACGTTGGGCACGACGTTCATGCCCGGCCGAAGCTGGTGATCCTGGTTTTCTCCCGGATCGAGAACAATTTTCACGGGGACGCGCTGAACGATTTTTACGTAGTTGCCCGTGGCATTTTCCGGCGGCAACAAGCTGAACAGCGGGCCTGTGGCTCCGGCAACGCTGTCCACATGCCCCTTGAATGTGCGCCCGCTGGAATCCACATGGATCTCGGATTTCTGGCCTACTTTCATTTGCCGCAACTGCGTCTCCTTGAAGTTGGCGGTGATCCACACTTCATCGAGGGGAACCACTGTGAGCAATTGCTGTCCGGGCTGGACGTTCAGCCCCACCACGACGGTCTTGTTCACTTCTCCGCTCACGGGCGCCACGATTTGGGTGTATTGCAGGTTCAACTGCGCCTGCTCCAGGGCGGCGCGTTTCTGTTGCACGTCGGCGATCGCGGCGCGCGCGCGGGCCCGCGTGGACGACACCTGCTGCGGACCGGTTTCGGCGGATTGCTGGTTCGCTTCGGATTGTCCCAGACGGCTGCGCGCCTGGCGCACGGCTTGTTCCCCTGCGGCCACGTTGTCGCGCGCGGCCGCTACGGTCGCGGTGCTGGATTTTGCCGCTGCCAGAGCCTGGTCGTACACTTGCTCGGCCACTTCCTGCTTGTCCACCAGCGCCTTGTAGCGGCGGAGGTCGTCCTGGGCCTTCACATCATTGGCTTCGGCCGCGTCCAGTTGGGCTTGCGCGGCGGCAAGTTGCTTTTCGGCGTTGGTGATGCCGGCGCCCGCGTCTTCCACGCCGGAGGTGGCGAACTTTAATTGGCTGGAAGTACTCACGGAGGTAATCGGAACGTCGATATTCAGGGATTGAGCGGTGGCTTCCGCGTTGGCGAGATTGGCCTTGGCTTGCTCGACGGCAACCTCGTAGTCCTTCGGATCGATCTCGACGAGCACCGCGCCCTTCTGCACGTACTGGTTGTCATCCACATTTACCTTGACCACATAACCGGAAACACGTGCGCTCACGGGATAAAGGTGAGCGTCCACCTGGGCGTCGTCGGTGGATTCATAGCTGCCCAGATAGCGCCACAAAAAAAAGCCGCCCACGAGCACGACGAAAGCGATCACAACAATCAGAATGTTCCTGCGGCCTTTCGAGCGCTTGTAACGTGGAGAAGGTGGCGGAGGAGGAGTTGCGGATTCCCTGGTCGCGTCAACTGAAAAATCTGATGGATGCTCTTCAGCCATGGCTTAGGTTTCCTTTGAAGTAATCCTTGGCGCCCTCGTTGGAATCAGGGAGGGCGTCCGCCATCTGCGGTCCATTGTAAATGAAGTACGCCAGCCGGGGACGGATCTTTAACGGATCCGCCGGCACGCTGATTGGATGCTGCGTTGCGCTGCAGGTTTCAACGAAGGTGTTGGTAGCCCGGACGGGGGTCGAACCCGTAATCTTCGCCTTGAAAGGGCGACGAGTTAACCATTACTCTACCGGGCCACACGGAGTCACGCGAGGCCAGCCTGGCGTGATGGAATTCTAGCACACTCGCGCGTCTGGCATTGGTGCTTCGCTGAGATCGAGGCGGGAGTTGGAAGCTCAGTGTGGAGAGTCAAGAGTGGAGACTTAAGAGTTGAGAGTTGGGAGATGGGAGTTGGAAGTTCAGATTTGAAATTTCAAATCTGAGATTTCAGATTCGAGATTTCAAATCTGAGATTTCAAATTTGAGATTCGAGATTTCAAACCTGAAAGCGGCGAGGCAGCGCATCGGCAAAAGGTTTTCACCAGTCACCAATCACTAGAAGCTATCTCATAAATATGAAAATTTTACATGCCGCCCCAATGGAGTAAAACACGACGAGTCAAAAGGGCCGTAAAATAAAGCCTTTTCGCGTGCTGACGATCGATAACTCCTCCATTTGGAATGGCCTGAAACCATTTATGAGATGGCTTCTAGTCACCAATCACCAGTCACGCCTTTCGCTCATTGTGTTCCTCGAGCCAGGCCATCTGGATCGCTTCGAGCTTGCCCTCGTTGGATAGCTTGGGATCGCCTGTGAATCCGTCCAGGCCGGTGACCCACTTGTGCAGGTCCGTATAGCGCACCGAGAGCGGGTCGGCGTCGGGATATTTTTCGGCCAGCTGAATGCCGATTTCTTCCGCGTCGTCCCAATCAAATGTGGCGGGCATGTGTTTCTCCTGTCCCAAAATCGTCCGCCGGCGGCGGGCTGCAGCAAACCGAAATCCGCTTCACATCGGCAGACAAAGTCGCCGTGGACTCCGGGAACGCTAATCTCCCGATTTGCGATCTGCATTATGCCAATCGAGAGATTGGCGTTCCCGCGGATTAGTGTTCCGCTTCCTTTGCGAAATTTTTGTTCCACTCCGGAATTTCGACGACCAGGTCGCGCGTCCCGTCGGGCACGCACTGGCATCCGAGGCGCGACTTTACTTCGAGGCCGGGCGCATCATCCAGCTGATCGAGTTCGGCATCGGTCGGCTCGTTGCAGGACTCGAGTCCTTCGTGCACGATGACGTGGCAAGTCGAGCACGCGCACACGCCGCCGCAGGCGTGGTCCAGGCCCATGTGAAATCCCGTGGCGATGTCCAGGATGCTTCCCGGCAAGCCCTCGCGCGCATAGGGAACTTTTTCGGGATCCACCTCGACCGTTTTGCCCTCGCGGAGAAACGTCACCTTGAACTTTTTCGTCGCGGGCGTGTACTTGACTTGTTCGATGTAGGGGTTGCTGCCGCCCATGTTGTTCTCCTTCTTGACTGCTCGAACCTTACTCTTGTAGCGCCCGCCTTCAGGCGGGCACTGTGAACTCAAGCAAATGCTCACCTGAAGGTGAGCGCTACACGTCGCCTAACTTTTTGCCTTCCAGGGCCGCACCGAGAGCGCGATTCATCATGCGCTCGGCGAGCGGCGTGGAGGCCTGATTCAGCACGTCGACGAATGCGCGGACGCGCTTGTAATCCGTGCCGGCGAGCGCTTCGCGCAGCGCCGCGATGGCGCCGTCAATCGCGCGCCGCTCCTCATCGGGTAATTCGCCCGGGGCTTCCCCCAGTTCGCGCGCCAGGGCTTTTTCCGTGAGGTGCAGCACGCTTTCGGCTTCGTTGCGCGCCTCGATTAACTGGCGCTCGGAAAAATCCTGCTCGGCGAATTCGATCGATTCCTCAAGCATGCGCTCGACTTCGGCGTCATCGAGCCCGTAGGTCGGCTGGACTTCGATCGAGTGCTCGGTGCCGGCGCGCAGATCGCTCGCGGAAACCTGCAGGATGCCGCTGGCGTCGATCAGAAATTTTACTTCGATGCGCGCGAGGCCCGCGGGGCCCGGTGGAACTTTCAACTGAAACTTGGCGAGGGAGCGGCAATCCTTGGCCAGTTCGCGCTCGCCCTGCAGGACGTGGATGTCGATGCCGGTCTGGTTCTCGACGCCGGTGGTGAAAAGTTCCTGCGCGCTTGCCGGCACGGTGGAATTTCGCGGAATGATTTTCGCGACCACGCCGCCCATCGTTTCGATGCCCAGCGAAAGCGGCGTGACGTCGAGCAGCAGCATGTCGTTCACGCCGCCCTCGAGAATGTCCGCTTGCACCGCCGCGCCCAGCGCGACGACTTCGTCGGGATTGAGCTCGGTGTGCGGGCGGCGCCCGAAAAATTGTTCGACAGTTTGGCGCACGAGAGGCATGCGCGTCGAACCGCCGACGAGCACAACTTCCTCAATTTCCGCCGGTGAAAGCTTGGCATCGGCGAGCGCCTGGCGAACGGGGCCCATGGTGCGACCCACGATGGGGCGGATCAAGCGCTCGTATTCGGCGCGAGTAATTTCGCGGAAATAAACGCTGCCATCAGGCAGAGGAAACTTGACCGTCGTTTTGTCTTCGCTGGAAAGTTCGTGCTTGGCGGCGATCAGGGCTTTGCGCAATTCCTGGACGACTTCGGGATGCGCGGCGAGGTCCACGCCGAGGCCGCGAATCTCTTCGCGCGCCATGCCCTGCAAGGCGTTGTCGATATCGTCGCCGCCCAAGTGCGTGTCGCCGTTGGTCGAGAGCACTTGATAGATGTCGCCATCGCTCGTCGAAATCAGTTTCAGAATTGAAATGTCGAATGTGCCGCCGCCGAAATCGTAGACGGCGACCTTGCCGCGCTTCTGTTCGTGCAGGCCGTAAGCGAGCGCCGCCGCAGTCGGCTCATTCACGAGGCGCAAGACTTCGAGGCCGGCGAGGCGCCCGGCGTCGCGCGTGGCCTGGCGCTGCGCGTCATTGAAATAAGCGGGCACGGTGATCACCGCGCGTTCGACCGAGTCTTGAAAATATTCCTCAGCCCACATCTTCAGCTCGCGCAAAATGAATGCGGAAATTTCCGGCGGAGTAAAGACGCGGTCGCCGAGCCGCACGCGGATCACGTTCTTGCTGGCCGGATCGATACGGAACGGAAAAATTTTCAGTTCGCCCTGCACGTCGGCGGGCCCGCGGCCCAGCAGGCGCTTCACGGAATAAATCGTGCGCTCCGGCTGCGTCAAGAGGCGGCGCTGCGCGGCCTGGCCGACGACGATCGAGCCGTCCGCATCCACGCTCACGACGGAGGGACACAGCGGAGTGCCGTACGGGCCCGGGATACATTTCGGCCGGCCCTCGCGCTTATCCTGATAAGCGATCAGGCTGTAGGTGGTGCCGAGATCGATGCCGACGGTGCGAGGCATGTTCTGAGTGTTGTCTCCTTGCTTTCGTGACTGGTGACTGGTGAAAACCATCGCCCATCCGACGAATGGTTTTCACCAGTCACTAGTCACCAGTCACTAATTCCTGACGCACTCCGTTCACCAGATTCCTGATGTACGAGCGGCGGTTCAGGACTTCGTTCATGCGCTCCATTAATTTTTTCTTTGCGGCTTCGTCTGCTGCGGAATCGAGCGCGGCGTCCCATTCCGCGGAGACGCGGGCCAGTTCCTGGTCCACGTCCGCGAGCGACGATTCAAATTTGTGCTGCGCCGATTCCAGTTTCGCGCGCAAGCCCGGCAGTTGCGCGGCGCTTCCGCCGGAGGCACGCGCTTCGCGCAGTTCGTCCAGCGACTCGTTCAATTCAAAAACTTCTTCCAGCAATTCGGGCGGCGCCTGCTGCTTCTTCTGGCCTTCCTTGCGCATGCCGGAGAGGCTGAGCAGGTACTCGACGCGCGCGACCGGATCGCGCAGCGTGCGGTAGGCGTCGTTCAATTGCGAAGAGAGATCGAGCGAAATCTGGCGCTCGTCTTCCGGGGCGCGCGCGAAATGGTCGGGGTGCAGTTTCCAGGAGAGCGCGTGGAAGCGCTGCTCGAGTATCGCCAGGTCTATCGTTAATTTCTGCGGCATGCCGAAAAACGCGAAGTAATCGGCGCCTTTTGGCAGCGGCTGGATTTTTCCGCATGCCGGGCAGAAGGACGCGCCTGCGGTCGCTGCCGAGCAGCTCCAGCAATTTGCGGAGGTCGTCACGGTGGTGGATGGCGCGCTCATAAATTGACCATTTTGGGCGCCAGTGGCGCATGCTTCAGCTTGCGGGGTTTAGCATTTGCAAAGACCAAAACCCGCAAGCTGAAGCATGCGCCACTCAAGGCAAAAAAAATGGCTGGCGGGCTCCCCATCCCGGCCAACCACGCGTTTCATTCGATTCGAGAGGAAGCGCCTGCAACGTTCTCTGAAAGCGAGTCCGGTACTGCCTTGCGCAAAACCAGACAGGCTGAAGCCCGTCCTACTATTGCGTGAACGAGCTGCCACAGCCGCAACTGCGAGTGGCCTGCGGGTTCTGGAACACGAAGCCGCGCCGCATCAGGTCTTCCTGATAGTCCAGCGTGGTGTCATTCAGGTAAAGGAAGCTCTTCGGGTCCACGAACAGCCGCGCACCGTTTTCTTCGATCACTTTGTCGCGGTCGCGCGCCTGCGTCTCCAGACGCATCGCGTAGGTCAGCCCGGAGCAGCCGCCGCCCTGAACGCCCACGCGCAGCCCGCCGGATTCGGCTGCCACGCCTTCCTTGGCGAGCAGCTCCTGAATTTTTGTTGCCGCTTTTTCTGTAACGTGAATCATGGTTCGCTCTAATCCGTCTTGATTCAAAATTTGCGGGCGAAAAGCTAATTTGAAATTTCAGATCTCAAATTTCAAATGGGCAATGCGCCGCCGATAAACTCCCCGTGCTCCACTCAGCGCCGTAAACCATTCGGATGCCGGCTCCGCCTGAAGTCAGGTCCGCGCCCGGCAGGCTAGTCGCCGACGGTCGTCGCGGATGCCGCGGGAGAAGAGACTTCTTTCTTCTTCTTCCAGTCCGCGATGGCCGCCTTGATGGCATCCTCGGCGAGGACCGAACAGTGGATCTTCACCGGTGGAAGGCTCAACTCGCGCACGATATCCGTGTTGGAGATGGCCAGCGCCTCCGAAACCGTTTTGCCCTTGACCCACTCGGTCGCGAGCGAAGAACTGGCAATCGCCGAGCCGCAGCCGAAGGTCTTGAACTTGGCCTCTTCGATGACCTGCGTTTCGGGATTGATCTTCATCTGCAACCGCATGACGTCTCCGCACTCGGGCGCGCCAACCAAGCCCGTGCCCACATTCGGATCGTCCTTGGGCAGGCTGCCGACGTTTCGCGGGTGCTCGTAATGATCGACTACCTTATCGGAATAAGCCATTTCACTCCCCCTCTTATATTTGACGAATCAATCTCTTTCGCGATTCTTTTTATTGATTCTTCTTAATGCCCGCCCGCCGAAGCTCCCCAATTCATCTTGCTGAGATCGACGCCTTCCTTGGCCATTTCGTAGAGCGGCGACAGTTCGCGCAGGCGCTGCACGACTTCGATCACGCGGCTGGTGACGTAATCGACTTCTTCCTGGGTGTTGAAGCGGCCCAGGCCGAAGCGGATGGAGGTGTGCGCCAGGTCCTCGCCGACCCCGAGAGCCTTCAGCACATAGCTCGGTTCGAGGGTCGCCGAAGTGCAAGCCGAACCGCTCGAAACGGCGACGTCGTTGATGCCCATGAGCAGCGATTCGCCTTCGACGAATGCAAAGCTGATGTTGATGTTGTGCGGCAGGCGATGCGTCATGGAGCCGTTGATGTAAACCTCGTCGAGTTTGGCGAAGATGGTGTCCTTCAGGCGGTCGCGCAGGCCGCGCAGGCGCGTGCTTTCCTCTGCCATTTCGTTCTGGCAAAGCTCGGCCGCCTTTCCGAAGCCCACGATTCCCGGCACGTTGAGCGTGCCCGAGCGCATGCCGCGTTCGTGCCCGCCGCCGTCGATCTGCGCGGAGAGTTGCACGCGCGGGTTGCGGCGTCGCACATAAAGAGCGCCGCAGCCCTTGGGGCCGTAAATCTTGTGCGCGGTCAGCGAAATCATGTCCAGGTTATCTTTTTGCACGTCCACGGGAATCTTGCCGACCGCCTGCACGCCGTCGGTGTGGAACAACACGCCCTTTTCCTTGGCGATCTTGCCGATTTCCTGGATGGGTTGAACCACGCCGATTTCGTTATTGGCGTACATGATGGTGATCAGAATTGTTTTCGCGGTGATGGCGCGGCGCAGATCGTCGAGATCGATGCGCCCGTCCTTGGCCACGGGAAGATAGGTCACTTCGTAGCCGTACTTCTCGAGGCGCTTACAGGTATCGAGGACGGCTTTGTGCTCGGTGACCTGCGTGATGATGTGATTGCCCTTCTCACGGTACATCTCCGCGGCGCCTTTGATGGCCAGGTTGTTGGACTCCGTGGCGCCGCTGGTGAAGATGATTTCCTTGGGCGTGGCGCTGATCAGGCGGGCGATCTGCGCGCGCGCGTTCTCCACCGCTTCTTCGGCCGTCCAGCCAAAGGAGTGGTTGCGGCTCGCGGCGTTGCCGAACTTCTCGTGGAAGTAGGGCAGCATCGTCTCGACCACGCGCGGGTCCACCGGAGTGGTGGCGTGGTAATCCATGTAAATCGGCAGTTTAATGGCCATG
>DATHPN010000111.1:0-19052 GCA_035483715.1 Candidatus Acidiferrum sp.
AGGCGCGGGTACGCCGGGTTGCGCATAACGAAATCAAAGGTCAGGTTCACCAATGCGCGGACGCGTCCGGGAGGGTCCATCGAGAGCACCGCCGTCGATTCCATCTGCCCGGAAATTTGCGCGATCATCGTTTCGAGCACGAAGCGATGCAGCTCTTCCTTGTTGCGAAAATAATAATACGGCAGGGCTTTGTTGACGCCCGCGACGCGGGCGATTTCGTCCATGCGCGCTCCGGCGAGGCCTCTCTGCGCGAACACCTTTCGCGCGGCCAGCACAATGCGCCGGACCGTCTTGAATTGGCGCCCCTCGCGAAGAATCCGCCGTCCGATGGGCGAAAGTTCCCAATTCCGAACGAGATCCGTTGGAGATTTGGATTTTTTTTTGGATTTGGCCATTTTCCGACCGCAATGGTGTAGTCCAAATATATCGCAACGTCAAGGAATATGAGGGAATTAACGGCATTCATCGCTGGGCTGTGCCAGGAGGCGCGGATTGCATTTCGGCGCGCATCGGTCCTGTGGCACAATGGCGCCGATGGGGAATGCGTGAATATGATCTTGCCATTCGTGAAAGCGATCGGGCGTCGCCCTTCTTGCATCGCCCGGCGCATCGCCGTGGCGGCGGGCGGCGCGATCTTTCTGCTTGCCTGGCCTGCGCTCCGAGCGCAAAACGCCTCGCCGCAAGGCGAAAAGAGCGAAGCGGCCCTCACGGGAAATGCCGAGACGGGCAAAAAGATTTTTACGAAAGATGGCTGTTATGAATGCCACGGCCGCCAGGGCCAGGGCGCCGCGCAGGGAGCGGGGCCGCGCATCGGCCCGCTGCAACTTTCCTTCGAGGCGTTCTCCAAGTACGTCCACCAACCCACAGGCCAGATGCCCCCGTACACCAGCAAAGTGATCTCCGACCAGGATCTCGCCGACATTTACGCCTATTTGCAGTCCCGACCAAAGGCCGCGCCTTCCAAGGACATTCCGCTCTTGAATCAATAGCCGGGTTTTCGTGGCGCCGGCGTCCCGCCGGCGATTTTTCCGAATTCAATCCAGCGCAAAAACGCCGGCGGGACGCCGGCGCCACGATAACCCGCGTTCCGACAAGAATTAAATTGGATAAATTAAATTTCGCCAATTGGAATCAAGCGAAGACCAGCAGGTTAGAAAAACCGTTCAACGCGGCTCGGTGACGGCCTCGACCAGCGCCGGTTCGCCGCGCTTGACCACTTCTTTCGCGCGCAGAATCGCCGGACCAAGATCCTTGGGGTCCGTAATCGGCCCTTCGGAATAGACGCCCATCCCTTTGGCGACCATGGCGAAGTTGATGTTGGGATCGGTGATGGTGGTTCCAATCGAAGCGCGGTCGATGCCGCGGCTGCGGCGGTCACACATGCGCTGCACGTGCATGACTTCTTGATGATACGCGCGGTTGTTGTGCATGACGCTGAGCAGCGGAATATGGTGATGCGCCGAAGTCCACAGAACTCCCGGCGCATACATTAAATCCCCGTCATTCTGAATCGTGACCGTCAGCCGGCCGTGCTTCTTGTTGGCCAGCGCGGCCCCGAGGGAGGCAGGCGCTCCGTAGCCGACGCCGAATCCGCCTGAAGAGCCGATGTATTGGTAAAACTTGTCAAAATTCCACAAGCGCAGCGGCCAGCGATTCACCCACGGGGAAACTTCGCAAGCCAGGGACCAATCTTCGTTCTTGATCGCTCCCCAAATTTCAGCGCAGAGGCGCGCCGTGGTGATGGGGCTGGCATCCCAGCCGTAGGCCGCTTCATCGCGGGCGCGCCGCAAGGCGTCGTCGTGCGCCGCGGCCAGTTTTTTGCCGCGATCCGCGAACACCCTTTTGCGATCGTCCGTTAATTGCCGTTTAACGGCCTCGATCAGCGACGGCAGCGTGGCCTCCGCGTCAGCCGCCATGGCCAGGTCCACTTCGGTGTAGCGCTGGAAATCCTGATAGTTGCTTTTCATGTACAGATCGCTGGCGCTGATGCTGATGAGCTTCGCATCCTTCTTGATGATCGGGGCCGAGGTGCGGTGCAGCTGGTCGCGATAAGAATTAATCGTGCCCCAGAAATTCAGCGCTTCGAGGCCCAGGATGACATCCGCGCCGCCGATCATTGCCCGCGTGCGCTCGGTCTGATTCAACGGATGCTGCGAGGGGAAATTCATGCGCGCGGCTAAATCTACGACCGGCGCCTGCAGCGTTTCGGCAAGTTCGATGGTGTATTTCAATCCATCGGCCGTGCGCGCGGTGCGCTCCAATAAAATTACCGGGTTTTCTGCGGCGACCAGCATTCGCGCCGCTTCCGCGACCGAGCCCGAATCGCCCTGCGGCGGCATGGCCCGCGTGAGCTTGGGAATGTGGAATTTTGCGTCGTCGGGAATTGCGCCTTCCTGCAGCTCCCCATCCGCGACCAGCAACACGGGAGCCATCGGCGGCGTCATCGCGATTTTGTATGCGCGCACGGCCGATTCCGCAAAATGATCGAGCGAAATCGGCACATCATCCCACTTCAGGCAATCGCGAACAATCGCCGCGGCATCCTGAACACTATGGTCCCACTCGACTCCCGGGCGCCGCGAATTGATTTCCAACGCGTTGCCCGCGATCAGATAGACCGGCACGCGATCGCAAAACGCGTTGTAAATGGCCATTGACCCGTGCTGCAAACCCACGTCGCTGTGAAGAAAAACCGCCATGGGCTTGCCTTCGATTTTTGAGTAGCCGTGGGCCATGGCCACGGCCGATTCTTCATGGCAGCAGGTAATGAACTCGGGATTCTCGTTTCCGCCGTAATTGATCACCGACTCGTGCAGCCCGCGGAAACTCGATCCCGGATTGGACGCCACGTACTCGATGCCCAGGGACTTGATCACGTCCACCATAAAGTCGGATCCGGAACGGTTCTCGGTCAGAACGTCCAGCACGGCGGGTGTCTCGGCCTCGAGCTCTTTGGGCATGGGCTTGGCGGCGGCCGCGCGGGACACCTCGGCCTGCTGCGCGTTTGCAACCGCCGGAATCGCCGCGAGCGCCGCGGCGCCCGCCGCGGCTCCTTTCAAAAACTTGCGCCGATCGATCGCGTCTTTTTTGGATTTTCGCATCGCGTTTTTCCCTTGATCTCGCAGGGAGATTTTCTATCTACATCGTTTTTCGGTCTGAATTTCCACCTTATGCCAGTGCCATAGGAGTGTCAAGCGTGCTTCGGTTGCGAGATGCAGGGAAACACAGGCGATTACCGTGGCGCCGGCGTCTCGCCGGCGATTTTTCTATGAACTCGCCACAACGCAAAAACGCCGGCGAGACGCCGGCGCCACGAAAACCTGCGATTCTTCGGATTTTAATGAATTACATTTCGCCGATTGGATTCAGGAAAAGAATCACCAGCTACATGCGGACCTTACTTTTGAACCGCCATAATTCGTCCTGCGATCTCCCGGTCACGGAATTTCTTGCCACCACATGCAGCGATTTAGCCGGTTTGGAAGCGCGCGCTGCGGCTTGCTCCAAAATAAGGCTAAGGTCGCTTCCTTGCGGCACGCTCCCCTGGGCAAAGTCTTTCGTCCCCCCGCCTTTTCCTCCACAGGCCTTGACCGCCTCGCGCAACAATGCGTTCATGTCGCCAGTGACGCCTTCGGATTTGGCAAGAACAATAGATCCACTGGCGGCCGAGGCGAGCAGCGCGACCACTCCGCCCTCTGCCACGATATTGCTCGCAACGCTTCGAAGATATTCCATGTCCGCATCTGCCAGGATTGCGGTCACAATCCGTGAGTGATTGGCCGCACGATGCGTGCTCTCTTTGGCCAGTAGCGCTTGGGCTTGCAGCGCCGCCGCTTCTTCCAGGTATCGCTCGGCAGATCGATTGGCGGCGTTGCGTTCGTTGAGAATGCGCGTGATCCCCGCGTGAATCCTGTCGGGGCCGCAGGTCAGGCGCTGAGAGATATCCTCGAGTAATCCAAAATCCGCGCGCGCCGCTCGCCTCGCCCTCTCGCCGCACACAAATTCTACCCGCCAGTTTTCTCTGACCTTTTTTATGCGCCGGATAAGAATCATTCCAATCTGCCCCGTGCGCCCCACGTGCGTCCCGCCGCAGGCCTGTACATCCATACCTTGAATCTCCACCGCGCGCAGCATTCCCTCTCGCTCCGATTCCTTTTGCACGCCCAGGGCAGAGAGCTCGGCAGCCGTACCGTAGCGAACATGAACGGGCCTGTCTTCAAAAATAATTTCGTTTACAAAACGCTCGATGTTTTCCAATTGTTCGGCCCGGATTGAAGACGCCGCGACATCCAGCGTGGAGAAAGTCTTACCCAAGCGGAACGAAACGGACGGGATACCCAACCTGGCCACGAACGCCGCCGACAACACGTGCGAGCCCGTATGTTGCTGCATGTGGTCGAAACGCCGGGCCCAGTCAATCGATCCCCGAACGGATCCGACCGCCAACTGCCGGTCAGTGACGTGCACAACCGTCCCGTCTTCCCGTTCGAATGCGTCTATGACCGCGGCTTCGCCTAAGCGCCCAATGTCGTGCGGCTGGCCGCCGGATGTGGGATAAAACGCGGTTTGCTCCAGGGTAACCCACCAGGTGGGGCACGTTCCCACCGCGCGTTCACTCAGTGCGCTCTCGCAGGAAATCACATGCGCATCGAAGTCGCGCAAAAACGAATCTTCGTAGTATAGGCGCTCGCTCAAGAAGTGATGCCTCCCATGGCACAATTCCCCCGTGTAGTCACAAAACTACCCAGCAGCCGCGGATCGTGGGAGAACATCCATTCCATAGCAATCCGACACCCACACGAACCCCGGTTGGCGCGGGGGAGCAGGCAGCCATTGGATCCATCTATCGGATTACAATAGACTTACTGGAAGGAAGGAACGCTTCACCGCTCGCCCAACGATTCGCATCTCTTGGTGATCAACAATTGGAAAACGGTTGCCCCTATAATTCCGGCAAGTTCCCATTGCCGGTCCACATCTCGCCGCTTTGGAATCCTAAGACTAAGCAAGCACTGAGGTCGTGAAACGTCCCCGGGAACGCCAATCTCCCGATTGGCGTCTTCCCTAAGGCCATCCAGGAGAATGGCATTCCCGGGCCACATCTCCACGTGAATCTACGCTCAACTTGAACGGCGGCCCTGTAGCGAAAGGATTCAGCCCCTTCCTTTCCTGTCCGCAATCGTAGCGCGAAGTGCGTATACTATTAAGCATTATATTATTACAGGAAATATTGTGTCGCATGCGCTTGAATTACGGATCACCCCTTTGGAAGTCAACGATTTGATCTTTGAATTTGTCTTTCGCGAATGTCTGGGGCAGGATGGATCAGGAGAACAAGGTTTTGAAATATTGATTCAAGACTTTTTCTTCCATGTCGAACGGGAATGTCCCCGGTCTCTCCCGCGGAAGTCAGCCTGTTTAAGACACCCCGCTGTGTCCCGGCAAGTAAGAATTTATTTCGCTTGAGCTTCGCGCGAATTTTTTAATTTTTTATTCGCTTGCTGGATTCCGCAAGCAACATTTTTGAGGAGGCATCATGATCAGTGAGCAAAATCTGCTTGTGGAAGACGTGTATCCGGGCGGCAGGCCGGGAAGCAGCGTGGTTTTGCCGCCGCCCAAAATAAAATTGCAAAACCGCGTTTTTGCCGAGGCCCTGCTTGAAAATTCCACGGCGCGGCAGCGACGCAGCCCGATGGATTGGGCCCTTTCTTTTTTCATTCATTCCGGCATCTTGCTCCTTGCGCTCTTCCTCCCGCTCTATTTCTCGCAAGGGATTGATATGAAAAGGATGGAAACAACGCTCCTGGTGGCGGCCATGCCGCCGATGGCCGCGGTACCGGCGCCTCCGCCAGCGGTGGCGCGCGAGGTCCGCGTGGCTCCAAAAGTTTTCACGCCAGGGAAACTGATCGCGCCAATGTTTATTCCAAAGGCCATTCCAGCGGCTACTGGCGACGCTGCTCCCCCGCAGGAAGCGTTTGCCGCAGGAATGGGCGCCTTGCCGGGCGGCGTTCCCGGAGGATTGATGGGCGGCATCACCGGCGGAATGCCGGGTGCCGCGGCTCCCGTAGTGCCGGCGCCCACCGTTGATGGGCCGAAGCGGCCCGTCCGCATTGGCGGCGACGTGAAGCCGCCGCGATTAATCTACGGCCCCGCGGCGATCTACCCGATCCTCGCGAGCCAGTCGCACATCCACGGGATGGTCTTGATTGACGCCATCATCGACGAACATGGCAATGTGGTCGAAGAAAAAGTCGTCAGCGGACATCCCTTGCTCATCAAAGCGGCGCTGAAAGCCGTTTCGGAAAGAAAATATGAACCAACGATCCTCGATGGAGTGCCCACGCCGATTGACCTGAGAGTGGAGGTCAACTTCCTGATGTAGTGACTCTTCACTTCCCGCCTGCCACCTGCGCGCGGCCCGGCATCAAGGCCGCGCGCAAGTCTCTCCGCCGCCGCAGCTTGCGAACGTCCCGCGTTCGTAAAATGTAAGTTCGGAATCGGCCGGCCCATTGTCGCCAACCGCGCGCCGAACTTCCAGGAACCTCTCAAGAATTCCCATGATTCAACGGGTGTGTCTGTGTGACACTGGATGGCCGGCAACGGAAACCATGCTACGACTTCCTCTCAAGCAGATCGTGCGCCGCGCCGCGCGCTGGCGTTGTCCGAATTGCGGGCGTGGCCGGTTGTTTCGCGGCGTCTTTCGCATGCTGCCCCGTTGTCCGGAATGCGGGCTGTCGTATTTTCCAGAGCAGGGATACTACCTCGGAGCGATGATCATCAATTACGCGGTCACAACCGCGGTCGTGGTGGCGATATTTCTTGTGTCCCTGCTGTTTCCGGATTTCACCACTCTTTCGACGAATGCCAAAATTCTGCTTTGGATGCTTTTCGCCACCGCTTTGTCCCTCTCGCTCGTGCGGCACGCTTACAGCTTCTGGCTGGGAATCGATTTCTGGATCACGCCCAGGCAGCCGGACATTCCCTCGCTGGAAAAATCCTAACCGCCTCGCGCCACCCGCGCGGCAATGCCGAGGATCGCCCCGCCGAGCACCAGCCAGGCCGAATTGATTCGGAAGCGAAACAAAAGCACCGCGCTGGCTACCGCGAGAGCGATCGTCACCCAATCCACAATCGCCGCGCGCCCGAGTTGGTAGCTGACCGCGGCCATCAACGCAAGCGAGGCCACGTTCACGCCATCAAGAAAAGCGCCGGCCGTCGCAGAACGGCGAAGCAGCGGAATCAGCGGCCCGCTGAGGCCCACGAGGATGAAAGCCGGGAGGAAAATTCCGACGGTCGCCACAATCGCGCCCACAGGTCCCCGCAACAGGTACCCAAGAAAAGTGGCCGTGGTGAACACCGGGCCCGGCGTCACCTGCCCGATGGCCACGGCATCGACCAATTGCGCGTCCGTCACCCACGCGCGATGCACCACAAGATCGGCGCGCAGAAATGCCAGCAAAACATAGCCGCTGCCGAAAACAATCGAGCCGATCCTCAGGAAGACCAGGAACAGCGGCCACATACCGGGGATCACAGCTGCTACTCCTGTCGCGCCTGCCCACGGAAAAATACGCGCGAGGCCCGAAAGCGCCCCGCGCCACACGGAAACAAAAGCCGGGATACCCGCAGCTTTCTGGTTTCCTTTACGATTCCGGGATAGCTCTCGAACACCCGCAAGGATCGCGCCCGTTCCAAATAAAATGACCAGAATGTTCACTCGCGCGAAAGTGAGCGCAACGCAGAGGATGCCCGCGATTGCCAGGAACCAGCTCTTGACCGCTGCGCGGCCAAGTCCCCACAGCGCCTGCAGAATGACGGCAATCACCACCGGCTTGACGCCGTAAAGCAGCGCCGCAACGGCCGGCAAGTGCCCGAAGCGCACATAGGCCCAGGCGATGATTCCCACCAGGACGGCCGCGGGAATAATAAAGCAGACGCCGCCGAGGAGCAGTCCCGCCCACCCCGCGCGCAGATAGCCGATTTGGATGGCCAGTTCGCTGGAGCTGGGGCCGGGAATCAGGTTGCTGGCGCCGAGGAGATCGAGAAACTTTTCGCGCGAAAGCCATTTACGCCGGCGAACCAGTTCATCTTCCATGATGGCGATATGCGCCGCCGGCCCGCCAAACGCGGTGACTCCCAGCCGCAGAAAAAAAAGCGCCAGTTCTTTCAGCGACCCGCGCGGGGCCGCGTCTGGTGTTCCTGTTTTGGAATGTTCGAGTTCCGCCATGCTGGTCCGGCGGAAGTGTAGCTCATTCTGCAGCCAGAAATGCAGAAGGGCGTTTTAAGTGGGATAGGCTTCAGCCTGTCTGGTTTTAAATCTAGGATGGCGCGTCCGACATGGCTGAAATGAAAACCAGACAGGCAGAAGCCCGTCCTACTGAAAACCCAGCCTTCGTTTTATTCAGAGATCAGCGGGGGGTCGCAGCGACCATGTAGGGATTCAAATTTACGGCTCGCCAATCGCCGCGAATAATCGCTGCACGAATCTGCGCCGGAGTCTTCCCCTTTTGCGTGAGCTGATAGGAGAGCACCGCTTCCTTCTGGCAGATATCGCATTCCGCTCCGTGCGTGCCCACAAAGCAATCGAGCAAGCTCTTGTGCCCTGCGTGCCGGTCGCAATAGCAATAGCAAGGCTGCTGGTACAAAACCGGCCTGATTTTCGCCGCCAGCGCATACACATTGCGATTGAGCGCGTCGGGAAATTGCCTGGGATCGAGCGTGGAAGGGAACGGCGGCTTCAACGCATAAGCGTGGTAAGAAGGAATCCCCAAATCGGCCTGCCCCGGCATATCCATTTGCATTTGCGAATCCTGGTCATTCCATTCCGCGCCGAACGCCGGACGCAATTGCGCTAACCCCGCGCTTACGAGGGTCAGGATGAAGGCGATTGCCACTGCCGCATATTTTCCGGCCATAAAGGAAACCTCCGCGATCTATGAAAACGGTAGCGCATCTCGCATGGGAGAGCAACACGCCATCCGTCCCTCAAAGGAAACAAAGCGTCACCCAAACCGATTCCCTTCCAAGGAAGGAATCAGCCGGAGAACCAGCTTGATCCAATTTCAGGAACCGGTTGCGTCCGGCTCGGATGCATCCGGCAAATCAGCGGGAGCTGCGTCATTGGAATCGTCAGCGGATGGAAACGCTGCGGGCGCAGTTTCGGAAGAAGCCGCAGCAGGCATTGAAGTGGTCGACGAGGCATCCCCGGCTCCCGCGGCTGCCGCCGACGCTATTTCCAGCCGCGCCGATAGCACATCGGCCAGCAAATCGATCAGCTTGCGCGCGCCATGTCCGTCGGCGTCAAGGTCCGGGTTATACCCGGCCACTTCGAAAGCGGCCAGATTCGGCTGGCCGGCGAATACGCGAAGGGCATCGCGCGCTTCGTTCAGGCTGAGGCCGCCCGCGCCGGGAAAATTTGTCCAGGGAAATTCTTCGCCGTTAATCACGTCCACGTCGAAGTGCAGGATGAATTCATGCTTGGCCGCGTGCACGCGCTCGAGGGCGAGGCGAGCCGCTGCAGCAGCGCCTACGGTGGTCACTTCCAAAGATGGGTGCCGCCGCAAGGGCGAGGCCGCCAAGTACAGCTCCTCCGGCGCGTCCAGTCGCTCGAATCCAAACAAAGCGACGTCGGGTTCGCGAACCAGCGGCGGCTCGCCCCAGAAGCGAACCAGTTCCGGCGCGCCGCGTCCAATGACTTGCGAAATCACCATGCCATCGACGCACCCCGAAGGCGTCGTCGCCGGCACGTTGAGATCGGCGTCGCGGTCCACGTAAATCAGGCTGACGTTGCGATAGTAGCGGCGCGTGCCGGCAATGACGGCCAGCACGGAAATGCAATCGCCGGTAAGGATGACAGGGAGCGAGCCGGACTTCACCGCGACTTCGACGCGCGGGCGCAGATCGTTCAGCGATTTCAGAACAGCGGAAACATTCCTGGCGCGGGGGTGTTCGTCGTCTGGCTGGAAAACGTACCTTGCCGTATCCCCGGCATCGGCAACGCTAAATCCGGCGGCCTTCAGCCGATCCGCGATCCCCGCGGCGCGCAACGCGGCGGGCGCGCGCTCCAGCCCGGCGCGCAGGGCCGCTGCGCTGGTGGCCGAGCCCAGCAGGGCGATATTCTTCGTCTGACGGGTGATCTTGACCGCCAAAGTCGCTCTCCTGTTATTGGAGACGATCTCCCCCGATTGACCGCAACCTGCATAACGATTTCACTAAACGTTCACGACGCCGAGCTTGCCCTAACTCGACGCCGGCGCGATGGTTGTCAGCTCGGACGGCAGAGTGAACCGCACATCTTCGCGGATCAGATCCAGATCGCGCTGATTCGTGTAGCCCAATCCAGCCAGGCGTTCGCTGACCTGCTCGACCAGAATTTCTGGCGCGGACGCCCCGGCCGTCAGGCCCACGCGGCGAATCCCCTCCAGCCATTTCGGGTCAATGTCAATCGCGGAGTCAATCAATTCTGCGGCCACTCCCGAACGTTTGGCAACTTCTACCAGCCGGTTCGAGTTGGAACTGTTGGGCGAACCGACCACAAGGATCAGTTCCACTTCGCGCGCCAGTTGCTCGACCGCTTCCTGCCGATTCTGCGTCGCGTAACAGATGTCGTCGGAAGCGGGCCCCTGGATCGAAGGAAACCTCTCGCGCAGCCGGGCGACAATTTCCTGCGTGTCGTAAAGGCTCAGCGTCGTCTGCGTAAGAAACGCCAGGTGACTCGCGTCCTTCACTTCGAGCGCGTCCACCGCTTCAACGCTGTCCACGACGACGGTTTGTTTGGGAGCTTCTCCCGAGGTTCCCACGATTTCCTGGTGATCGCGGTGGCCGATCAGGATAATGGTGCGATTCTCGCGCGCGAACTTCAGAGCTTCGAGATGGACCTTGGTCACCAGCGGGCAGGTCGCGTCAATCACGCGCAACTCGCGCAGCCGCGCTTCCTCGCGCGTGGTCGGAGGAACTCCGTGCGCGCTGAACACCAGCACGGAGCCGAGCGGCACTTCCTCCACCGTCTCGACGAAAATCGCGCCGTCGTGCCGCAGTTGCTCCACCACGTAGCGGTTGTGCACGATTTCGTGATGCACATACACCGGCGGCCCGTACGCTTGCAGCGCGAGCTCCACGATATCCACCGCGCGCACCACTCCCGCGCAAAAACCGCGCGGCCGCACGCGGATCAGGCTCTTGCCTTCCCCCTTGCCATCCACGGACTGTTGCATCTGGTTGCTCATCTAGCAGCCTCAAAAATGCCACAATAGATTATCACGGCAGGGGACACTCGTGCGATCTTTTGGCGCGATGGGTGGCCATTCAGCCTTGTTTGGGATGGACTAAACGGCTGCCTGCCCCAAATATGGCCGGCCTCAACATAGCCCATTACGAACCTGGCATTATGGTTTTGTAACGCCCTTTCCGTCCCGTTCATGGTAAGCAGTGCATTCCGGTGCGGAAAGGGCGTCCTCGCTCGCTATTGCTGCTCACTCGACTCGCAGCATCCCGTCCAACAACATTAGAGATTGAGTGTATGTGCTCGGCTCCTCTATAATGCCTTGTTTTGCCACGGGTGCGGCGGCTGTCTGCTTTTCTGAATCGCGGGATATCCAGATAGCGTTGCGCGGGAGGATTTTCGGACGTGTGGGACGCTCTTCGTGAAAAAAAGCTAGGCGTGCGGATCATGCTCGGAGTCGTCGTGGGGATTCTGGGGATCGGCATGTTGTTGTATCTCGTGCCGCAGGGCACCAACGATTTGAACTCGGCGGAGACGGTCGCCCAAGTGGGGGACCAGGCCATTTCTGTCGTCGATGTCCAGAACCAATTGAGCAAGAATACCCGTGGCAGCCAGATTCCCCCCGCCCTCCAGCCCATCTATACCCAGCAGGCGCTCGACCAATTGATCGACGAAAAGATGCTGTCGCTCGAAGCCGACCGCATGGGCCTGCGCGTATCAGCCGAAGAGCACGCCGACCTTCTGAAGAAGCTTGTGCCCACGGCGTTTACCGGCGACACGTTTATCGGCATGGACCGCTACTCGGCGGAAGTTCAGGCGCGCTTTCAGGTGAGCGTCCCGGAGTTTGAGGCGGAAGTAAAAAACGCCCTGCTGCAGCAGAAGTTCCAGCAAATCGTGACGGACGGCATTACGGCCAGCGACGATGAATTGCGCGAGGAGTTCAAGCGCGAGAATGAGAAGATCAAACTTGATTACGTGTCGATCAAGCCGGAAGATCTGCAGTCCAAGGTAGAGGTTTCAGACGCGGATCTGGCGGCGTATTTCGACAAGAACAAGGCCCAGTACGTGGTCCCGGAACGCAGGACCGTGGATTACGCCATTCTGAACCTCGCGCAGCTTCGCCAGCGCACTCCAGTGACTGATGACGACGAAAAAGTCTACTACCAGAGCCATATCGATCAGTACAAACTGGAAGATCGCGCTCACGTCGCGCACATTCTTTTCAAGACCGTGGGTATGACCGATGCCGAGGCCGCAGAGGTCAAGAAAAAAGCCGAGGACGTTCTGAACAAGGCCAAACATGGCGGGAATTTCGCCGATCTGGCCAAGCAATACTCAGAAGACACGACCAAGGACAAGGGCGGCGACCTGGGCTGGATCGTCCGGGGACAGACCGTGCCCGAATTTGAAGCGGCAGCATTCAGCCTTCCTAAGGGATCGATTTCCGATTTGGTGAAGACTCAATACGGCTTCCACATTATCCAGGTCATCGATCGCGAAACCGCTCGCACGCAGACGCTGGACGAAGTCAAGGCCAACATTGTCAATCAGTTGCAACAGGAAAAAGCCGAGCAGCTGGGGGAGACTGTTTCTACCCAAATCGCCGACGAAATTCGCCGCGGCGGCCGCGTCCCGATTGAAGATTTAGCCAAGAAATTCAACATGACGACCGGCGAGGCGAAACTGGTCGAGGCCAATCAGCCGCTTCCGGAACTGGGGAACGCGCCCGGCCTGATGGATACAATCTTTCATCAGCGGGTGGGCGATGTGGGCGCTCCAATCCATACCGATCTCGGCTACGTCGTTTTCTCTGTAAAGGATATCCAGCCTGCACATCCCGCGACTCTGGCGGAGGTTCACGACCGCGTCGCCAGCGAATACAGGCATGGAAAAGCGGTGGATCTTGCGAAAACTCGCGCCGAAGATCTCACCAAACGCGCCAAATCGGGTGAGAATTTCGCCGCTGCCGCCAAGGCTCTCGGTTTTGAAGTGAAAACATCGGAACTCATCTCTCGAGCGGGTTCGATCCCCGATGTCGGCAGTGCCAAGCAATTCGCAGCCGCGTTTACTTTGCCCGCCGGCCAGGTCGGCGATCCGATCGCCCTCGGGCAAAATTGGACTGTTTATCGCGTCGCCCAGCACGATCCCGTCAACCAGAATGATTTTGAAAAGCAGAAGACCAAGATCGAAGAGCAAGTATTGCAGCGCAAGCGCCAAACGGCTTACGATTTATTCCGAACGGCCCTCAAAGCCAGGCTCCAACAGCAGGGGCAGTTGCGCTTCAACGCGGAGAATTTGAAACGTCTTATCAGCCCAGCATAGTCCTGTAACTTATAGAAAATAAGCGTGTTATTAATTTTTCCACAGGCCTTGATTTCACCCCGGGCCTAAGCTAGCATGTTTGTGTTCGCAGTCTTAGGCCCTACGCCAGGGGGCTAAGATTTCGAAGCTGTGGCCTTCCCAGCGCGCATCGCTTCTCGCAGGTGTGGTTCTTCTAATTTCATTCTGATCGCCCCCTCTTCATGGGGCAACCAGCGATACGCGCTATCGAGGCCCAGAAGTCTCTTTCAAAGTGTAAGACTGGATTTTGCAACGAAGGCGAGTCAATGAGGTGCACCATGCCGGGGAAGCCGAATCATCGCAACGAGTATCAATGCACGATTGAATTGAATCAGACCGGGAAGTATTGCGTGCGCATTCGAGCCATATTTGCCCGCAAGGCCTGGGTCTTGCCTGTCTATTTCCTTGCCTCCACGTTTGACCGCTCCATGCGCAAACTGGAACAAGTGCTGCAGTTCCTGCAGCAAAAGGAAGAACGCCTGTGGTTCTGGGGCGTTGAATATTCCGACGACCCGAATTTTTCCGAGGAACTCGTCCGCGAGGCCGGCTTGCGGCTCGATCGCCGGACCGAATTCCCGCGCCGGTCATCGAACGTGGCCCTGACGCCGGAAAAACCAGTTCCTGCTGTGTTGCTGGCACCGGTTCGCCGCGGGCTGGCTCATTCGATAGACACCGGCCGTGTAGGCGCGGCGGGAAATTGAGCCTTATTTTTCCCTCAAAATGACTTCGCCATTGCCGATGGGCTGATCGTTCAGCCAAAGGCGATATTTGTAGGAGCCTGGGTTTGTCCCTGGGCGGGGCGGACCGCTCTGCAATTGGCGCCCGGGGGGCGCCTGGAAGACGTTGGATTGGAACGGGCAGCGGTTGGGATCGAACTGGATCTTCAAATTGCCGGTGTCCGACAGCCACACGACCTGCTCATCGGGACCAATTACAACAATTTCGGGCAGTACACCAACCAGAACCAGTTTTTCCGCCATCGATGCGTATTCCTCCAGCGCCACGCGAAGATAGCACAGCAAGCCGCAGAAGCGCTTGGAGAATGTATCTGCCAGGCCGTCTGAGGCACAATCACCATTGCGGTCCGGAATCGGTACTCTCTGTGCACTCTGTGCCCTCCGTGTTAAAAGTTTTTCAGATTCGCTGTGTATTTCAAGGCGTTAAAACCCTTTAACACAGAGGGCACAGAGAACACAGAGAAATCCGGAGCAAAAATTCAACGGCGCGATTTGAAGCTGCGGAGTATTCGATGATTGTTTACACATGCCATTTTGGCGGTTGCGCGAGGGCCAGGAATCGCGCAAACTAGATGGTGGACAGGAGCACATTTGAGAGAAATGCCCCGGAACGCGACCGGGGGCAATCTTTTTATCCACTGAGCCATCTTCGATGGTCTGTGTACTCCTCTCAGGGCACATTATTTGGACGTGCCGCCAAGACGCCGCGTGAAAGCTGAGGTTTTGAAGTCATGAACAACCCGATGGAAGAATTGCGGCCGCCGACAAGGCTGATGCTCACGCCCGGCCCTTCGTGCCTCAGCCCGCGCGTCTACCGCGCGCTGGCCACGGCGATTGTGGGGCATGTCGATCCGTGGTTCACCGAATTTATGGGCGGCGTTCAGGAGCTGATGCGTCGCATTTTCCAGACGAAGAATCACATAACATTCCCGATTTCCGCATCGGGGACCGGCGGCATCGAAACCGCAGTGATCAACGCGCTGGAGCCGGGTGATGAGGCCATTGTCTGCGTGAATGGCATGTTTTCCAATCGCATGGCGGATATCGCCGAGCGGACCGGGGCCAAGATTCACCGCGTCCCTGCGCCGCTGGGCCGGACCGTGGACCCGGAAGATGTGCGCCGTGCCGGGCAAGGCCGCAAGATCAAGTTCGTCGGCCTGGCGCATGGGGAGACCTCGACCGGGGTCGTGACGAAGGTCGAACCCTTTCGCAAGGTTGCCGATGAACTCGGGGCCCTGCTCATCGTAGACAGCGTCGCCACGCTCGGCGGCGTGCCGCTCGATATCGATCGCCAGCGGATCGATATCTGCTTCAGCGGAACGCAAAAAGCCATCAGCGCTCCTCCGGGGATGGCGCCCATTACGGTGAACGCGCGCGTTGAGGAAATGCTGCGCAACCGCAAGACGAAAGTGCAGAGCTGGTATTTCGATTTGACCACCGTGATGAATTACTGGGGCAAGGAACGCACCTATCACCACACTCCGGCGGTTCCCCTGATTTACGCGCTGCATGAGGCTATGCGGATCCTCCTTGAGGAGGGGCTGGAAGCCAGCTGTGAGCGCCACCGGCAAAATCAGGCGGCGCTGATCGCGGGCCTGGAAGCGATGGGCATTCGCATTTTTGTCGAAAACCCGGAGGACCGCCTGACGACGGTCACCGCCGTCTGCATTCCCAGCGGCATCGATGGCGTGAAAACGCGTTCCCGCCTGCTGAATGAGTTCAACATCGAAATCGCCGGAGGACTTGGAGATATCAAGGCCACGACGTGGCGTGTCGGCCTGATGGGATATTCCAGCCAGCGCGCGAACGTGCTTCTGTTCCTCGATTCACTGGAGAAGATCCTGCTCGATCAGGGCATGAAGCTGCCCGTGGGGGCCGGGATCGCGGCGGCAGCCGGCAGCTTTGCGCATGCCGAACCGGTGACCGTCGGCCACGGAAAGTAGAACAATGAGCACCGGAATTGGCGTTTCCAATCTGGGCGCGATGAACCAGTTCGTGGGAGAATTTGAAGTGACCTCACGACTGACGGACCGGACCTATCACTGCCGGTTTTCGCATCTGTGGAACGGCGTGGCTACGCGCCATAGCGATACAGTGGACACAAAATTCCTGGTGGACGGCACGGGAGTGATAGTAGGCCTCGCGCACCCCGGAATTGTTCAGTTCACGGCCCAATCCGGCCGCGACCTTAGCGACCGCGAAGCCAGCTATGTGGCCGCGCAGTATTTGCGGGAGCAACTCGAGCAGGAAGACGAGCGCCCGTTGTACGATGTTTCCGCAGTCGATGTTTTGCGAATTATTGGGCTGCTTGGAATTAAGTGAACGTGATTCGTGATTCGAGAAGAACATTCACCCGCTGTTTTCCGTTTCTCCTGAAATTCTCTGTGCCCTCAGTGTTCAAGCCTTTTCCGGATTGGCGGAAGTAATCTCAATTACGCGTCGGAGAGAGATTCGTCAAAGCCGGCCGGTGGCTCCGGCAATTCGCCGGATTCGAGGATGGCCCCGCAGTCCAGGCATTCCACATATTCCGCATCGGAATCCTTGGCGATAAGTTGCGTGCGGCCATGGCGGCAGGCGGCAGGATCGTTCAGAAGACTGCTCCTATAGTTGCCCGAATCATATCACGCGCGCGGCTAGCCTTAAATTGCCAACGAACCCCCCAAAAGGTCCTCACCTGGGTTATAAGAGGAGCCTTGCAATTGGTCGACAGGCTAAGTAACAGGGAGATCTCGACCTGCCATGGCCCAAAGCGCCGAATATCGCTTCAGCAACGTCTTATTCTACGGCGTCGTGTTGTGTCTCGCCTATCTCGTCTTTCGAGTCTTTGAGCCTTTTCTCGTGCCGTTGGGGTGGGCGGCGGTATTTGGGGTTATCTTCTTTTCCCTGAACAAACTATTCGAACGGAGATGGGGTCGTACGAGGTCGGCCGTGCTGATCACCATAGGCGTCACCCTGATCTTGATTGTCCCCGTGCTCCTGCTGGCGGTAATGTTCGTCCGTGAAGGGATCGCCGCTGCGCGGAACATCCAGACAGCAATGGTGGGCGGGGGCTATGGCTGGTTAAACCACGCATGGGAATGGCTTGCTTTTCACATCGCGGCGCAGGGGGTAACCGTGGATTTGCCCGGACTCGTGCGCCAGGGTGCCAGCAGAGCCGGGGAATACCTGGCAACGGAGCTGGGTCGGGTAATCCGGAACATCATAGTCTTCCTGTTCGAACTCTTTGTGATGCTCTTCGCATTATTTTACTTCCTGCGGGACGGGGAAACGATCGTGCACCACTTCCGGCTTTTTCTGCCGTTCGAGGAGACCATGACGGATCGCATGCTGACGGAGGCCCGCGAACTGATTTTCGCCAGCGTCACGACCAGTCTGGTCATTGCCGCGGTTCAGGGGACGATTTGCGGCGGAGCTTTTGGAATTGTGGGTTTGGGTTCGCCCGTCTTTTGGGGAGTGGTGATGGGATTTTTGTCGCTGCTGCCGGTGGTGGGCGCATGGCCGGTCTGGATTCCCGCGGCGATCTGGCTGTTTTCCACGGGTCACGCGTGGCGAGCGATCATTCTGATAGCCATTTGCGGGGCGTTGGGCGGCACAATCGACAATGTTTTGCGCCCTGTATTGCTCGGCGGGCGGGCCTCGCTGAACGGATTGCTGGTGTTCATCAGCGTGCTGGGGGGGATTGCCGTGTTCGGCGTGTTGGGAGTCGTCCTCGGACCCATCGTGGTGGCCACCGCCGTAGGGATTCTGGATGTGTATTCGGGAAATGATGTGGCCGGTGGCGCGCCGGATGCTCCGGTTCTGTAATGTGCCGATGGTGGAAATTCTGGAAGCAGCGCCGGTGCGCCTGGAGTCTTGCCTGTGCTAGAGTAACGCGCCTGAGGTCAAGTAGGACGGGCTTCCGCCTGTCGCCGGTGGTAGTTGATCAATTAAACGAAAACCAGACAGGCTGAAGCCCGTCCTACCTAAGAAGACTCAACCATGGCCAGCAAAACCTTGACATTGCTCGCTGGATTGCCTCCCGAAAAACTTCGGTGGAAGTGCGATCCCTCTACGATTCCGTTTGCCACCACGGCCGCGGCCGAGCCGGTGAAGGAACTGCTCGGGCAGGAGCGGGCTTTTCGTGCGCTGAAAATGGGCGTCGAGCTCAACGCCCCCGGATTCAACATTTTTGTGTGCGGGCTTGCCGGAACGAGCCGCGGCGGCACGATCACGCATTTGATCGATCAGATTCATCCTCCCGCGAAGGCTTCGCTCGATCGCTGCTACGTCAATAATTTCAAGAGTCCCGACCGGCCGCGCCTGCTGGCGCTGCCGCGCGGGCAGGCCAACGGCTTCAAGAAAGACATGCAGAGCGGCATCGAATTTTTGCGGCGGCGAATTCCGCAGGTGTTCGAGGGCGAACCTTTCCAGCGGCAAAAGGGCCGCATCGTGGACCGCTTTACGGTTCGCGAGAAAGAATTGATGGACGACTTCACGCGCCGCATCGCCCGCGACCAGTTTGCGCTGGGCCACATGCAGGTCGGGGCTGTCGCGCTGCCGGAAATTTTTCCTGTCCTCGAAGGGCAAATGGTGCCTATCGAGGACATCCCGAAAATGGTGCATGAAGGGAAGCTCGAAACGGTGGTCGCCGAGGATCTCGAACGGAAGTACGAACAGTTCCGCCAGGAATTCACCGTCGTCTATCGAAAAACGCTAACCCTCTCCCGCGAACTGGCAAGCGAGCTGAGTTATCTGGAGCAGGAAGCGGCATCGGT
>DATHPN010000112.1:0-2748 GCA_035483715.1 Candidatus Acidiferrum sp.
ACGAGGACACGTTTCCAATTGATGAGGTAGATTTCACGCGCATCCTGGTCGAGATTGAAGCGCCCCTTGGAGACCAGCCAATCGGTCTGGGTGTTGTCTTCCTTGATCTGAGTCATTTCTTTTGGCGGCCGATGGCCGAAATCCCAAAGCAACTTCCCATCGGGCGAGAATTTGAGAATGCTGTCTTGCGCGGCCGTTCCGGCGATCCAGACGTTTCCTTCGCGGTCGACGAGAATGGTTTGCAATGCGGTCGGCCATTGCGGAATGTAACCGGGTCCGCCCCAGGCGTGAACCACATTGCCGTCGGTGTCGAGTTCAATGGCTTCCGGTCCGCGCACGCAGCAAGCGATACGCGGCGGATCATCGCCGCCGCCAATTTCATCGCCGTCGGCCGCAGCGCCGCGATTCAGGAACCAGACGTGATCATTCCTTTCGTCCACGTACAAACCCGTCACCTGCTGCATGCTCCAGCGATTCGGCAGGCGCTTGGGCCAGAAGGGATCGACGCGGTAGATCGGCGCTCCCTGCGCGTCCGTAGCTTGGGCGGCGGCCTTTGCCTGTGGCCGCGCGCGCATGGTCACAGCCAGCGCCAGCAAACAGACGGCAAAGCCCAGCGCAAAGATCAGGTTTCGGCTATTTCGGTTGCCCGCATGATTCGTATTCATAGATTTTCCTTCCCTAGTCCGAAAGTGGCGCTAGCCTACCACAGTTGCGCGTGAAATAAGCATGCGTACAGAGCAAGCGCCGGGCTCCCGCCCGGCGCCTGCTTTACGTGAGAGAGGATGCCGCCCTGAAGGGCGGCGCTACATTTAGCCCTGCGCGAGGCCTCACCAGATTTTGCAAACCTGGTCACTGGGTTTCACCATTTTGTCGCCGGGCTGGCAGTCAAACGCTTTCGCAAACTCCAGCGCATTCATCAGTGCGCCCGCGGCGCGAAACCGGGGCAGGGGATGCGGATCGACTGTAGTCATCATGCGTTCAAATTCAGGCCGGGCAGTGGTGCCCCAAATACGCGCGAAGGAGAGGAAGAAGCGTTGTTCGGGGGTGAAGCCATCGATTGCGGCAGGCTCGGGTTTCCCGGCCAGCGTGTGGTCGAAAGCCATATGTGCGATGGTGAGCCCGCCGAGATCGGCGATGCTCTCGCCGAGCACAAGCTTGCCGTTCTCGTGCAGATCGTCCGTCACGACAAATGAGTCAAACTGTTTTTCCACGCAGGCGGTGCGCTCCTTGAAATTCTTCAGGTCCTCAGGAGTCCACCAGTTGTGCAGATTACCCTGTGCGTCGTATTGCGCTCCCTGATCGTCGAAGCCGTGGGTCATCTCGTGACCAATCACGGCGCCGATCCCACCATAATTGAGCGCGTCGTCCGCCTGGGCATCGAAGAAAGGCGGCTGAAGAATGCCGGCCGGGAAGACGATTTCATTCATGTTGGGGTCGTAATAGGCATTGACGGTGGGCGGGCTCATGCCCCACTCGCTGCGGTCGACAGGTTTGTCAATCTTGGCCAGTTCGCGATGGAACTCGAACGCGGAGCCCCGTTCGAGATTAGCGATATAGGAATCGCGCCCGACCTCGTAAGCCGAATAATCACGCCATTTATCCGGATAGCCGATCTTCAAAGCGATGGAGCTGAGTTTGGCGACCGCCTGCTTTCGCGTGGGATCGCTCATCCACGGAAGCGTCTCAAGGTCGGAACGCAAGGCGGCAACGAGATTCTGCACCATCTGGTTCGCGCGCTGTTTGGCCTGAGGCGGGAACACTTTCTCCACGTATTTTTGTCCAAGCGCCTCGCCGAGGTTCCGATCCGTAGCGTTGACGCAGCGTTTCCACCGCGGCTGAATCTCTTTGGCGCCGGTGAGAGTGCGGCCATAGAAGTTGAAATTCTCGTCCACGAATTTGCCGGCGAGCGCCGGAGCAGAAGCGGTGATCAGGTGCCAGCGGAGATAGATTTTCCAATCAGAAATGGGCACGGATTTCAGTTGCTTGTCGAGAGCCTGGAAAAATTCGGGCTGGCCGACGTTCACCGAGTGAATATTTGGGAAGCCCACGTTGCGAAAGTAAGTCTCCCAGGAAAAATCGGGCGTGAGCGCGCGCAGTTGGGCCGGGTCCATCTTGTGATAATTGGCTTCAGGATCGCGGCGCTCGACGCGCGTCTTTGACGCTTTCGCCATCTGCGTCTCAATAGCGAGGACTGTCCGCGCTTCGGCAGAAGCTTTGTCCTGCGGCTCGCCGGCCAGCTCCATCATTTTGGCGACGTGGGCCACGTACTGGTCGCGAATCTGCTTCGACTTGTCATCGTCTTTCGTGTAGTAATCGCGGTCCGGCAAACCCAATCCACCTTGGCTGGCGCCTCCGATCACCTGCTGGCTATTCTTATCGTCTTGTTCGGAACCGAAGGAGAAAAAAACGCGCGTGCCCAGGCTTTGCAGGTGCGCCGCTTCGTCCTGAAGCTGCGCGAGATTGGTGACCGCTGCGATGCGCTCGAGCTCCGGTTCGATTGGCTTGATGCCGGCGGCTTCGACGGCGTCGGTACTCATGCACGCCGAGTAGAAATCGCCGATCTTCTGGTCAATCGAGCCGTTGGCGGTCTTGGTGACGGCCGCTGCCTCCAGGATTTGCCGCAGGACTTCCTGATTGTGATTTTGGAGCGCATTGAAACGGCCCCAACTGGCATACTCAGGCTGAATGGGATTGCGCTTGATCCAGCCGCCGCTGGCGTAATTGAAGAAGTCCTGGCAGGGCTTGCAG
>DATHPN010000113.1:0-33074 GCA_035483715.1 Candidatus Acidiferrum sp.
AGTTTCCGCAGCACCTGTGGCGGAAGCTGCGCACCACCAATGCCATCGAAAGATGCTTTGTGGAGGTGCGGCGGAGAACTCGGCCCATGGTCGTATTCAGCAACTTCGCCAGCGTGGATCGAATCATCTATGCGATTTTCAATCGCTTTAACGGAGACTGGAAAACCCACACCCTCAAACTATTTACACAGGCAGCTTGACGTCACCCTCACTGGTGAGCACTTGTGAGCGCGTGCGGTGCGATGCTAAACTGGTTCGTCCATATCGTTGAGGACTGATCGATGGCCTGAGGGAGATTCCGTTGTCCGATTCCAAACATGACGAAAGTTTCAAGGTTGTAGACCGCCGGCTGTTCACGCCGGAGGGAGAATTCCGCAAAGAAGTCGCCGAGCAGCAGGATCGCGAGCGCGAAACTCCTCCGGCAGCAAATTCGAGCGCTGCGAGCGCGGTAAGTGCGGCCGCAGGCCCGGGCACGACGGGCGGAAAACCCGCGGTTCCCAGTCCGAATCCGGCCGCAGCACCCATGGCAGCAGCCGCGCCGGCAGATGCGCCAAAACGCTCCCCTGTGTTTGAAAATTTGATTCGTTCGCTGGCGCAGAACGCGGCCATGCTGCTCGGCGGATATGCGGACCCACGCACGGGACAACCAGTGCTCGACCTGGAAGGCGCAAGAGAGATGATCGACATGCTGGACGTTCTTCGAGAAAAGACTCGCGGAAATCTGGCGCCGGAGGAAGACACTCTTCTGCTGGACGTGCTTGGCAACTTGAAGCTGGCCTTTATGGAAATGGCGAAAGCCGCCGCGAAGCAAGAAAAGGCCCAGTCCCGGCCTTGATTGAGGATCCGCCCTGCCTGCAACACCTCATTCCGTACTCGAACTTACGGTGCTTGGTTCCGGCACGTCCATGGGCGTGCCGACGCTGACGTGCCACTGCCGTGTGTGCGAGTCCGCCGATCCACACGATAAGCGACTGCGGCCTTCGATCCTGCTGGCGCATAACGGGCAGAAGGCCGTGATCGACACGACTCCCGATTTCCGGTTCCAGGCCTTTCGCGCAGGACTCGAACGGCTGGACGCGATTCTTTTCACGCACGCGCATGCGGATCATATTCTGGGTTTCGACGACATACGGCCGTTTAATTTGCGGCAGAAGTCGGCGCTCCCGGTTTACGCTTCGGCGGAAACGATCGTCACGCTGAAGCGGACGTTCGCGTACGTTTTTGAGGAATCGCCGGCGATCAGCACCATCCCGCAAGTCACGCTGCACACGATCAACGGCCCATTCGAGGTGATCGGAACGAGGATCGTGCCGGTTCCCGCAAGGCACGGGGACATCGGAGTGCTCGGGTTTCGATTCGGCGGCGCGGCGTACCTGACGGATTTCAGCGTGATTCCCGAATCTTCGAAGGCGCTGCTTGCGGACCTGGACGACCTGATCCTCGATGCCCTGCGCGACGAACCGCACCCGATGCACCAAACCGTGGAGCAGGCGCTGGCGCTGGTCCGCGAACTGAAGCCGCGCCGCGCCTGGTTCACGCACATCGCGCACGAATTGCCGCATGCCGAGACGATCGCGCGGCTAGCCGACGCGGGATATCCCAATGTTTCGCTGGCCTACGATGGAATGCAAATTGAGGTTCGCGTCTAATGACGTTCACCGTTTTCAATTCCGTCGAAGAATGGGCGTCGCAGCCCGGTGACGCGCGGCGTCCGGCAATTACGGTTGGGAATTTTGACGGGCTGCACCTGGGCCACCAGAAAATTTTGAATTCGTTGCGGGAGCGCGCTCGCGCCACGGGATTACGCGCCGCGGTTATAACTTTCGACCCGCATCCGATGCGAGTGCTCCGGCCCGATCGCGCGCCGCAGATGATTCAAACGCTCTCGCAACGGCTCGCGGGCTTTGAACAGATGGGGCTGGAAGCGGCGCTGGTGTTGCGGTTCGACCGCGCTCTTTCACTCGTATCGGCCGAAGAGTTCATCGAAAGTATTCTGGCCGGGACCCTGCGCGCGGCCGCTATTTTGGTCGGGGCCAACTTCCGTTTCGGGCACCGCGGCGCGGGGGATGTGCGGCTGCTCAGCGAGGTCGGGAAGCGCGACGGCTTTGACGTCGAGATTGTTCCGCCCGTCGAAGTTGGGGGACAGATTGTTTCGAGCACGGCCATTCGCGCCGCGGTGGCGAGCGGCGATGTCGCCGGAGCGATTCCGCTCCTGGGGCGGGGGTTTTCGCTGACGGGCGAAATTCGCGCCGGGGCGGGGCGCGGGCGGACCATCCTGTTCCCTACTCTCAATATGGCGCCTGAACAGGAACTGCTGCCGAAGCTGGGCGTGTATGCCACGGAATCGGCCGTGAGCGGGAAGACGTATTTGTCGGTGACGAACGTGGGGACGCGACCGACGTTCAATGGAGCGGGAGTTACGGTCGAGAGCCACCTGTTTGGATTCGACGAAATTCTTGCAGGCGGGGCGATGGAAGTCGGCTTCCATGCGCGGCTGCGCGACGAGCAGAAGTTTTCCGGGGCGGACGCGCTGCGCGCGCAGATCGGGCGCGATATCGAGGCGGCGCGCAAGTTTTTTTCGGAACGGACTGCGGGGAAGCATTCCTCTGGCGATTGATGGCCGGTGTTTCGGGGGCGGAACGTGGCGGGGGCGCACTTCGGCAAGGCCGGTGCTGCGATCAGGCCGTTGCGCACGTTCAGGAGCGAGGCATTTAAAATTTCAAATTTGAGATTTGAAATTTAGGACTGGACTTGCGGCGAGATGGAAATTCGACTGGAACGATCTTTGCTTGAAATTTGAGAACTGACATTCGGAATTTTTTATTTTGGATTGAGGATTCGGGTTCAGGTTTGAAATATCGAATTTGAGATTTGAAATTTCGGAGGCTGACAATTGCGCGTTGGAATTTGAAATCCGAAATATTTCAGATGGGGAATGCGAAACTTTACTTTTTTCTGCACTTTTCGCAGTAGCCGCCGACTTCGGTGCGGGCGGTGGTGATCTCGATGCCGCAGTCCGTTTGGATCTGCTTTTTCAGCTTCTCGTACAGGTGCGACTCGAATTCGCGAACCGTTCCGCATTTCAGGCAGGCGACGTGGATGTGATCGCGGGGGCCGTGGCTTTCATAGAAATGCTGGTCGCCGCGCAGGTGCAGCAAATCCAGCTCATCGATCAGGCCGTTGCGCTTGAGCAGGTCGATGGTGCGGTAAACGGTCACGCGATGGACGCGCGGGTCTAGCTTTTGGGCGCGATCGAGGATGGCGCCGGCGTCGAGGTGGCGCTCGGCGTTGTCCATGACCTGCAGCAGAATTTTTCGCTGGCGAGTCAGGCGCACGCCGCGTTTTGTAAGGGCCTCCTGCAGCCGGCCGGGCCGCTCATGGGCGTTAATGCGCTCGCCAGTGGACACTCGATGTGCTGTGGTGGGCATGATTCCGTGCAGGTGACCGCGCAACCTTATGAATTATTTTTTGCTCAGCGCACGAATGATTCCGCAAAGACCCCGGAAACCATCTGACAACTAACCAGCCATCCAAACTTGCCGGGACTTCAGAGGGCAAAGCCCTTGCGCTTGAGCCCGAGAATGTCACGGCTGCACAGGGTGCGGAAAAAGGGTCTCTCTCCTTTTCTCATTCCGAGCGAAGCGCGGAATCTCTCTTTCTTTTCATCGGAATAAATCGAAGAGAGATTCCTCGCTTCGCTCGGAATGACAAAATAAACTACTCTTTCCGCAGCGGCCGAAACCGCGACCCACGAATCCCATTTGGAGAACAGGCTCTCAGTGATGCGGAATCAACCGCAGGACGTCATTGTACATAACCACGGCGAAGACCAGCAACAGGAACACCATGCTGACGGTGACAAAGCGCTCCTTCACTCGCACGCTCAAGTCCCGCCGGATGGTTCCTTCAATGAAGAGCATCAGGATGTGACCGCCATCCAGCGGAGGAATGGGCAGCAAATTCAAAACCGCCAGGTTCACTCCAATCATGGCCATCAGAGAGAATAATTCCGCCATCCCCTCCTTGGCCGCTTCGCCTGATGCCTTGGCGATTCCGAGGGGACCTTCCAGCTGATTGAGCGACACTTGACCGCGGAACAACTCCACGACGACATAGGCGACCTGCCGGGCCATCATGATGTTGGTGCTGACAGAGTCGACGATGGCGGCGCCGAAGGGGAGTCGGCGTTCGACCAAATCACCGCCCCGGATGCCGATGCCGATCTGCCACCGCGAAACTCCGTTCTTGGAGCCGACCTGCTGCGGGCGGACTTCGAATTGCATGGTGCGATCGCCTCGCAGAACTTCCAGATTCAGCGGGCGTCCCTGAGAATCCTGGACCAAGCCGGGAAATTCGACGACGCTAGTCAAATCCTTTCCGTCCACTTTTCGGATTTCGTCGCCTTCTTTTAATCCGCTGCGCTCGGCCGGCATGCCCGGTGAAACAGAATTGATCAAGAGGCGGTCTGACGGGTAGCCATAAATGTCCTCCATGGTCTGGCCCGAAGGAACCGATAACGGTATTTGTTGTCCATTCCGGTCAACCAGCAGAGAAAGTGAATGGCCTGGCAAGACCGACATCAACTCCAGGCGCGCCTCATCCCAGGTGGGATCGCTCTTGGAATTAATTTTGATGACTTTGTCCCCAGCCTGAAGACCCGCCTTTTGGGCGGCGGAATCCGCCAGCACGCCCGCCAGGACCATCGGTTTGTCCAGATAGGCGGGTTGCTTGCTCCCGCGCATGTAAATTCCAGCGACGAGAAGAACCGAAAGAACGATGTTCATCGCCGGACCGGCCAGCGCGATCAGGACTCGCTGCCATCTGGGTTTGGACAAGAATTCATCGGGATCGCCCTTGCGATCTTCCATGGGATTGTCGCCGGCCATTTTCACGTAGCCGCCCAGGGGCAGCGCGCTGATGCGATAATCGGTGTCGCCGCGCTTGTATCCCCAGAGGCGTGTGCCAAAGCCGATGGAAAAAATCTGCACGCGAACGCCAAACATCTTGGCAACGATGAAATGTCCCCACTCATGCACGAGGACCATGATGCCGAGAACGACAGAAACGGAAACAGCCATTACCAGGAAATCCGACACGGTCTTTTCTCCCCGTCTTAATCCTACAAATTAAAATCATGCCACCGCGGTGCGCGCGGCCTTGTGTTCGACTTCTTCGCGAGCCATGCGGCGCGCTTCGGAATCGGCTGCGAGCACATCGTCGATGGAAGCCATTCCGATTTTCGGAGTCCGCGTGAGCACTCGCTCAATGACTTCGGCGATTCCTGAAAACGGAATGCGCCGTTCGAGAAAGGCTTCGACAGCCACTTCATCCGCCGCGTTGAAAGCGCAGGGAAATGCCCCCATTTTGCGCAGAGCCTCGCGCGCCAGAAGCAAACAGGGAAACCTGCGAGTCGAAACTTTTTCGAAATCCAGGCGGCGCAGTTTGCTCCAATCGAGGGCCACTTCATTGGATGCGGCCCGCTCCGGGTAGGTTAGCGCATATTGGATGGGCATGCGCATATCCGTTGGACCAAGTTGCGCCAAGATGGACCCATCCACAAATTCAACCATGGAGTGAATCGTGGATTGCGGGTGGATGACCACGTCAATCTGGTCCGAGCGCATGTCAAAGAGCCAGTGCGCCTCGATGACTTCAAAGCCTTTGTTCACAAGAGTCGCCGAGTCAATTGTGATCCGGCGTCCCATGCGCCAATTCGGATGCGCAAGCGCCTGCTCGGGCGTAGCCACGGCCATTTTTGCAAGCGGAGTTTTTCGAAACGGGCCACCGGAGGCCGTCAGGATGAGTTTCTTGACTGCGTTGAGTTCGCCCGCGCGGAGGCATTGATGGATGGCGTTATGCTCGCTATCCACCGGCAGCAACTCGACACGGGCCTGGCGGGCGGCGGCCATCACGATTTCACCGGCGGCGACGAGAACTTCTTTATTGGAAAGGGCGACGCGCTTCCCCGCCTTTACAGCCGCGTAGGTGGCTTCGAGGCCCACAACGCCGACGGCGGCGGAAACCAGAGTCTCAGCGGCTGGGTGCGCCGCGACAGCGATCATGCCAGCGGAGCCGTGCTGAATCTCCGGCAATTTTGGCATGCCCGCTTGGCGCAGTCGTTGCGCCAGAATGGCCGCCACGGAAGCGCTCGCAACCGAAACCAGTTCCGGGTGATGGCGCAGAATTTGCTGCAGCAATTCCTCGACGTTGTTTCCCGCAGCCAGACTCACAACTCCAAACCGCTCGGGCATCGCTTCCACGACGGCCAGGGTTTGGCGCCCGATGGAGCCGGTCGATCCGAGAATGGCAATTTGTTTCAAATTTGCGTGCTCTGCTTCCGGGCGGGATCCCTTTGCGAATTCTGACGCAACGGTAAGTGCCCAGACCCAAGCATTAGTACTTCTTAATGACAACCCATTCAAAATAGTACCAGACTGCGGGGGCTGCGAGGATGAGAGCGTCAATGCGGTCGAGCATCCCTCCGTGCCCCGGCAGAATCGTGCCGGAATCCTTGACGCCGCCGCTGCGCTTCCATGCGGACTCGAATAGATCACCGATTTGCCCGGCGACGCTGGCGAGGGCGCCCATGGCCAGGATGTGCGCGGGCGGAATTTTTGTCCAGTAGCCAAAAACGGCGGCCACGAGCAAGGCGCCCAGGAAATTCGCGATTGCACCTTCCCAAGTCTTGTTGGGGCTAATTTGCGGGGCCATCTTCCACCGGCCGATGGCCCGCCCTACAAAAAATGCCGCAGAATCGCCCACCCAAACCAGGACCAGGGTGAATAGAAGAAGCCGCGGACCCCAAACGTCAATCCCGTGGATACGCACGACGGCGCTGAACGGGAGCACGACGAATAAGATTCCAGAGGCGGTTACCAAAATGGAAGGCAACACATCGGCGAGCGCGGCCCGACTGCCCAGAGCTATTACGGCGACTCCAAGAACAAAACCGAACAGGACCAAATCCAAGGTGATCCTGGGCGAGCGGTCCAGCAGGTCGCCCAACCGGTTAATGCTGGCCATGCGCGAGGCGTACCATTGTTGTCCGAAGATCGCGGCGGCTGCCAGGCAGGACCATAACCGGTAGGCGCGAAATCCGAGGCGTGCCGCGATGGAAAAGAATTCCAGCATGGCCGCGATGGCCACGAGCGCCGCAACCATTGCGACCAGCCAATTGGGTCCCCACCAGATCACCGCGATCACCAAAGGAATGAGGATCGCCGCGGTCAGCACGCGCAGGCCAGTTCCGGAAGTCATTCGGTCCTTTCGTATACCGAAATTGCCGCCAGGAGATTGCGGTCAACGTCGTGACAGGAAATTGACAATTCTTGCGGGCGTTTGCAGGGTGTGCCGCGCCCACGGGGCTCGCGTGTTTTGATCTGCAAGTTTCACACCGCTTCCGCGGCGGGCTACGGTCTGCCGTCCCTCCGCGACTTACGAAAGCATGGAGCTATGCTACACGACGAAATCTACTTCCTACACTTTCTCGCAAAGCGGGGATGAATTCATGGGGAATGTATTCGGATGTGCCGCGTTGTTAAATAATTGCACCCGGGAAAAATTTCAAAATTGCCGCAGGCTGTTTGCGAAAGCGGCAATCGCTCGGCAAGTTCAAGCCATGACGCGCCGGCGGGCTTCGGCCAAGCCGCCGTAACGCCGCTCGCGCTTTTGAAAATCGAGCAAGGCCTCGTAGAGTTGCGCGCGGCTGAAATCGGGCCACAGGGTTTCGGTTACATAAATTTCGGCATAGGCAATCTGCCAGAGAAGAAAATTGCTTACGCGCATTTCACCACTGGTGCGGATCAGCAGGTCAGGATCAGGCAATCCGGCGGTGTAAAGGTGTTGCGAAATCATTTCCTCATCCACGCGGGCATTGGCGAGGCCGTTATGGCGCACGCGATCGAGGATGCGATTGAAGGCATCCACCAGTTCCGCCCGGCCGCCATAGTTGAGGGCCACCGCCAGCTTCATGCCCGTGTTGCCGGCCGTTTGCTGCATGGCGCGTTCAATATCGGCGCGGACCTCCTGGGGCAAGTGATCGGGCCGCCCGATGACCAGCATGCGGATATTGTTTCGTTGGATGGTGGGAAGTTCCTTACGCAAGTATTCGCGGAGCAGGCGCATCAGAAAATCAATTTCCGCCTTGGGACGGCGCCAGTTCTCCATGGAAAAAGCGTAGAGAGTCAGAGCGGGAATTCCGAGCCTGGCACAGGTTTCAATTACCGTGCGAGCCGACTGAACTCCGGCGCGGTGGCCGGCGACGCGCGGCAGGTGGCGCCGCTGCGCCCAGCGGCCGTTTCCATCCATGATGACAGCAATATGCTGAGGGAAGCGGTCCGCATCCAGATCGTGGAGCAGCCGCTCTTCCATAAGGTCCGATGGTTTGAGCGATTCCGGTTCTTTCACGCGACTATTCCCGCGAATACCGTGAAGTGGCCAGGGGTTGTTTCGCAAGCATGATGGAAAGCTAACATAGGGGATGTCATGGCGCAACACGCTGGGAGTTACTAACGCGGTAAATCGGGAGTGGGCGGCGCTTCTCCAATTAGGATGATATTGACGCGTTGATTCGCGACTGGGCTTTGGGAGTGGGATTCGGGGTTCCAGTGTGGGGCCCTTCGAAATTCAAAAACCGCAGGCTGAAGCCCGCGCCACTGTGGCAGCCGCCACTAATAGAAATTTGGGCCGGCTCACTCTCGGGCCATGAGATCCAGCCGGCCCGACCTTGGCGAATTCAGCTTGTGGCGACTCTGCGTGGTTATTGATCGCCGCCCTGATCGACGACAACTCCTGTCATCGGGTCGAGGATGAGTTTTGAGTCGCGGTCCGAGCCATGGTGTTGTCGGTCGAAGTCGAACATGCCATTCACCGAGCCTGCGAACGCGTCAGTTGAACCGATCCCGATGCGACCCAGACTCCAATTGTCCTCGATGAAACGGAGGATGGAAGACTGGTCGAGAACGCGGTGGTCGACATAGTTCTTCCTGGCGTACGGCGAAATGACCATGAGGGGAATTCGTGGACCGTAGCCGCACCGGCCGTTCTGAATGTCCCCGTGCGCGTCAACCGGCTTCGGAGTGCCGCAATTCTTCGGACCGAGGAGCTGGTCTTCCGGTGCGTTGGATTGAAGGATGATTGGCCCCAACACGTGGTCGTACCAGCCGTCTGAGTCATCCCAGGTGATGAGGATGGCGGTTTCCTTCCATTCATCCGACTTCATCAGAGTATTAATGGTATTGACGAGGAAGAACTGCTCATCGAGGGGATCGGAATATCCTGCGTGACCATCCTCGTAGGCGGGAGCTTTCAGAATACTTACCGCGGGCAATCGATGTTCCTTAAGGGCGGTGAAGAAAAGGCTCAGGTCGTACTCGTGGTTTGACACGCCGTCAGATTTGCCAATCAAATTGTCCGAGGCAGGAGCTGTGTGATTGGGGTTCAGAGTTGAAGCCCAGTACTGGGTGAACGCATGGTGGGGAATGTAATCCGTACTGGCGTGCAATCCTGTTAGTCCGGTGGTCGTCTTCGTGCAGCTATTGAAACCTCCCATGAAGGCGCCCCAACTTATTCCCGCCGCATTCAAAAGGTCCCCGACGCTCGGGTTCACGGTCATCTGGACTTGACCGCGAGTTGCTCCGGAGCACATATCACCAAAGGGGTCGGCGTCGCCGATCACAGTGCCGAAAGTGGCGCCTCCGGAAATGAACCCCGCCGGCGAATTCTTCATGATCGTCCCGCCGTAGGTGCTTCCAGAAAGCAAGTTAAGAAGGCCCGGGGTGGAGGGACCGAAAGAGGTGCCGTAATGATTATCGCTCATGGCAAAGTTCTGCGCGTAGTTCCAGAGGGCCGTTACGGTGTTGCCATCAAAATAGCCCATCACGCTGAACTTGCCGTAGTGAGGATCGTTGCAACTAAAAAGTGTGGCGCTGCCGGGCTTCGTTCCAGTGAATCCATCCATCAATCCACCGTGGAACACAAACTGTTCGTCGCCATACACGTGGTCCTGATCGCAGGTGTTTGGAAACGCGCGGTCCATGCGGAAGGGATTCACAGCGTTTGGATTATTGGTCAGGAGGCCGGCGCTTTCCAGGTTGTTTACGCGGGGCGTGCCGTCCTTCGCTCTCTTGAAATAAATGGAACCATCCGTGTTTGGCTGGGCGTGCGGGTAAGTGCCGAAATAGTGATCGAAGGAAACGTTTTCCTGAAAGATCACGACAACGTGCTTGATGGGAGTCGCCGTGGGGGAATCATCGGAGTCGCCCTGTGCCCGAAGAATTCCCGGCGCGGCGATCAATGAGAGGAAGATGGGCAGAACGGCAGCAAGCACACGAAGACACTTCAAGCGCATAATTTCTCCTTCTTACTTAGAGTTGTAGGATTCGGGACCAAATCTCACGGCTAACCGGGGGCAGCCAGCCGAGGCGGGCGGGCAACTTGCAGAATCAAGTTCCGCCGCGCCGAATGATAGATACGCGGTCCGGATTAAAAGGAGATGAACGGAGAGTAAAATCTGATCCCGATGGGAATTCATCTTTGTCAAAATCTTGAAAAAACGAATGGGATGATCCTTCCAATCTATGGCGAGGACTAACCTTCACTTCATTCGGAAGAATGGTGAAGCCGGTACGATCGAATTCGAGCTGCCGGGAATCTTATCCGGATGTTGCCGGTACGCCGCTGGGGTGGAGAATGGTCACATAGACGAGGACGAGGGTGAGGATGATTACGGCACCGGCAGTAACCCAGCCGACGACGTTTAGCGTATGCGTATTGACGAAGTCCCCCATCAAATCGCGGCGGTTGACGAGCAGCAGCATGAAAATGAGGACGACCGGCAGCCAGACCCCGTTGCCCACTTGCGAAAGAATGAGGATCTTTTCCAGCGGGGCGCGCGGGATCAGAATGACGGCAGCGCCCACGACGATCATTCCCGTGTAGAGGCTGTAAAAAATGGGCGCGTCATTGAATTTGTGGTCGATGCCCGCTTCAAAACCCATGCCTTCGCAGATCACGTGAGCAGTGGAGAGCGGCAGGATGGACGCGGCAAACAGCGAAGCGTTCAACAGGCCAAAAGCAAAGAGCATGGCGGCCCATTTTCCGGCCAGGGGAACGAGGGCCTGGGCGGCGTCACCGGCGTCGTTGATCACGTGATGGCCGGAAACGAATAGCGTTGCGCCCGTGCAGACGATGATGAAGAAGACGATCACCATGCAGCTTACGCTGCCGATGAGCACGTCCATGCGGGCCTGGGGGTACTGGCGCGCCGACACGCGTTTTTCCACGAAACTCGCTTGCATGTAGAAAAATTGCCATGGGGCGATGGTGGTGCCGATCAACGCGGTCAGCATGAGCAGGTAACCGCCTTCCAGATGCAACGTGGGAATCGCCGTGTCGCGCGCCGCCATGAGCCAATCCGGCTTGGCCAGAAACGCGGAGGCGACGTACGAGAGATACAGGACGCAGGCCACCAGAAATATTTTTTCAACCTGGCGGTAGGTCCCGCGGAGCACGAGAATCCAGACGGCCAGCGCGGCAAGCGGAACGGAGATGTACTTGGAAATGCCAAAGAGTTGCATGGAAGCGGCCACGCCCGCAAATTCAGCGCACACGTTGCCCATATCCACGATCAGGCCGGCGAGAATCAGAAAAAAAGTCGGCCGGAAACCGAACTCTTCGCGGATGAGGTCGGAAAGCCCCTTGCCGGTCACCACGCCCATGCGGGCGCACATTTCTTCGGTGACGTAGAGAGCGATGGTCATGGGGATGAGCGACCAAAGCAAAGCGTAGCCGTACATTGCGCCGGCCTGCGAATAAACCGAGATTCCGCCGGCATCGTTGTCGACGTTGGAGGTGATGACCCCCGGACCGATCACGGCGAGAAAAAGGAGCAGGCGGCGTCGCCAGAACCGGGTTCGCTTGCCCCAGTCCGACAGGCGAACGCGCCAAGGCTCAACCCAGCCGGGGACGAGCTTCCAGCGCGTGATCAGCGCCGGAGTTTCCGGGGCTTGTTTTTCGTCTTCCGGTTTTCCGAGTACGGCCATGGGTCAATACCTTTGCCCGTCCGCCGCGGCGAACGGCAGCCACGCAAACCAAATTCAAGTCATCTCACATCAACTGCAAAACGTCAGCGGTTTCGGATGCGCGTAACGACGTCATCCACTTCGATGGCACCGATGGGCCGGCCGAGCACATCGACGACGGCCAGGCTGCGCAGATTGTATTTGTCAAAAATTTCAAACACTTCTTTGTCTTGCGCGTCCGCAGGGACCGAAAGCAAAGGCTCCATTTTCAAATTCTCCATGCGTTCGTCCGGCGCCGCCATCAACAAGCGCCCCAAGGAGACGGCGCCGGAGAATTTCGCTTCGCCGTTGATGAGAAATACGGTGTCAAGGCGCTCGAGATCCACGTCCATACCTTGAATCCAGGCGACCACCTCGTCGCGCGTGGCGGCTTCGCCGACGTAAATGAAATCGGTATTCATCATGCCGCCAGCCGAATTTTCTTCAAATTTCAGCAGTTCGCGGACTTCGCGGGCCTCCTCGCCGGGCATCTCACTCAGGACTTCGCGCGACCTTTCCGCCGTCATGTCCGCGATCACGTCGGCGGCCTGATCGGGATCCATTTCTTCAAGAATGTCGGCGGCTTTCTGGGGGGCCAGAGTCTCGACGATTTGTGTGGTCAGGCGTTTGTCCAGTTCGGCCAGGGCTTCGGCGGCGGTTTCTTCATCGAGGGAGGCGATGATGGATTGGCGCTCGATCGGGGACAGATCTTCCATGATGTCCGCCAGATCGGCTGGATGCATGCGTTCGAGTTTCTGGTGAGTGATGCGCAGTTTTACGCGGCGCAAGGGGTCGGGCTCGATCAAGTTGACGAATTCCCAGGGAATGACGCGAGTCGGCAGCTTAGTCGCCAATCCGCGGACCAAGCCCGGGGAGGCAATGCCGTGCAAGAGGCGCCGCGCGGCGCCGGTGAGGCCCACATCCACCTGCGTGACACGCAGCTCCACCGTGCCGTTGACTCGAAGTTCGGCCAGATCGATGTCGTTGACGCGAACCACTTTGCGGCCGCTGGTATCAATAATTTGTTGGTCCAGCAAATCCTTGCGCATCGCCAGCCACGCTTCATTGGGTTGAAAATGTTCGAGGTCCTTCTCTTCCACGTTCAGGCGGATCACGCCAGGGGCGACGAAGGCGATGTGATCGTACCGCGCGATTAGGGGAAGAAATTTTCCCCTGCCAAGGAGGACGCGGGCCACACGGTTCGGCTGGTCGGCCGGCTCAATAAACAATTCATTGACATGGCCGACGAAGTGGCCGTCGCGATCGTAGGCTTCTCCTCCAAGAAGATCGGTAGCGTGCAGCATTTTGCCTCCTTTCTCAAGCCCTTAAGCCGTGGAGTGCTACAGTTCCGAGGCTTGTCCTAAAAAATGGCTGGCTTCAGCGGGATCTTCGAGACTTGGAACCCGCAACCAGGGTGTGGCCCGGCCGCGGGCGGAGGAAAAATCCGGGACTACCCGAGGCCGTTACGATTCACTTTCAATGTTTGGCGGACTGGCGATTCGGTACCGGCGCGCCGGGCCCTATCGAAACATCGTGCCGCCGATCGATTCCTACTAGGAAAGGGTTCTAGCTTTTCGGATTCGTTCATGGCCACACAAAAAACTCCAACCCTTTGGTAAACGCTCTTCAAAATTTTGTCAAGGACTGAGTGCGAACTAACGCAATTTTTTTGTTGGCGGAAAGAGCATGTCGCCAGGTTTTCGGCCCTGGCGACGACAGGCGGCGGCATATAACGAGCCGTAGGTTTCGTTCAAGTAGTCCTCGCGGCCATATCCGAGAAGGCGGGCGGCGCGGTCAATGGCTGCGACCGGGCCTTCCAATTCGAGGTAGAGGCCGACGGGAGTCTCGTCGAGCTCGATTTTCAGGCTGGGGATGCCTGGAAGGGCGTAGGTGGTCCGAAATTTCTCGTAGCGGAACGCCGGCCGCAGTCCGAGTGCCCGAAGTATGGTGGCCAGCTCGTTTGCTCCTGAGACTGATACTTCCGCTTCGTCTTTGATCTTAAAATGATTCTTAATCTTTGCGGTATTGCGGGATGAAGGAATGGGGCCTTTGTAGGTCAGGATGGCCGCGGCGTTTTCATTTGAGCGTTTCTTCCTGAAGTTCGCTGCCGGGTGCTCGATTCGGATGCGAATGAGCTGTCCGCGCCGCCTCAGATCCTGCCGCGGCGTGTCGTACAACGTGTTGGATTCGTGGGTGCGCGGCGTGACTTCGTGGGCGCGGAGACGTTTTAGGCTGCGGCGAAGCGCGTCGACATCCGGGACGCGAAGTTTGATTTCAATTTCCTGGCGATGGGCTGGGATTGGCATCGTTCAGCAGTATACGTCGGGAGCGTCCCCGCATTCGACTTCGCGCAATTGACCGGCTCGACAGAAGCGAAGGCGGCGCGGTATATACTTTCTGTTGCCGACCGGCGTCCCCATCTCCGCGGGCTCCTGCCAGGGCCCGCAGCCGATTCCGGCGCCCCTCAAACCATGACCGAACCGGGCACACCACTCATGCGGCAGTATCACTCCATCAAGGGGCGCTATCCGCACGCGCTGGTCCTGTTTCGGTTGGGAGATTTCTACGAGTTGTTTTACGAAGACGCCATTGCGGCATCGCGCGAACTCCAGATTACCCTGACTTCCCGGAACCGGGAGCGCGGCGAACCTGTGCCGATGTGCGGGGTCCCCTACCATGCGGCGGAGGGATACATCGCGCGTCTGTTGCGCGCGGGCTACAAAATTGCCGTTTGCGACCAGATGGAGGCGCCAGGACCCGGGAAGAAACTGGTGCGCCGCGAAGTGGTGCGCGTCATTACGCCGGGGACGGCCACCAGCCTCAATGTTCTGGAGCCCAAGGAAAACAGTTATCTGGCAGCGATCTTCCGCCCGGCAGGGGGATCGCCGATCGGTTTTGCCTATGCGGATGTCACTACCGGCGAATTTCGAACGACGTCCTTTTCCGGCAGCGACGCGGATGAACAATTGCGCGATGAATTGCACCGCTTGAAGCCGCGAGAAATTCTCATCCCGCGGCAAGCGAGCCTGTTCGCAGCGGCTGGGGCGGACGGGGATACCAGCGGCCTAAGTCAGGTTGCGCGAACGGAACTTCGCGAAGGGGTTGAGACGCGTATCGACGAATGGGTCTTTCGGTCCGACTACGCCGAACGGATGTTGCGGGAGCAATTCGGCGTGGCCACGCTGGATGGGTTTGGCCTGGCGGGACATCCGCAAGGAGTCGCAGCCGCGGGCGCCGTTGTTCATTACTTGCGGGAAACCTCGGCCATGGACGCCGAGAATGGGAATCATTCCGGCGCGGCTCTGGGGCATCTGGACCGCGTGCGGTATTACGAGCAGGCGGATGCGCTGGTGCTTGACATCGTTACGGTGCGCAACCTGGAACTTGTGGCGCCGATTTTTTTCGAGGATGGAGTGCGTGGCGCCGCCCCGACGCTTCTTTCCGCTCTGGACGAAACGGCCACGGGAATGGGAGCGCGCCTGCTGCGGCAATGGATCCTGCGCCCTCAGGTCAATCGCGAAGAAATACTGGCGCGCCTGGACGCCGTGCAGGAATTGAGAAACCACACGGTGCTGCGCGAAGAAATCCGACACGACCTTGCCGGCGTGCAGGATCTGGAACGCCTGGCCGGGCGCGTCACTCTGGGCGTGGTTTCACCGCGCGACCTGCTGGGGCTGCGGCAGTCTCTGGCGCGCATTCCTCTCCTGCGAAAATATTTGACGAATTGCCCGTCCGAGCGGCTCTGCGCGCTGCACGCGGAAATGGACGAACTGGCGGACGTGCGCGAACGGATTGAATCGGCGCTTGCGGACGATCCCCCGGCGCTAGCCTCCGATCCGGGCGTGATTCGCCGCGGGTACGACAAGGATTTGGATGAGATGCGCGAACTCTCGCAGCGCAGCAAGCAGATTATCGCCGCGATGGAGGAGCGGGAGCGGAAGCGCACGGGAATCGGATCGCTCAAGATCCGCTTCAATCAGGTATTTGGCTACTATATCGAAATATCGAATCCGAATTTGCATCTCGCGCCCGCCGATTTTGAACGCAAGCAGACTCTGGTGAACGCGGAGCGTTTCACGACGCCGGAGCTGAAGGAATACGAGCGCAAGGTCCTGGATGCCGACGAACGCATCGGCGAAATCGAGCGGCGCCTGTTTTCCGAGCTGCGGTTGTGGATTGGGGAGCAGGCCGCGCGGCTGCGGCGAACCGCGGCGGCTATCGCGCAGCTGGATGTGCTTGGAAATTTTGCGCGGCTGGCGGCCTCGCGCAATTACACGCGGCCGGAGTTTTCCGACGACACACAAATCATGATCGTCGCGGGCCGGCACCCGGTGATCGAGCAGCTCCTCCAGCAAAGGGGCGAACGATTTGTTCCCAATGATCTTTTTCTCGACGACACTTCGCAGCAGATCCTCCTGATTACAGGCCCGAACATGGGAGGAAAATCGACATATCTCCGGCAAGCGGCCTTGATTATTCTTATGGCGCAGATGGGTTCGTTTGTTCCGGCGGATCAGGCGCGGCTGCCCATCACCGATCGAATTTTTACACGCATCGGTGCGGCGGATAATCTGGCGCGGGGGCGATCGACGTTTCTCGTGGAAATGACCGAAGTCGCGGCCATCTTGAATACAGCCACGCCGGCGAGCCTGGTGCTGCTGGATGAGGTTGGGCGCGGGACGGCCACATTTGACGGGCTTTCGATCGCCTGGGCGGTGGTGGAACATCTTGCGAGCGAGACGAAAGCGCGCACACTCTTCGCCACGCATTACCACGAATTGACGGAGCTGGCGGATTTGCTGCCGGGAATTAAAAACGTGCACGTGTCCGCGCGCGAAACTTCGACAGGGATCGTCTTTCTGAAGCATGTCGAAACCGGGAGCGCGGACAAGAGTTATGGGATCGAAGTCGCAAGGATGGCGGGCCTGCCTCCCGCCGTGATTGCCCGGGCGCGCGAAATTCTCGAACGGCACGAGCAGGCCGAGCACCAATTGAGCGAGCGGCTGACTCCTGGCGCCACAGCAACCGGGGAGACCCTGCCGGCGCAGCAGGCCCTGTTCACGCCGCTCGACAGGCGTGTGTTGGCAGCGCTGCGGGAAGCGGACATCGACAATCTGAAACCCGTCGAGGCGCTCAATCTTCTTGCCGAATTGAAAAAACAAATCTTATGAAACGATCCCGCGGACGCGGCACATTGGCGCTCGGAATCATGTCGGGAACGTCGGCGGACGGGATTGATGTCGCGCTGGTGCGACTGGCTGGAGGAAAGGCGTCCCTCGAAAACTTTGCGGCGTTTCCGTTTCCGCGGCAGGTGCAGAAAACCATCTTGAGACTCGGCGAAGGCCGAGCGGTGACCACGGGTGAAATCAGCCAGCTGAATTTTCTGCTGGGCGAATTATTTGCGGGAGCTGCCCTCGCAGCGTGTAAAAAATTTCGCGTAGCTCCTGCGTGGATCGATGTGATTGGTTCGCACGGGCAGACTGTGTTTCATCAGGGCGCGCGTTCGATTTTCAACGGACATCGAGTTGCCTCGACGCTGCAAATCGGCGAGCCATCGGTGATTGCGGCGCGCACCGGGATCACCACGGTGGGCGATTTTCGTCCCGCGGACATGGCCGCGGGCGGGCAAGGCGCGCCGCTCGTACCCTTCGTCGACTACTTGCTTTACCGGCACCCGCGAATCGGGCGCGTCGCGCTGAATATCGGCGGGATTGCAAACGTCACGGTAATTCCCGCAGGGGCAAAACTGGAAAAAGTTTTTGCATTCGATACCGGGCCGGGGAATATGGTCATCGATGCGCTGGTGCGGCATTTCACGCGTGGCCGAAAGGAATTCGACGACAATGCAGAGATGGCTGCGAAGGGCAAGCTGCTTCCCGGATTGCTTCAGACGCTCTTGCGGGACAAATATTTTTCCAAACAACCCCCGAAATCGGCCGGACGCGAGCAGTACGGCGAAGGATATCTGCGTGACCTGCTTTCTCACCCCGAGGCGCGGAAAGCAAACCCCGAAGATTTCATTCGCACCGCTACGATTTTGACGGCGCTGTCGATTTTGGATGCATTCCACCATTTTATCGGGCCGATAGCAAAATTCGGTGAGCTCATCGTTTCGGGAGGCGGCGCTCATAATCCACTGCTCATGGCCCAAATCGAGTCCGGCCTTAATGGAGTTCGAGTGCGCAATGCCGGTGAACTTGGCGTGCCGGGAGACGCCAAAGAAGCGTTTGCCTTCGCAGTGCTTGCGTGCGAGACGTTGCGCAAACAGCCTGCCAACGTCCCGGGTGCGACTGGGGCGAAGAAGGCTGTCGTGCTGGGCAAAGTGTGTCATGCAGGGTAGGAAAGGAAGTAGAGGAAGTTTAGGAAGCAAAGGAAGTGGAGGAACGGAGACTCCGCATCAGCTCAGAGTAATGCGCGGGGATTTGCCCTTTACTTCCCTACTGCTCCTCCTGGCACTTTCAATTTCTTCCTGTTCTCGAAGCGTCGCCACGGAACCCGGCGTCGTCAATTTCCTGATCGAATCGATGCCCACCAATTTAGATCCGCGGATTGGGACCGATGGGCCGTCCGAGAGGATTGATAGTCTCATCTTTGACAGTTTGGTTGAGCTGGACACGCGGAGGATTCCGCACGGCGACCTGGCTGAAACATGGGAAATGCCCGACCCCGTCACGTATGTGTTTCACTTGCGGCCGGGCGTGAAGTTTCAAGACGGTCGCCTCCTCACTTCGGCGGACGTGAAGTACACATTCGATTCGATCCTGGACGGAAGCGTGACGACTTCCAAGCGCGGCTCGCTCAGATTCGTCAAGTCCATCGAGGCCCCTGACCCTGCCACTGTCATTTTTCATTTGAGCGAGCCAAACAGCGGGTTTCTGACGGACATTTGCCGGCCGGAGATCAGCATCGTCCCCTCAGGCACGGGAAGCGATGCGGCGGCACATCCGATCGGCACCGGGCCGTTCCGATTCGTGGGCGCGCAGCAGGACGACAATGTCGTGCTGGAACGCAGTACGAATTATTTTCGAACACCGCCCAAAATTGAACGGGTTCAATTCCGCATCGTGCCTGAAGCGGTCGTCCGGGCCCTGGAGTTGCGGAAGGGCACCGCCGATCTGGAAATGAGCTCTCTCGCTCCAGACATGATTCCGGTTCTGCGCCAGCAAGCGAGCCTCGACGTGACCGAGGAGCCCGGAACGAACTATGCGTATATTTCGTTCAACCTCCAGGATCCCGTGCTGGTCAGGCGCGAAGTTCGCCAGGCTCTCGCGCTGGCAACCAACCGGGAGGAAATTATCCGGTATTTGTACCGTGGACAGGCCCGGCTTGCTGACGGGCCGCTTCCACCAAACAGTTGGGCCTACGACCCGGGGATTGCGCATTTCGGATTCGATCCGCAGCAGGCCGAGCAATTGCTGGATTCGGCGGGATTTGCCCGGCTCGCAGAGAACCGTGGAATGCGCCTGAAACTGATACTCAAAACTTCAACCGACGAGTCCACGCGCCTGCTGGGCGCCGTCTTGCAGGAGCAATGGCGCAAGGTTGGCGTGGACCTTGAGCTGCAGTCTATGGAGCCGGCAACCTTGGCTGCGGAAATTGCAGGCGGGAATTTCCAGCTCTACACGTTGCGATGGATCGGGGTCAATAACGACCCTGAATTCTACGAATTTGCCTTCAGTTCAAAAAGGATGCCGCCCATGGGCGGAAACCGCGGCCATTACAGCAATCCGCAAGTGGATGCGCTGCTCGATCAGGCGCGCGTGGAGAGCGATCGCGAAAAACGGCGCGAGCTTTTCAGTAAAGTTGAAAAAATCATCGCCGAAGACTTGCCGTACGTCAGTTTGTGGTTTATGGACAACGTCAGCGTGCACCGCAAGAGAATCAGCGACGTGCAGATTTCTCCGACGGGAGATTATGATTTTTTAAGCAGAGTCGAAGCGCGGTAGGGCGAGCCAGCGGCACAAGCCGCGTACATTTTGAAAATCATTTGCTACGGCTAAACAGGCTGCGGAAAAAGTAATTTATTTTTTCATTCCGAGCGAAGCGAGGAATCTCTCTTCGATTTGGCTCCCCCCTGAAAAGAAAGAGAGATTCCTCGCTTCGCTCGAAATGACAAAATTCTGGTGGGAGTTTTTCTTCAGCCTGTAAAGCCGCATTTATTTTGAGCGTCATTTGTCACGGCTGAAGCCGTGACCCAAAAAGATTCTTCCCAGATTACACTGAGCCGAAACTGATCCGAAGAATTACGCGTCTGTTTCCTCTTCGAGGGCGGCGCGGATTTCCTGCTCGGTGATAACGCCTTCGCGCATCACGGCCCAATCATCGCCGTCAAGTTTCACGATCGTGGAGGCGAGATTTCCGGGCGTTTCTCCCGCGTCGAGAATAAGCGGCAAGCGATCTCCCAGTTGTTCCAGGAGCTCGACAGCGGTTGCGCAAGCCGGCTGGCCGGAAATATTTCCGCTCGTGCCGGTGACCGGCCCACGGGTGAGGTCGATGAGCGCTTTCACGATCGCGGATTTTGGCCAGCGCAGGGCGACGTTGCCCGTGTGAGCCGTCACCTTGAGCGGAACGCCTGTGGAAGCTTCGACCAGCAGCGTCAAAGGACCGGGCCAGAATTTAGCGGCCAGCTTGTGGAAGGTGTACGGGACATCGCGCGAAAGCGACACGGCCTGCGCCGTGGTGTTGACCAGGATGGGAAGCGCGCGGGTTTCAGGGCGGCCTTTGACGCGATAGATCTGATCGACGGCGGCCAGATTAAAGGGGTCCGCCGCGATCCCATAAAAAGTGTCTGTCGGGATGGCCACGAGTTCGCCGCGGCGGATGAATTCCGCCGCGTAACGCATGGCAGCAGGATCGGGATTTTCAGGTGAAATCTTCAGCAACTCAGCGGACAAAATGGCATCCCTCGTTGTTCGAACCAAAAGTGGCAATCGACCGGTAATGGAAACGCAGTCGAGTGAACCTACCATAGACGTGTAGTGCGTTCAAGGCGCTAAACTTTTGAGCGCCGTTGCGGAAGTCACGGCTCACCATTGCTTTACCGCTTGGAGGGGGTTTGCTAGGCTGGTGCGCATGGCTCACCGGGAAGGCATCGTCGCCACGCGAGAAACTAACAGAGGACACATGGCCCTCATCACCAGCCGAGAGAACCGCTGGCTCAAGCGATTCCGTGCCGCGCTTGCTGGCGAACGCGACGACGATGGAATAGCAGGCGTGGAAGGAGTTCGCCTGGTGGAAGCGGCGCTGGGTTCGAGGCTGCCGGTCGAGGCGCTGCTCGTGAGCGAATCGGGCGCGCGCCATCTTTCCCGCTTGGCACCTGTGCTGAACTCCGCCGTGCCGGTGTTGCGAACCTCCGACAAATTATTCTCCGGCGTAGCGGATACGCAGACGCCACAAGGAATCGCCGCATTAGTTCGGCTGCGTCTAGCCACGATCGAGAATCTCCTGTCCGGAACACCGTTGCTGGTCGCGATGGTGAGCGTGCAGGATCCCGGCAACGTGGGGACGATTGTCCGGGCGGCGGAAGCGTTTGGGGCGACCGGTGCGGCAGCGTGTGCGGCTGGCGGCGTCGGGACGGCCGATCCGTTCGGGCCTAAGGCACTGCGCGCGTCGGCGGGATCGGCGCTGCGGCTGCCGATTGTCGCTGGAGTGTCGGCAACGATTCTGCTGGCGCAGTTGCGGATGTTTCAGGTGAGAGTTTACGCTGCGGTTGCTGACGCCGTGGAAGAAGATTCCAAAAATAAATCTTCTGGCGCAACTTCTTCTTTATTGCGTCCTTGGGACATCGATTGGAAAAGCCCCGCGGCCATCTTGATCGGCAACGAAGGATCAGGGCTGCCCGGGGACGTGGTGCGCGCGTCCGACGCACGCGTTTACATTCCGCAAGCCGCGGCAACCACTCCCGTGGGAATTGAATCGTTAAATGCCGCGATGGCCGCCAGTGTGTTGCTGTACGAGGCCATGCGCCAAAGAAATGCCGCGGGGCAACGACCTTGAGCTTATTCGCAAAACTCGAGCCCGAAGAAAACACCGGTGCGGGCCAACCGCTTGCGGAACGCATGCGCCCGCGCACGCTCGACGAATTCACGGGGCAAGAGGCTCTGCTTGGGCCGGGGAAAGCGCTTCGGACGCAGATCGAGCACGACGAAATCGGCTCCATGATTCTGTGGGGACCGCCGGGATGCGGAAAGACGACGCTCGCGCGGCTGATTGCGCGAATGACTCACTCCGAGTTCGCGGCGTTCAGCGCCGTGCTGACCGGGATCAAGGAAATCAAGGACGTGATGGCCGCGGCCGAACACGCGCGGCACGCCGGACGAAGAACCATTGTGTTCATCGACGAAGTGCACCGCTTCAACAAGGCGCAGCAGGATGCGTTCCTGCCGCATGTGGAAGCGGGAAACATTATCTTTATCGGCGCAACCACGGAGAATCCCTCGTTTGAAGTGATCGCGCCGCTACTGTCAAGGACGCGCGTCTATGTGCTTCAAGCTCTGAGCACCGAGCAGATCGAGGCGCTCTTGCGTCGCGCGCTCGCCGACCCGGTGCGCGGCCTGGGAAACGAAAAGATCGTGATTGGTGACGAGGCGATCCAGCATATCGCGGTATTTTCAGGGGGAGATGCGCGCGCCGCGTACAACACTCTCGAGGCGGCAGCGCGCGCGGCGCAACCGGACGCATCGGGAGAGCGGAGGATCACAAAGGAACTACTCGCCGATTTATTGCAACGGAAATTTTTGCTGTACGACAAATCCGGCGAAGAACACTACAACCTGATTTCGGCTCTGCACAAATCCGTGCGCAATTCCGATCCTGACGCGTCACTGTACTGGCTGGTGCGGATGCTTGAATCGGGCGAAGACCCTCTGTACATCGCGCGGCGACTCGTGCGCATGGCCAGTGAGGACATCGGGCTTGCGGAACCGGGCGCACTGGCGGTGACGATTGCGGCTATGCAAGCAGCCGACTTTGTCGGGCCGCCGGAGGGAAATCTCGCTCTGGCGCAAGCCGCCGTCTATCTTTCGCTTGCGCCGAAGTCGAATGCGATCTACACCGGCTACGGCTCGGTGACGAAAGATTTGGAGAGCACACGCACCGAGCCTGTTCCGCTGCACCTGCGCAATGCTCCCACCGGGCTAATGAAAAATATGGGGTACGGGAAAGGGTATCAGTACGCGCACGATGTCGAAGAAAAAGTGGCCGACATGGAATGCCTGCCGGAATCGCTGACGGGAAAAACCTATTATCGGCCGACGGACCAGGGGTTTGAAGCGCGGCTGAGACAGCGCATGGAGGAAATTCGGCGCATTAAGAGCCCGACAAAAACGAAATGATTCTTGTGGGACGGGCTTCAGCCTGTCTTTTGTGGTTTAAAGACATGGACGAAAAGCAGACAGGCTGAAGCCTGTCCTACTTGCGGCGTTTGTAAATTTCCTTGGCGATGCAATTGTCCATGATGACGAAGAGTCCGGCGCGGCGGGCGCGTTCGGCGGATGGCTCGTCTTCCACGCCCTCCTGCATCCAGATGGCGCGCGCGCCGATGCGAATTGCGGCGTCGACGATTTCAGGCACAAATTCCGAGCGGCGAAAAATATCCACGATGTCGATTTTTTCGGGAATGTCTTCCAGGCACGCGTAGCATTTCTCGCCAAGTACCTCTTCTTCTTTGGGATTTACAGGGAAAATGCGATAACCGGAAGATTGCAGCGTTTCGGATACGCCGAAGCTGGCGCGATAGGGCTTGCCTGACAAGCCTACAACGGCAATCGTTTTTGCCGATGCAAGAAGTTCCGTGATTGATTTTTCTTCTGGCGTTCCCATGGAAATGCTTTCAGCCGCGCGATTACCTGGACATGACGCGCCGCGGGCGCCACGCTCGCCTTGGCTTGGCCGCAACCGGAAAACGGTTGTGTTCGGCCAGGGCGCGCTCCACCGCGCGGACCAGTTTCGCAACTTCCGGGGCGGTGAGCTGCCGGTACTGCCCTTCCGGCACGGTGTCGACGTCGAGCGAAGCCAGCTTCATGCGCCTCATCTTTTCGACAGGATGGCCCATCACCAACAGATTCCGCCGCAGCAGGTCGCGGCGAACGCCGGAAAATTGCACTTCGTACCAGGGATTCGGCGGATTTTTGCCGGCCGCGTGAGGAGCGCGCAGTGGAAAGACCTTGCCGCGCAGCGCTTGCCCGAGACTCTTGAGCTGCGTTTCGCTGAGCCGGCCCTTCACTTTGATCCAATACGTCTGGGGCAGGGACGCCGAAGCTTTCAGCATTCGGCTGGCGAGGTCCCCGTCGTTGGTCAGAAAAACTGCGCCACCCGCGGCATAATCCAGACGACCTACGGGAAAGACGCGCTCGGATACTCCCACAAGAAAGTTGCGCAGGGTGCGCCGGCCTTCCGGGTCCGCCAGCGTGGAAACCACTTCCGGCGGCTTGTTCAGCAGCAAATACACTTGTGCCGCTGAAATTTGAGCGACGCGGCCGGCGGCCTCGACGCGATCGCGTTCGGGATCGGCCTTGGCGCCGAGTTCAGTGATAACCACTCCGTTGACACGCACTTGCCCGCTGCGAATCAGGTCTTCCGCGTGGCGGCGCGACGCAATTCCAGCGCGCGCAATTATCTTTTGTAGCCGCTCAAGCATGGATTTACTCAGGAAGCGCTTTCTGCCTTCGGTTGTTCGGAGTGCTCTGGTTCGGCTTCCGTGGCTGCCGTTTTTTCCTGCGAGAATTGAGCCAAGCTAGCCTCGGCCACTGGCTCTGCTGCCTCCGTAGGTTCGCCCGTCGCGGCTGTCCCGTCGTTCACCGGTTCCGATTGCTCCGGTTCCACCGGCGCGATCCCTTCGTCCGCACCGAGAGCCGCGCGCGCGAGCTGTTCAAATTCTTTCAGGCTTGGCAATTCTTCGAGATCCGAGAGGCCAAAGCGGATGAGGAATTCTTTGGAGGAGCGGTACATGATGGGACGGCCCATGACGGGCTTACGGCCCGCAGTCACGATCAGGCGCTTTTCGAGCAGCGTCTTGATCACTCCGGAAACATTCACGCCGCGAATTTCCTGAATCTCCGGGCCCGTGACCGGTTGGCGGTACGCGATGACCGCCAGCGTTTCCAGCGCGGGCATGGTCAGGCGCAGCGGCGGGCGCAGGCTCTTGATAAACCGGCGGACGACTTCGTGGTGCTGCGGCTTGGTGTAAAACTTGTAGCCGCCGGCGACGGCGCGGATTTCCATGCCGCGATCCTCGCTGGCATAAGCGGCAATCATTTCGGTGAGAGCTGCACGCACCGTGGATTTCTCTTGGCCAACGGCATTGGCGATCTGGTCGAGCGTGGCGGGCTCATCGGCGGCGTAGATAATCGCCTCGAGCGCGCCCTTCAGTTCCGTGGGATTCATGGTCATTCTTTCGGCGGGCTCCCCTTCGAGATTCAGGGTAAACGAGTAGAGCCCGCGCCCGGGTATTGTTCGTCAATTCCTCGAAGTGAGTCCGCCAGCGTGTCGGAAATCGATTCGCCGCCGGCGAAGACCACATCGAACATTTTATGCTTTCGCAGCCAGATCTTTGAGAACAATTCCTGCTGCACCAGGACGATCGCTTGCAGGCGCGTGAGTTCGAGGACGGCCAGCAGCGAGACGATCATGGCGTGGCGTGACGGGCAGGACTCGAAGAAGGAAATCAGGTCAATGCCATCCTCGGCGGCAATCAGTTGCTGGCGGAGCAAATCCATCATCTGGGCCACGGTGAATTGTTCGTGGTGCAGTTCAATCTTCACCACTTCTTTGCGGCGCTCGAGCACCTGCTGAAACACTTTTACCAGGTCCACAAGCGAAACGATCAGCTCGCCTTCCGACTCTTCTCCTTCGTACAGCGTAAGGTCCGGCTTGGACCAGACGTGCTCCTCGATTTGCTGGCGCTGGTGGAGGAGCTGCGCGGCGCTTTTGAATTTTTCGTGTTCGACCAAGCGGTGCACGAGGTCGGCGCGCGGATCTTCGAGTTCCTCGGGGCCGGCCAGCGGATCGGGAGGCAGCAGCATTTTGGATTTGATGTAGATGAGCGTCGCGGCCATGTAAATGAAGTCGGATGAGATGTCCATGTCGAGCTGCTCGAGCTTGTGGAGATAGTCGAGGTACTGGCCGGTGATCTTGGCGATCGGGATGTTGTGAATGTCGATTTCCTGCTTCTTGATCAGATCGAGCAGGAGATCGAGCGGGCCGTCGTACATGTCTAAATGAATTTTATAAGGTGACGCCATTTTATTTCCTCGCCGACAATATCGGTCTCCGCCTGCTGGAGCCAGCAATTAAAGCCGCTCTGCTGCCGGCCGTTAATGGCACGGCTTTACAGGCTGCGAAAAAAAACCTTCCAGAATATTGTCATTCCGAGCGAAGCGAGGAATCTCTCTTTCTTTTTATCGGGCCAAATCGAAGAGAGATTCCTCGCTCCGCTCGGAATGACAAAATAAACTACTTTTGCCGCAGCCTGTTCAGCCTTGCCGTTGAGATTCCGCGACAAGAGCGGCTTTAGCCGTGGGCCTGCTAGCGTCAACTCTTTCCCACGACGCGAGGCGCTCGAAGTTCTTCGCGCTTCTCTTTCCAGTTGAACACGGCTTCGCGGACGCGCGCCATCGTTTTTTGTGCGACTTCGTGCGCCTTTATCGAACCTTCATCGAGTATTCGCAATACTCTGTCCGGATGCGCGGCGTATTCTTCGCGACGGGCGCGAACCGGCTCGATCCACTTGATCAGATTGTCGGCCATGGCCATTTTACATTCGATGCAGCCGATGCCCGCGGTGCGGCAACCGGCCGCGGACCATTCGAGGGTTTCCGGCGGAGAAAATAATTTGTGCCAGTCGTACACGGGACAAATGTCGGGATTGCCGGGATCAGTGCGGCGTTTGCGCGCGGGGTCGGTAATCATAGCGCGCGATTTTGTGCGGATGGACTCGTCGGATTCGCTGAGCGAAATGAAATTGCCGTAGCTCTTGGACATTTTCCGGCCGTCGGTTCCGGGAATGCGCGGCGTTCGGGTAAGCAATGAGCCAGGTTCGCGAAGAATTGTCGAGCGGCTGAAAAAGTGGCCGTACTCCTTAAGCGAATCGAGAAAGTTTTCGACTCCCTGTTCTAGTGCTTGCTTTCGGAGAAGATCGGCCACTTCCCTCTTTTGCTTTTCCGTGAACAGCTTCCCGTTCGAGGGCAGGATCTTGGGATCGTGTACGTGCCGCGCCAGGATCTGGAGGTATACAGGCTCGAATAATTCCGGCTTGATTCGGAAACCGTAAAAGAAATCGAACCGCCGCACGATTTCCCGGGACAGTTCGATGTGAGCGACTTGATCTTCACCAACCGGGACGAGGTCGGCGTCGTAAATGACGATGTCCGCTGACTGCAAAATCGGATACCCGAGGAAACCGAATGTGTGCAGGTCCTTGTCGTGGACGTTGTCGAGCGCTTCTTTATAAGTGGGGACGCGCTCGAGCCAGCTGAGCGGCGTCACCATCGAGAGCAGCAACTGAAGCTCGGCGTGTTCTGGAACGGAAGACTGCAGGAACAAAGTGGACTTGGCCGGGTCGAGGCCCGAGGCCAGCCAGTCAATGGCAATTTCGATCGTATTCTGTGCGATTTGCGACGTATCGGCGTAGTCCGACGTGAGCGCGTGCCAATCGGCAACGAAGAAAAAACATTCGTATTGCGGATCGTTCTGAAGCTTGACCCAATTTTCGAGGGCGCCGAAGTAGTGGCCGATGTGGAGACGCCCGGTGGGGCGCATGCCGCTTAGGACGCGCTTTTTGTGCGAGGAATCCGTCACTCGATTCGGTTCTCCTAATCCCAGTTAAAGGGCCAGCGGCTAAAGCCGGCCGCATCCAGCCGAATTACGGCACGGCTGAAGCCGTGCCGTACAAACCTTGTATTTCACACTCATGCCCCGTGTGTCGTGCTCAACAGGTCGCGCGCGATGATCATACGCTGGATTTCGCTGGTGCCTTCGTAGATCGTGATGACGCGGGCGTCGCGATACATTCGCTCAACGTCGGACTCGCGCGAATAGCCGAGGCTGCCGTGGATTTGCACGGCTTTGTAGACGGCGCGATTCGCCATTTCTCCCGCATACAATTTTGCCCGCGAGGCATAGGGGCCCAGGCGCGGCGCGCGCGTGTCGCGCATCCACGCGGCGTGGTGCACTAGGGTTCGCGCGGCTTCGATTTCCGTCTGCATGTCGGCGAGCATCCATTGTACAGCCTGGAAGGCGCCGATGGTTTTCCCAAATGCGCGGCGCTCTTTAGCGTAGGCCACCGACGCTTCGAGCGCTCCCTGCGCGATTCCGACGGCTTGCGCCGCGATTCCGACGCGGCCTCCGTCTAATAGTTCCAGCGCAATCTTCAGGCCCTGGCCTTCTTCACCCAGGCGATTCGCTTCCGGGACTTCGCAATCCGTGAAGGTGATTTCGGCCGAGCGCGAAGTGCGCAGACCCATCTTATCCTCGTAGCGCGCCACTCGAAAACCGGGAAATGAGGGTTCGACCAGAAATGCCGTTACGCCCTTTGCACCCGCCGACGGATCCGTTTTTACAAACACGAGGTAAAGACCGGCCTCTCCGCCGTTAGTGACCCACGATTTCGTCCCATTCAAGAGATACGCGCCGCCGTGACGGGCCGCGGACGTAGCGATCGCGGCGGCGTCGGACCCCGCTTGCGGTTCGGTCAGGCAGAACGCGCCGAGGGTTTCTCCGTGCGCCAGACTCGACAGGTATTTTTGCTTTTGCTGCTCGCTTCCATATTTAAAGACCGGCAATACGGCGAGCGAATTGGTGACACTCAAAGCCACGGCCATCGCGGCGTCCACGCGAGCGACTTCCTCGAGCATCAGGACGTACGAAATGGTGTCCGCGCCCAAGCCTCCCCAGGATTCGGGAATCAACATGCAGCAGCAGCCGAGTTCGCCGAGCTTGCGAAGTTCGTCGGCGGCAAATTTCTCTTCGCGGTCGCGCGCGCGGATCGACGGGCGCACCTCGGCTTCCATGAATTTGCGGATGGTAGTTCGGATCAGGCGTTGATCGTCGTTGAGGGAAAAGTCCATCGTGTCGCGGGCAAAAGCGATGCTAGCACAAGTAGGACGGGCTTCAGCCTGTCTTCTTTCGACTTCTGCCAACTCCGCAGAAAACAAAACCAGACAGACTAAAGTCTATCCTACAAAATCTACATCTTCAGCAATTCGCGGAGATGCCGCGTCTGCGCGCGGCTGACGGGGACTTCGGAGGCGCGCTTGTCGTCCATTTTGAGCATGTAGCTGGACTTGAACCACGGGACAACTTCCTTGATGTGGTTGATGTTAACGAGGTAGGAGCGGTGCGCGCGCCAGAAAATGTCCGACTCGAGCGTGGATTGCAATTCCTCAATGGTGCGGTAATTCGAGGTGCCTTCGACCTCCCGCGTCACCACTGTAATGGAGCCGTCCTCGATGGAAGCGAAGATCACATCCTCGGCGTCCACCAGAAACAGGCGCTGCTGCGTTTTCACCAGCAATTTTACCGGAGGCGCTTTCGCCGAGCCCATTTGATTGACGAGCGTCTCCAGGCGCTCGCTCGGCGAAGCTTCCGCCTCCAGCGCTTTCTTGGCGCGCTGTATGGCGCGCGCTAGCCGGTTCTTCTCAATCGGCTTGAGGACGTAATCGATGGCGTTCACTTCGAAGGCCTGCACGGCATAGTTGTCGTAGGCCGTCGCGAAAACGATTTGAGGAAGTTTTCCTTTGCGATCCATCAATCTTTTGATCACGCCGAAGCCGTTGAGGCCCGGCATCTGCACGTCGAGAAACACAAGGTCCGGCGAATGTTCCTTGATGAGAGCCAGCGCTTCGACGCCGTTCTTGCCCTGGCCGACGAGGTGCACGTCGGGAAAACTTTTCAGCAGGAAAGCCAATTCGTCACGCGCGGGCTTCTCGTCGTCGACGATGAGCGTGTTGATTGGCATGAAGGAGCGCCCAAGGACGCGGACAGAGTATATGCGACCCCTCCCTCGTGTACAACCAGCGGAGAGGGCGCTTCCCTGCTAGAATTTCAAACGCTGGCGCGCCGGCCGCGGTGGACGCACGCTACACGGTTCAAACCATGCCAGCGGGAGCTGAGTTGCCAACCAAACGCGCACAAATTGTCAAGAGTGAAGTTCTGTATCAAGGGAAAGTATTTAGCCTGCAGCGCGACACGGTGATCGAACCGGGCGGCGTGCAAGTTGAGCGCGATATCATCGAGCATCCGGGATCCGTCGTGGTCCTTCCTATTTTCAAGGATGGACGCATCCTTCTCATCCGCCAGTACCGGCACTCGGTCGGAGAATTTCTGTGGGAACTGGTGGCCGGGCGCAAGGAACCGGACGAAAGCCCGGCCGCCGCTGCGCGACGGGAACTCATCGAAGAAACCGGATACACGGCCGCCCGCCTTCGCAAATTGATGCGCATTGTTCCCACGCCCGGATTTGTGAACGAGTGGATGTGGATCTTCGCGGCGGAAGGGCTCACGGAGGGAGAGGCGCAGCCGGAAGAAGACGAAAAGATCACGCCGCGAATCTTCACCTTGAAGCAAGCGGAAAAGATGATCGAGCGGGGAACATTGCACGATGCAAAATCCATTTGCGGAATTCTGTACTACGCGTGGTTTCTGAGGCGCACCCGCTGACTGTGAGCTGGCTGGGGAGGGGGAGGATTTGAGATTTGAGATTTGAGATTTGAGATTTGAGATTTGAGATTTGAGATTTGAGATTTGAGATTTGAGATTTGAGATTTGAGATTTTAAATACAATGTTGGATTTTCGGGATCTGAACGCTTTTCTTTTTGCGTTCCGCGGACCACATCCTTTCATGTTTTCTTTCCTGCGCCGCCTATTGACAATTCACTTCGGAAAAAATATTTTTGGGAATTGATGTTCTTCGCTTGAAACATGGGCGCGTGTAGCATAGGATTTGCGCAAGTATGTTCTCCGAGAAAATATTTCGGAGAGAAAGGCGGACATGAGCGTACGAGATTTCGTCAAGCACCAATTCCGGCATTTCAATGCGGCGGTGGTCGTGGACGCTTCGGAGGCGTACATCGCGCATCTTGCGCGCGGCGGGAAAATGTTCCTGACGATGGCGGGAGCGATGAGCACCGCGGAACTGGGCATCTCGCTCGCGGAAATGATCCGGCAGGGCAAGGTGCACGGCATCTGCACGACAGGAGCGAACCTGGAAGAGGATATTTTTAATCTTGTCGCGCACGACCATTACAAACGCGTGCCAAATTATCGCAACTTGAGCGACGCCGAAGAAGTGGCCCTGCGCGATCACGGAATGAACCGCGTCACCGACACCTGCATCCCGGAAGAAGAGGCCATGCGCCGGATCGAGCGCCAGGTGCTGAAGCTGTGGCAAAAAGCAGACAAAGAAAAGCAGCGTCACTTCCCCTACGAATATATGTACCAGCTCATCCGTTGCGGTCTCATCAAGGAGTCCTATCAGATTGATCCCAAGGATTCCTGGGTGATCGCGGCCTGCGAGAAGAATCTTCCGATTTTTACTCCGGGCTGGGAGGACTCCACGCTGGGAAATATTTTTGTGGCCAACGTGGTTCGCGGGGACGTTTCCACGTTTCAAGTGGTCAAGTCGGGCGTCGAGCAGATGGCCTGTCTGATCGAGTGGTACCGACAGAATTCCGCAGCGGATTCGATCGGCTTCTTTCAGATTGGCGGCGGCATCGCGGGAGACTTTCCCATTTGCGTCGTCCCGCTGATCACCCAGGACCTGCGCGAGAAATGCCGCCTGTGGGGCTACTTTTGCCAGATTTCCGACAGCACCACATCGTACGGCTCGTACAGCGGCGCGGTGCCCAATGAAAAAATCACATGGGGAAAACTGGAAGCGGCCACGCCGCGATTCGTCATCGAATCCGACGCTTCGATCGTTGCGCCGCTGATGTTCGCTTACATCCTGGACCAGTAAGACCCACGGCAGGGTATTTGATTTGCTGCTGTTGTAGCGCCCGCCTTCAGGAGGGCGCTACACAAGCCGAAACCGAGTTCTCGCACCGACTCAATTAGCCTGGGACACGCACATGGAAAATCGTGAAGTCGCCCGCATCCTGCGGGAAACGGCGCAACTCCTGGAAATCGACGGCGCCATGATTGGGCGCTACCGCAGCTACGAGCGCGTCGCGGAACTTCTGAGCAGCCTCCCCGAATCCATCGAAGAGCTGGCGAAAGACCGCGCCAAGCTGATGGAATTGCCCGGCGTCGGCGACGGCATGGCTGATCACATTCAGGAAATTTTAAAGACCGGCCACTATTCCCTGCGCACCAAGCTGCTTAAAAAATATCCGGAAACGATTCTCCGTCTACTTGATTTGCAGTCGCTCGGGCCGAAGAAAGTCGCGTTTCTCTGGAAAACATTCAAGGCCGGATCAGTGGAGCAAGTGGAAAAACTGGCGCGCGAAGGCAAGTTGCGCGATCTGGCCGGGTTCGGAGAAAAAAGCGAAGAGAATATTTTGAAGGCGATTGAGGTGCACAAGAAATCCGCAGGGCGATTCCACATCGATGTGGCCGCGGAGGAAGCCGAGAAGATCGCTACTTACATCGGCGCATTCGGCAAGCCCATCGAGGCTGTTACGCCCGCGGGATCACTGCGGCGCGGCAAGGAAACCGTTGGCGACCTCGACCTCCTGGTCACCATCTCTCCGGGAAAGCACACACCGAGATCAGTGGAATCGATCGCGCAGCACATTCTCAAATTCCCTGAAATCGATCAGAAGCTGGCGCACGGGGAGAACAAGGTCAGTTTCCTTCTGAAAAGTGGGATGCAAGTCGACGTTCGAATTCTTGAAAAGGAAAGCTTTGGCGCCGCCCTGCTTTATTTCACGGGTTCGAAGGAGCACAACGTCGCCTTACGCGGCCGTGCGAACAAGATGGGCTTTACGCTGAACGAATACGCGCTCGCGACGCTGAAGGGCGAGCGGCCCGTGGCTCGCGCGACCGAGGAAGAAATTTACGCCAAGCTGGAACTCGATTAC
>DATHPN010000114.1:0-23317 GCA_035483715.1 Candidatus Acidiferrum sp.
AAAGCTGCCGAACGGCGTGGAAATGGTGATGCCGGGAGACAACGTATCGGCGGAAATCAGCCTGATCACGCCGGTGGCTCTGGAGAAGGGGTTGCGCTTCGCGATTCGCGAAGGCGGCCACACCGTCGGCGCCGGAGCGGTAACTGAAATTATCGAGTAGGCCAGAGGGAATCTTATGCGCGAGATCATCACGCTGCAGTGCAACGATTGCAAAAACCGGAATTACACGACCACCAAGAATCGGAAGAAACATTCCGACCGCTTGGAGACAAAGAAATTTTGCAAGGCCTGCCGCAAGCACACAGGCCACAAAGAAGTGAAGTAAGGCCTTTTTAATTTTAGTAGGGGAGTAGGTTCAACGGTAGACCATCGGTCTCCAAAACCGAGAGTGGGGGTTCGAATCCCTCCTCCCCTGCCACTTTGGCAGGCGATGGAAGACGCGGAAAGTATGCGGCAAGGAACGGGTTGAGGGCGGAGAGAGAAGCGAGCGATGGCCACGCAGGCGGGAAAATTGAAGAGCGATGAGACAGAGGGGCGCGGCTCACCAATAGAGATGCTGGGCTATTTTGCCCGCCTCGCGGAGCATCCCCGCCGCTGGCGCGGTTTTCTGCACGAGGTGCGCGTCGAAATGCGCCAGGTGACCTGGCCGACGCGGCACGAAGTGTTTGTGACCACCTGGGTGGTGATGGTGACCGTCGCGTTTTTCGGAGTTTTTTTCTTTGGCGTGGATAGCGGCGTCAGCTGGCTGGTGCAGCGCATTATCAAATTCTTCGGGCACTGAGGTATCCGTTGGAAATGGAAAAGCAGTGGTACATCATACACACCTATTCGGGATTTGAGAAGAAGGTGAAGGAGAGCCTGGAAAGCCGCGTGGCGGCTTTCGGGCTGCAGGACAAGATCGGCCGGATGATGATTCCGACCGAGGATGTGCTGGAAGTTCGCGGCGGCAAGAAAGTCGTTTCTTCGCGCATGCTGTATCCCGGCTACGTCCTGGTGGAAATGGACATGGACGATTACACCTGGCACGTCGTCCGCAACACGCCGCGAGTCACCGGATTTGTCGGTTCCGGCGAAACGCCCACGCCGCTTTCGGAAACGGAAGTGGAAGGAATTCTGCACCGCGTGACCACCTCCGCGGACCGGCCCAAGCCCAAGCTGGTGTTCGAGCGCAACGAGCAGGTGCGCATCATCGAAGGGCCGTTCGCGAATTTCACGGGCGTGGTCGACGACGTGAACGCGGATCGCAACACGCTGAAAGTTTCCGTCACCATTTTCGGGCGCTCCACGCCGGTGGAACTCGATTTCGTGCAAGTGGAAAAGATGGCGTAGCAAGGCCGCAGGCTGCGTCCCGACGCTTCGACGGCTAAAGCCGATATTAGGCTGGCGTTTACGGCCGGGCTGAAGCGCGGCCCTACAATGCGAACCGAGGGGAACGGGAAATCCGTCGAGTGCTGCGAGGCATTCGCGAACGAGCGGGAACAGGGGAACTGGGATGGCCAAGAAAGTTCAAGCAACCGTAAAATTGCAATTGCCGGCTGGCAAAGCCACTCCGGCGCCGCCCGTCGGCACCGCGCTCGGTCCGCAGGGCGTGAACATCATGGATTTCGTCAAGCAGTTCAATGCCAAGACTGCCAAAGAACCCGATGGCATGATTATTCCGGCATTGGTCACAATCTACAGCGACCGCACGTTCACGTTCATCACCAAGACGCCTCCGGCTTCCGAGCTCCTGAAGCGCGCGGCCGGAATCGTCAAGGGCTCGGCCGAACCGAATCGCACCAAGGTCGGCAAGGTGACGCGCAAGCAGGTCGAGGAGATTGCCAGGACCAAAATGCCGGACTTGAACACCACAAATCTGGACTCGGCCATGCGCACGGTGATGGGCACGGCGCGCAACATGGGTCTGGAAGTGGAAGGGTAGGAGAACGCATGGCCAAGAAGCCCGGGAAAAATATCACCAAGGCGCGCGCGCAGATCGAAGCGCGTCCTTACAAACTTGCCGAAGCCGCGGAGGCCATCAAGAAAGCCCACTTCGTCAAGTTTGACGAAACCGTGGAGCTGGTCGCGAACCTCGGCGTCGATCCGAAGCAATCCGACCAGATGGTCCGCGGCACCGTAGTCCTGCCGCACGGCCTGGGAAAATCCAAGCGCGTGCTGGTGATCGCCTCGGGCGAAAAAGTTCGCGAGGCGCAGGATGCCGGCGCGGATTTCGTCGGCGGCGAGGACATGGTGCAGAAAATTCAGGAAGGCTGGACCGATTTCGATGCGGTGATCGCCACGCCGGACATGATGCGCTCCGCCGGGCGATTGGGAAAAGTGCTCGGCCCGCGGGGCATGATGCCCAACCCCAAAACCGGTACGGTGACGTTTGAAGTCGCGCAGGCGGTCAAGGAAATCAAAGCCGGAAAAGTGGAGTTTCGCGTGGATAAGCAGGGCATCATCCACTCGCCGATCGGCAAAGTCAGTTTCGACGCGGCCAAGCTTGCCGAAAACGCGCACGCGCTGATCGGAGCGATTATCAAAGCCAAGCCCGCGGCGGCCAAGGGAAAATTCGTCAAGAAAGTCACGCTGACGTCCACCATGGGCCCGGGCGTAACCATCGACGACGCGGAAGTCGAATCCGCCGTCGCGGCCTAAGCGGAAGCGGCGCGGGAAATTCGCGCCGTTGCACGGCAAACGCAGCAGGAGAATTCGGAGCAGGCCATGAAAAAGCGCAGTGAAAAACAGGAAGATCTGGACAAACTGAAAAACCAACTGGCGACCGTTTCGACCGTGATCCTTTCTACCTTCCAGGGCATCACGGTGGAAAACGACAACAAGCTGCGCCGCGCCGTCGAGCGGGTCGGCGGGCATTACCAGGTCGTTAAAAACACGCTGGCCGAGCGCGCCGCTTCCGGCACGCCCATCGAGCCGCTGCTGAAAAACCTGACAGGAACCAATTCCATCGCCTACACGGCGACCGACCCGGTCTCCCTCGCCAAGGCGCTTACAAAAATCGCCAAGGACGTTCCGGCCTTTCAATTTCGCGCCGGAATCGTCGAAGGGCGCGTGCTTTCGATCGCGGAAATTCAGCAGCTTTCCTCGCTGCCCTCCAAGGAAGAATTGATCAGCAAGATCATGTTTCTGGTCAACGCGCCGGCGCAGCGCATTGCGTCCGCGCTGGCCGCGGTCAACCGCAATCTGGCCGTTACGGTCAGCGAGGCGGTGAAGGCCAACAAGTTCGGACCGGGTTCTGCTCCGGCGCCGGTTGAAACGGCTCAGTAAAGAATCTAATTTGCATCTAATGAGGAGAGGACACAGAAATGGCAAATAAGGTGGAAGCAATCCTGGAAGAAATCAAGGGCCTGACCCTTCTCGAAGCGGCGGACCTGGTGAAGAAGATGGAAGAGGCCTTCGGCGTTTCGGCGGCGGCAGCGGCTCCGGTGATGGTGGCGGGCGGCGCGGCGGCGGGCGGAGCGGCTCCGGCCGAGGAGAAGACGGAGTTCTCAGTCGTGCTCACGGATGTGGGCGCGAACAAGATCAACGTCATCAAGGCGGTCCGCGAGGTCACCAGCCTGGGCCTGAAGGAAGCCAAGGACCTGGTCGACGGCGCACCCAAGCCCATCAAGGAAGGCGTCAACAAGGACGAGGCGGCCACGATCAAGAAGAAATTCGAGGACGTTGGCGCCAAAGTCGAAGTGAAGTAACGCTATTGAAGTGACCCAGCACTTCCGGCGCGAGGCGACCCGACCTGGTCGGATCTGCCGCGCCCTGAGGGGTTTGCTTACGCAAGATTCAAAACGTGATTTGTCAACCTTGACTCGGTCCCGCCGGGACCCGGGGCGGCGGTGTCTGCCATGCCGCCTATCGGCGTTTCGGCCCAACCCTGCGCAGTTTATGAGGTCATAGCATGCCGAATGGAAACGGGAATCATCATATGCGAGAGCGCGAGCGCCTGGATTTTTCCAAGATCCGGAGCTCCATCCAAATTCCGAACCTGATCGAGGTTCAGAAGAATTCCTATCAGCGATTTTTGCAGATGGATTTGCTTCCGTCCGAGCGCGAAGACGGCGGCCTGCAATCGGTGTTCACCTCGGTGTTTCCGATTCAGGATTTCCGCGGCCTGTCGCAGCTGGATTTCGTGGACTACTCCATCGGGAATTGGGAATGCAAGTGCGGCAACCTGAAGGGGCTGCACCACCTGCGCGCCACCTGCCGCAATTGCGGCGCTTCGGTCGTCACCAATCCCTACCAGACAGGTGACGTGCTTTGCACCAAGTGCGGCACGTTCAACAAGAATACGCCGACCTTCTGCGAAAAGTGCGGCGATCCGGTCGGCATGCAGCTGAAGTACGACGTGAACGAGTGCCAGGAGCGCGGCATGACCTACGCCGCGCCGCTCAAGGTCACCATCCGTCTCACCATCTACGACAAAGATCCGGACACCGGCGCAAAAAACATCCGCGACATCAAGGAGCAGGAAGTATTCTTCGGCGACATTCCGCTGATGACCGACAACGGCACCTTCGTCATCAACGGCACCGAGCGCGTGATCGTCAGCCAGTTGCACCGCTCGCCGGGCGTATTTTACGAATCGGCCAACAACCGCAGCTATTTCCTGGGAAAAATCATTCCCTATCGCGGCTCGTGGGTCGAATTCGAGTATGACACCAAGAATATTCTGTACGTGCGCATTGACCGCAAGCGCAAGTTCCTGGGCTCGATCTTCCTGCGCGCGCTGGGCATGAAGTCCAACGAGGAAATCCTGCGCACTTTCTACCAGGTCGAGCGCATCACGCTGCGCGACGGCGACCTGCGCTGGAATCTATCCGAAGGGCTGATCGAGCGCAAGCTGTCGCACGAAATCAAGAATCCCCGGAACGACGAAGTGCTGGTCGGAGCGCACAAGCGCATCACCGAGGCGCTGTACAAGGAACTGGTCAAGGCCAAGGTGCCCTCCGCGCACGTTTCCGTCGCCGATCTCGAGGGCGCCTACTCCGTCGCCGATCTGGTGAACCGGCAGACCGGAGAAGTCCTGCTCGAAGCCAACAAGCCGCTGACCGCCGAAATCTGGACTTCGCTCGCCGAAGCGGGCATCGCCAGCGTGGATATCTTTTTCCCCGATCGCGACGACGTCGGCGTGGTGCTTTCGCGCACGCTGGACAAAGACGCCATCAAGTCTCCGCGCGAGGCGCTGATTGAAATTTACCGCAAGCTGCGCCCCGGCGATCCGCCGACTCTCGAAACGGCCACGGCGTTGTTCAACGGGATGTTCTTCGACCCGCGCAAGTACGATTTCAGCCGCGTGGGCCGCTTGAAATTCAATATCAAGTTCGGCCTGGAGACGCCGCTCAACACGCGCACGCTGGACGCCGCGGACTTCGTCGCGGCCATCCGTTACCTGATGAAGCTGCGCAAGAATATCGGCACGCTCGACGACATCGATCACCTCGGCAACCGCCGCGTGCGCGCGGTTGGTGAGCTCCTCGAAAACCAGTTCCGCATCGGCCTCGTCCGCATGGAACGCGCCATCAAGGAAAAAATGTCGGTGTACCAGGAAATGTCCACCGCCATGCCGCACGATCTGGTGAACGCCAAGCCCGTGATGGCCGCGATCCGCGAATTTTTCGGCAGCTCGCAGCTTTCTCAGTTCATGGACCAGACCAATCCGCTTTCCGAAATCACCCACAAGCGGCGCCTCTCGGCCCTCGGGCCGGGCGGGCTTTCGCGCGAACGCGCCGGGTTCGAGGTCCGCGACGTTCACCCCACGCACTACGGGCGCATCTGCCCGATCGAAACGCCGGAAGGTCCGAACATCGGTTTGATCAGCTCGCTGTCCTGCTATGCGCGCATCAACGAATTCGGCTTCATCGAGTCGCCCTACCGCAAGGTGAAGGGCGGCCGCGTGATCGACTACGTGATGATCGTCAACTCGGGTGAAAGCGAATTCAAGGCCGGTGAAATTATCGAGCGGGACAAAGTGGAAGCGGTGAACGAGGAACTGAAGCGCCGCAAAGTCACGAACGACCCCTACTGTTTCTATCTCTCGGCCTGGGAAGAGGACCGCTACGTCGTGGCGCAGGCCAACGTGCCGCTCGACGAGCGCGGGCGCATCACCACCGAACTCGTGAACTGCCGCCAGGCCGGAAACTTCGTCCTGAAATCGCGCGACGAAGTCGATTACATTGACGTCTCGCCGAAACAGCTCGTCTCCGTCGCCGCCAGCCTCATCCCGTTCCTGGAGAACGACGACGCCAACCGCGCCCTCATGGGTTCCAACATGCAGCGTCAGGCCGTGCCGCTCATCCGCGGGGAAGCTCCGCTCGTCGGTACCGGCATGGAGCGCGTCACTGCGCGCGATTCGGGAGCCGTGGTCATCTGCCGACGCGACGGGATCGTCGATCAAGTCGATTCCGAACGCATCATCGTCCGCGTCGAGTCCGACCACTCCGGCGTTCTTTCACGCGAAGTGGGCGCGGACATCTACCAGCTCATCAAATTCAAGCGTTCGAACCAGAACACCTGCATCAACCAGAAACCGCTCGTCCGTGTGGGCGACCGCGTCCGTCAGGGCCAGGTGCTGGCCGACGGCCCGTGCACCGATCGCGGCGAACTGGCGCTCGGGCGCAACGTGCTGGTCGCGTTCGTGCCGTGGCGCGGCTATAACTTTGAAGACGCCATCCTGGTGAGCGAAAAACTGGTCAAGGACGATTACTACACCTCCATACACATCGAGGAATACGAAATCGAGGCGCGGGACACCAAGCTCGGCCCCGAGGAAATCACCCGCGATATTCCCAACATCAGCGAAATGTTCCTTCGCAACCTCGATGAAAGCGGCGTGATCCGCATTGGCGCGACCGTGCGGCCGGGAGACATCCTGGTCGGCAAAGTCACCCCCAAGGGCGAAACCACGCTCACGCCGGAAGAAAAGTTGTTGCGCGCGATCTTCGGCGAAAAGGCCGGCGATGTGCGCGACGCATCCCTCTACTGCCCGCCGGGCATCGAGGGCACCGTCGTGGACGTGAAAATCTTCTGCCGCAAGGGCGCCGAAAAAGACGAACGCCACAAGGCCATCGAAGCCGCGCAGGTGTTCAAGCTCGAAAAGAACTTGTCGGACGAAATCCGCATCCTCACCGACGAGCGATTGAAGCGCCTCGCCGTGCTGCTCGAAGGCAAGGCGCTGACCGCCGACCTGCACGACGAAAAGACCAACAAGCGCCTGATCACCAAGGGCACCGAGCTCACGCGCGACATCATCGAAAAGATCGCCACGCGCAACCTCAAGCGGCTGCGCCTTGCCGATAAGGATCCTCTGCTCATCGAGAAAATCGACGAGATCGAGGAGATGACCTCGCGGCAGATCGACGTGTTGCGCAAGATCACCGAAGAGCGCAAGGAAAAGCTCCGCAAGGGCGACGAACTTCCTCCCGGCGTCATCAAGCTGGTGAAGTGCTACATCGCCATGAAGCGAAAACTTTCGGTCGGCGACAAAATGGCCGGCCGCCACGGCAACAAGGGCGTCATCGCGCGTATCGTTCCGGAAGAAGACATGCCGTACCTGCCGGACGGCACGCCGGTGGAAATCGTTCTCAATCCTCTCGGCGTTCCGTCGCGTATGAACGTCGGACAGATTCTCGAAACCCACCTCGGCTGGGCCTCCAAGGAACTCGGCCGCAGCGTGGCGCGCCTGCTCGATCAAAACAAGCGCTCCGAGGCGTTGCGCCGCTGGTTCCGCGAAGTGTTTTCCGACACGGCCATCTGGAAGACGCTCACCGATCTGGACGACGACACGCTTCTCGAATACGCCGACAGCTTCCGCGAAGGCATTCCCATGGCCACGCCAGTTTTTGACGGCGCGCGCGAAGCCGAAATCCGGCACCTGCTCGAAGTCGCGGGCCTGCCGAACGCGGGCAAGATCACTTTGTGGGACGGCATGACGGGCGAGGAGTTCGGCCAGGCTGTCACCGTCGGATACATCTACATGCTGAAACTCTCGCACCTCGTCGACGACAAAATCCACGCGCGGTCCATCGGGCCGTACTCGCTCATCACCCAGCAGCCGCTCGGCGGCAAGGCGCAGTTCGGCGGACAGCGCTTCGGCGAAATGGAAGTGTGGGCGCTCGAAGCCTACGGCGCGGCGCACATCCTGCAGGAATTGCTCACCGCGAAGTCGGACGACGTTTATGGCCGCGCCAAAATTTACGAGGCCATCGTCAAGGGCGAGCCGGGCATCGAGCCGGGCGTCCCCGAATCGTTCAACGTGCTGGTCCGCGAGCTGCAATCGCTCTGCCTGGACGTGGAATTGATGAAGCGCCAAAAAGCCGCGGAAAAACCGGCCGCGGATTAGTCAGGTTTCTTTTCTTACTCCCGGCATGCCGGGATGGCTCCGGTGAAACTCACAGGAGCAGGAGGGACATACCTTGTATCGAAGCAGCCCTTATGATCGTGCCAGTTTAATTGCAGATTTTGATTCCATCCGGATCAGCCTGGCAAGTCCGGAAAAAATCAGGTCCTGGTCGCACGGCGAAGTCACCAAGCCCGAGACCATCAACTACCGTACCTTCAAACCCGAGCGCGACGGTCTGTTCTGCGCCAAAATTTTCGGCCCCGTCACGGACTGGGAGTGCCTCTGCGGCAAGTACAAGCGCATGAAGCACCGCGGCGTGATCTGCGACAAGTGCGGCGTGGAAGTCACGCTCAGCAAAGTCCGCCGCGAGCGTCTCGGCCACATCGAGCTGGCTTCGCCCTGCTCGCACGTCTGGTTCTTCAAGGGCCTGCCGTCGCGCATCGGCTACCTCCTCGACATCTCCATGCGCGATCTCGAGCGCATCCTGTATTTCGAGGGCTACGTGGTCATCGATCCTCTCGAGGTTCCCGGCATCAAGGAACGCGAGATGCTCCCCGAGGAAAAATACCGCGAGCTGCAAAAAGATTATCCAGGGCAATTCCGCGCGCAGATGGGCGCGGAGGCCATCAAGGAACTGCTGAAGCGCGTGGACGTGGAAAAGCTTTCCGAAGAATTGCGCGAAAAAATGAAGGTTGACCCCAGCCTGCAGAAGCGCATCAAGTACGCCAAGCGCCTGAAGGTGGTCGAGTCGTTCCGCAAGAGCGGCAACCGCCCCGAATGGATGATTCTCGATGTCCTTCCGGTTCTTCCGCCGGAGTTGCGCCCGCTGGTCCCTCTGGACGGCGGCCGCTTCGCCACGTCCGATTTGAACGATCTCTATCGCCGCGTCATCAACCGCAACAACCGCCTGAAAAAGCTGATGGAGCTGCACGCGCCGGACGTCATCGTGCGCAACGAAAAGCGCATGCTCCAGGAGGCCGTGGACGCGCTCTTTGATAACGGGCGCCGCGGCCGCGTCCTGCGCGGCACCAACAACCGTCCGCTCAAATCGCTTTCCGACACGCTCAAGGGGAAGCAAGGCCGCTTCCGCCAGAACCTGCTCGGCAAGCGCGTCGATTATTCGGGCCGTTCCGTCATCGTGGTCGGACCGGAACTAAAACTGCACCAGTGCGGCCTGCCGAAGAAAATGGCGCTCGAGCTGTTCAAGCCGTTCATCTACCATCGCCTCGAAGCGCAGGGCCACTGCACCACCATCAAGCAGGCCAAGGAAATGGTGGAGCAGCAGGAGGCCGTGGTCTGGGACATTCTCGAAGAAGTGATTCGCGAGCATCCGGTGCTTTTGAATCGCGCTCCGACGCTGCACCGCCTGGGCATTCAGGCGTTTGAACCGGTGCTCGTCGAAGGCAAGGCCATTCGCATCCACCCGCTGGTTTGCACCGCGTTCAACGCCGATTTTGACGGCGACCAGATGGCCGTGCACATTCCTCTTTCGCCCGAAGCGCAGGTGGAAGCCTCCGTACTGATGCTCTCGGCCAACAACATTCTCTCGCCGGCCAACGGACTGCCGCTTGCCGTTCCGACGCAGGACATGGTTCTCGGCATTTACTACTTGACAAAGGCCAAGCCCGGCGCCAAGGGCGAAGGCCGCGCCTTCGGCCACACCGAGGAAGTCGTCCTGGCCCTCGAATCCGGCGAAGTCGAATTGCTCACGCCGATCCGTCTGCGCTACGAAGGCGAAATGATCGACCTTTCCGCAGCGTACGACGATCAGGACGTGCCGCACGCCGAATCCGTCACCCTGAAGCGCCAGTTCATCAACACCACCGTCGGCCGCGTGATTTTCAACGACCACCTGCCCAAGGAAATGCCGTTCATCAACGGCCTGATCAAGAAAAAGGGCGTGCAGCAGCTTTGCTATTACTGTTACCTGCGCTTTGGATTGAAGCGCACCGTGCAGATGCTGGACGAACTGAAGGAACTGGGCTTCCAGTACGCCACCAAGTCCGGCATCTCCATTGGTATTGACGACATGGTTATCCCCGGCGACAAATTCTCGCTCGTCGAAAACACCGAAAAGGAAGTCGTCAAGGTGCAGCAGCAATACCTGGACGGCGCCATCACCAACGGCGAACGCTACAACAAAGTCGTTGCCATCTGGAGCGACATCACCGAAAAAGTCGCGGAACAAATGTTCAAAGCGATGGAGAACCAGGATAAGGAAGGCGTCATCAACCCGATTTACGTCATGGCCGATTCCGGCGCCCGCGGATCGAAACAGCAGATCCGCCAGCTCTCCGGAATGCGCGGCTTGATGGCCAAGCCCTCGGGCGAAGTCATCGAAACTCCGATCACGTCCAACTTCCGCGAAGGCCTTACCGTGCTGCAATATTTCATCTCGACGCACGGCGCGCGCAAGGGCCTCGCTGACACTGCGCTCAAGACCGCCGATTCCGGCTACCTCACGCAGCGTCTCGTCGATGTGGCGCAGGACGTCATCATCAGCGAAATCGATTGCGGCACCGCCGACGGCATCTTCGTCGAACCGATCACCGAGGCGGGCGTCGAAGTCGAGCCGCTGCGCGACCGCATCGTGGGCCGCGTCTCTCTCGACAAGATCAAGGACTACGAAGGCAACATCATCGTGGACGTGAACCAGGAAATCAGCGAGGAACTGGCCAACGCCGTGCAAGCCGCCGGCATCGAGCGCGTCAACATCCGCTCCGTGCTGACCTGCGAATCGCGGCGCGGCGCCTGCGCCCGCTGCTACGGACGCAACCTGGCCACGGGCCGCTTTGTCGAACTCGGCGAAGCCGTCGGCGTCATCGCCGCGCAATCCATCGGCGAGCCGGGCACGCAGCTCACCATGCGCACCTTCCACATCGGCGGAACGGCCACGCGCATCACCGAACAATCCAAGCTCGAGGCCCGCAACAGCGGCTTCGTCCGCTTCATTGATATGAACGTCGTGCGCGGCCGCGGCGAGCACCTGATCGCCATGAACCGCAACGGCTTGATTGCCATCGTCGACGAAAAGGGCCGCGAAAAGGAGCGCTACCACGTGGTCTACGGAGCGCGCCTGCGCGTCGAGGAAAACCAGCCCGTGAAGCTCGGCGAACTTCTTGCCGAATGGGACCCGTACACGTTCTCGATCCTCACCGAAGCCGGAGGCACCATCCAGTTCAAGGACCTCCAGCCCGGCATCACCATCGAGGAACAGGTCGACGAAGTCACCGGCCTGTCGCAGCTGGTCGTCACGCTGCCTCCGGGCGATGAAAAGCACGCGCCGACGATTCAGGTTCGCGATTCTCAGGGCCGTACCCGGAAAAAATATCTCATGCCTTCCCGCGCGCACTTGATGGTGCAGGATGGCGACGAGGTGCAGCCGGGAGACGTGCTGGCGAAAATCCCGCGTGAAACCACGAAGACCAAGGACATCACCGGAGGACTGCCGCGCGTCGTCGAACTCTTCGAGACCCGCAAGCCGCGCGACCCCGCCGTCATTAGCGAAATCGACGGCGTCGTGAAGTACGGCGAAATCAGCAAGGGCCTGCGCAAGATTTACGTCGAATCGGAAGACGGCAAGACGCAGAAGGAATACTCGATCATCCGCGGCGTGCACATCAACGTGCAGGAAGGCGAACACGTCAAGGCGGGCGAGCCGCTGATTGACGGCCCGCTCAACCCGCACGATTTGCTGGCCGTGCTCGGCGAAAAGTACACGCAGGCGTATCTGGTCAACGCCATCCAGGAGGTCTACCGCCTGCAGGGCGTCAACATCAACGACAAGCACATCGAGACCATCGTCCGCCAGATGATGCGCTGGGTGAAAGTGGAAGACGTCGGCGACACCGCCTTCCTCCTTGACGAGCAGGTGGACAAGTTCCGCTTCCGCGAGGAAAACGACCGCATCATCAGCGAGGGTGGACGCCCCGCTACGGGACGCCCGCTGCTCCTCGGCATCACCAAGGCCTCGCTCTCGACGGATTCGTTCATCTCCGCCGCCAGCTTCCAGGAGACCACGCGCGTCCTCACCGAAGCCGCCGTCGCCGGCAAGGTGGATTACCTGCGCGGCCTCAAGGAAAACGTCATCATGGGCCGCCTGATCCCGGCCGGCACCGGCCTCGAGCGCTACCGCAACATCCAGCTCTTGACCGAAATGCCTCCGCCGCCTCCGCCCGAGGAGATCATGCCTCCCGCCGAGCTCTCGGCCGACGAAGCCGCCGCGCTCGACTTCCTGCGCAAGGATGCGGATGCGCTGGCGGAGGGTGGGTCGGACTAACGAGAAGTTCACAACCGGAAACAATATTTGGGCGGCCCGATCGATTGGGCCGCCCATTTTTTATTTGGAATCCAAGGTGGACTGGCCCTCGAGCAGTTTTTCCTTCCACGCGAAGAAAAAATCGGGGCTGGTTCGCATCGATCCATTGCGCTGATAGAGGCCTTGGGAATCGAGTCAAAAGCCTCAGCCTTCAAACCCCAAAGACTGGAGCACCCGAAGTTCAAATATAAAGCCCGGGCCACCCGCCCCACTCGTCCAACGTCAAAACCGAAACCGCGCGTCGGAATCTTAACTCTACATGGACCTATGACAGTAGTATTACAATCACAGAGACGACACCAAACGACACGATCGCAAAACATAGGCCGGGCCACCCTCTATGACGTTGTCGTGCCGATTTGGCTTTTGATGACGAACATGAGAACAGCCTCAAGACGCTCCTCCGAGCGCTCCATTCTTGAAATGACCTATGCGCAGGCCCGCGCCTTTCTGCTTAAACCAGAGAGCTATTGCAACGTCGATTTGCCTGTCTATTTCCAGTTTGGCAAGCTGCTTTCTGCTGTCTCTAAGGAGCTGCTTGGTAAGCCGCTAGCAAGTATCGCAGGGAATCCTCGAGACCAGGAGGGCGTAAACTACGCCATGCTTTCGAATAAAGATGGCCGGCATGCTTGGCGACCGATCCAATTAATTCACCCGGCCCTCTACATTTCGCTCGTAAAGGAGATGACCTCAAAGGATCACTGGAGTGTGATCCGCGAACGATTCAAGGAGTTTCAGCGCCCACCGAATTTCAAATGTTTAAGCATTCCGCTGCAATCATTATCGAAACGCAGGGACAAGGCAGCCCAACTTCTCAACTGGTGGCAGGGCATCGAACAGGGCTCTATCGAATTGGCGCTGGAGTATGGGCATATCTTTCACGCTGACGTCACGGATTGTTACGCTGCGATCTACACACATTCGATTGCTTGGGCGATTCATGGGAAGGCTACGGCCAAGAAGGAAAGGAAAGATAAGACACTAATTGGCAATATCATCGATACGCACATTCAAGACATGCGACACGGACAGACGAACGGTATCCCGCAAGGCTCGATACTGATGGACTTCATATCCGAACTCGTTCTTGGCTACGCTGATCTTGAACTGAGTAAACAGCTTGCCGCCGCCAAAGTTACAGAATATCGTATCCTACGGTACCGTGACGACTACAGAATATTTGTGAACAATCCGCAGGTTGGCGAAGCAATCCTGAAAGCGCTAACCGAAGTTCTGATTGATCTCGGCTTAAAATTGAATACGTCAAAAACGGGCGGATCAGCGCTAGTCGTCAGCGCCTCCTTGAAACCTGATAAGCGGTTATGGCTCCGCAGCAGGCAGGGTGACCGTAACCTACAAAAGCATCTGCTCGTCATCCACGCGCACGGGATCGACTTCCCAAATGCTGGGAGTCTTACCGTCGCTCTTACGCACTTCCACGAGCGATTGAGCAAGGCAAAACATGTTCAGAATGCGTGTGTTCTGATCAGCATTGTTGTTGATATCGCCTACGGCAGCCCACGCACATTCCCGGTTTGCGCCGCGATCATCAGCAAGCTCCTAAGCACCCTTAGGAGCAACGGCGAACGAGTCGATGTGATTAAAAAGATTCACGCGAAGCTGTCTCAGCTTCCGAACACCGGCCACATGGAGGTCTGGCTTCAGAGAATCAGTCATTCCTTTGACTCTGGTGTCGAGTACAAAGAGAGCTTGTGCAAACTCGTTGAAGGCGAGCGCGTCGACATTTGGAATAACAGTTGGATCACGTCCAAGAAGTTGATAGCCGCAATCGATCCAGCCGCGATTGTTGATAGTCGAAAACTACATAACCTTAAGCCGGTCATCAAGCCCAAGGAAATTGAGATTTTCGCATCGGATTGGTATTGAGGCGGGCGGGGCGGGTTGGTTTTTGGCTTTCCGGGTGGCCGACTCTTCGCGGGTGGCCAACCCTTCCGATGCAATGCGTGAGCGAGGAGTATCTGATTTAAGCTTTCCGGGTGGGCGACTCTTCCAGCATTTGGAAGGGTCGGGGTTTTGACATCGTTTCCGGAAAAACAAATCTTCGGGCCCCTCGAAAACTACGAGGCGTCGCGCACTGGCGGCTTCAATCCCGACTCAAAGGCCCGGCCCCCCGCCACGCTTGTAAACAGCCGCTTCCCACGGAAGATTTTAGAAACTGTCTCATAAATGGCAAGCCATTCAAGATCGGTAGACCGTCAGGGGCTAAAGCCCTCGTTTTTCGGGTATCTGAATGTCGCGGCTGAAGCCGCGACCCACAAGGACGATTTATGAGATGGGTTTTAGTTTTCTCGCTTGGTGCAGAATTTGCAGGAATCCGGCAGGGGCCACGCGGAGGATTGCTTCGGCGCGCACCGCCGAAACTTTTTCAGCGACGGCGACATTAATGAACTGGTTGAGGGATACTCCTTCGGCGGCTGTCCAATCCTTCCGCATGTTTTCAGTTAACGGAATCTTGCGATCGGATGAACTCACTGCAGTTCGTCGGCGCCGAGTTTCCGGTTTAGGTTTTCCGGGTGGCCGACTCTTCCAGCCTCTGGAAGGGTCGGGGTTTTGACTTCCTTCCTGGAATTAGCAAATCTTCCGCACCCTCGAAAACCGCGAGGGATCGGCCACACGCCGCCGTTTAGGAAGAACCGGACGCCCAAGCCGACTCATCGAGCGGGCGAACCTGGCTCTTCACGGTTGCTTCCTTTTGGCGGCGCACAACCCGCAAATCAAATTCCGATTGAAGATTGAGCCAAAAATCGGGCGTGGTCCGGAAGAAGCGTCCAAGCCGGAGGGCCATTTCAGGGGAGATGCCCCGCTCTTCGTGGACGATGTCGTAGACGGTCGGAGCAGGGACATGCAGAGCCAGGGCCAGCTTGTTCGGATTCAGGCGCAGCGGCGTCATGAACTCTTCCCGAAGAATCTCTCCTGGATGAATTGGTTTCAGTCGTGCCATATGTTTCCCTCTCCCCAAGGATATAATGCGTCGCATTAAATGCCACACATTATCTATGGCGGGATCAGACCAACCGAGAAACATTCCGCGGGCGCCAACGAGGTATAGCGTGTCCAGGCCGTTTGCAGTGGAGATTGGCGTGTCACGCTACGGAGCGGTGGCGGGACTTAGAAGTGGAGAACAATCCCCGTCCCAGTCGAGTAATTGGATTGCAGGCCAGACTGAAAGTGTGTACCCAGGTAATCGCCCTGGATGCGCCAGGAGATTTTTTGGGCCAATCGGATATCCAGCCCTCCACCGACCATGTAACCCAGGGCAGAGTTAGCGCCCAGAGTTCCTGTCTGTGTAAATCGCAGACGCTCCCAACCGACCAATCCATGAATCCAGGGCTCGAACCGTGACCCATTTTCCAGCGCGATGTGCGGGCCGCCCCCCAGGAAAAACGATTTCGCCTCCAGAGAAGGATTTCCTCCGGTATGGCCGCCGAATCCTGATGCAGCTTCACCCTCGATCCCAGCGGTTAGTCGCCCCGCACCGCCGGTAACTAAATCGAATAAATGCATGCCAAAACTCGCATTGTAGCCGTTGTTGTGGAATCTGGTGCCGAGCACATTATAATGTTGATACTGATAGCCAATCCCAAGGCTAAAGCAGCCCCGATCGGGCACGAAAATTCCAGGCGCTTCACCCTGCTCGGAACACGGGCCCGCTGTGGCGGGAATGGCCTCAGTTAGCCATAAACACAGAACCGTTCCGCAAAGAACTGCAAACTTCCACACTCGAATTCGCATGCCTGCCATGAGACTCCTCTCGTTAATTCCTCGAAACCTCGCCCATTAGATCCGTAGGCTCGGAGCTACTGGAAAAAATATACGCAGCAATCCACATAACACATATACGGCAGAATTGGTATAACGGCGGCGTTAATGCACAAAAGCAGATGAACGGGCGGGTAAGACCGCCTTGGTGGGTGATGTGGGATTGCGGCGCGCCCGCAATCGCGCCGCGTTCGATTTCCTTCGAGAGGATGCCAATGTGCTCGGGGGAGGCCGTTGAAGCTGGGTGGCCTCATAAACCGAAAAAGAATCAGTGGGTATCCTGCTTTGCCGGAAGGCCCGTTTTGATTTTTGGCGCCGATGATATAGGCTGGTGCGCCTTGATCGTTCGAATTCGGTTGTCATCGATCACACCGGGCGGGGGGCGGGCCTCCATCCATGTTTCACCCAGCAGCCCAATTCAAGCAGGCGCTCATCCTTGTCCATCGATGGATGGGCGTGAGTCTCTGCCTGCTCTTTCTGTCCTGGTTTGCGTCCGGAATCGTCCTGATGTATTGGGACTATCCTGTTGTGTCGGAGGCAGACCGTTTGAGCCGGGCCCCGGTGTTGGATGCGGCCGGGATTCGGCTTTCCCCGCAGGAAGCTTACGCACGGTTGCAAACGGATCTTCAGCCCGACCTCGTGAAGCTTGGCACATTTGACGGCCGGCCGGCGTACAGATTCCGTTTTGGCGACTCCGAGTCCATCGTCTCTGCGATGGACGGGCAGACGGAGACGGAATTTCCGCCCGAGATGACCCTCCGTCTCGCCTCAGCGTGGACTGGACAGCCTCCGGCAGACGCCAAGGTCGAGGAGAACACGGAAGAAGATCAGTGGACCGTGTCTGAAAATTTCCAAGACCTCCGGCCCATGCGCAAGTACAGTTGGCCGGACGGCGAGCAGGTGTACGTCTCCACCGTGACGGGTGACGTTGAGCAATACACCACTCGCGCTTCCCGCATGGGCGCGTATTTCGGCGCCATTCCGCACTGGCTTTACTTCACCCCGTTGCGCAAGCATGCGAGCGTATGGGCCCGGATCGTGATCTGGGCTTCTGGCCTCGGAACCGTTGCGGCGTTTTTCGGAATTATCATCGGCACTTCGGTGTACTCCCCGTCAAAGAGATTTCTCCATAAGGGGGCGCCATCGAGCCTGCCGTACAGCGGCCAGAAGCGCTGGCATTCGATTCTGGGCCTGATCTTCGGGCTGCTGGCCTGCAGTTGGGCCTTCAGCGGAATGCTCTCCATGGATCCGTTCCCCAGGCTGCAAGGGGAGACCTGGGACAGCACCGGCGCTCGCCTGGCGGAAGCGCTACGCGGCGCCTCAATCCAACTCGCGGATTTCACCGTAGGTCCGCAAGAAGCATTGGCCCGGCTGGGGTCCGATTTTCGAGCAAAGGAATTGGAATTTGTTTCATTCGCCGGAGTGCCGTTCTACTTGGGGACCGGCGAGCGAAATCAGAGTCGCATCGTTCCAGTCCGCGGCGAAGTGGCGGCAGATTTCGACCGTAATAAAATTATCGATGTCATCGGAAAAGCGGCTCGGCCTTATGCACTCGCGGAAGTCAGGCTAGTGACCCAATATGAAGCCTACTATCTGGATCGCCATCACCGGCGTCCCCTGCCGGTAATTTTTGTAAAATTGAATGACGCGGAGCACTCCACATTCTATATCGACCTGAAAACCGCCCGGATTGTACAAAGTTATAATTCTCACGCGCGTTGGAACCGCTGGCTCTATCACGGCCTGCACTCGATGGACTTGCCGTGGCTCTACAACCATCGTCCAATCTGGGACATCGTCGTCCTGATATTATTGATCGGAGGCGCTGCACTTTGCGTCACTTCATTGCTGCTCGTGTGGAAAGTCTTGCGCCGCACGTTTGGACTAACTTTTCCAGGCCCCGCGTAGCGTTGTATTCAAAAGAGCCATTCTTAGTTTGGCAAATGCCGCTTTTACAGATTCAATTCATAGAACAATTGCCAGCATCCTCTGCAGCTGATTCCCAGCTTCTCAGGCCCGCTGCACCAGGGCCATCATCTCGGGCGCGTAACGCTCGCCGACAACTGGAATTAGCGCGAGGCGCTCCGCAATTTTCTTCCGGTCGCTCTCGGTCAGATTTACGCCAAGAGCGCCCATGTTGTCCTCCAGATAACGAACCCGCTTGGTCCCCGGGATGGGAACGACGTCCTGGCCTTGGGCGAGCATCCAGGCCAGCGCAAGTTGCGCGGGCGTCGCCCCTTTTTCCCTGGCCAACTCCTTGACAGCCGCAACCAGTTTGAGATTTTCTTGCAGCGCCTTCTCCCCGAATCGGGGATTTGTCCGCCGCCAATCGGTTGGGTCGAGATCTTCGAGCTTTTGGATTGCACCCGTCAGAAATCCGCGCCCGAGAGGACTGTAGGGGATGAAAGTGATGCCCAGTTCGCGGCAAGTCGCGAGCACGCCGTTGACTTCCACTTCGCGCGACCATAACGAATACTCACTTTGCAGCGCGGCAATCGGGTGGACTTTCGCGGCGCGACGCAGCGCCTCCGGACCGGCTTCCGAAAGTCCGAGCATTCGCACCTTTCCAGCCGAAACAAGCGCGGCCATGGCGCCGACAGTTTCCTCAATCGGAACTTTCGGATCGACGCGATGCTGATAGTAGAGATCGATCGTTTCGATCCCCAGCCGTTGAAGACTCCCGTCGCAGGCGCGGCGGACATTTTCTGGCGAGCTATCGACGCCGCGTTGTCCGCCCGGGCCGATACGAAAGCCAAACTTGGTTGCCACTACAACACTTGCACGAGGAACTTCGCGCAGGAATCGCCCCAGCAATTCCTCGTTCTTGTAAGGACCGTAGACTTCCGCCGTATCCAGGAAGTTCCCACCGAGCTCTAAATACCGGCGAAGAACTCGAAGCGATTCCGCGTCATCCGTTGGCCCATAGGCAAAAGACATTCCCATGCATCCGAGTCCAAGCGCGGAAACCTGCGGCCCATTCTTTCCTAATTTTCGGTGTTCCATTTGTTCCTCCCCGCGGTGGATTCCTCTGTACGAGGTTCTGAGATTGATGAACGGTGCGTCCTTTAGGCGAAAATCTTGAAAGGTTAATGATAGTTTAAAAACCAAAGACCTGGAAGACGTGATACCTGAGGTCCCTCATCTGCCGCCCGAAGTGTTGGCAACTTCGTCATTCAGCCAGTGTCTTTGCGTTGCTCCCCCCAACGATTCACGCCATAATTTTTTGGCAAGGCGCCCCCCTGGTCTCCCGCCTTACCGGAGGCGCCTTCCGTCACAACCAAACTAGCTGATGAACAAAGATTCCACGCCCCGCGCGGATGCCCCGGCCGAACCCCCTTCGGCGCCATCGCAACGCGACCATCTTTCCCGCCGGGAACGAGGAGTCTGGCGGTCCGCCCTCCTGCTCCTGGGCGCTCTGGCGTTGGCTTTTGCGGCCACCTCCTGGCAGTCCATTCGGGACATGTCGCACAACATGGAGGCGCTGCCAGTGGGGCTGGTGGTTCTGGTGTTCTTGTTCGTTGTTTACGCATGGACAAGGGCCAATGAAATCTCCGAGTTACGCGGGCTCGTCCGCGGCATCGAGCAGCGCACCAACGCAGGACACGACGCCACCCAGCTTGAGCAACTATTTTCTTTGATTTCCAAGTCCCAGCAAGGCTATCGCGATCTGATCGATACCTTCGAAGACCTCTTATTTTCCATTTCCAACGACGGCAAGATTCTCACTGTCAACCGCAGTTGCGCCGACCTGCTCAACCTCACCTTTGCAGATGTTGTCGGCCGCCCGATGGCCGACTTTTTTGATCTTCCGGATGCCAATGACCGGCAGGCCCTGGAGCAGTGGCTCCCGCGTTTCATGCAAAGGCGGCGTTGGACCGGCGTGGTTCGCGCGCGCGTGAAGCAGACGGGAGCGATCCATTATTTTGATTGTGTCCTGCATGCCATTGTGCGCGACGACGTGGTCCATGGCATCAGCGGTTTTGCGCGCGACGTGACCAAGGAGCGCGAAAGTGAAACGCGCTTCACGGAGCTGTTTCAAACTTTGCGCGAAGGCGTCTATCTGGCCTCCGCGGACGACCGGATTACCGAGGTCAATCCGGCGCTCGCGCAGATGCTCGGATTTGAAAACCAGGAAGAGTTGCTCAATTGCGAGATCGCCTCGTTGTACAAAAAAACCGAGGACCGCGCCGAGGAACATAACCAGCTCAAAGACCTGGGATTCCTGCGCGCCCATGAAATCACGCTGAAGCACCGCAAAGACGGGCGCGATGTGGTTACCTTGCATACGACCGCGGCGATCCATGATCCCGCCGGCAAGTTCGTGCGTTACCAGGGAACTTTTGTGGATGTCACCGAGCAGCGCGAGATGGAGCGCCTCTTGCACCGCGAACAGGAATTCGTCGGGCGGCTGATGGACAGCTTCCCGGACCTCGTCATCGCTCTCGACATTGAGGGGCGGTACACTTTTGTCAGCCCCCAGGTTCTCGACATCCTCGGGTTCCGCCCGGAGGAATTGATCGGAAAAAGAATGGGAGGCCGCACGGATCCGAATGACCGGACCGCGATGCTCGACATGTTCGACGATTTGATTTACAAGCGGCTCTCCGAAGGCCAGATCGAGTACCGCACTCAGCATAAGAATGGAGCGTGGCGCGTTTTCCGCGCCTCTGCAAGGCCGCTGCATGACGAAACGGGAAGCATCACCGGCGTGATCGCTTCGGCGCGCGACATTACCGATCAGCAAAGGCTTCAGCAGCAGCTCATTCAGTCCGAGCGGCTGGCGGCCATGGGCCAGATGATCGCCGGCGTGGCCCACGAACTCAACAATCCGCTGACCGCCATCCTGGGCGTTACGGAATTACTGCGCGACCAGTCCAGCGACGAAAACGCCACCCGTCAGTTGGACCTCGCCCATCGCCAGGCGCGCCGCGCCGCGCACATTGTGCAGAGCCTGCTTGTTTTCTCGCGACCCTCGACGCCGCGCAACACGCTCCTGCACCTGCCGGACTTGCTGCTGCGCACCCTGCAACTCCACGAACATTCCCTGCGCTCCAATCAGATTCATGTGGATATGTCCGCGCGTCCGGATCTCCCGACCGTCCTGGGTGATTCCAATCAGCTCACTCAGGTATTCCTGAACCTCATCGTGAACGCCGAGCAGGCCATCCGCGAAGTGCGCGACAACGGCACGCTGCGAATTCGGCTGGGGGTCGTGGGGGATCGTGTGCTGATCACTTTCCAGGATGACGGCGTGGGCATCCGCCGCGAGTTGTTGCCGCGCATTTTCGATCCCTTTTTCACCACGAAACGTCCCGGCCGCGGCACCGGCCTGGGCCTCAGCATCTGCATGGCTATTGTTCGCGAGCACAACGGCGATATTTCCGCGCAGCCTTTGCCGGACGGCGGCTCGGTTTTCACGGTATCCCTGCCGGTCTGCACGGAGACGGTGGCGATTGTTGAACCCGCCTCGCCTCCCGCAAGCGCCGCCCGCGTGGCTGCATCGGAAACTTCCGCTTCAAGTCTCTCGCGGAAGAAAATCCTGGTTGTCGACGACGAGGTAAGCATCCTTGAAATGGTGGCGGATAGCCTGGGCGCCCGCGGCTGCCAGGTGGACCGCGCCGATTCAGGCGAACTGGCGCTGGACCTCGCGAGTCGAAATTCCTACGACGTGATCTTGTGCGATTTGAATCTGGAGTCGGGCTCCGGAAAGCTGGTTTCCGGATTCGACCTTCACGATCGCATTTTAGAAAATCTGGTGTCCCGCTCGGCACTCCGCCCGTTTTTTATCTTCATGACCGGTGACCTCGTCGATGCCGCCGTCGGCGAAAACGCCAACCGCAGAGGTAACCGCTTTCTGCAGAAGCCGTTCCGCATCACCGAATTGCTGGCGCTATTAAACGATTTGCCTTCCTCCGTCCTCCTCCAGCCGAAGAACAACTTGTAGTAAACGGGAAAATTCGTTTCTTGCGCGCCCGCCTGTCGCCAAATGCGTCGGCTCATCGCCGGTCTTGATTTTTTCGGGTGCCGCACCCTTGCGGGATTCAAGGGTGCGGGTTTTCACGCCAATCTCCAGATATTCCATCGATCGATCCCGATGGACCCCATCTCCTCAACCGTGTCGTGTGAGCAACTTCTCAGAAGCCCTTTATTCCAGTTGCTCACCAGATATTTGCGCGTGGGAATTTATAAAACAAAAGAGAATCCCAACCGCTGCAGCCGCTGCCAACCTTGTGTGAAATCAAAGAAAAAGAGGCAAATGTTCAGCCAGCTTGCTGGGGAAAAAACCAGACGTGCGCGGCTGAAGGTACTTTACTTAAGGCCTTTCCTGTATAGAACTTTTGTAACTATGACGATTTTTCCCCATCATATAGAAATTCCCAGCGACCCCGCGATGGATTGCTTCTTTTTTCTCCGTTCGACCCTTTGGACCTCACGGAGAGGCGTTTTTTTTATGAACCGGTTTGGCATGCGCGTTGCACCTCTCACCATGGCCAGCAAATTCATCATAGGAGGCCCTGGCATGAATAAGGAACGATTGCACTTCAAGAAGTATCTGCAGTTGTTACTGGCTCTGGCGGTTGTGACTTTTCTCGGCGCGCCCCTGAGAGCGCAATCTATGCCCTCCCAGGCCAATAAGCCCGTTCAGGATAACGACACTACGCGCAAGGACTTGGCGCAATTCGATCAGTTCCTGGACGGCCATCGCGAAATCGCCGAGCAACTCCGCAAGGATCCTTCTCTCGTGAACGACAAACAATTTGTTCAAGATCACCCGGTGCTGCAAACGTACTTGCAGCAGCATCCAGGAGTCAGCGAGGAAATCCGGGAAAACCCGAACGCCTTCATGCGGCAGGAGAATCGCTTCGACCGTCGTGAAGACGCTCGCGATA
>DATHPN010000115.1:0-60118 GCA_035483715.1 Candidatus Acidiferrum sp.
TCCTCGACATCGCGGAGAAGTTCCTTGTAGTCTTGGCTTTCAGTGGAGAGGAAGGAGCCGTAGGCCCACACGGCGAAGAGTTGCCCGATTTTTTCATCGAGCGACATGGACTTGAGAGTTTGCGCCACCCAGCGCTCGCCCTCGGGAGAGAGTTTCGCCGGTTTCTGCGCGGCAGGAGCGCGCGAAGATTTTTGTGTGCTGCCGGTGGTAGCCATGAGGGACAGAGCGAGCAGCAGGAGCCAGCGACTTAGTTTACGCATCGCGCGGATTCCAGTGTGGTCGCCCGCATGCCGCAATCATATATAGCACCCGCTACGGGGCATGACAAATGAGTTTGGAACCACAGATGAACACTGATAAACACTGATAAATCAGGGAAAAAACTATTCGATTTGGATTGTTTGACTTGCGATGACCGACGCGGTTAAGAGCATGCAAAAATTTGAAAAATCAATCGTTCGGTTGTTTTTATCTCCTTGGTTTTTCTTATCTGTGTTTATCTGTGTTCATCTGTGGTTTCAAACTCCTGTATCCGTGGCCGAGACACTGACCGGGATTGACGTGCTCGAAGCGCAGAAATTCGCTCCGCTGGCGGGGAAGCGCGTTGGGCTTATCACCAATCAGACTGGGATGGATCGCAAACGGCGCAGCACGATCGATCTGCTGGCGCACGCGCCGGGGGTGAAGCTTGTAGCTTTGTTCAGTCCCGAGCACGGCATCCGCGGCACTTTCGATGAGCGTGTTTCTTCCACGACGGACGAAGCGACGGGACTCCCTGTCTACAGCCTGTATGGCCAAAACGAACGGCCGGCGGACGCGATGCTCGCTGGGCTCGATGCGCTCGTGCTCGATATTCAAGATGCCGGGGTGCGGTTCTACACGTATATCACGACGATGGGATACGCGATGGAGGCTGCGGCGGCGCATCACGTCGCGTTTTACGTTCTCGATCGCCCCGATCCGCTGGGAGGAGAGCGCATCGAAGGCCCCATGCTCGATCGCGACCGCACAAACTTTGTCGGCTACTTTCCGATGCCGGTACGGATGGCTATGACGCTCGGCGAAATGGCGCAGATGTTCAACGCGGAAAAAAAGATCGGCTGCGACCTTCACATTATCCGCATGCAAAATTGGCCGCGCCGATTTTATTTTAGCGATACCGGGCTGCCGCGGGTGAATCCGTCTCCCAATTTGCGCTCCCCTGGGGCGGGAATTCTGTATCCCGGCCTGGAAATTCTGCAGGCCGGCGGCGTTTCCGTGGGGCGGGGGACTCCGCAGCCATTTGAGTTGCTGGGCGCGCCGTGGATCCGGGGTGAAGAACTCGCCGCATACCTGAATCAGCGCGCGATTCCTGGCGTGCGATTCGGCGCGGAGAAATTTACGCCGGATTCCGGTTTGCACAAAGGCGAGCTTTGTGAAGGAGTCAGAATTGTGCTGACGGATCGCAATGCGCTGCAAACGATGCGCGTGGGTATTGAAATTGCCTCGGCTCTCGGGAAACTTTATCCCGGTAAACTTGACGCCGCAAAAATGATCGAGCTGATAGGAAACGCCGACACCATACATCAGCTTGTAGATGGCAGGGATCCAACCGAAATTGTGGCAAGTTGGGACAAGGATCTTGAAGCGTTCCGCAATGTGCGCACGAAATACTTGCTATACCGGTGAAGTGGTTTGGTAGGACAGCCACTCCTGGCTGTCCGCCGCAGTCTCAGCGGGGCAAAAGAGGACAGCCAGGAGTGGCTGTCCTACTAAATTCGCGAACTGATTTGCCATCCGCAAATTATCAGAATCTTTTCCATGATAAATTGTGGGGCATGAAGATTTGCTCCCTGCTGCCTTCGGCCACCGAGATTTTGTTCAACCTGGGACTTGGCGACCAGGTCGTCGGTGTGAGCCACGAATGCGATTTTCCACCCGAGGCGCGATCCAAAACTGTCCTCATCAAGTCGCGCATTTCACATACCGAGAGCGCCGCGGCGATTGACCGTCAGGTGCGAGAATTTCTCGAACGCGGCGAGAGCCTTTACAGCGTTGATTTTGAACTGATGCGCGCGATCGAACCCGACCTCATCGTCACGCAGGACCTTTGCCACGTGTGCGCCGCCACACCCGACGATCTGGGCGCGGCGCTGGCGCACCTCGAACGCCAGCCGCGCGTTGTGACGCTCAATCCCCATTCTCTTGCGGATGTGTGCGCGGATATTCGCGCGCTGGGAGAAGCGACGGGACGCACCGGGCAAGCCAATTCGGTTGTGGCCGAATTTGAGAGAGGCATCACCAGTGTCGAAAAATCCGTTGCCGGGTTTGACCGTCCGCGTGTGCTCTGCCTTGAGTGGCTCGATCCGCCGTACGTAGCCGGTCACTGGGTGCCCGAAATGGTGGAGCGCGCCGGCGGGATCGATGTTCTGGGACACGCGGGAAAGCCATCCTTCCGTGTGGAATGGGAAACTGTGCTCGCGACTCGGCCCGAAGTTATTTTCATTATGCCGTGCGGCTATAGCCTGGCAACTGCGGAGGCTGAGTTTCGCAATTTGTCTTTGCCGCCCGGATGGAACCAATTGCCGGCCGTGTGGGACGGCCGCGTCTTTGTTGTCGAAGCTGCAGGATATTTCTCGCGCCCCGCGCCGCGCCTCGCCGCCGGGATGGAGATTCTCGCCGGCGCGATCCATGCAGGGAAGCGGAAGCGCGTCCTGCCGATCGAATCAAAAGATCTCGTCGCCCGAGTTGCCGCAGCTAGCCGCTGATGCTGTGGGTTTGGTAGCGCAGGCTTCAGCCTGTGGGGGTTCGTCCCCGCAAGGACCAAAACCCACAGGCTGAAGCCTGCGCTACCGGTGTGCTCGAACGAATTACGAATGGTGAGTAAGTTTCCGCTGCCAGTGCTGGTAGAAAATCAATCCTGAAAAAATCAATACGAGACCAATAGACGAACGAACGGGGCGCGCCAGCCACAGAGTCATGGTCAGCGCCGCCGCCCCCGCCAGAAACGCCGCGGGCACCCACGGATACCCCCAGCAGCGATAGGGGCGAACAAGTCCCGGCTCGCTGTGCCGCATTCTGATCATCGCGGCGACAGCGAGAGCGTAGAAAATCCAGGTGGCAAAAAGAAACAGGGAAGTGAGCTCTTCGAACGTGCCGGTCAGCGCGAAGATGCTGGAAATTACGAATTCGAACAGAATCGCGCCGCCGGGAGTTCGAAACCGGGGGTGGATTTCCGCCGCCCCGCGGAAAAAGATGCCGTCGCGCGCCATGGCGTAGGGCACGCGCGCGCCGGAAAGAATCGAAGAGTTCAGGGTGCCGAGCGCCGCAATCACCATCGCCAGCGTCACCCAGAGGGCCGCGCTGCGCCCGGAGATTCGTGCGACCATGTCCGAACTCACGTGCGCTGATTGCGCAACCTCGCTGTAGGGAAGCGCCCAATGCGCCGCCAGGCTGAACGAAATATAGAGCAGGATGCAAAAGAGCACTCCCAGGATCAGAGAGCGCGGAATATTCCTTTGCGGGTCCGATACTTCCGAGCCTACGAGATTCAAATCTTCCCACCCGTCGTAGGCCCACAGCGCGGCGGATAGCGCGCCAAAAAATCCAGTGAGGGTAATGGCGCTGTAGCCGGACGGAAAAAATGGATGAAATCCGGCGCCGCCCGGCCGCACGAGTGCGAAGGCGGCGACGATGATTGCGGCAACGGATGTAATTTTCATGACGGTAAGAATAACTTGCACCCGTCCTCCGGCCCGAACGCCCAGAAAATTTATGAATGCAAACAGTGCGAGCGCCGCGACGGCCCACGGTTGCGCCCAGGTGAAAGCGAATGGGTATGCGGTTTGAGAGAAGGGCAGCGAAATGTGAGCGGTGAAAATCGGCGCGGCCATGGCGGGCACGAGGAAGGCGCAGAAACGGAGAAGGCCCGCCGCAATCGAGGACGCGGAAGCCGGGCGCCCGACGATCGAGTGCATCCAACCGAATAAGAACCCCCAAACCGGGCCGAAGGCCCGCCGCAAATATGCGTATTCGCCGCCGGCTTCGGGAAGCGCGGCGCCCAGTTCGGCAAAGGCGAGCGCGCCAAACAGAGACAAAACTCCGCCGGCGACCCACGCGGCGAGCACCAGAAACAACGATCCTGTGTCGGCGGCCATCTCCGCGGGCTTCAGAAAAATTCCGGTGCCAACCATGGTGCCGACAACAATCGCGGCGGAGGACCATTTCCCCAGGCCGCGCACGAGTTCGAGTTTGTTGCCGCTGGTCATCTGGTTTCTCTTGCGGCGGCCGGGGCTCCGGTTGCAAGACTCACTAGCACGCCGGTCAGGCAAGTGATTCCCGCGCTGAGCGGCACGTACCAGGTCCACAACAGTGGCGTGCGAAAGTGGGCGTAGAGAATTGCGGCGAGCCCTACGAACATTCCGGTGAGGACTCCGGGAGCTGTTGCTCGCGGGAATAGGAAGGAGAGGAGGAAAAGGCCGAGCAAGCTTCCGAGGGTGATGGCGGCGATGGTCAACCCCGCTTCGAGCATCGGCCCCCATTGCACCGTGCCGAGCACTGCGAGCGCAATTCCCCAGGCCAGCGTAATCCAGCGTGAATGACGCAGCAGGCGTCCGGGATTTTCTTCCAATTCTCGCCAGCCGCGCAAGGTTTGAAAATCGACCACGCTCGACGCCGCCAGCGAATTGAGGGAGCCGCTGGCGTTGGACATGGCCACGGCGAGGATGGCGGCGAGGATCGCGCCGCGCACGCCCGGCGGCATGGCGGTCACGATGAAGTCCGGGAAAACGGAATCGTAGCTGCGGCCGGCGATCGCGGCGGGCGCGCCGTGCCAGGCGTAGAGCATCACCCCCAACACCAGGAACAGCGCGAATTGCACAAGGATAACGACGCCGCTGGCGAGCAGCGCGAGTTTGCTCTCTCGTTCGGACCTGGCGGCAAGAAGGCGCTGCACGATGGTCTGATCCGTTCCGTGGGTGGCCATGGTGAAGAACGTGCCTCCAACTATGCCGGACCAAAAAGTGTAGAGTTTTTCCGGATTGGTCAGGCTGAACGAGAAATCAAAGATGCGAAATTTGTACGCCGGGGCGGCGGCTTGAATGATCGTTTGCCATCCCCCGGGAATCCGGTGCAGCAGCAGAAAAAATGCGGCGAGCGACCCGGAGAAATAGAGGACGAATTGCACGACGTCGGTCCAGATCACGGCCTTCATGCCGCCCTCAAATGTGTAGATCAAAACGAGGGCCATGATCAGCAGGATAGAAGTGCGCTGCCCGGTGCCCAGCGCAGCCGTCACTACCAGCGCGATGGCCGCGATGCGCACGCCTTCGGCGAGAACGCGGGTCACCAGAAATGTGGACGCCGCGACCGCCTTGACTCTTGCGCCAAACCGTCTTTCCATCAGTTGGTAGGCCGTATAATATTCTCCGCGGAAGTAGTGAGGAAGAAATAACAGGACGATCACCACGCGGCCGGCCAAATATCCGAGCACGAATTGCAGGAACGTGAGATTTCCCGCGAAGGCCAGCGCAGGTGTGCCGACGATGGTGAGCGTCGAAGTTTCCGTGGCGACAATCGAGAGGGCCAGCGCCCACCATGGCGCCGTGCGTCCTCCCAGAAAATAATCGCGGACGGTCCTTTGCCCTCGCCGGAACGCGATGCCGAACAGAGTGATGCCGGCCAGGTAGGCGACGATGACGGCCAGGTCCAGAGAGGTCAGGCGCATGTTGCAGGCGTCGCGATGATAGGTGCGCACCCGCGCGGCGTCAAGCGCGCAGCGGGTTTTGTAGCACAGCCACATTTGGCTGTGCGGGTCTGGAGTCGCACACTGGAATTATCGAACCGGCGACGATCGCAAAATTCGCACAGCCAGGAGTGGCTGTGCTACTAACCTTTGAGGTGCCATGGGTTACTCCTTAGGTTTTGACGGTGGCGGGACCAAGACGGAATGCGTTTTGCTTGACTCACGCGGAGCCGTCATTGGCGAAGGGCGCGGCGGGCCGGCGAATCCCCTGCGATCGGGATTCGACGGCGCGCTTGCCTCGCTTCGCGAAGCCGCCGGGGAGGCCCTCGCGGCCGCCAGGATTCGCCCGGCCGACGTCACCAACGTCTGCGCCGGCATCGCGGGAGCGGCCCGGCGCAGCGTCGTGCGCCGCGTGATGGTTTTCCTGACGCAGGAATTTCCGGTGGCCCTCACGCAGGTCGCCACCGATTATGAAGTGGCGCTGGAGTCGGCCGCGGGGTCGGGACCCGGCGTGGTATTGATAGCCGGGACGGGATCGGTGGCGTTTGGGCGCAACGCTGCCGGTGAAACCGCGCGCGCGGGCGGCTACGGCCCGTGGATCGGAGATGAAGGCAGCGCGTTTGACATTGGCCGCCGCGCCGTTTCCGCGGTGGCGCGCACGCGCGATACAGATGCGCCCGTCACCATGCTCGCGGAGATGATTCCCGCCGCGCTCGATTCCCCGGATTGGGACGATTTGATGCTGCGGATCATGAAGAATCCGGACGATGTTTTTCCAAAATTATTCCCGGCCGTGGCGGCCGCGGCAAATTCCGAGGACAGCGCCGCGAAGGAAATCCTGTTTACCTCGGCGATCGGCCTCGGCAACCTGGCCATGATCGTGATCCGCCGCCTGGGCATGAAGGGCGAGGAATTTCCGCTGGTGAAATGCGGCGGCGTGTTCGGCCACAGCCAGATGATGGATACGCTCCTGGACTCCGTGCTCGCCAGCGGCGCTCTCCGCGCAAAAATATCGCGTCTGGAAATTTCTCCGGTGATCGGGGCCGCGCGCATGGCCGCGCGGCTTTCCGACTGGCCGCCGCAAGCCGCGTCCCATGGCGCATGAAAGCCGCGCCGATTTGCCAGCCGCGCGCACGGCGGCCAGGGAAACCATCCCCGAACTCCTCGGGTCGGGCAATGAGGAAGTGCTTCGCTCGTTAATCGACAATCCGGCATTCGACGAAACGCACGTGTGCCTCCTGCTTGAGCGCAAGGACCTCTCCGGCTTGCTGCTCGAGGAAATCAGCAAGCGCAAGACGTGGCGCGCAATCTATCGCGTGCGCCTGAGCCTCGCAGTGCATCCGCACACGCCGCGCCTCATCGCTATGCGTCTGCTGCGCGAGTTGCACTTGATGGACCTGGTGCGCATCAGCCTGCTGCCCACCTCTTCCATGGAACTGCGGCGCCTGGCGGACGAGCGTGTTCTGACTCAATTGCCGCAATTGCCCCTGGGGCAGAAGTTGATGTTGGCGCGGCGCGGCTCGACGCGCATCGCCGCGGGACTTGTCGCGCACGGGCCGGAACAAGTGGCGCGCGTCGCGCTCGACAATTCGTTTCTGACCGAATCGCAATTGCTGAAAACCCTCGCCAGGGAAGCGCTGCCGGCGCGGATTGTTGCAGCGGTGGCGCGGCACGACAAATGGTCCAAGCTGGTCAATATCCGCGTGGCCTTATTGCGCCATCCTCATACGCCCATGGAACTCGTCGCGGCGCTTGTGCCGGGCTTGCCGCGCCGGGAGATCCAGGATTTGCTGGAGCTCTCGCGGCTTCCGGAAGATGTGCGTGCTCCCCTGCGGGAAGAACTCACCCGCGGGAAAAATTGCGATCAATAACTCCTCATTGGTTATTTTGTGGCGCCGGCGTCCCGGCGGCGTTTTGGGCGTTTGAAAGACCGGAAAAATCGCCGGCGAGACGCCGGCGCCACGCAAAGTCAAATACCGTTCCTATGCATATTCCAAATTGTATGCTGCGCAACTTGACACTGTGGCGGGCGGCACATAGCATCCTGCGTGGGAGCAAGGGATGAGCCCTCAGTATATGGATCAAACAAAAGTCAAAACCGACCGCCGCGAATTCCATCGCAGAAAATTTCGGGGTACGCTGGAAATAGAATGGGGCTCGGCGGTATTGACCGGAGATGTTCGGGACATCGGCCCCGGAGGTCTCTTCGTTGAGTTGAACCCTCCGCTCTGGGTCGGAGCGGCGTTCCGTGCGCGGCTGATTATGGATCCTGTCCTGATTTTGAATTGCACTGTCGCTCGTGTTGAGCCGGGGGTCGGGATTGCCGTTGTTTTCGATGTTGCAGAGGAAAATGGGAAGGCGCAGCTCCAAGCCCTCCTGCTGAGTTTGCCCTCGTTATGACGCGGTGCCTCGATTGCGGCGCCGATCGCATTGCCGATCAGTGCCCCGCTTGCGGACTGACTTCCGCGGCGGCCGAACTGGTGGTGCGGCGACGCCTGGTGCGGCGCACCGCCTTTTTTCTGGTGGGCATTATCGTCTTTGTGGCCGCGAGCCAGCTGTTTCCCGCCCTCGAACTCGACACCATTCAGATCTTCGGCGGCATCGTATTTTTCTGTTCTCTCGCGCTGGGCTATTGGATCGACTATCGCGCCCGCAGGCACGAGGAAGTAGAGGTCATGAAGCGGATTTATTTCGGCATGATTCCCGTGCCGTGGATTTTCGCCGGCCTTCTTTTCCTGAACGGAAAATTGGACACTTCACGCCCCATTCGCGTTCCCGCAACCGTCGTGGGAAAGGTTGCCACTGGCGCGTTCCCGCGCAGCCGCCGCCTGATTGTCACCTCCTGGCGATACGGCCGGCGCTTTGAACATATCGCCGTGGACCAGAATGATTTCGATCGCTTCCAGAAGGGTGACGACATCGTCATTCAAGCGCAGAAGGGTGCGATGGGCATTCCCTGGGTTTACGGAGTTTTTCGGCAGTAAAGGATTTCGTTGTGCGGGGATGTTCGCCGGTATCGGACGACCTTCCGATAGTTCAGGCTTAGGAGCGCGCCGTGTCGGTATCGGCGCTCCGACTCGCCGACACGGCGCATCAACGCAACGCATGCGATATGCTACGTTGACATGGGAATTATCGCAGACCGACCTGAAAGATATCTGAATAAAGACGTTGTACCATAGAGTACACCCCTCAATGAAGGAATGAAGCTGCTCGTTGACGTGAGTTGCAAGGTGAGTTGCAAAATTCAGCAGCAAGGGATTTCGCAGGGCCGGCGGTCAAGAAGGGGGGAGTTGATTTCCTTCACAGATTAATCGATAAAGAGTTTTTGAAAAACCCTACATTACTCCTGAAGCGAAAACGTTACAGTGATGGTGGTGGTAAATTCCTTGGGCTGGCCATCGACCAGCATCGGCTTATAACGCCATTGTCGAACGGCTTCGAGTGCCGATTGCGCCAGCACGTCGTCTCCCGACAAAACTTGAACCTCCGTGACTTTGCCTTCCTTATCGACGTTGGCATGAAGAACGACGTCTCCCTGGATGCGGGCGTCGCGGGCCTTCGGAGGATATTCCGGATTCGTCTTGGTCAGGATTGTAGCCGCAGTGATATTGGCGGGAGGCTTCGCTGGAGCCGCGGGTGTTTTTGAGTACGCGGAGGAGTCCGCACCGGACTCGGTGTTGTTTCCGTTTCTGGCGGCTTGCGCATTTTGGTCAGGCGTAGGTCCGACACCCGGGGAGGAGTCAGGTGCCGGTTGGGCCAGTGCTTCGGCGGAGGCCGGCGCGGCGGGCGGGGTAGGTGCCGGTCCGATAGAAAATCTCCACGAGGCGTTGCTGAGCGCCTGAATGTGAGGGTCGAGGTCGAGAAGGACCGTCTCCGTGTCAAAGTCAACGAGGAGCAGGCGGTCAATTTTGCTTGTTTCCAGGTCGCCTTGCGCGGCAACCACAATTCGCTCGGATCGCAGGTTTTGTTCAATATCCCGTTTTGCAAAGTCGAAACACAAGTCCGGGTTTTTCGAGCAGGTGGAGCCGGCCGCCGATTTGGTTACGTACTCATGCGCTTTGCGATCGATTTCCGGGGCGGCGATTTCGTGAAAATTCGCGTAAATCTCGTTTAACGTGGCAATTTTTATGGGCACCCGCAAAGCAGCATCGATGGGCGTGGCTGGATTTGGGATCACCGCCAGAACGCTGTTATTTTCGTCGTAGGCAACTCGCCCAATCTCAAACCAGCCGTCCCGATGCCTCTGCGAAAATGAAATCTTGGCCTCGCGCAAGGCCATTTCCGCTTCGTACAAGAATTGGTCTCCGTCGATTCTGTGGGCAGCGATCCATTCCTCGTTGCGTGCCTGATTCTGCAGATTTTCGTCGTTTATGCGATCAACCCTGGCCTCAATCTCGGCTGCCTTGTCTCGATAGGATTTACTGTAGGTTTGCAGGAACGCAGTTCCCTGAGGCGGATTCAGCAACTTTAAGTATTCGGGATCCTTGGTTACGAATCGCTGGACAACAGTCGGCTGCGCCACGGAAGCGGCGGTCTGAACCGGTTCATTGGTCTGCGTGCGGCCTTGGGCGGCCCCGAGCATCTCGATCATCAGGATGAATGTAGCAGTAAGGATTTTTTCAGTCATTTCCGTTTTCCTGACTACACCTTACCGGGTGTGCTTGCCATGCCGAAGGCGCCGGGCGGTCTCCGGAATTAAGGTTAGAGGGCGTGTCAGGGGATTATATCCCTTTGCATGGAGCGATTGTGGAACTCCTCAATCGTCGCTCAGGAGCAAAGCAGAGCGGTCGGCAATCCTTGGGTCTGCGGAGTCTTCCGGCAGCTAAGTCGTGAAGTCGAATGCAATTGCGAGGATCGCGTGCCTGTCCGCACCGGCTCCCGGATGTATCTTTTTCAGGGTTGCACCGCGAAATGCGAAGAATTCGCAAATTCATTCGGGAATAGTAAAGTCGTAGATCCGGCCGGAAGCGACGCCTCCTGACCGGTTACCCCCTCTGGAGGGCGACATCGTAGCTGATTGTCCCGTGCCCATGAAGAAGGCATACTCTCCCGGGCTAAATTCCGCATCCAGGTTGATTTTGTAGGTTCTGATCCCGACGTGCTCGGGCTTGAAGGGAATTTCCTTGTCGTGTTGAACTCCAGATTTGCCGCCGGTAATCCCGCCGAAGGAACCAACCTGAAATTCCCTCCGATTGCCTTTCTTATTAAGTTTGATCAGCACGTAATCGGAGGCATCTACCCCTTCCGGGACGTATAAGTAAAAAGACGGGCGGTGTTCCCGGACAACGTTCTTGGATGTGGGTCCCTCGACGTAGGCATCCCAATGCTGGTTCCTCAGCCCATCCGTGAAAAAGCTGCCAGCCTTGCCACCAGCTTTCATGTTGGTCATCGCCTGGCCCTGGATAAGAATGAAATTAACTCCATTTTTCCAGAACACTCCTACTTCGGGGGGCGGCAAATTTGGATCGAGCATCGTGGGGGCGGATGTCGTGACCAGCGCCGTGGACGGAGGCGCCGGATTGATCATAACTTTGATCACGGAATCGGAAACATTGGCGGCTTTGAGTGCTTTCAAGCCCGCGGTACTCGTATCGAAGCTTACGGAGTCCGGTCCAGCGGCGCTCAAAGTGCGTATCTTGGCAATGACGACATCGTCGGAGATCCCCAACTGCACCATGCTAATGACGTCCTGATTGGTGAACCTCTTCGCCAGGCCGGGATTGTCTTGGCTCCAGGCTGGGTGCGTTAAGAGAAGAATTACAAATACGCCGAAGGGCAGAATCTTTTTCATATGGCCTCCAGCTCGCCTCATGAGGGGATTCTGTAAGGCTTGGAATATCGATCGTCTGAAAAGCTCTTCTTTCGAGGGCGAATTCTAACTTCGCAGGCGTGAATTGGCAATGTCGAAATGAATCGGGTATGGCTTAGGCGTGACAAGTGATCGGCGCCGGCTACAGCAAGAGGGGGATGTATGGGCTTGAACGCCGGTACGCGGATTGGGCCAATTCCTTTCCAGTCTTCGTACCGGAGCCTGACCCTTTACGATCTCGCAATCTTCGAATAGTGTCACTAACCGGCGCCCGAGTACGTCCGTCGGCGAAGAAATTCGCCGGCGCCGGGCTTGCCTGTGAATGAGCCATTGTCGATGATGACACGGCCGCGGGAGAGGACGGTCTTCGTCACGCCCTTTACGCGGATTCCCTCAAACATGGAATAGTCGACGCGCATATGGTGCGTCTTGGCGCTGATCACTTGCTCCGCGTTGGGATCGAAAATCACGATGTCGGCGTCCGAGCCGGCGGCGATGGTGCCTTTGCGCGGGTACAAACCGAACAGTTTGGCCGGTGCCGTGGAAACCAGCTGCACGAAACGGTTGGCCGAAAATTTTCCACCGTGCACGCCGCCGGAATAAATCAGGCTGAGGCGGTGCTCGACGCCAGGACCGCCATTGGGAATCTTCGTGAAATCATTTTTGCCCAATTCTTTTTGTTCCTTGAAACAGAAAGGGCAATGATCGGTGGAGACGACTTGCAGCGTGTCGCGCGCCAGTCCCTGCCAGAGTTTTTCCTGATTCCATTTTTCGCGCAGGGGCGGAGTGAAGACGTATTTCGCGCCCTCAAAGCCGGGGACGTCCATATTATCGAGCGAGAGGTGCAGATATTGCGGGCACGTTTCTGCGTAGGTGGGGAGCCCGCGATCGCGCGCCTCGCGCACTTTTTCGAGCGCGTCGTTGCAGGAAAGGTGCACGATGTACACCGGCGCGCCGGCCATTTCCGCCAGGGCGATGGCGCGCGAAGTCGCTTCGCCTTCGGCGGTGGTGGGACGAGTCAGGGCGTGATATTTCGGCGCGGTTTTTCCTTCGGCCAGGGCGCGCTGAACCAGTACGTCAATCGCGCCGCCATTTTCCGCGTGCATGCAGATCATGCCGCCGTGCTTGGCGGCTTGCAGCATGGCTTTGAAGATCGTCGCGTCATCCAGCATGAAGACGCCGGGATAGGCCATGAAAAGCTTGAAGGAGGAAACGCCTTCGCGGACCAGCGCGCCCATTTCTTCCAGTTGCGTGTCGCCCAGTTCCGTGATGATGCAGTGGAATGCGTAGTCGGCCACGGCCTTGCCCTCGGCTTTTTTCATCCAGGTGTCGAAGGCGTGGCGCAACGTCTGGCCCTTGTATTGAATCGCGAAATCGATGAGCGTGGTGGTGCCGCCGAAGGCCGCGGCGCGCGTGCCGGTCTCGAAATCGTCCGCGCTGGTGGTGCCGCCAAACGGCATGTCGAGATGCGTGTGCACGTCGATCCCGCCGGGGATGACGATGCAGCCCTGGGCGTCAATCAATTTCGCAGCGTTATCGATGGGGAGATCCTTGCCGATGGCGGAAATCTGTCCGCCGGTGATGCCGATGTCGGCCGCGTATGTATCCGTGGCGGTAACGATCGTGCCATTGCGGATCATTGTGTCGAACCCCATCGTTCCCCCAATACCGCCGGATTGAAAGCGTCGATGCATCTTAGGATAATCGGGGAATGACGGGCAAGCCTCTGCGGCATGGTTTTAGTAGCATAACCAAGAGTGCCTGTGCTACAGCGCCGCTCAATTTTCTGGACAGAAACTCAGAAATGAATTAAGTTCGCGTCTATGAGAAAGATACCTTCGCCCTTTGTGCTGCCCTGTTTCGCGATTTTCCTGGGAATGCTGGCCACCTTACCCATGGCCGCGCAAGACTCCGCAGCCAAACCCGTCGGACAGTTGATATTGTTTGCGGACACCGCCGTCTTCGCGGCGCCGCAGAACCCGGATAATTGCACCTTGAGGAATCGATTCAAGAGAGGCGACTTCGTGGGATTCCGTTTGTATGCCGTCGACGGCGGAACCAATAAGCCCGAGGAATCGGCTCAAGTCGTGGTGCACATCAATTTCGGCGGGAAGACTTACGACCTGCCTGCGCTGTATCGCGCAGTTCCGCACAAGAGCGAAATTGGAAGGGACATGCCGATCCGTCCCGGCATGTGGACCGCAAAGTGGACCGTACCGCCTGACGCCCCGACCGGCACAGTTCATTATTCAGCGACGGCCACCGATAAGTACGGCCGGACGGCGGAATGGACGGCCAGGGGTGGCGAACCGTCGTGGGTAACCATCGTTCAGTGACGGGGGAGTTTTTGGTTCGCAGTTCACTCCGCTTCGATGTTGCCGCTGTTCGGCGTTTTGTTTTCTGTACATGCCTGCTTCTTACCTTTCCCTCCGCACAATCCGCAGTCTTACACGCAGCCGCAACGCCGGATACTGCCGCCATCCGGAAACTTGAATTGAAATACGATAAAGCGATCGTCGGCGCAAAAGTTCGAGTTGCCGCTGAGGGCTTGCCTGCCGGCGAAACCGTGGACCTCCAGTGGAGTACGGTGACAGGCGGCTGGGTGATCGAGGATTATTACTACTTTCGTGGGCGAAAATATTCCGAGACCAACCTGTCCCTCGGAAAATTTCAGGTGGGCGCCGGCGGCCGTCTGGATGCCACCTTTGCAATTCCTGAGGATTATGGCGGCGTACACGACGTCCTCGCCACTATCGGCGGCAGAGTCGTCGCGCAAAATGGAGTCGAAGTCACCCAGAGCTTTGAATTGACCCCTGCGTCAGGTCCGGTCGGAACGCCGATTGAATTGCGCGTCAAAGGACTCGGCTGGCGAACCATGGAAAATACCTGGGTCGTCAACTGGGATAATCGGGGGATTGGATTCGTCACTGCGGCCGGCACGCGCGGCTCGGCCGTAGCGCGCTTTCGCGCGGCGGGTCCCGCAGGCGATCATTTCGTAAAAATTTACACAGGATGGCAGGGACAGAGTTATCTCAATTATGAGCAAGCGCCGAATGCCTACCTGCCGCGTCCAGAATTCGCTTTCCGCACGACAGCAGGTCCGTCCTCGACGCCCGCCACTTACGCGGACGAATACCAGCCGTATTCTTTGCCGGGGCCTGAGGTTTTCGTAGCGAATGGGAAGCTCAGCTTTGGTCCAACCCAGGGGCCAGTGGGCGCCCAAGCCACGCTCCGTGGGGAAGGGTTTCCGGCCAACTCCACACTGGATCTTTTCTGGCAGACGTACGTTGGAAATCGGGTAGGCGGCAACGGATTCGCGCCGCAGGAAAAGCTGATCGCGAAAGTGAAAGTGGGAAAGGACGGAAAGATCGAATTCCCTGTGACGATTCCGGAGGACCTGGGCGGGGAGCATGGGCTCGAACTGCGCGAGGGAGAGAAGTCGCTCGGGCGCGCTTATTTCGCGATTGAGACGACCATCGTCAGCATGGAACCGGCCTTCGGTCCGGCGGGAACTCCGGTAACGATCCATTTGAAAGGCGTCGGCTGGACCGAGTACGACAACATGTATGCGGCGACGTACGATAATGCGTACATGGGATATGCCTGCGGCTTTAATTCGCAGGGCGATGTAACTTTCACATTCAAAGCAGCGGGCGAACCGGGCACGCATCTGATTGATCTTTTCCCGGGCATCTATCAAGGACCGCCGACGGAATCCCAACTGTTGTACCGCATGCCGCAGCTGACGTATGCCGACGATCACCCTGGCAACAAAATTCCCGCACTGCATTTCAAGTTCAACGTGACTCGGTAGCGCTTCGCACAGGATTCAAAGCGACGAAGCATCTCAGTCCGAGACGGGGAAAACAGCGAATGCATCCGTTTGAATTGCCGCTGTAGCGAAAAACTGCCCGCCCCAATGACGGGCGCCTCTACAAAATCAACGGCGCGAATGCGCTTCGGTTTTGTAGAGGACTCTCCGTCCCGTGCATTTCGGGACGGAGAGGGCACGGTTCCATGCAGATTGAGTCGCTTCGAAATGGTGGACCATCGCTGCGGCGGCCCGAAATCGGGCTATAATCCGGTTCACTCATGGCCCTGACCGCTGGAACGAAACTTGGCCCCTACACAATCCAGTCACCTCTGGGCGCGGGCGGCATGGGGGAAGTGTATCGCGCCAGCGATACTCGTCTCGGACGCGAAGTTGCGATCAAGGTTCTGCCGGAATCGTTCGCCAGCGACGCGGATCGCCTTCGCCGCTTCGAGCAGGAGGCGCGGGCGATTGCGGCCCTCAATCATCCCAATATCCTCGCGGTGCATGACATCGGCTTTCAGGACGGAATTCGCTACATCGTAACGGAATTGCTGGAAGGGCGGTCGCTGCGCGAGCAGCTGAACGAGGGCGCGCTCCCGATTCGCAAGGCGCTCGATTACGCCAAGCAAATTTCCGATGGGCTCGCCGCGGCTCACGGCCGGGGAATCGTGCATCGCGACCTCAAACCGGAGAACGTCTTCTGCACCAGAGAAGGCCGCGTGAAGATTTTGGATTTCGGGTTGGCCAAGCAGGGCCTGCCGCAGGGCGCCCACGCGGAGGCCACCATGAACGGGGCGACCATGCCCGATGTTCACACCGAGCCAGGCATAGTGATGGGCACGGTCGGGTATATGTCTCCCGAGCAGGTTCGCGGGGCCCCGGCCGATCACCGTTCCGACCTGTTTTCGCTTGGCGCCATCCTGTACGAAATGCTCTCCGGCCAGCGAGCCTTCAAGCGCGACACCACTGCCGAAACGATGACAGCAATATTGAAACAAGACCCGCCGGATCTGAGCGGGACGAATGCGGCTATCTCTCCAGGGCTCCAGCGTATCGTGCACCGCTGCCTGGAAAAGGAACCGGCGCAGCGGTTCCAGTCTGCCTCCGATCTAGGCTTTGCGCTTGAGTCGCTATCGGGCACAACCGGCTCTGCTATCGCGCCGGGCCAAGCGCCGCGCGCTCTGACATGGCGCCGCGCCGCAGTCGCCGCCCTGGTTCTGGCCGCCGTACTCGCAGGATGGGTCGCTCGCAGCGCGATGAATCCTGCGCGCCAAAATCCGGCTTTCCATCAAATCAGCTATCGTCGCGGCACAGTATATTCCGCCCGGCTGTCGTCCGACGGAAAGACGATCGTGTACACCGCCGCTTGGGACGGCAATCCAGTACAGACTTATGTTGTCAGCAAAGAATTCCCCGAATCGCGCCCCTTGGATGTCAAGGAAAGTGTCCTGCTTTCCATCAGTTCTTCGGGCGACCTTGCCGTTTTGACAGGCGTCCGGCCGATCGATCATTTCGAATTTCAAGGCACCCTTTCCACCATGCCGATGGGCGGCGGCGCGCCCCGAGAAATGCTCCAGGGCGTTACGGCTGCCGATTATTCTCCGGATGGCCAGTCGCTTGCCGTCGTTCGCCTTGTTTCGGGAAAGTACCGGTTGGAATATCCCAGCGGCAAGACACTTTTCGAAACTGCCGGATCAATTACGCAGCCGCGCGTTTCCCGGGACGGAAAGAGGGTGGCGTTCTTGTTCCATCCCGTTCGCGGGGATGACCGCGGCAGCGTGATGGTCGTCGACGCGGGCGGAAAATCCGCACTCTTATCGGACGGGTGGGAGGGGGAACAGGGGCTGGCATGGGGAGCCGGAGGGGATGAGATTTGGTTCTCCGCATCAAAAGCCAGTGGCGACCTCACGTTGCACGCGGTGACACTGTCCGGCAAAACCCGCAACGTGTTCGCGGGACCAGGCGGGACACGGATTTTTGATATTGGTCCAGATGGGCGATTTCTGGTCTCGCACAACGATTTCAAGTATTCCGTCACCGCCAGCGTCGATGGCGCACAGGAGCGTGACCTTTCCTGGCTGGACAATTCTTTCAGTCCCTCCCTGTCGAGTGACGGGAAGCGAATCCTATTCAGTGACGGCGCCAGCCAGTCCAGTGGGTTTTACACCCTATGTCTTCGAACCACCGACGGATCCCCCGTCATTCGTTTGGGGGAGGGAGCGGCGCTCGGATTTTCCCCGGACGGTGCGTGGGCCTTGGCGCTCCTTGATAAAACACCGCCGGAAGTTGAGGTGCTCCCGACCGGACCCGGAGAGGTGCGTCGATGGCTAAATCAGACCATTGAGGGGTATTCTGGTATCGGCTGGATGCCGGATTCACAGGAAGTCATTTTCTCCGCTAACGAGCCTGGCCACGGTTTTCGCTTCTCCATCCAAAAGATTGGCGGCGGGGCGATCCGCCCAATTACTTCCGAGGGATTCAGCACGAAATTCGCGATTCCCGTTTCGCCCGATGGAAAACAATTTTTCGCCGTTAACGACCAGACGGGCGCGTGGAATTTGTGCCATGTGGACGAAGGCAAATGCGGCACCTTCAGCGGCATTGTGGACAACGACATCCCCCTTCGATGGAGCGTGGATGGAAAGTATGTTTACACGGGCGAGCAGCATCCCGTGCCCGCAGTTTATCGCATTGAGCTCGCGACAGGACATCGCCAGCTTTGGAAGCAGCTTTCCCCTGCCGACTCCGTGGGAGCGTTGGAGTTTTTTCCGGCGTCTATCACCCCCGATGGGAAATCAATTGCCATGCAATACGACCGGAGCCTGGATCAGCTTTACACCGTGGAAGGCGTAAACTGACGCGGGATGGCCCCGCAACGCGCGGTTACCCATAGCGCCGTTTCTTTCAATTCGCTTCATAATGTCATTGTTTCCCAATGCTAGAATGGCGCTGGAATTCCAGACCCTGCGCCCGGTGGGAAAATTGGTCCACCGGGTTGCGTGTTTCAGGGCAGAATCCGAACTTGAGGTGAGCGCATGCCACTTGGCGAGACCGCGCCGAAATTGTCTCCGGAAAAATACGAGCAGAATTTTGCGGACATCACGCCGCCGATGAACCCGCGCCAAGCGGCCATCGAAGCCGCCCGATGTCTCTATTGTTTTGACGCTCCCTGCATACAGGCGTGTCCTACGCGAATCGACGTGCCCGGCTTTATCAAGCGCATTATGACGGGGAACACGCGCGGCGCGGCGCGGGTCATTCTGGAGGCGAATATTCTTGGTGAAAGTTGCGGACGAGTTTGTCCCACCGAAGTGCTTTGCGAAGGCGCATGCGTGATGGTCGAAAAAGGCGAGAGGGCCATCGAGATTGGCCGGCTGCAGCGGTTCGCGGTGGACGACGTGCTGGACCGCAAGATCCAGCTCTTCCATGCGGGCCAGTCGAATGGGCGGCGCGTGGCCTGCATTGGGTCCGGCCCCGCGTCCCTGGCCTGCGCGGCGCTTCTTGCGCGCAAAGGGTACAGCGTGACCGTATTTGACCGGCGGGAACTTTCCGGCGGGCTGAATACCTACGGGATTGCGGCGTACAAAACGCGCGTCGCCGATTCCCTGCGGGAAGTGGAAATGGTGAAATCGCTGGGCGTTGCGTTCAGCCAGAATGTGGAAATCGGAAAGGACCTGAGCTTCGCGCAGCTGGAAATAGATTTCGACGCCATCTTCGTTGGAGTCGGCCTCGGAGAAACCTGGGCCATGAATATTCCCGGCGAGGACCTGCACGGAGTGTGCGGCGCGCTGGAATTCATCGAAGCCACGAAGTCGCTGCCATTTTCGAAAGTGGCCATCGGCCGGCGAGTGGCTTGCATCGGCGCGGGAAACACCGCGATCGACGTGGTCACGGCCGCGCGCCGCCTGGGCGCGGACCCGGTGTACCTCATCTACCGGCGAAGCGAGCAGGAAATGCCGGCGTTCCGCTATGAATATGAGCTGGCCAAAAAGGACGGTGTGAATTTTCTGTGGCAGACGCAGCCGGTGCGCATCGCCGGCTCGGGCGGCGTAGTGACTGGAATCGAATGCCTGCGCACGCGCCTCGGCGAGCCCGATGAGCGGGGAAAACGATCGCCGGAAACAATCCCCAACAGCGCATTTACGATTGATGTGGATATGGTCGTGCGCGCAGTCGGACAAAAGCAGGCCACCGACTTTTTGCGCGCCGTGAAGGGAATCGAAATTCGCAAGAACGGCACGGTGGTGACGGACGCGCAGAGCCGCACCGGCAATGCGAAATATTTTGCGGGCGGCGATTGCGTGAACGGCGGCAGGGAAGTCGTGGACGCCGTCGCCGAAGGCATGGCCGCGGGGCGGGGAATCGATGCGTGGCTTGGAGCGGCAGCGCGCAATGTGTCGTAGCGCCGGCGTCTCGCCGGCGATTTTGCCGGACGTGACGTCTAATAAAAACCGCCGGCGGGACGCCGGCGCCACCAAAAACTTGCGTTCCTTGCTGAATTAATCGCGCGCGCTCTGGTGATAGGTACTTGGGTGAAAAAGAAGGGTTAGCTTCTCATGGAAATTCCAGCATCGCTCAGCGAAAGGTTTCCGTTTCTCGACGCGCTCGAGGCAGACTGGGAACCGGTTTCGCGCGCCGCGTTTTACGGCTGGCTCGGATTCTACGTGCTGCTGATTGGAAATGCCCTCCTGGGGGGCCACTTGTTTCAGTGGTTTGATCTCGTTTTCATTCCGATCCACGAGGGCGGACACCTGCTTTTCCGGTTTTTTGGCGGCGAATGGATTATGGTGGCGGGAGGAACATTCCTGCAGTTATTTGTTCCGTTCGCGCTGGCAACCTATTTCATGTTTCGGCGCCAGGTGCTTGGCACGGCTTTTTGCATTTTCTTCTTCTTCGAGCAGTTCCTCCCGATCGCGACCTACATGGCCGACGCCCGCGCCCAGGAGCTACCGCTTCTCACTGTCGGTGATTCCGAAGACGTCATCCACGATTGGTTTTATTTATTTTCTCATGCGGGACTCTTGGAGCACGATACGCAAATCGCCGCCACCTTCCGCATCTTAGGTTGGCTGGGAATGTTTGCGACTGTCGGATGGTTTGCGTATCGGTCTCTGCGAAAGGTCTAAGGCGAAAAATGAAAAATCAAATGGACGAATTACAAATCACGAATCACGAGTCACGACCCACCAGTCACCAATCACCGGTCACCATTCACCGCACGGGAGGTGAAACGTGGCAAACCTGCGCGTAAAATTCTGCGGCATCGAGTCGCCGAATCCTTTCTGGCTCGCATCCGGTCCGCCGACGAACACCGCCGGGCAGGTGATGCGCGCGTTTGACGCGGGATGGGGCGGCGCGGTTTGGAAGACCATTGGCGAGCCGATCGTGAATACGTCCTCGCGATATGGCGCAGTGGATTACAACGGCACGAAAGTGATGGGCTTCACCAATATCGAGCTCATCAGCGACCGGCCGACCGAAGTGAATATCCGCGAAATCGCGGAAGTGAAGAAGCGGTACGCGAAAAATCTAGTGATCGCGTCGCTGATGGTGGAATCCAAGCGCGAGAGCTGGCACGAAATGGTGAAGCGCGTCGAGGACGCCGGCGCGGACGCACTCGAACTGAATTTCGGCTGCCCGCACGGCATGAGCGAGCGCGGCATGGGCTCGTCCGTGGGGCAAGTGCCCGAATACACGGAGATGATCACGTCGTGGGTAAAAGAGGCCGCCAAAACGCCGGTGATCGTGAAGCTTACGCCCAATGTCACGGATATCACGCGCATCGCTCGAGCCGCCGAAAAGGGAGGCGCGGACGCCGTCAGCCTGATCAACACGCTCAATTCGATTATCGGCGTGGACCTCGAAACGTTCGCGCCGAAACCCGACGTGGGCGGGAAATCCTCGCACGGCGGTTATTGCGGGCCCGCGCTGAAGCCGATCGCTTTGCACCTGGTTTCCAGCGTGGCGAAAGCGGTGAAGATCCCGATTGTGGGAATTGGCGGAATTGGCTATTGGAACGATGCTGCCGAACACATCGCGCTCGGCGCGTCCATCACCCAAGTGTGCACGGCGGCGATGCACTACGGATTCCGCATCGTCGAAGACATGATCGATGGCCTCTCTGCCTACATGGACGATCACGGCTTTGGCGCCATCGCGGATTTTCGCGGACGCGCCGTGCCGAATGTGCAGGATTGGGGAGACCTGGACCTCAACTACAAAATCGTCGCCGACATTCGCCACGATCTGTGCATCGGATGCCAGCTCTGCTACGTGGCCTGCGAAGACGGCGCTCATCAGTGCATCGAGACGTATAAGGCCGCGGGCAACGGCAAGAAGAATCCGAACGGGATGGGCGTGCACGTTCCGCGCATCATCGAAGAGGAGTGCGTGGGCTGCAATCTTTGCGCGCTGGTGTGCCCGGTGGACCAGTGCATTACCATGAAACAGATCGACACGGGCCTGCCATTTGAAAGCTGGAAGATGCGAGTAAAAAGAATGGCGCCCGGGGCAGCGCCCCAGTAGGACAGGCTTCAGCCTGTCGCTCTCGCTCTTTTGCAAGGACTGAAGTTCAAGCCAGACAGGCTGAAAGCCTGTCCTACTTGCGCGTCAAGTTGCGCATCAGGGCCCAGTACACAAGGAAACTCGCGGCGAATCCCACGAACCAGGCGTAGTCGTAAAGGACGCGCAGCGCCGGCACAATCAGCCCGATGAATGCCACACCCGCTCCGGCCGCAAGCGCCGCCATGGCGCGCCAGTTGATGCCGCTGGAGAATTCGTAAAATTCCTGGCGCTGGTATAAATCCTCCACCAGAATAATTTTCTTGCGCACCACGAAGTAGTCGCAAATCATCACACCCGCGATGGGACCGAGAAATCCGGAATATCCCAGGAGCCACCCGAAAACATAATTGCTGTAGTTTGCGAGGAGCTTCCAGGGTTGGAAGACAAGGCCGCCCACTACGCACGTAATCAGCCCTCCCGTACGAAAACTGATCAGCCGCGGCGAGAGGTTGGAAAAATCGTTCGACGGCGAGACCAGATTCGCCGCGACGTTGACGTTCAAAGTGGCGAGCAGCAGCGCCACCATCGCAATTACGACTGCAAATGGATTTCCGAGCCGCGCGAGGACTTGCACGGGGTCCCAGATCGTCTGCCCAAAAATAATTGTGGTCGCGGAAGTGACGGCAATGCCAATGAAGGAGTAGAGCGTCATGGTTGTCGGCAGGGCCAGAGCTTGGCCAATCACTTGCGCGCGCTGGCTGCGCGCGTAACGGGTGAAATCCGGAATGTTCAGGGCCACGGTCGCCCAAAATCCCACCACGCTCGTCAACGACGGAATGAAGAAGCCAAAGAACTCTCCGAACGTCTGAAACTTGGACGGCGCCGACAGCATGGTTCCGAAGCCGCCCGCTTTCACAACGGCCCACGCGAGCAGCGCAACGCCGATGAGCAACAAAAACGGCGCGGTCACACCTTGCAAGAACCTCAGCGTCTGGATGCCTCGCATAATCACAATGACGTGCAACAGCCAAAAGCCGCCAAAGCAGATCCACACGCCGGGAGAATACGTCCGCCAAGAGGGAATTAGAACAGAGACCATTACATTTACGGCAGCGCCGCCGATCCAGGCATTAATCCCGAACCATCCGCAGGCAACCAGAGCGCGCAGGACGGCGGGAACATTCGCGCCCAGCACTCCAAACGACGCGCGCGCGAACACCGGGAAGGGAATTCCGTACTTTGCTCCCGCATGGGCATTGAGAAGCATCGGCATGAGGACCACAACGTTTCCCAGAAACACGGTGAAGATGGCCTGCTTCCAACTCATTCCTCCCGCGATCATCGCGCTTGCCAGCATGTACGTGGGGATATTGACGCTCATGGCGATCCACAGCGCGGCGTAGTTGTACGTGCCCCAGCTGCGGCGCGAGGCGGGAATCGGCGCGAGATCTTCGTTGTAAAGGGAACTGGAGCGGATGGTTTCGGCGTCAAGAACGCCGGAATGGATGCCGCCTTGGCCTGGATCTTGCGCGGCGCTCATCGATCAGTAGATTCCGCGCCGCAGATCGGGCATTTGAGGAATTTCGATATTGACCACGCGGCCTTCTTCGGAAAGTTTCAACAGAATGCGCGACGCCGAGCCGACATCCTTGATGCTCCAATCCGAGGTCGCTACGGGTTTCGCGGGCTTGTCCGCTTCACGCCACAAAAGATCCTCGCCCTTGTGTCCAAGCTGCTCCGGTTTTAATTCATAAACTTCCATGTTGCGCACGTAAATCACCAGGTAGCGGGAGCCGAGCTGCAACAGCAACGGATCGAATTTTTTTCCGGCCTGAAAAACATTCCACAGTTTCGGCGCGCGCGAATCCACCTGCAGGATCGCGTTGGGAATCGGTTTCCAGTCAATTTTCTCTTTGTCGGCGGCCCGGGAAACACCCGGTACGGCGAGACACATTCCCGCGATCGCCAAGAACAATATTGCGCGACCAATGCTATGCGCCAACGCCACACCTCAGGGCCAGTCGACCGGCAACCGGCGCGAATTCACCACCACGTATTTATTCCTGCGCGCAAAATCCATAAGGTCGACCAGCAATTTCACGTCGTTCTCGCAGTACTTGCAAACCTCTTCTTTGCGGCCGGCGCGCCACCACTGAACCACTTCCACGCCGTCTCCCGTTTTCTTATTCCCCAAAGTTTCCCGCGCCAGATCGTCGAGTTTAATTCGGTGTCCCAGCCGGCGGTGCAAATCGACCAGCAGGTCGAAGGATTTGCCCAGCAGATGCTTCACCGGTTGATAGGCGCTGAGCACTTCGAAATCGAAGCGATCGCCATTGAAGGAGACGATGCGGTCGTACTGTCCCAGCTCCAAAACGAGCTCTTTTGCATCCGCCTCAAACCAGCGCCGGAAACGATTCTGCGCATCCCAGGTCACGGCAACGGCCAGGCCGAAGCGCGCGATGCTCGACCAGCCGCCCTCTACCTCATGCGACAGGCGCAACGTTTCGATATCAAAAAAGATTTCGCGCGTCGGATCGGGAAAAAGGCTCGGTGTATTCGCCATTTCGTTTTGGTAAGCGGCCAATCGAATTTCGTAATGTTGGCCGCTTCAGGACACTGATTGTAGTTCAACCGGCAGGGAATATTTAAATTTTATGCGGCGGGCGGCCGGGCGAATCCTTGCGCCATGTGGGAGAGCGTGAACGTCGATGGGGTGCAACGGCCCGGTCAGGCGGTCTTGTCCCGCAGATTCTGCAGGAATTCCACGGCGACGCCCCAAGAGCGGTCCGGCAAAGGATCGAGCCGCGCGACACGTGCAGGATATTCCCGGTTGATGCTGCCGGGGCCTGTCCAGTAGGGGTAAATCACCTTCAAATGCGATCCAAGCGTGTAGTTTTTCTCAGTCCTGAAATAAAAGCCGCTCAGGGAAACGTTCTGCGTGAGCGTGATTTCATCGCTTTGCTTTTTTTGCGAGGTGCAGCGGACGCGAATGGGCAGAGCCAGCCGGTTGCGGCCGGTTTCGCGGCGTTCGCCATTGCGGCGTTCGCAATTACGGATTAGCTCGCTCGCGACTGGATCGAACTCGATTAACTCCGGCCGCATGCCGAGATCGCGCTGCGCCTCTTTCACGTAATTCAACTGATCGGGAATATTCCAGGAAACCTTCTCGCGAATGGCTCGAAGCCCTTCGTTGATGACCTCGTCCACGGCGGAAAAGACGTCTTCGTCCCACCCATCGATCTCAATAGCGGAGCTGCGGCAGATGCGCAGCAATTGCAACAGATCCTCCAGCTCAAAGTGTTCTTCCGCCGCCAGGCACGCCTGCCGCCGGATCCATTCGTCCAGCGGAGCGAAATTGCAGCGCAGCATGGCCTGCGTGCAAGCCTCGTACCAGCTCGCCGCTTGCCGGACGCGCTCCGCATAAGGCAGCAGGGAAAAGAGACATTCGTCGGCGGCTCCAATTGCATTCGCGGTCCCGGCGGCGAACCGCGCACACCGCTGCCGCTGCTGCCGGGCTTGCTGCTTCGTGACTTCAGTCTTTTGGAGCAGCATATCTTTCCTTTACGTCTTTCCCGTCACGGGGCTTTCCTTGGCAAAAGGCCTCGCTCCGACATCCATTCGCCGGGATGGTTCACTTTCCCCGGTCATGCAAGATTTGCCCCAAGTCCTTTTCTCTTCGCGAAATGCCCGCTAAGTCAACAACAAACCCCGGGCGTCAGACCGGGGATCGTGGGGGCCGTTATACAGTCTTCCCCGGAGGGGCCTGAATTTACGGTACCAACAACAGCCACATCCTGGAACCTGCTAAATGCCGGGCATGTGCCAAACACCAACTGGGTCGTTTACGATATTGAATATAATGTACTTAGCGATGCATTGGAATTCAGATAAGTGGCCAACCGAGGTGGATTGCCGCACGGGTATCTGCGGAACTGCAACTTTGAAACATACAGGCTGGCTCGGTAGGGATTAGTTCGAACGGCGCTAGACTGGGAGTTCAGCAAATGACCGGTCAAGGATGCGAACGGCCTCATCCACATCCGTCTTTGCGATGTTCAGCATGGGAGAAAGGCGGATGACGTTGCTGTACAGGCCGCCCTTGCCGACCAGCAATCCGTGCTCACGGGTGCGCTCGAGCAACTGGGTGGTGGCCTCGGGGGCCGGCTCCTTGGTTTGGCGGTCCTTCACGAGTTCGAGCGCGAGCATCAGGCCTTTGCCGCGCACGTCGCCAATTACCGAATATTTGCGCTGCAGTTCCTCTAGCTCGGCGCGGAAATAATTGCCCACCGTCTCCGAGTTCTCCAGAAGTTTCTCCTCTTCGATGAATTCGATCGTGGCCTTTGCGGCCACCGAGGTTACGGGATTACCGCCGAATGTGGAAATTGTCAGCCCTTGAAACGATGCGGCCAGCTCCTTGGTGGTAATCGTCGCGCCGATGGGCGCGCCGTTGGCCATTCCTTTCGCGCAGGTCATGATGTCCGGAGTCACTTCCCAATGCTCGATGCCAAACCATTTCTTCCCCGTGCGTCCAAAGCCGGTCTGCACTTCGTCGGAAATGAACAGGCCTCCGTATTTTTTCACCGCTTTGAAAACGATTTTGAAATATTCCGGCGGTGGAGTGATGAATCCGCCGACTCCCTGGATCGGTTCGGCCATGAAAGCGGCAATTTGGCCGCTGGTGCCCGTTTGGATCAAATTCTCGACGTCTTTGGCGCAGGCGACTTCGCAGTCCGGATATTTCAAGCCCAGCGGGCAGCGGTAGCAGTAAGGATTAATCGCGTGAGCGATGCCCACGCTGATGATTCCCGATTTCCGCCACGGGGCCTGCGCCGTCAGGCTCTTGGTCAGCGACGATCCGCCCGAATAGGCGTGGCGCAGGGCCACGATGTCGAAGGAACCGGTGGCCATGCGCGCCAGCAGGATCGCGGCTTCATTCGCTTCGGTTCCGGAACTGGTGAAAAAACTGGAGTGCAAGGCGCCCGGAGTAATCTGCGCGACTTTTTCGGCCAGCGCCACGATGGCCTCATTGGGATACAGCGTGGAAAGATGCTGCAGCCGGTCGACCTGGGCCTTTACCGGTCCCGTAATCCTGGGATTGGCATGGCCCACCGAGACGGTCAAAATGCCGCCGAAGAAATCGAGATACTTGCGGCCCTCGAGGTCCCACACGTGCTGCATCGAAGCATGGTCGGCCACCAGCGGTTCCTTATAGAAATTGGTGACCGCCGGCCAGAGATATTCCTTGTGCTTGCGGACCACTTCTTCGCTGCGCGTCGCCTGCTTGGGCTGGGTGGTCATGAAAAATCCTCTTTATCCACAGATGAACACAGATAAACACGGATGAAGAACGTGATTCGTGAATCGTGATTTGTGAATCGTGATTCGTGATTTGTGAATCGCGATTCGTAAATCATGATTGCGGCATGTCACGGCTCGCGAGTCTCAAATCTCAAATCTCAAATCTCAAATCTCAAATCTCAAATCTCTCCTCTTTATCAGTGCTCATCTGTGTTCATCTGTGGATTCAATTCCCCTCAATCCGCGGCTTGCGTGCTGCGCGCGCTTTGCGTGCGGGTGATTTCGCCGTAGGTTTCCGGGCGGCGGTCGCGGTAGAACTGCCAGGTGTCGCGCACTTCCTGGATTTCGTCGAGATTCAAATCGGCCACCAGCAATTCATCCTTGTCGCGGCTGGCCTGGGCGATAATTTTTCCGCGCGGATTGCAGAAGTAACTCTTGCCGTAAAATTCGCCGATCTGCCAGGGTTTTTCAATCCCCACGCGATTGGACGCCGCGACGAAATAGCCGTTCGCGGCGGCGTGGGCCGGCTGTTCGAGTTCCCACAGGTATTCGGAAAGCCCGGCCACGGTCGCGGACGGATTGAACACGATTTCCGCGCCGTTCAAGCCGAGAATCCGCGCGCCTTCGGGGAAGTGGCGGTCGTAACAAATGTACACGCCTACTTTTCCAAAGCGCGTCTCGAAGACCGGGTATCCCACATTTCCCGGCGTGAAATAAAATTTTTCCCAGAATCCCGGATGGCAGTGGGGAATATGGTGCTTGCGATATTTTCCAAGATATTTTCCGTCCGCATCGAACACGGCCGCCGTGTTGAAATACACGCCGGTCATTTCGACTTCGTAGACCGGAACAATGAGCGCCATCCCGTATTTCCTGGCCAATTGTTGCATGCGGGTCACGGTCGGCCCGTTCGGCACGGGCTCGGTCAGTTCGTACCACTTCTGCTGCTGTTCCGCGCAAAAATAAGGGCCGTAGAAAAGTTCCTGCAGGCCGAGGACCTGCACCTTGCGTTTTGCCGCGGCGGCGATGAGCTTCTCATGCTTGGCGATCATGTTCTCTTTGATTTGAGGAAGAGAAGTTTTCGCGGGAGACCATTCGCAATGCGCCTGAATAAGACCGCAACGCACGATTCGAGCCATGCCGCACCTCCGCAAAATTGCACTGCGAGTTTACTCTGCAGCGGCGGCGCGCGACAAGGCCTGTGGGCAGTGGTTACCTGGGAACGCCAATCTCCCAATTGGCGTTTTGCGCGCCGCCAATCGGGAGATTGGCGTTCCCAGGATTCAATCTCTACGGCTCGTGCTGATTGCTAAAACGAAATCGCGTTTTGCACGCTGCCGTCGCGGTTCACTTTCCACGGCTGAATAGCGTTGAAGTGCCCGACGACCGTGTCTGTGGTTTGAAGGAAATTCGGCTGGACGCGCCAGAATTCGGCGATTTCGGCCACCGTCGGTTGCACTTCGCCCTGATCATCCATGGCGCGAGATTGCAGAAGCGTTTCCCGTCCGTCCCACTCCCACGCAAACCCGAATCGTGTGTGAGCCTTTGCATGAACCGGGCCTTGCATTTCAGCGGCATTCCAGTTGCGCCCGCCATCAATGGACACTTCGATCTTGGTGATTGCGCCGCCGCCCGACCACGCCAGGCCCGAAATTTCGTAGAATCCCGGGCCGGAGAGTTTTTGTCCGCCAGAAGGCCGGGTGATCAGGGATTTCGGTCCAAGCTGGGATTGGAACCAGCGGGCTTTTCCGTCGATCCTCAAACTGGGATATTTTGTGGTTTCGCGCATGGCCATCACGGGCGCGTCGACCACTTTGATTCGTCGCAGCCATTTCACGTTGTTGATCCCTTCCCAACCGGGAACGAGAAGGCGCAACGGATAGCCCTGCTCTGGCCGTATGGCCTCGCCGTTCTGGCCGTACGCCACGAGCATGTCATCCAGGGCCTTTTCGATGGGGATGCTCTTGGAATGTTTTCCTTTTTCCGCGCCCTCGGCAATGATCCATTTCGCGCCCGCCTGAACGCCCGCCTGCTTGAGGAGAAGGGAAGCCGGGATCCCGGTCCAGACGCTGCAACTGGTCAAGCCGTGGGTGTCCTGAGCATTTGCGCTCGCCGCTCGACGTATCGCGCCGGTGGGGCCGGTCGGAGCGCTGTTGCCGTTGCACTCCACGAAGTGAACGCGGGACACGGAAGGCAATCGCCGCAGCTCCTCGAGCGTGAAAATCAAGGGATGATCCACCATTCCGTGGATCAATAGATGGTGCTCCTTCGGATCGATGTCCGGAGGTTCATAACCGTGGGAGACGATGTAATGCAGCGCCGGGGGCGTTATGAAACCCACCGAATCTTGAAGGGGAGTCCTGTATCCGAAATCCTTGTGATAGTCGGGAGGGCTCGTAGGTTGAGGCCAGGTGCCGAGACTGCCGGTGCGTATGGCGGCCTCGAAGCGGGAACGTTCGCCGTACGCGTGCAAGTCTTTCGGGCGAATTTCAGCAGTATCGGCCGCCAGAGTTTCGCCGCCCGCGGTCCGCAATCCTACCGTCGCCATGCCAGCCAGCATGGCCCCGTTTTTCAGGAATCGCCTGCGACCTTGCTTCTTTTCCATCGTCGGGCTCCTTCTACGGCTTACCCCTGATCTTTCATCACAGCCCTGCTCGGTAGAACCCACGTCATCGAAACGGCAACGAATACTGGCTTTTCGTAGCGCCGGCGTCTCGCCGGCAATTTTTCAGATACTACACAAATTGCAAAATCGCCGGCGAGACGCCGGCGCCACAACGGATCGCGCGCCACGCTCACTGCATGCTGTGGCTGCCAAATTCTGAATCTTCGCTGTGAAAACTTGTTTAGCTCTTTCTTACTTTGCGTGCCCAAAGATCCCAGTCCTTGGGGAATTCCTGATTTCCGACTTCGGCCTGGTGAGCCTCTTCCGGTGAAAGGGTTTCGATCTTTCGATTGCCTGCCTGGAGGTGCATTTCCGCATTGATCTTCAGGTACACGCTGCGTCCAACTGAATGCATAATGCTGTTTCCCACGGTAATGCCCCCGTGCCCGCGCATCAGGGCTCCCGGCTTGTCGCCCAGTGTCTGGGCCAGGGCTTTGCCTTTGGCGTCGTCGTTGATCAGCATATTGGTCATGCCGAATGATTTTCGAATGTCAAAGGTGGGCAAGCCCGTGCCGATGAATCCGCCCATGTGGTAGATCGGCAGAAGCGGCTCGTTGATGGTGCCCATCAGCACCACGGTCGGCGCGTGGGTGTGGACGATGGACTTGACGTCCGGCCGCACGCGGTAAATTTCGGCGTGAATCCAGCGCTCGCTATAAAGTTTTCGAGTGTCGCCGTTGGCCGGAACGCAGTCGTAGTCGAGTTCCACGATGTCGCTCACGGTGACCAAATCGGGCGCCAGCCAGCGCGAAATGAAAAAGTGATTGGGATTGGCGGGGTTGCGCACGCTGACGTGGCCGTAGCCGTCCACCACTCCCTGGTCCTGCAGGATGTGATTGGCAGTGACCAGATCGGCCAGCAGCGCGTCCTTGTCTTGCTTATCCTGGGGAACAGCTTCCACCGGCTCCGGAACCGGCGCGGCCTTGGCCTTGGATTCTTCCGTCGCGCCCAGCAACGCGCCCGTCAGCAGGAGGCTGGACCCGGACAGAAAACCGCGGCGGCCAAATCCGGCCTTGAGCAGATGATTGATCTCCATTGAATTCTCCTTGAAAATCGATTTGAGTGCGTCGCCCCGAACGGAAACGTCCGTCGCTACCCGCGGAGGGAGCATTTCCAAATCTCGACCAGCTCTCGACCAAAACTGGAAATGATTGGCAACTCATCGGATACACCGGTTGGCTCCTTCCTGTCAATCACGGAATGGACTGGGTTTAGCGAGCCGTAAATTTTTCCGCGCATGTCCCCAAACGAACGAAAGTAGGCTATTCTGACGGCGTTTCATTTGAGAAAACATTGAAGCCTGACACAACGCAAGCGTTCTTCGAGCGATTCTACCGCGCCCTGCTTCGTGTTGTTCCCGGCTGCATCACGCTTTCACAAGCGGTGGCCTTCAATATGTTCCTGGCGTTTTCGCCGATGATTCTGGTGGTGCTGGGCGCGGTGGCCGGGTCCGCCGCATTCCGGCAGGCGTTGCAGGGTATCATCGCACGGCTGCGCATTGTGCTTCCGCCGGGCACACTCAGCATTCTCAATAATTTTCTGGGCCGGCATGGCACGCAATCCTGGCAATGGATTTTGCTGGGACTGGGTGGAACTCTTTTAGCCGGCACGCAAATGATGAAGCTGTTGATGGAAGGTTTCAGCATGGTTTACAGGGACGAGACCCGGCCGGACGTAGTCAGCCGGCACGTACGGGCGTTGCTTCTGTTGAGCGTCACCATCCTGCCCTCGATACTCATCGTAAACCTGGTCGTGTTTGGCAGGCAGGTGCGCAACTCCATGCTGCACACTTCCACCATGCCCGTGCTCATCCGATTGACCTGGAGCGGCTTGTACATCATTGTTTCTTTGTTGATTGCCTTGGCCGTGCTGACCGTAATTTACCGGGTGGGACGGCCCGGCCATCATGGGTTGAAGGAACACCTGCCCGGCGCGCAGGTCGCTACCGTATTGTGGTGGACGGTCAGCATAGCGCTGGGATTTTATCTGCGGACTGTCCCCTACAGCCTCATCTATGGCGGGCTGGCTGTCACCATCGGGCTTATGTTGTGGATGCAACTGACGGCGACAATTCTACTGATTGGCGCGGCATACAATGCCGAATTGCTCGATCCTTCGGACTGACTTCCGGCGACAATCGGAGTACACTGAGCTTGCCAGAGTTCGGTCACGGGAGGCAGCGATGGGCGAAATGCGCGTCGAGTGCTATGCCGGTTATCGAGCCGATGAGCGCCCTCTCCGGTTTACCCTGCGCGGGCATACCTTTGAAATCGTGGAAGTGGAAGACCGCTGGTATTCGCCCGCCGCGATTTATTTTCGCGTGCGCACCGAGGACGGCGATTATTTTGTCCTGCGACATGATGAACCTCAAGATCTGTGGAGCGTGGATGCATTCCGTTCGGCGCGGGGACGCTCGGATTTGCCGGAGGCCGGGCAGGTCGGGTTGAGTTGAAGCGGAGAAGGTTCCAGTTTGCCGGGGGCAGGGGCAGTGGAAGATGTGTAACCTGAGGCCTGCTACCAGCAACGTAAGGCTCCGTTGGCGTACTGTATAAGCACGGCTCGATTCCCACCGCAACTTTTCTTTTTCCACAGGGTTAAACTGATGGCGTGCGTGGAAGACCACGACCCTGCTGCGCCAGCCGCGCGAACTCCCGCAAGGGGAGATGGGAAAATGAAGAGAGCTTCTTGTTGCAAAGCCGATTCACGCACCGCTCGACCGGCATCCTTCGCCGGTATGATTTTCATTTTCGTTCTGGCAGCCGCCACTTTCGCGGCTCCTTTTCTTCTTGCGGCAAACGATAAAAAAGACAACAAAGGGAAAGCGGCTGAATCTTCAAAAGCATTGAAGGGGATGCCCACCGGGGAACTTAGCGAAGACGAAGCCGTCCTGCAGGCGCTCAATCGGCTGGGCTTCGAGCCGCGACCGGGCGATGTCGAGCGCGTCAAGGAAATGGGGCTGCAAAAATGGATCGACCAGCAGCTTCATCCGGATTCGATCAATGATTCCGCACTCGATGCGCGCCTCGAGCGTTTCCCCACATTGAAAATGACTTCCGCAAAACTTCTGGACGAATTTCCCGAGCCGCAAGTGGCCGCGCGCCGCTCGGGGATTTCGGTCGAGGAATACCGGAAGGAACAGCAGGAGCAAATGCGTTCGGCCATGCGGGGAGAAGCTCAGAGCGAGCCGCAGAGCGTGGCTCAAGGCGGCGCGCAGAGCGACCTGCAGATGGCCGACGCGCTGCACATGCCGAATTTTGAGGCCATGGACAACGATCTGAACCCGAATCCGCCGAAGGAAAAAGGGACAGGGAAGGGGCAGGGCGCATTCGGCAACCGCATGATCAACTACCAGCAGCTCCGCCTGCCGCAGCGCATCGTCGCCGAGCTTTCCATGGCTAAGATGACGCGCGCCGTGTACAGCGAGCGCCAGCTCCAGGAAATGATGGTGGACTTCTGGTACAACCATTTCAATGTTTATGCCGCCAAGGGCGCGGACCGGTGGCTGATCACCGCATACGAACGAGACGCGATCCGCCCGCACGCCATGGGAAAATTTCGCGACTTGCTCGGAGCCACGGCCAAGAGTCCTGCGATGCTGTTTTTTCTGGACAACTGGCTCTCCGCCGATCCTGTCGCATGGCAGAAGCTGCAGCAGGAACAACAGCAGCGGCGTGAAATGCGCGGCCCAGGATTTGGACCCGGGCCATTCGGCAGGCCGCGATTTCCGCAGGGAGCCCCTGCGCCGAATGGAAATCCGAATAATCCCAACGCCAACGCAAAACAGAAACAAGAGCGCGGCCTGAATGAAAATTACGGCCGCGAACTGATGGAACTGCATACGCTCGGCGTGGATGGCGGGTACACGCAGGACGACGTCATCAATGTCGCGAAGGCGTTCACGGGCTGGAGCATCCGGCAGCCGCGGCGCGATCCGGAATTTTTCTTCGAGGAGCGCCTCCATGACACCAGCGTGAAGACCGTGCTGGGGCACAAGATTCATGAGGGCGGAATGAAGGACGGGGAGGAAGTTCTCGACATTCTGGCGCGCGATCCGCACACCGCGCACCATATTTCGTACGAGCTGGCGCAGCGTTTTGTATCCGATAATCCGCCCGCGGCGCTGGTGGACCGCATGGCGCAGACGTTTTTGAAATCCGACGGCGACATCCGCGAAGTCCTGCGGGCCATGATTTATTCGCCGGAATTCTGGTCGAAAGATGCGTATCGTGCGAAGATCAAGACGCCGTTTGAGCTGGTGGCCTCGGCCACGCGGGCCGTCGGCGCGGACGTGCAAATTCCGCTTTTGCTGGTGCAATGGACGAGCCGCATCGGCCAGCCTTTGTACCAGTGCGAGTCTCCCACGGGCTACTCGGACAAAGCCGATGCCTGGGTGAATACCGGCGCGTTGCTCAGCCGCATGAATTTCTCTCTCGCTCTTACGTCCAATCGCCTGCGCGGCGCGCAAGTGGATATTGATTCCTTGTTCGGCAGAGATATGGCCGCCAATCCACACGCAACTCTCGATCACGCGATTCAATTGTTGTTAGGTGGCCAGGCGTCGCAGGAAACGCGCGACACGCTGGAGAAGCAGCTCGAAGATCCGCAAATTTTGCAGGCAACGCTGGACGACAAGGTCAAACAGGTGAACGCCGCGGTGATCGCGGGATTGGTGCTAGGCTCGCCGGAATTTCAGCGCCGATAAGTAGCGCAGGCTTCAGCCTGTGGTCTTTGTTTTGTTTTTGCAGGCTGTTCGCAAAGGAGAACCACCATGAAAGTTTCACGACGCATTTTCCTGAAAAGAGGCGGCGTGGCCATGATCGGCATGAGCACCATTCCCGCGTTCCTGCAGCGCGCGGTGGCGGCGACGCCCATGCCCAACAAGAAAAAACTGATCGTGGTCTTCCAGCGCGGCGCCGCCGACGGCTTGAACATTGTTGTCCCGTTCGGCGAAGAAAATTATTACCGCATCCGCCCGACGATTGCGATTCCACAACCGCGAAGCGGCGCAGAAGGAACCGCTGTCGATCTCGACGGATTCTTCGGCCTGCACCCAAGTCTCGCGCCCCTCGGGCCCCTGTTTCACAATGGAAAACTGGCCATCGTTCACGCTGCGGGTTCGCCGGACACGACACGCTCGCATTTCGACGCTCAGGATTTCATGGAGTCCGGCACGCCCGGCGTAAAATCTACGGACGATGGCTGGCTGAATCGCACGGTGACTGGCATTGCCGAGCAGGACGCCTCTCCCTTCCGCGCGGTGGCCATGGGTCCGAACCTTCCGCTCACGCTGCGCGGGGCCGCGCCCGCGATCGCTCTCGCCGACGTCAAGCAATTTCGTGTGATGAGCCAGTCCACCGCGGTGCAGGGCGGTTTTGAGGCGCTCTACGCGCAGACCGTCGATAAAGTTTTGCGCGGCACGGGCACGGAAACATTTGAAGCGATTGACATGCTGCGCAAAGCGGACCCTTCACGCTTCCAGCCCGAGAATGGCGCCGATTATCCGAAGGGCCACGTGGGCCAGACGCTGCAGCAAGTCGCGCTGCTTCTCAAGGCGGACATCGGCATGGAAGTAGGATTCGTCGATACCGGAGGCTGGGATAATCACGTGAACGAAGGCGGTGCACAGGGACAAATGTCCAATCTACTCCGCGAAATGGGACAAGGGCTGGCCGCGTTTCACCAGGATTTGGGCGATCGCATGGAAGACATTGTCGTCGTCACCATGTCCGAATTCGGACGCACCGCGCACGAAAACGGAAACCGCGGCACCGATCACGGCCACGCGAATTGCATGTTCGTGATGGGCGGCCCAGTAAAAGGCGGAAAAGTGTACGGCAAATGGCCGGGCCTCGGTCCGGGCCAATTGAATGAAGGCCGTGACCTCACGCTGACCACCGATTTCCGCTCCGTCCTTGGAGAAGTGATCGGCGGACACCTCGGCAGCGGCAATCTGCATGCGGTTTTCCCTGGCTTTGACAACAGCCCGGCGAAGTTCCCGCGCCTCTTGAAGGCCTAATCACTCTCTCGATTGCAAAATGGCCAGCCGCGGCAAGCTCGAGGCCGTTCTTGTCCTCGCAAATCCTATCGTGAAGCAATCGCATCCCCCTGCTTGCCGCGCACGGAAAAATAACGGCCAAGATATGCGCCCGGCGAAGTCAAGAAGCCGCTTGACTCCGACAATCATTCGCGACACTATTCCCCTCACGCCCTTGTGGTCCGATGAGTAGACAACTACTTCGGGCCGCCCTTAACCCGCAGATTCGGGCATTATCTTGGGCATCTCTGTCCGGGCGATTGGGTTTTCAGGGTGACGACATTTCGGATCAGGGAATCCGCTCGGGTCGGTCGGGAAATATTCGCGGCACGCGGCATCCAAATCTTTCGGCGTGGAGATCACAACATGGCTTCGATCAGCCAACCAGATCGTTCCGCTTCCTCACTCGGCGACTCTCCCGCAACTGCCGGGGCCGGAGCAGCTTCTGTCACCCAGTCCACAGCGTCGCCTATGGCGCCCTGGATCCAACTCGTGGCCGGTGTAATCTGCATGGCCATGATCGCCAACCTTCAATACGGCTGGACCATTTTTGTGAGCCCGATCGACGCCAAACACCACTGGGGCAAAGCGGCCATTCAGGGGACTTTCACTCTGTTCATCCTCCTGGAGACGTGGCTGGTGCCTTTCGAAGCCTATCTTGCCGATCGCTTCGGTCCGCGGCCGCTCGTGATCGTCGGCGGGGTAATGATCGGGTTTTCCTGGATGTTGTTTTCCTGGGCCAACACGCTCACGGCCCTTTACGTCGGCGGAATGATCGGCGGAGTCGGGACGGGTCTGGTCTACGGGACATGCATCGGGAACGCGCTGAAATGGTTTCAGGCGCGGCGGGGATTGGCTGCCGGTGTGACCGCTGCTGGCTTTGGAGCAGGGGCGGCGCTGACCATTGTGCCCCTGGCGCATATGGTGAAGTCGAGCGGATACGAAGCGACTTTCTTCCGCTTTGGGCTGCTGCAAGGAATTATCGTAATACTCGCGGCGCTGGCGCTTAAAAAGCCCTCAGGGAAGGCCGCTGCCCGGAAGAAGAATCCTCGCTTGCCCCAGACGCATGTGGACCGCACCCCTCTGCAGACGCTGACGAGCGGGGTCTTCTGGCTCATGTACATCGATTTCGTGCTGGTGGCGGCGAGCGGTCTGATGGCCACCGCGCAGCTGGCGCCCATCGCCACCGGTTTTGGTATCGCCAATACACCGGTGACACTGGTGGGCGTCACCGCGACAGCGCTTGTTTTTGCGTTGTCGCTCAACAACCTGATGAACGGGTTGAGCCGTCCCCTCTTTGGCTGGGTGTCGGATTGGCTGGGCCGGGAAATGACCATGTTCCTGACCTTCCTGGCTGAAGGCATCGGCATTCTTTACCTGGATCGACTGGGCAGCAATCCAGTATGGTTTGTGATTCTCGCCGGACTCGTCTTCTTCGCCTGGGGCAATATTTTCAGTATTTTCCCGGCGCTGACCTCCGATCACTTCGGCAACAAGTTCGCCACAACGAACTATGCACTGCTGTACACGGCAAAAGGCTGCGCCGCATTTTTTGTGCCTATCGGGAGCATCCTGGCCGCGCGAACAGGGAGCTGGCACCTGACACTGGTGATCGCTTCCATTGCCAATGTAGTCGCCGCGTTGCTGATGCTGTTCGTGTTGCGTCCCATTCGCGTGCGCGCTATCCGTCGTGAGGAGGCTCTCGCCGCGGCCGCCGCCGATTAAGCCAATAAAAGATCATCTGGACGGGAAGCTGCCGGATATCCGGTCGTGTCCTAATTTGAATTTTCGGGCATGTCGGCACAAGGCTAAAAGGCTCTGGACGCTTGAGGAATTGGTGGAGGAATCGTCGCGATGATTTGCATGAGCGGCGACTATACCAGCTGGATTGAAGTCCCGTAACGGCGCCGAGTAAAACTGCCGGCCGGCTTGTGTATTCGAGGGTGAGAGCATGGCGAAGTTCGTATTCGGAATGAACCAGTCCCTGGACGGCTACGTCGACCACCAGGAATTGCGGACAGGCCCCGCCCTCTTTCGTCACTGGATAGAGCACGTGCGTGACCTGACCGGCAGTGTGTACGGTCGCCGCATGTACGAGCTAATGCGTTATTGGGACGAAGACCGTCCTGAGTGGAGTGCGGAACAACGCGAGTTCGCGGCGGGGTGGCGGAGCCATCCGAAGTGGGTCGTGTCGCGCTCGTTGAAGTCAGTTGGCCCCAACGCCACACTTGTTTCGGATGGCATCGAGGCGGTGATACGTGGCCTGAAGGCTCAACTCGCCGGTGAGATTGCAGTTTCCGGACCAGACCTAGCACGAAGCCTAACCGACCTTGGTCTTATTGATGAGTATCGACTCTACTTCCAGCCCGTCGTGCTTGGTCGCGGCAAGCCATTCTTTGCCGGCCCACGGCCGCCGCTCCGCCTTGTTTCCACCGATCCCGTTGGCGAAGACACGATTAGACTGACGTATGCCCCAGCCTGATCAGGCTGGGAGGCCAGCGGACATCACATTGCACACAATTCAAATTAGGACACTACCGGGATTTCCCGCCGTTTTTCCATCGGCGGGCGTTTCTGGTAACATAGCTGGCGCGCTCCTCTTGCATTTCCCAACTACCAGGAGGTTAGGTTCAAATGGCAAGCCCAATGGTTCAGATCCAGGTCACTGCGCCGGTTTCCGACGCTCACAAAACGGTGCTGACGGACGAAGCGGTCGCCTTTCTCAAGAAGCTCTCATCTGAGTTTGAGCCGCGCAGGCAGCAATGCTTGGCGCAGCGGCACGAACGGCAAGCGAGGCTCGACCGCGGAGAATTGCCCGACTTCCTCGCCGAAACCGAGCACATTCGCAAAGCGGAATGGTCCGTGGCCTCCATTCCCGCCGACTTGATGGACCGGCGCGTGGAAATTACCGGGCCGGTCGACCGCAAGATGATCATCAACGCGCTCAATTCCGGCGCCAACGTGTTCATGGCCGATTTCGAGGATTCCAACTCGCCGACCTGGACGAACAATCTGGACGGGCACTTCAATTTGCGCGACGCCGTCAATCGCACGATTACCTATGTCAGTCCGGAAGGGAAGAACTACAAGCTCAATGAAAAGATCGCCACACTGCTCGTTCGTCCGCGCGGGTGGCACCTGGATGAAAAGCATTTCCTCGTGGACGGCAAGCCGATTTCCGGCGCGCTGTTCGATTTTGGCCTGTTCTTTTTCCACAATGCCAAGAGTTTGATCGCGCACGGAACGGGGCCCTATTTCTATTTGCCGAAGATCGAGGCCCATCAGGAAGCGCGCTTGTGGAACGACATTTTTAATTTTTCGCAGGACTACGTGGGAATCCCGCGCGGCACGGTTCGCGCCACGGTGCTGATCGAAACGATTCTCGCGGCGTTCGAGATGGACGAAATCATGTACGAGCTGCGCGAGCACTCCTCCGGCCTCAACTGCGGGCGCTGGGATTACATTTTCAGTTTCATCAAAAAGTTCAGCAAGCGGCCCGACTTCATTCTTCCGAACCGCGCTGAAGTCACCATGACCCAGCCCTTCCTGGCCTCTTACGTGGCGTTGCTGATCCAGCAGTGCCACCGCCGCAACGCTCACGCCATGGGCGGCATGGCGGCGCAGATTCCCATCAAGAACGATCCCGTGGCCAACGAAAACGCCATGGCCAAGGTGCGCGAAGACAAAGTGCGCGAAGTGAAGGCCGGACACGACGGCACCTGGGTGGCGCATCCCGGCCTCGTCTCCGTGGCCAAGGACATTTTTGATGAGCACATGAAGGGGCCGAACCAGCTCAACGTGAAGCGCAACGACGTGCATGTCGCCGGCAAGGATTTGCTGGCCATCCCCAAGGGAAGCATCACGGCTGCGGGGCTGAAGTGGAACATCGACGTAGGATTGCAGTATCTTGCTGCGTGGCTCGACGGGAATGGATGCGTTCCTATCTACAACTTGATGGAAGATGCGGCCACGTCAGAAATCTGCCGGGCGCAGATCTGGCAATGGGTCAAGCACGGCGCCAAGCTCGATACCGGTGAAACGGTGACGGCGCAAATGGCGCGCGACACAATGGCCACAGTGCTCGATGGAATCAAAGCAAAGATGGGTGAACAGAAATTCAGCGCCAGCAAGTTTCCTGAGGCCGGCAAAATCATGGTGCAACTCATGACCAGCCCGGATTTTCATGAGTTTCTCACGCTGGACGCGTACGCGGTGCTGGCGTAAGCCGGCGCTCGGCAGACCGCGGGTTGCCGAAAAAGTTAAACCTGTTATTTCAAAGCGAAAGCTGTAATTCCAATTCTAAACCTGTCATTGCAAAACTAAACATGTCATTCCGAGCGAAGCGAGGAATCCCTCTTCGGTTTGACCGAAAGAAAAGAGAGATTCCTCGCTTCGCTCGGAATGACAAATCCGATTAGGAATTGGGAATTTACGGGCAAATGCCCTGGGTGCAGCCGCGCTTGTGTTCGTCCGGGATGTCCGCAAATCGCGCGGGAACGAAACCGTTGCGATTGGGCATCTGCACCTTGGGCAATGTCTTCTGATCGAGGACGTCGCCTTCCTTGATGATGTTGCTCTTGAAAAGAATGAACGCCGTCAGCGCATACACTTCATTTGGGGTGAGCGTCCCGCTTTGGCCTCGCGGCATGGCGCGGTTGATGAAGTCATATACGGAAGTCGCATACGGCCAGTAGCCGCCGACGGTTCTGACGGGGTGGAGCGTGGTGAGGGTTTCGGTGTCGGCGATGCCTCCGACCACGCGCGGGCCGATCTTGCCGCCTTCACCATTCACGCCGTGGCACACGGCGCACTTGGCGGCGAAAATCGGCGCGCCGTCCTTTGCGGTTCCTTGTCCCACGGGGAGCCCTTTGCCGTCAGGCCCAACGGAGATGTCCCAGGCTTGAATTTCCTCTTTCGTTGGCGTTCTGCCGATATTTGAATAGGACGGGGTTTGCGCCAGCGCTACGTTCACTGCCAGCAAGAAAATTCCGGCACTGAATAGGTTAGACCAGCGCATTTTGTATGCTCCCATCCGCGCTTACTTTCCAGGGCTGAATGGCGTTGAAATCTCCTACAACTTGTTGCGTTTTCAGGAGAAAGTCGATGTCGGCGTTCCAGAGCTTGGCAACTTCGGCGATGGTCGGTTGGACCGTGCCCTGATCATCCGTGCAGCGTGAAAGCAGGATGGTCTCTTTCCCATCCCAGGTCCACGGAGCGGAGAATCGAGTGTGCGCTTTTCGCGCGATGGGATTGTGGAGTTCTGCGTCTTTCCAAGTCTTCCCGCCATCAGTGGAGACTTCGACCCGCTTGACGGCGCCCGCTCCGGACCATGCCAGGCCGGTGATCTCGTGGAAGCCCGGGCCGGGCATTTTGTATCCTCCGGCTGGGCGCGTAATCACGGATTTCGGTCCCAGTTCGAATTCGAACCAGCGCGATTTCCCGTCAAGCCTCATGCTGGGGTAGCGGCTCGTTTCCATCATGGCCATGTAGGGCTCATCGACCAGATCAATGCGCCGCAGCCATTTGACGTTGTTGATTCCTTGCCAGCCGGGAACGATCAGGCGCAGGGGGAAACCTTGCTCTGGACGCACCGGCTCGCCGTTTTGCCCGTAGGCTACGAGCGCATCGTCCAAACCCTTTCCGATCGGGATGCTCTTGGAGTGTTTGGGCTCGTCCGCGCCTTCCGCAATCATCCAGGTCGCGCCCTTTTGCACGCCCGCCTCTTTGAGGAGCGTGGACAGCAGGACTCCCGTCCACTGGCTGCAACTCGTGAAGCCGTGCGTTTCCTGAGGCGTCGCATTTGCCGCAGTCCGGGCGTCTCCGCCCGGGCCTCTCGGGGAACTGTTGCCGTGGCACTCGACGAAATGAAAGCGGGTGACGAAGGGCAGGCGTTTTATTTCGTCCACGGAAAAAATCAAGGGGCGATCGACCATGCCGTGGATCAGGAGATGATGTTCCTTAGGATCGATGTCGGGCGGCTCGAAGCCGTGAGAAATGGTGAAGTGCAGCGACGCCGGCGTGATCATTCCAAACGAATCCTGAAGTGGTGTTCGGAGGCCGAACGCCACGGGTTCGTCTTTCAGCCGGCGCTCCGGATTGTTGATGCTGCCATTGCGCACATCGGTCACGAAATGAGAGCGCTCGCCATACAGATGTAACTCGTCGACTTTTTCCAGGGCCGGTTCGGCCGCAGCCGCAGTGGGAAGAGCGGCCGCCGACGCTCCGACGGCCAATCCGGCCAGCGCCGCGCCGTTCTTGAGGAATCCTCTCCGGTCGGTTTGTTTCGGTTTCATATGCCCCTCCTGTCGGATTTATCGGAATGGTATCACATCGCAGTAGGATAGGCTTTAGCCTGTCGGGTTTCATTTGGCAGATAGGTTACACGGCGACAGGCTTGAAGCCTGTCCCACCGAATCAAGGGCAATGCCCGAGCTTGCAGCCGCGTTTCTTCCAATCGTGAATTTCGTCCAGATTCTGGGGAACGAATCCATCTCGATTGGGCATTTTAATTTTGGGCAGAGTCGCGGCGTCGATGAGGTCGTCTTCCTTGATGATGCTATTGCGAAACAGGAGGAACGCGGTGAGGGAATAAACTTCGTCGACCTTCAGCGAGCCCTCCTGAAACCGGGGCATGGCCCGACGGATGTAATCGAAAATCGTGGTCGCGAACGGCCAGTAACTTCCCACCGTCATCTTTGGGTGCAGGGTAGTGAGCGTGTCCTTGCCGCCAACGAGCGCGGGGGCCTGCGCGCTGCCCTCCTGATTTTCTCCGTGGCAGGCCGCGCATTTTTGTGCGTAGAGGACCGCGCCCGACTTGGCATTTCCGCTGCCGGGCGGCAGTTCCTTGCCGTCCGTGCCGATGGCGATGTCCATGCCCCGGACTTCCTGCGCGGTGGGAGCGCGGCCCACGTTTTTGTAGTCGGGCGTTTGCGCCACAGCGGGGACGCAGGCAATCGCAATTACGACCGGCACGAGAAGATTAAAATGAAATCGCATTTTGGACGCTCCCGTCGGGATTCACTTTCCAGGGTTGAATGGCGTTGAAGTGGCCGGGAATCGTTCCCGTCTTGATAAAAAAGTCCGGCTCGACTTTCCAGAATTTCGCGAGCTCGACCACCGTGGGTTGCCGCTCGCCGGTTTCATCCGTGCAGCGGGACTGAAGAATGGTTTCCTCGCCGCTCCAATCCCAGCCAAATCCGAATCGCACGTGCGCTTTCGGATAAACCGGGCTTTGAATTTCCGCCTCGCGCCACGTCTTGCCATTGTCGGTGGAAACTTCGATGGATTTGACAACGCCTCCGCCGGACCACGCCAGGCCGCTGATTTCGTAGAAGCCCGGGCCATTCAATTTTTGCCCGCCCGAGGGGCGAGTGATGACGGTCCGCGGACCCATCTGGAATTGAAACCAGCGCGACAGGCCGTCAGGCCGCAGGCTCGGGTACTTGGTGCTCTCCCACATTCCCATGTAGGGCTCTTCGACGAGTTTGATCTTGCGCAGCCATTTGACGTTGTTGATTCCTTCCCATCCGGGAACGAGCAGGCGGATCGGATAGCCCTGTTGCGGACGCAACGCCTCGCCATTCTGGCCGTAGGCGATCAGTACGTCGTCCATCGCTTTCTCGATCGGAATGCTCTTGGTGTGCTTTCCCTTTTCCGAGCCCTCGCCGATGATCCATTTCACCTCCGGTTTCACCCCCACATGTTTCAGGAGGATGGAAAGCGGTACGCCAGTCCACAGGCTGCAACTGGTGAAGCCATGCGTATCCTGCGCCGTCGCGTTCGGAGAAACGCGGTATTGGCCGGTTGGACCAGAGGGCGCGCCATTCGCGTTGCATTCGAGAAAATGGGCGCGCGTGACCGACGGAAAGCGCTTCAGGTCGTCCATTGAAAAAATCAAAGGTTTTTCCACCAACCCGTGAATCAGGAGGTGATGATCGGCAGGATCGATGTCGGGCGGCTCGTAACCGTGTGCGATCACGAAGTGCAGCGAAGCGGGAGTGATGTAGCCGACCGAATCCTGAATCGGATTGCGCCAGCCGAAGTCGCGATGATATCCGGCAGGAGCAGGGTCGTACAGGCCCGGGGCGCCGAGTCGCTGGGAGGTCTCAAATCGTGAGCGCTCGCCATAGTTGTGCAAATCCCTCGCAGGCGCGGTGGCACCTTCGGGCGCGGGAGTGTCGCCCCTGGCGGTCTTGGCCATCCCGACAACCAGACCGGCCAGCGCGGCGCCATTTTTCAGAAAGCTCCGGCGGCCGGGATCTTTCGGTTTCATGGAATTCTCCTATGGAATGCTTGACCGAGGTTTAACAAAGGCGGCGGGCGTTGTCAACGAGATGGTGTAGGAATTGTTTCTGCTGAAGTTAACCAGATACTTAAAAATAAAACGGCGAACACGTCAGTGCGCGCGTCCCGTTTTTTCCAGCCTTGCGGAGACGAATTTTCAATTCAATTTGGTTGCACAACGACTCAAAAGCCGCGCCTATGAAGAGGCAGGCTACAGCAATCCTTCGCAGGCTGCCCAATCGTTATAGCCCGGGTCTTCAAACCCGGGGTTTTTTTGCTGCGCACGAGAACGCTTCGCTGAAATCGGTGGATTCTAATTCACTCACGAAATAGTTTCTATCGTGTCTCCTGACGGATGCGCATCCCGTAGAACGACCGGTAGACGAAAATAAAAGAGACGGCGAAAAACGCGGCCGCGAGTGTGCGCGTCAGAGCGCCGCCGGAAGTCGCCGTCAGTTTCACGGCAAGTTCCACGGCCAGCAGGCCGAAGAGCGTGGTGAACTTGATGACCGGATTGAGCGCGACGGAAGAAGTATCTTTGAACGGATCGCCGACCGTATCGCCGACGACGGTGGCGTCATGCAGCGGCGTCCCTTTTTGCTTTAGCTCAACTTCCACGATTTTCTTGGCGTTGTCCCAGGCCCCGCCGGCGTTGGCCATGAAGATGGCTTGGTACAGCCCGGAGATGGCGATGGACATTAGATAACCGATGAAAAAGAAGGGCTCGAGAAAGGAGAACGCCAGCGTGGCGAAAAACACGGCGATGAAGATGTTCAGCATGCCCTTCTGCGCATATTTCGTGCAGATTTCGACGACCTTTTTGCTGTCCTCGACGGAGGCTTTCTCCACACCTTCCAGCTTGATGTTGGCCTTGATGAACTCGACGGCCCGGTACGCGCCGGTGGTCACGGCCTGCGTGGCAGCCCCGGTGAACCAGTAGATCATGGCGCCGCCGGTGATCAGGCCGAGCACGAAGGGCGCGTGCAGAATGGAAAGCTTGTTGACGTTTTGCGTGAGCCCATTGGTAAGCGCCATGATGATCGAGAAAATCATGGTCGTAGCGCCCACAACCGCCGTGCCGATCAAAACGGGTTTCGCGGTGGCCTTGAACGTGTTGCCTGCGCCGTCGTTTTCCTCCAGCAGATCCTTGGCGCGCTCAAAATTAACGTCGAAATTGAAATCCTTTTTCAATTCTGCCTTGATGTTGGGAACCTGCTCGATCAACGACAATTCGTAAATCGATTGCGCGTTGTCCGTCACCGGCCCGTAAGAATCCACGGCGATGGTGACCGGCCCCATTCCCAAAAAGCCGAAGGCGACGAGGCCGAAGGCAAATACCGGCGCGGCGATCATCAGCCCGCCGAGGCCCATGCGGGCAAAGAGGTAAGCGATGGACATCAGGAAAACCATGGCCATGCCCAGGTAATACGCGGAAAAATTTCCGGCCACGAAGCCGGACAGGATGCCGAGCGAGGCGCCGCCCTCTTCCGCCGAAGTCACTACTTCTTTGACGTGCCGTGAATCGGTGGAGGTAAACGCTTTGACGAGTTCCGGGATCACCGCGCCGGCGAGAGTGCCGCAGGAAATAATCGAAGCCAGCTTCCACCACTGCGTGTTATCGCTGCCCAGTGTGGGGATGATGACGGAGGAAATGGCGTATGTCATCGCGATGGAGATGAAGGAAGTGAGCCAGACCAGGGTGGTGAGCGGCGACTCGAAATTCATTTTGTCGGCATTGCCGTAGCGAGCCTTGGCATAAGCGGCGTTGATGAAGTAGGCCGCCGCGCTGGCAACCAGCATGGCAATGCGCATCACGAAAATCCACACCAGCAACTGGACCTGAACGACGGGATCCTTCACGCCCAGCAGGATGAAAGTGATCAGCGCGACGCCTGTGACGCCGTAAGTCTCAAAACCGTCGGCGCTTGGCCCGACCGAATCGCCTGCATTGTCGCCCGTGCAATCGGCGATCACGCCGGGATTGCGCGCGTCGTCTTCCTTGATTTTGAACACGATCTTCATCAGGTCCGAACCGATGTCGGCAATTTTCGTGAAAATGCCGCCGGCGATGCGCAGCGCCGCGGCGCCCAGCGATTCGCCAATGGCAAACCCGATGAAGCACGGCCCCGCGTAATCTCCGGGAACATACAGCAGGATGAAGAGCATCATCAGCAATTCCACGCTGATCAGCATCATGCCGATGCTCATGCCGGCCTGCAGCGGGATCTGATAAATGGGGTACGGCTTGCCGCGCAGACCGGCAAAAGCCGTCCGTGAATTCGCAAAGGTATTTACGCGGATCCCAAACCATGCCACCCCGTAACTTCCGCCCATTCCCAGAAGGCTGAACAAAAGGATGATAGGAAGCGTGATGCCGATCGGCTTATCCGGGACGGGCGACAACACGCCAAAGTACAGCACGATCACTACGGCGATGAAGACCCACAGGAAAAGCAAAAATTTGCCCTGCGTGATGAGATACGTTTTGCAAGTCTCATAAATCAGCTCGGACACTTCGCGCATGGCGCGGTGCACCGGCAAATTCTTCAGACGGCTGTAAATGGCTAGCCCAAAAATCAGTCCGAAAATGCAAAACAGGATCCCAATCGTCAGCAGTTTGTGCCCGTCCGTCCCCAGAAAGGTAACCTGCGAGAGGTCGGGGAGTTTCAAACTTGCCTCGCCGCCGGGGTTTTCCTGCGCCCAGGCGCGCCCAGCGCCCAGCAAAGTCAGCAGGGCGCCTGCCGCGCCTGCTTTCGCGAATCGGCTTCTAAGCGAGCCAGTGCCCGCGAGCCAGTTACGCATCAGTGATCCTCCATTGAAATCGTGCAATCAAGCATAAAGTCCAAATCTTACTGTCCGCTTCCGGCACACCATTTCGCCCTGTATTTCGCACGCAGGGCGCAAATGGAATGGCTTACCGGGTTTGATACAGGGTGCCGCTTCAAGATGGGGCGGATGTGCCTCGCTTTGCCCCGGCTTTCACCAGCAAACCGGCCATTCCAGAAGCGGGCAACACCCATAACCGGTTATCGGGGCGGCACAAAGCTCACTTTTATAACATGAGGAGATATAGGGGTCAAACCGTTTCAAGGGGTATTGCCAGGACTGCAAACGCTGTTCGGAGTACTCGGCGGCAGGAAAATCGGCGCCCGGTCGCGCGGCGCGGGGCCTAAACCCCTTGGAATGATAACGCCGGGGTAACTCTTCCGGCGCGGGGACTTTCTCTCACATATCGCAGGGCATGAATATGAGCAATAATTAAGCAACTTCTAATTTGGTACCGCCCGAGTATGCGTGGAGAACGCCGATATGGCGTCTCGCAGGGCCGGACCTACGATTGGTAATTTTGCCGGCTGGAGGCTCGGGTAATGCGCAGGGATTCCATATGGCTCAAGGTGGGGCTTGCATTTGGATGCCTCATCGCGCTTCTAATCGGCGTCGGGTGGTTGGGGTTGAGCCGCATGGGGCAGATCAATACCACCGCGAATCGCCTGTTCGATGAGAATTCGCAGAAGCTGGAAGCGGCCCGCCAAACTGCCTCCTATTTCACTTCCAACTACCGCATTGTGATTCGTTTATTCCTCATGGAGCCCAGTGACAAGAATGAAGCCGCTGCGCTCGTGGCTCAACTAAAGCAAAACACCTTGAAGGGCTCTGCGGCCTGGAAACAAATCGAGGCAGGACCGGCCAACGACGCGGAAAGAGAAATGTTCCGCAAGATCAATGCAGCCGGAGGTCCCGCGTATGAGAGCTTGACGAAGGCGGTGAGTTTGCTTGCCGAGGAGGGCAAGGCGGGTGATGCAAAAAGAATGATCGTGGACGAGACTCTCCCTCTCCTGAACGAATACCGCGACTCCTGGACCCCCTATCTCAATTACGAGGAATTTCAGTTGAACCAGGCCAGATTGCAGACCCGGCAGAGTTACGCGGCGGTCCGGCACCTTTCCGGGACGTTGATATTCCTGGCGATTGGACTTGCCATTTGCATTGCGGTGTTCGTGACTCGCAGGTTGAGCCGTGAGATGAAAGATCGGGAGAGCTCTCAAGCCGCCATCCGGAATCTCAATGAAGACCTCGAGAGGAAAGTTGCGGAGCGTACCGAGGAGCTGGCTCGCACGGTAGAAACGTTGAAAGAAGAAGTGACCGGCAGGACGTCGCAGGAGGCTGATCTTCGGCGTCTCGCGGCCATCGTCGAATTTTCAGACGACGCCATCATTGCCGCTTCCTTGGACGGAACGATTACGGATTGGAACCCTGGCGCCGAGCGTATGCTCGGATTCTCACGAAGCGAAATCATCGGGAACCCGATTTCCCTGATTACTCCCCGGGAACTTCGCACCGAGCCCCTGGAAAGCCAGGCGAGACTCCTGAAAGGAGAGAGTGTTGTCCGCCTGGAGTCTGTGCGGAAAAGAAAAGACGGAAGCATGATCCATGTTGCCATTGCGGTTTCTCCCCTCAAAGATCAATCGGGCAAGATCGTCGGGGGTTCCGCCATCATGCGGGACATGACTGAGCGGAAATTCATGGAGGACATGCAACGGCGCTCGGAGGCGAGTTTTCGATCCTTTGTGGAGAACGCTCCCTTCGGGATTCTGCGAACCACTCCGGAAGGACGAATCGTGCAGGCCAATCCGGCGCTCGTCGAAATGCTCGGCTACGACTCCGAACAAGAGGTGTTGGGTCTGTGGATGGGCACGGATGTTTACCGCAACCCCGACGAACATGAAGAGGCAACCCGGTGGTCGCGAAATCAGGACTCCGTGAGAGGAATTGAAGTCGAATGGAAACATAAGAGTGGCAGGCCGTTCACCGTGCGCCTTGCCGCGCACGTGGTGAAGGACAGCAACGGGAACGTGGAATTCCTGGAGGGCTTCGTCGAGGATATTTCGGAGCGGCGAGCCCTGGAGCAGCAGGTGAGGCAGGGGCAAAAGATGGAAGCGATCGGCCGGTTGGCCGGAGGGATCGCCCACGATTTTAATAATTTACTCGGAGTGATCATCGGATATGGGGATCTAGTGTTGGAACAGGCGGGCGCGGGCAACCCGCTGCTAAAACCGGTGGAACAAATCAGGAAGGCGGCCGACCGTGCTTCGGTACTGACGCGGCAACTTCTGGCCTTCAGCCGCCAGCAAGTGCTCGAAATGAAGGTGCTCAATCTGAATGAAGTGGTTGCGGAAATGGCCATCATGCTGCCTCGGCTGCTTGGCGAGGATATTCATCTGGAAACGATCCTCGATCCGGGGCTTGGCCAGGTGAAAGCTGATCAAGGACAGATCGAACAAGTGATCATGAATTTGGCGGTTAACGCGCGTGACGCCATGCCGGGCGGCGGGCAGTTGCTGATCCAGACCAAGAATGTGTCTCTCGACGAAGCGTCCGCCTACAAGCAACAGTCCATGCTACCGGGCGAATACGCGGTGATTCTAGTGAAAGACACCGGGATGGGCATGGATGCCCAGACGCAGGCCCACATATTTGAGCCGTTTTTCACAACCAAGGAGCGAGGAAAAGGGACTGGACTCGGCCTGGCTACGGTCTATGGCTTCGTGAAGCAAAGCGGCGGCTATGTTTGGGTCAAGAGCGAAAGCGGGGTCGGCACCACATTCACGATTTACCTGCCGCAAGTGCGTGAAGAGGCTGGGCCAAATCGCGAGAGCGCAGAGGTGGCCGCTCCGAGTCGCGGCGCAGGAACAATTCTCCTCGTGGAAGATGAAGAGTCGCTGCGCACCTTAACGCGCAGCATTCTCGAACAGAGCGGTTATACAGTCCTCGAGGCCAGCGACGGAATGGAGGCGGTGGACATCGCGAGGGAGCACCAGGGCCCCATCCATCTGCTCCTGACGGACATGGTGATGCCCGGAATGAATGGCCGGGGTGCCGCGGAAAGAGTGAGCCGGTTGTATCCTGATATCGCCGTAGTCTATATGTCCGGGTACACGGGATTCAGCGCCGAGGAAGCCGCCAACCTGAACGCGGCCATTATTTCCAAGCCCTTCACACGGGACACCCTGCTACAAAAATTGAGTGAAGCCCTGGAATTCGAGAAAAAAACAAACCGAGCGTAGAGTTCACATCTCCTCTAAGTTGGCGCTTGTTCCAATCCGAAAGCACCATCCGCTATCGCCGTGAGTCAATCCGATTCGAGTGAAAAAAGAAGAATCAGTGGGCGACGACTCTCTGGATCCGAATCGAGTGAAACGGAAAAGGGCGGCGGGGACAAAACATTCCCGCCGCCCTATTCGCTCTTTCAAGGCTTCTCTGGAAGGTTACATTTTTTTCTGAGCCGTGGGCGGGAGCAAGCCGTTCATGCGCAGGTGAATCGAGAGTCCAGCGTAGTGATCCGCGAAATCGGTGATGACCGCGAGAGCCGCTCCAAGACGCGTGATCTGCTTGCCGCCGAAAAACGGCACCATCTCCGCCAAGTTGGCGTCCGTCATCTTTGAGAATTGCTCACCGCAATAGTCCATGGACGCTTTGAGCCCGGCGACCAATTTGTCCTTTGAATCGGTCTCGGAACTTTTCGCGAAGGGCGTGGCCGGCGCCGTGAAAAGCTTCGAGCACACCGCGTTATTCACATCGGCAATGTGGCCGATCGTTTTTCCGAAGGTCATGTTTTCCGGGGTGGGCCGGAAACTGTATTTTTCCTCGGGCATGGTTTGGGCGGTGGCCACCAGATTCTTGGCATAGTCGTCGAACTGTCTGCGAACGCTGGCGGTGAGCGGATTTGCCGCCGCATCCTGCGCGCGGGCAAACATGGGCGCAAGCAGACAAATTGCTACAAGGCAGATCAATCGTTTCATTCCTGGGTTCTCCTTTTGGATCACTCGGTCAAGCCAGCATACGACGGATGGGAGTCCCGTTCAAGCCGACGGCTGGACGCGCAATACGCCTCAAGCGTACTTCACCAGGGCCATGAATCCGAAATCCATGTGCAATTGCATGTGGCAATGGAAAAGCGATGGGCCCGGATGATTGGCGACGAAATCGACTTCCGCGTCGCTGAAGCGCGGGATATTGACGATGTCCTTCTTGATGCCGGCCGTGGTTTTGCCACCCACCTTGACGATTTCAAAATCGTGGCGATGCAGATGAAGGGGGTGCGTGTCGCCGGTCTGATTATGGAAGACCATGCGATAGCGCTTGCCCTGCTGAACCATCAGGGGGTCCGTGTCCGGCCAGGATTTTTCGTTGATCGTCCAGCGGTTGAAGTCCACGCGATTGCCGGGAATTTTCTTGAAAGTAAGGTCGAAGGTTCCATCGGGGGCCGGGAGTTTATCTTGCGTGCCAAACTGGGTGTAGTCCCAGGGCGTTTTGGGAGTCTTGACCCAGGACGGTTCTCCGGTCTGGCCCGCGTATTCGATGACGATACCCATCCCGTTCATTCGCTCCTCGTCGTCAATCGAACCAAGGATCCACACGCCCGGCTGATTCATCTCCAATACGGCGTCGACGCGCTCGGCGACCCCGAGCGTCAGCACATCCACGGAAGTTTGTGTGGGAACTGGATTGCCGTCCATGGCGATGACTTTGAATTTGTGTCCCGGCAGGGCAAAGGAAATGTCATCGGTCGCGCTGGAATTGAGAATGCGCAGCAGTACCCGCTGCCCTTGCTTCACGCGGATGGGATCGCCGTGTCCGAGCGCTTTGTCGTTGATCGAGCCGTTTTTGTAGGCGATTTCCCAGCCATTATTCGCGGGCCCGAGGTGCGCGAGCGAAGGTCCCCAGTGATGCGCCGCCAGGAAAAATTCCTGATCGTAATGTCCCGGCTCGCTCTTTGGTTCCACATAGAAGAACCCGAATTGGCCGCTGAATTGAGCGATATCGAGATTCCCCTTGGAGGGCATGTGCGTGTGATACCAGCGCGACCCGATAGGCCCCGGCTCAAATGTGTATTGGCGGCTGCCGTGCGCCGGGACGAGCGGCGTTCCTTCTTCCTCGGAGCCGTCCACTTCGGAAGAAACGAATTGCCCGTGCCAGTGGACCAGTTCCGGCATGTCGGTGTCATTATGCACATCCACGGTGACGCGCTTGCCTTCGCGAAAGCGCAAGACGGGGCCTGGAACTTTGCCGTTGTAACCGGTCGTCTTGATCACGACTCCTGGAGCAATTTCGACGCTGACCGGAGCGATGCGCAGGGTCAAGTCGGGTTTTGCGGGGGGCAGCGACGCCAGGGAATAAAATCGCGGCACGGAAGCCCAAGCCGCGCCCACAGCGCTCACCCCGGTTACGGCCAAAAATTCTCTCCGATTCAGCATGGTAACCCTCTCGTCTTCAGGAATGCATCGAGCGGAAATGATTGTGAAACGCCATAATCCATTTGACCTCGGGCAGTGTCAAGCAAGATTCACGCAAGACCTAAGCCAAATGTAGGGCATGCGGCGGACGGCTACCCCCGGAAAGCTCATTTGCCATGCGCGATCGGGACGAAGGCACCTGTCTCCGAACTGTTCTCTCGACCAGTAGATTCGATGTAAGGGATTGCGTAAATTGGGCGCGATCCATTTTCGTCGTTATTTCTTTGCGACCCGCCGGGAATAGGACAGAAGGGGGACCATGGGGGAAGAAACTGCCGTAGTTAATTTCAAACAGGGAATCAAACTATTGCGGGATGGACAGCCAGCCGAGGCGTTTGAATACTTCCGGACCGCTGCTGATTCGGAACAAAGAAACCCGTATTACCTTTCCTTTCTAGGGGTATGCCTTGCCCGGACCCAGCGGAAGTGGGCAGCGGCAGTGGAACTTTGCGAGACGGCCCTAAGTTTGAGGCGCAACGAAGCGCAACTCTACTTGAATCTAGCGGAAGTCTACGTGTCCGCCGGGCGGCGCGACGATGCCGTTGAAGTGCTCGATAAAGGCTTAATTTATTTCAGAATCGATTCTCGCATCAAGCGAGCGCGCGCCAATTTAGGCAGACGGAGCTCGCCGGTCCTGCCCTTCCTCGATCGCGGACATTTCTTGAACCGGAGTCTCGGCAAGCTGCGGCACTGCATCACGGGAAGAAATGGGAAATCAAAAATTTAGAACAGGACCTCCGAACTCGGACTCAAATTCCTGGCTGTTCTCTCTCCGCAATGTGACCCTCCACCGAGGCACTTGTACGTGTCCGCGAAGAGCATGACTCTGATACAATTCCACTCTTTCGATTATTCCCTATGAACTTACCGGCGCCGAAATTTCAGCTGCCTCACTGGCTGCAGGCGATTGTCGCCTCCGCGGGAGGGCTGGGTCTTTTCCTGATCGCGTTTCTCGATTCGTCGGTCCTGACGTTTCCGGTGATCAATGACCTGTTGCTGATTGATCTTTCGATTCGCTATCCGGCGCGGATGCCGTATTACGCCGCGATGGCCACGCTCGGCTCGGTGGCAGGCTGCCTGCTCTTGTACTATCTCGCGCGCAAGGGCGGGGAGGCCATGTTTCAGAAGCATGCCGGACCGCGCGCACATCATATCCATGCATGGATCAAACGGAACGGATTCCTCAGCATCTTGGTGACGGCGCTGCTTCCTCCTCCCACCCCCTTCAAAATATTTGTCATTGCGGCGGGGGCTTTAGAGATGCCGGTGCGAACGTTCGTGCTGGGCTTGCTGGCGGCTCGTGGAATTCGTTTTTTTGGAGAAGGTTTTCTGGCGATTCGTTACGGCGATCAGGCCGGCCAGTTTCTGCTGAGTCACAAGCTGGAAGTTACGGGAATTGCGCTCCTCGTCGTCGTTACCATCTATGCGGCCACGCGCCTAGCATTTGGACGGCCCGTCGCCTCTTGATCATCTTTCATAAAACTCGCGACAACGGGTTTCCGTGGCGTAGGCTTCAGCCTGCGGGTTTTGGTCCTGGCTAGAATTAAACCCCGCAAGCCGAAGCGTGCGCTACTGGGAATCGAATTCGAAACGTTCGCCAATCACAAGGCTCCGCGCGTTCAGGTCAATGACGGCGATAACCCCGCGCCGGCCGGCCAGTTCGGACGCGAAGCGCATGTCACGCAGGCGGACCTGGAAACCATCGCCTTGCGGCCGCACGCTTGCAAGCGGAAATCGCGTGAAGCTCAAGAACTCGACGGCGACGGGGCAGCTCACCGCGTTGTTTACCGTCAGCGACGGCTGCGGCTTGAAGTGCGCGTCCGCCAATTCAGGATCGAATGCGAGCCCGGGCCCCAGCGGCACTTCCAGATTGAAGATCGCGTTGTCTGTCTCCACGACTCCTGACCAGAGAAGCGGATTCGACGGCCTGGGAAACGCCGCTGCCACCAGCGGCGTTTGCCCTCGATAATCGCGCGAATCGAGAAGCGCAATCGCCCGCTGATGCGCAAACGCCCGGCCCGCGATGACCAAGACGACGAGAAGCAAGCCTACGATCGCTCCTCGCAGGCGGCCGTGGCGCTTGGGCCTCGATCCAATCTCTTCCAGCACCAGGCGGAATAATTCCGGAGTGAGCAATCCCAGCAGCAGAAAGAAAAGAATCCAGGAGTCCACCGGATAGGCCAGATCCCAAGCGTACCATTTCGCACTGAAAGGCCAGAGCAGCTTCACGCCATACCCATTCAACAGGTCGAGCAATAAATGCGCTCCCGCGCCAAACATGCATATCGCCAGCGCCTGAAAAATTCCCACCGCGAACTTGGGATATTTGCGCCCGGCAAACCAGGAAATTGCGGCGACTGCGGCGATGATCGCTGCGGTGCCGGCCAGCGAATGAGTGGCCGTTCGATGGCCGCGCAGGAAGGCGGCGGCGCCGCCGAGACGCGTGACCCAGTCAACGTCCGCAATCAAGCCGGAAACGAGCAGCATAGGAGTCGCAGCGCGCGTGATTTTATTCAGGCCGGCGCGGCCGAGAGCGATCGAAGTCAAAGCATGCGTTACGGGTTCCATGGTTTGCGTACTCGTTTAGTAGGACAGTCACTTTTGGCTGTCCTTCTCGGCGACTGCAAAGAGGACAGCCAGGAGTGGCTGTCCTGCTAAAACCTTCTCGCCTGCTGATGGATCGAACTCCGCGGGGAATACTACAACGGATCGGGGATGGCGAGGGTCAGAGCGTCGGGCACGATCCGGAACTCGACAGGGAGACGTCCGGCAGGCTCTCCGTCCACCTGAATCTGGACCTGGGACGCGCTGTTCGATGCGCACTGCAGGGAGTTGGTCTTGAAAAAGCGCACGTACCGCGCGCCGCGCAGCTTTCCGGCCCAGATGAGCGGCAGGTAAGCGATGTAGCGCCAGGCGCTGCGCGTGGTGACGAAGGCGAGTTCAAATTCCGGCTGCATCAGATCGGCTTCGGTGGTGATTTTAAAAGGCCCGCCGTAATGCTTGGTACGGCCCACGATCACGAGCGAAGCGTCAATGCCAATCGCGTTGCCCGCCATCGACGTCCGAAACATGGGGAAATCGTAGCGCGTCAACTGGCGAATGCCCTCCTGCCAGTAAGCCAGAATACCCGACTTGAGCTTGAGTTCCGGGCGCACAGCGGAAACCAGGGCGCCGTCCGCCCCCGCGCCCGCAACGCTCAGAAAATAGCGCGGCTCGCCGCTGGATTTTTCCGGGATGGCCAGGCCGAGCGCAATGCGCTGGTAAGGCGCGTTTACGATGCGTTCGGCGGCGCGCGGCAGGTTCCATGGCAAGCGCAATTCCTTGGCAAGGACATTGGCTGTCCCGGCAGGCAAAACGGCGAGCGGCACCTGGGTGCAGGCCAAGCCGTTTACGACTTCGTTCACCGTGCCGTCTCCGCCGCACACGATTACCAGTTGCCGCGATTCTTCCACCGCGCGGCGCGCCATGATCGTGGCCTCACCCGGAGCGGTGGTGTTCTGGAGCTCGGTTTCAATTCCGGCGCCGCGAAAAATGCGGCGGGCCTCATCCAGTTTCCGCACTCGGCGGCCGCCGCCGGCAATGGGATTGACGATCAGTACTGCGTCGCGAACTTTTAAAGACAATTGGATTACTCCGATCCACTGAAAGAAAAATCTTCAGGGAGAACTAACATACCGTGACTCGGCGAAAAACGTACACGCTGTTTACGAGCCGTGGGCGCATTGTATACTGAACTCCCGTTTCATTCGATTCTCCGAGGGCGCATGGCGAAGAACGCGACGATAACCAAACAGATCGACAAGCTGCGCGAGGAACTGCGCCGCCACGAATATCTTTACTACGTGCAGGACGATCCGGAAATCTCCGACGTCAAGTTCGACCGGTTGATGGAGGAACTCAAGCGGCTCGAAGCGGAACACCCGGAACTTGTCACCGCCGATTCGCCGACGCAGCGCGTCGGCGGAGCCCCCCGCAAAGGATTCGAGACGCGCCGGCACGCCCCGGCGATGATGAGCCTCGACAACACCTATTCGACGGAAGAGCTGGAGGATTTCGACCGGCGCGTGCGCGAACTCTCCGGACGTGAAAAAGTCGACTATGTGACGGAACACAAATTCGACGGATTGAGTATCGCGCTGATTTACGAAGGTGGGACACTCGTCCGCGGAGTCACGCGCGGCGACGGCACGACCGGCGAGGAAGTCACCGCGAATGTGCGCACCATCCGCTCGATCCCGCTGCGGGTGGACGCTGCGGAACTCAAGAAGCTGCGCATGCCTTTGGATTTTGAGGTGCGCGGCGAAATCATCATGCCGCTGCGCGCCTTTGAAGCCCTGAATGAGAAGCAAGAGGAAGAGGGCGGCAAGCGCTTCTCGAACCCGCGCAGCGCCGCGGCGGGCGCCGTGCGCGTGCTCGATCCTGAAATTACGCGGTCCAGGCGGCTGGATTTCTACGGCTACCTTTTGCTGGCCGGGGGACGCATTCCCACTCGTCTGCACTCGGAAGCTCTGGAAGCGATGCAGAAGCTGCACTTCAAAGTTTCTCCCGACTGGCGCGTTTGCCCATCGCTCGAGGCGGTCAAAAAATTCATCGATTCCTGGGAAGGAAAGCGCGAGAAATTGCCGTACGAAATCGACGGCATCGTGGTCAAGGTGAACGAAATCGCGTTGCAGCAGGAACTCGGTTTCACGGCCAAGGCCCCGCGCTGGGCCGTGGCCTATAAATATCCGGCGCGGCAGGAAACGACGGTGGTGAAAGATGTCATCTTTCAGGTGGGCCGTACCGGCACGCTCACGCCTGTGGCCGTGCTCGAGCCGGTGCAGGTCGGCGGCGTAATCGTCAGCCGTTCGACGCTGCACAACATGGATGAAATTGCGCGGCTGGGCCTGCACATCGGCGACACCGTGATCGTGGAGCGCGCCGGGGAAGTGATTCCCCATGTGATGAAGGTGGTCAAGGAAGGGAAGACGCGCCGCGAGATTATCGTGCCGGAACGATGCCCCGAATGCCACAGCCGGATTCACAAGGACCCCGGAGAGGTCGCCTACCGCTGCGTCAATGCCAGCTGCCCGGCCAAGCGCAAGGAATCGCTGATCCATTTCGCGGGGCGCCACGCCATGAACATCGACGGCCTGGGCGATAAAATCGTCGACCAGCTGGTGGCCAAGGGGCTGGTGAAGGATTTCGCCGACTTATACGAATTGAAACTCGATGACGTGGCCGAGCTTGATCGCATGGCGGAAAAATCGGCGCAGAATCTGCTGGACGAAATTGCGGCGAGCAAAAACAACAGCCTGGCGCGGCTGATCTATGCTCTGGGGATGCGATTTGTCGGTGAGCGCACGGGGCAGCTGCTGGCCGAACATTTTGCTTCGCTGCCGAAACTCGCCGAGGCCGGCGTGGCAGAGCTTGAGGAAGTGCCGGAAGTCGGCCCCAAGGTCGCCCAAAGCATCGCCGATTTTTTCTCCGAGCCCGCGAACCGCAAATTAATTCAGCGACTCAAAGACGAAGGCTTGAAGATGACGGAGAAACGCGCTGCGCCCGACGACACGCGCTTTGCGGGCAAGACATTTGTGTTTACCGGCGCTCTGGCGCGCCGCTCGCGCGATGAGGGCGGCGCGGAAGTGGCTCGCCACGGGGGAAAAGTCAGCGGTTCGGTCAGCAAACTCACCGATTACGTCGTGGTCGGCGCCGACCCAGGGTCAAAATATGAGAAGGCGCGTGCGCTGGGCGTCACCATCCTGAATGAAGGTGAATTCGAGGATTTACTGGCCGGGCGGCGGAAGCCCGAGCCGCAGCGACCCACGACTGCAGAGTACCCGGTGAGTGCCAAAGGCAAAGGAAAGTCAAAAAAGGCTTCGAGCAGTCGGTGAGACCCGGTGATATTTTGAGTGTCCCAGTTTACACAAAGTGTAAAGATTACTCGGTCCGGCCCATGGAATCATTTCTCCTGCCAAACCCGCAATTCTTTGTATTTGTTTGTGGGCGTGAGACTTAAATATACAGTGTTTTTTATTCCCAAATTGGATAGCGACGTGCGATAGTTTATTCGAGTTTTGGGGGATAACGGAGAAGTCCTGACTACGGGTCAAGGCACCCAGAACTGAAACTCGTGGGGGGAGACCGCAAAATGAGTAAGGCAATATTGTCCGCAACAATCACTCTTGCAGTGGGTTCGCTGTTCATCGCCGGTTGCGCGACGAAGAATTACGTCAAGCAAAGCATCCAGCCGGTGGATCAGAAGATCGATCAGGTCGACAAGAGCTCGCAGACGCGCGATCAATCGCAGGTCGCCGACATCAGCAAGACCAATCAGACCGTCGACGAAGATGAAAAGAAGCTGTCCGCCACCGACGAAATCGCCAAGACCGCCGACAGTACCGCGAAAGGCGCGATGGCCAAGACCAACCAGAACTCGAGGGACATAAACGATCTGCGTAACGTCATCGCGAATATCGATGACTACAAGCCCGCAGGTCAGACTGTCGTGCACTTCGCCGTCGCCAAGGACACCCTCACCAAGGACGAGAAGGCCAAGCTGGATGAAGTGGCCTCGCAACTCGGCAGCCAGGCACGCTATTTCATCACCGTCGAGGGATTCACGGATCAGACCGGTGACAGGGCCTTCAACGACCAGTTGAGCCGCGCGCGCGCCAACCAGGTGATTTCCTACCTTGTCGGCAGCCACGACGTTCCGGTCTACCGGATCCACATGGTAGGTCTTGGGGATCAGAAGTTGATCGACGAAGGCAAGGGCAAGAAAGCCCGGGAAGCCAGCCGCCGCGTCGAGATTACGGTCTACACCGCCAAGCCTCTGACAACAGCCGCAGCCGGGGGAAATTAGCTCCGCCGTTCCGTAGTTGATTCTTCCTTCTAGCACTGAGAGCGCCGACCTGATGGGCCGGCGCTCTCGGGTCGGGAACGCGTCGCCGCATTTTTTGAAAGCGCCCTGTTTTTTTGTGTGCAGAACTCGCCTGAATTCCAAATCGATGAGCTTAAGATAAATCGCCCCGATGGCGCCAGCCTCGAACCCATCAGCTGCAGCTGCATTCAATTCACGAGCGTCATTTATTGCATTTATCCGTTCCGCCCATCAAACAATTGATCGAAACATGATGATATACTTGCGTTGGCGGGCAGGCCGGGTGATCGCTGGGCCAGCCTTCGCAAGAGGGCCGGCCGGGAGGAAAGTCCGGACACCGTGGTCTTCGCGTTGGACGCTGGGGACGAAAGTCTTCGGCGAAGGACGCCTCAGACTAAAGGGCAACGCGCCTGGTAACGCCAGGGGACTGATTCTTCGCGCGGTTCGCGCAAGCGAGGCGAGGTTTCGGCTACGGACAGTGCCACAGAAAATAAACCGCCGGTGCAATGCGCCTCGGTGGCCATCGGAAGGAAAACCTTCCGACGGCCTGAAAGCAGCCCGCGCAAGCGGATTGCGGAAGGTGATAGCGCCTGGTAAGGGTGAAACGGTGGGGTAAGAGCCCACCGCCCCGATGGCAACATCGGGGGCACGGCAAACCCCGCGCGGTGCAAGGCCAAATAGGAGGGGAGAGCTGGCCCAGCTCGTTAGGACCCTCGGGTAGGCTGCTGGAGTCCAGGTGCGAACCTGGACCTAGAGGAATGATCGCCGCGGTGTGCAGGCGGCAACGCCCGCGCGACGCACAGAATCCGGCTTACAGGCTTGCCCGCCAT
>DATHPN010000116.1:0-2148 GCA_035483715.1 Candidatus Acidiferrum sp.
GCGCTTTTGAATCTTCTCGGATTTTCCCGCGACCGCCGCAATCTGCCACGGCTTCTGCAGCGCCAGCAAGTCCTTCACGAGTTGTTCGACTGGGCCGATGCCGTAGCCGCCCGCCGCCACGAGGATCACCGTGGCCTCTGCGTCCAGTCCCAGGTGTTTCCGCGCTGCGGCTCGATCCAACGGCGCGGAAAACAAGGGATCGATCGGAATTCCGGTGACTTTTAGTTTTTCCCGCGGCACGCCAATGCGCGCCAAATATTCCGCAGCTTCCTCAATCGCCACGTAATAACGGTCCACCGTGCGGCACAGCCACATCGCATGCACGTCGTAGTCGGTCACCACGATCGCATGGCGCGCGCGCAGCTTCCGCTTGGCGATCAGCCACGCGATGATCTCCGCCGGGAGAAAATGAGTTGCCACGCACAAATCCGGTTGAATGCGTTTCAGTAGACGGATCATCGGCGCAGTATTCAGCCGGTCCAGCGCCAGGCGCCTCCGCGGCTGATGCCACGGCTGGTCCGTGCGCTCGTAGAGCACTCCCATAAGCTCCGGGGCGCGCCGGACCATGGCAATGTACGTCTTGTCGTAGAGGCGCTGAAAGATTTTGCTGACGTGGTGGAGCGCGTCAATGTGTTCCACCACGCTATCGCCACGCGCCGAAAACACCTTTTCCAGCGCTTGCGCGGCGCGCACGTGCCCTGCCCCCGACGATGCCGATAGCAGCAGCACACGCGGTTTCGTTTTCATGCCGGGTAAATCCCGTTGGAGGAGGGCGGCATCAGGAAGCCTTGGGCTGTCCCGCGGCAAGTTTTTCCAGGATTCCGCGCGCCACTTTTTGCAGCTCGCCAAAGCGCGACAGATAGTCCTGAAAATCGTGATTCAGGAGCTGCGCGTCCTGCGGGCCAAGCTTAATGCGCAGAATCATATCGCGCAGTTTTACCGGGTGCGGGAGCAGGGCATCTTCCTGCAGCTCTTCGAGAGCGATCTTGGCGTCGTAGTGATACATGGCGTCCCCCAGCGACAGAAATCCTTCGAACGTATTGTACTCAGTTCAAACCACGCCGGGATGAGTTACTGGGTGGCGTGGATGAGGAAAGATGGTTTATGCAGCCGTAGCAGTGGCCGGGATGAATTCGTACCGCGCAATCTTTGCGGCGATACCCATGCGGCCGTTCTCGCTCGGCTCGACGCGCACGATTTTGCCCTGGCAACGGATGTTGACGTCGCCGGAGCGGGTGACCTGCTCGGGAAGCGTGATGACAAATTCGATTTCGCTGCCAATTTCAAATTTCGCGTCGGCGAGGAAATAAAGTCCCTGGTAACTGACGTCTCGCGTGCTGGCGGCCAACTCATGGCCTTTGGAAGCCTGCGGAAAAACACGCAATGGAAGGCTCATCGTGAATCGCCGCGCATCGCGGCGTTCCGCTCCGTCACCCATTCATACCTCCTGGGCTGGCATCTTTCGGCGCAAAGCTAACATCGGCCCTGGCAAACTGCAACGCGAAAAACGCTCATTTTTGTCCTAGTACGAGGTCTTGCCCTTTTAAGTACCTCGGCAACACAGTTCGAGTTAACCGGCCCGTAGGAAGTACTGTTACGTCTATAGATAGGCGCGAGCACCGCCGCTAGCGTATGCGCCCCCCGCTCGCAGGCGTTGGAGCACAGCGTTCGGGCAGGATTGCTCTCGATGTCTTTGTTTACCGCGTGAACTAAGCTTCGTCGCCTCCGTCCAGTTCGGTTTTCCTCCTCTCGTGCGCTACACTCCAGATTTGCGTCTATCACATTCATGACTGCGACCCATGACACGCGCAATTTTTTTCTGGAAGGGCCCGCGGGCCGCCTCGAAGCGATTCTCTGGAGGCCATCCGATGGTTCACGTCCGCCGATCGCCGCGGTCGTCTGTCATCCGCATCCGCTCTTCGGCGGCACCATGCACAACAAAGTCGTCTATCAAGCGGCTAAGTCGCTGGATGCGTTCGGCCTTCCGGTGCTGCGTTTCAATTTTCGCGGTGCGGGACTTAGCGCCGGCGAACACGATCGCGGCGCCGGCGAGCAGGGCGATGTGCATGCCGCATTGAATTTTCTAGCCGCGGAGTTTCCCGGTGTGCCACTCCTGGTCGCAGGATTCAGTTTTGGTTCCCTGGTGGG
>DATHPN010000117.1:0-22300 GCA_035483715.1 Candidatus Acidiferrum sp.
TTTCCCCATTCGGACATCCCCGGGTCAAAGCCTGCTTGCGGCTCACCGAGGCTTATCGCAGCTTGCCACGTCCTTCATCGTCTTCTGGCGCCAAGGCATCCACCGTACGCCCTTAGTAGCTTAACCATAAAACTTACCCAAGCCGTCACGCCCATTCCTACTAAGAGGAATGCACGCCCCGGGCAGCACCGCGGCGAAGAATTTCGCCGTCGCACCAGTCCGGAAGGCAATTGAGCAAGCTCGCCTTTCCACAATTTGCTCTGCTCGAGCAGAATTTGCAGATTTCGCACCACGCCTTGCATTCGTGCGAATGCAAAACGCGTTGCAAAATGCCAGCCTATTCAGTTGTCAAAGATCGTTGCGTCCGGAACTGCTGGACCGTCCCGCTCCCGGCGGAACGTCCACCCCATCTACCACGAGGCGGAACAATAAAAAACCCGGCGTCGAGCGCCGGGCCAAGCCGTCCGCATATATACCCGGACGGGTTCGCGCGATGCTCGACTAATTTGCTATCCTGAGTTCGTAATTGACCTCGCTTGCGACAGGTCTTTCGTAACTCCGAACGCCCCTGAAAATTACAGCGCTGGCACAACTATTCGCCAGACGAATGGAGAGTATATCAGAATCTTCTCGCGCGTCAAGCGGCAGTTTTCACAGGTGTGAGAATCCTGTGAAAATTTTGGGGAGGGCGAAATAAACGTGAAAAACATTGTCACGCACGCGCCCCGAAAAGCCCAAAATCCCGCAGCGCTTGTTCCTACTTGGCGATTACGCCGCAGGCGATTCGCGCGCCCGCCATGCCTGCCGGATCGCTCTTCTGGTCGTCGACCATGGCGTGGATCACGAGGGCCGTTCCGCCACCCGTGAAAATCGAATTGGGGCCGTCGCCCATGGTAACGCCGGGCGCGACCACGGTCGTCTTGGCGGTCCCATCCGCAGCCACCGTCAAGTTCGGCATGTCGCCGGCGTGCGGGCCGTCGGGATTCATCAAGCCATGATGCTTCATGTCCGGATTGAGGTGGCCTCCGGCCGAGGTGAACGCCGGGCCTTCGCATTTCGCGACGCCGTGAACGTGGATGCCGTGATCGCCTGCGGGCAAGCCCTTCAGGTCGAGTTTAATATTCACGCCCTTTGGCGCAGCCGAAAGTTCCGCCGTGCCGACGCTGTTGCCCATCCCGTCGTGCATCTCCACCTTGACGGCCTTCTGCGCCGCCGCGGAAAACGCCGTCGAAATTACAAGTGCCGCCGTGATTGTGATCATTTTGTGTATTCGCATAGGATGTGGAGTATACCTCAATCCCATAGAACTTTGCGCTTTGAAAAATAATTTTCTGGTCCATGACCTTGATTTGCGCAAGCTTCACAGACCGGGGAAAAAGTAGTTTATTTTTGTCATTGCGAGCGAAGCGAGGAATCTCCATTCGATACAGCACCACAAAAAGAAAGAGAGAGTCCTCGCTTCGCTCGGAATGACAGAAGGCCAGGGGTCGTTCAGCCTGTGGGTGTTTGTTGCCAGGACTTCGCGTTTCGACGCAACCTACCCCCACAGGCTGAAGCGTGCGCTACTGTTTAATTATACCCGTTCGACGTGATTGTCAGCGGGATGGCGTCCCAGGTAAGTCCCGCGGGCATCTGCGAGAGCGTGTTCCCCTCCATGTCCAGGAAAACTCCTTCGAGGGTGCCCTTCAATTCCTTGCCATTTTTCCCGTTCTCGATGTGAAATCGGAACGTAAGATTCTCCGTTCCAATCGTGGTTCCCTTGCTCACCGGCGGATCCGAGAGATTCGCAATCAAGTGCGCGACAAAATTTCCATGCCCTTCGCTGACCCACGTTCCGACAAATCCCGTCTCGACAAACGTGCCGTTCGCGAAATTCGCGCCGGTCACGTAAACAGACGGCCCCGCTTCGATCACGACGCCGCCCGGCATGAAACTCAAAAGGTTGTGCCGCACCGCCGTCGTCCCAGGCGCCCGGCGCGTACCCCTCCACGAACCGATCAGGCTCGCCGAAGAATCATCATCCGCGCGGCTCGCCCTCGATCCTGCAAACACACACGCCAGCGCCACGAGCACGCCCAACGCCGCCAATCCTCGAATTCCACGAGTCCACATTTTTTTCTTGCCTCCGAAGCCGCACAAGAAATCGCCAGCAGGGAGTCACCCGCTCCCCTGTCCCACAAATATATATTTGAATCATATGGATTGCGAAAGGATTTTATGAGGGAACGCTGTCCTATGATTCATCCGGGGCCAAAGATATTTTCTGTATTGCCGGATGTCTCCTGGCAGGGTGCTCCTCAATGGCAGGGTCAGCGCTTAAATTTCAATCACTCAACAGGATTTCTGTTTATAGGAATTCGTCCAGGGCGGCCCGCGCGGTGCGACTCCACAAAAACCAAGCGGCCAGCCCGGGCTGAGTGGGGCTGGCCGCTTGCGGTTTGGAGAGGGGGCGTTCTTTGGTGCCTACTACCGTGCTTTTACCGTGCCGACGTCGACGGTGGCCGCGGCTTTTGAATCCGCCGCGTTGGCGCCGCCGGGTGCAGCTGCGCTGGTGTTGGAGTTGATCTGGCGGGTCAGGTAGAGCATGAACGGAGTGACTTCAAACGGCATCTTCTCGCGTTCCGCCACTTGTCCCACGGGCTTAGACTTCAACATTTCCAGTTTGTCGCTCCAAGGGTCCATCTTCACGCGGCCGCCGAGCGGCAACGCGACAACTGGAGATGAGGCGGTCTTGGTTTTATCGTCGGCCGTGGCCGGTGTCTGGGCCATCGGCGCCGCGGAGGCCATGGTCATGTTCACGGGAACGCGATCGCCAAGGTGCGGGCTGATCAGGTTCGGGATGTCCTTCTGACGAGTTTCCAGGGCATCCATGAAGAGCTTGGCCGTGGCGAGCTGTTCCTTGTATGGCGACATCTGCAGGAGTTCGTTGGCTTTGGCGTTGGCCGCATCTTCTTCCGCCTGGGTGCGCGCGAAGCCGAAGTGGCGGAAGGTGTCCTTCTCGTCAAACAGCAGGCGATCGAAGAAGGCGTACTGTCCGTCAATGCGGTGGCCGAGAACGACGTGAGCCAATTCGTGGGCGACCATGGTGGCCAGGCTGGCTTCATCGGGCAACACGTCGATCAAGCCGCGGCTGAACACGATGGTGTGGCCGATGGCAAACGATTCCAGAGTCGAAGTCAGCAGCACGCGGCAGCGGATTTCGGGCTGGATGTCCAGGTTATTGGTGACCTCGAGGTTGTTGACCACGGTTTCGAGAACCTTATCCACTTCCCCTTCGGGCGCGAGCAAGCCGAGGCGCTCGAGGCGGTCCACGACGTTATCTTCCGCCTGGCGGTCCCAGTTGCGTTGCGCCATCACGGGATTGATGTCGTTCGCCGTGGTGGTCTGGTCCTTGATCGGCGTCTGCGACTCAATCAGGATTTTGCTGAGTTCCTGCTCCTGAGCGGAGTGGCCGAGGTTGTATCCCCACAGCCGGGTCTGCGCCTTGAAAGAGAGCCGCTTGGACAGGGCAAAGTTCAAGTCCGACTCTTCGCTGTAGATGAAGGCCGGCAGCCACAGGTTCGGGCCGGTATTCACGCGCCAGCTGTCAAAGTGGAAGTAGTAGTTGGTGCGTGAGCTGCCGCTGTACGCCCCGTTGAACCGGACGACGTGGAAGTCCTGGTCCTCGACCCAGATGCGGCCGGAGAAGCGTCCCTTGCCAGCCTTGGCCAGGGGCGTCACGTCAAACACCAGGGTGCGGACTTCGCCGAGAAATTCGCGGCGAACATAGTCAAATTTGTAGTGCTGCTTGTCGAAGCCGTTGGTGTCCAGGTAAATCATTTGCAGGAAACCCTGCGGCAAATACTCCATGGACAGAGACAGCATGTTTCCGAGGCCGCTGAACATTCTCTTCTTGCCGCCGGATTCGCCGCCATCGGTCAGAGGATCGAGATTGACGCCCTTGGCAAGAACGGCGCGGCCGAGAAAATATTTATCGCCGGCCGGAACGGCGCCAAGATTGTTGTCACCCCTGAGGTTTTGAATATACGTTTCCACCAGCGGTGTAAAAGGCTTGAGAGAATTCATCTCCGCCTGTTCCGTGGTGATGATGCGATCCACAATCTGGTCCAAAGCGCTATTGGGTGTATCAGCCGCGCGTAGCGGTAGAGCACTCAGCGCCAGAACCACCAACACCGTCTTGATAATGCGCATATCCCCTCCGAACCTAAGTTAAAAGTCAGTATGCGATTTGAAACACGATATGAACCACTGCTGGAAAGTCGACCGGGTGACCGTTCGAAAGTGCGGGCTTGTACTTGATTTGTTGCGCAGCCCGCGTGGCCGCCTCGTCCAGACCGTGGCCCAGGCCCTTGACTACCCGATTCACTTGCACCTCACCGCCCGATGCCGGGAACACCACCTCCAGCAGAACCTCGCCTTCCAGGTTCAACTTGATGGCTTCCGCCGAATACACCGGCTTCGGTTTGGCCAAGATCACAACCGGCTCAACCGCCGGGGCGTCGTCCATTTTCTTCTTTGGAGCTATGGGCACGACATCATTGGAGTTGGCGAATCCGGTGGATTGAACCGTTCCGCCGCGCTTCGCGCCGCCCGTTGGCGGGACCGCGATGCCATTGCCGAATCCAGTGCTGGCGATAATTCCACGCTGTCCAGTGGCGCCACCGGAGCCATTGCCGTAGCCGGGTCCGGGAGGCAAAGCGGGATTTCCAAATTGCCCGATATTGGCTCGCTTATTCGGATCGCTCGGCCCGGTAACCCCGTTGGGATCTCCGAATCCGCCGGTCTGAACTTTGTCAACTGGCGTCGGTTTAGTGATGGTCGGAACCGCCGAACTGCCGCCACCCATGAGGCCGGTCTTCACAGGCTCGCGCGGCCGCGCAGGTTGCGATGTGTCCACCTTGAGGTTCAGCGGCTGAAACGTGTCGTTGACCTTGGGGAGCTCGGCCTCGACTTGACGAGGCTTCACCTTCGGCGCTTCGATTTTCGGTTTAAAGTATTTTGCGACGTCCAGCTTCGGTGGTTCTTTCCTCTCGATCGGAGGCGGCGGAGGCTGCACCTTCGCTACTTTGGGAGGCGCTGGAGGTTTCGGCTTCGGCGGCTCAGGAATATCCAGCGGCGGACCCTCAAGATTGGTCACCACGAACATGGCCTTGGGAATCATCTGCTGAGGAAACAGCAGAGGGAGGGTAACGACAAAAGCCACCAGAATAATTTGAACGACCAAACTCGTCCCCAAAGCACTCATGCGCGGCTTGGTTTCAGGTAAAAGTGAAAAGCGTGCGCTCACAGGCTTGGTTCCCACCATGGCCTTCCATGCCTGGGGGTTTGGACCGGACGATGGGGATGCCGGGCGGAGCCGAAGACTCCCCTGCGTAAATTGCTGCGTCATCGTTGTCATATCGTCACGTCGCCTATCTTTTGGATTCCGAGCGCGTAGGGACAGCTATGAACCTGTGGTTAAACAGGAGCGAGGCTGGCGCTGCCGCGTACGGTTTAAATGTACTGGCATCGGCTGGGGGTCTGAATAGGACTTTTGTACTACTGTTTCTTAACAGCCACCTGAACCGACGGCCACCTGGGAGGGCAGATGGAGAGGGTCTCCGACATCGGCTTGGAGGTGCTTTGACCATGGACCGATCAAGCCTGGTTCACCTCTAGGGGACGTGATACAGCCGGGAAGTGTAGCACCACGACCCTTCCAGAGACAAGAACCGTGCATTGGGATAAAGGTTGCTCGGGGTACCCGCAAACCTCAAAAATGTCTGGGCCTGGAAAACCCGCTTTTAGCGTCATTCCCAATTGCGCCGCCTTTCAAGTAGGATGATCCCGTCGATAATGCAACCGATTGTCATCCACGCCGACCGGGCCATCACTCCATTCGAAGAAATTTCCGACGCCCTGGTGGTCATTCAGGGGAGCAAAATATCCGCCGTCGGCCGGAAGGGAAAAGTCGATCTGCCGCGCGGCGCGCGCGAAATCAATGCAAGCGGAAGAACCGTCGTGCCGGGATTTGTCGACGTGCACATTCACGGAGGGGGAGGCCACGACGTGATGCAGGGCACCCGCGAAGCGCTGGAACTCATTACCGCAACCGTCGCGGCGCATGGCACGACTTCCCTGGTGGCCACGACCGTAACGGCCAGCGAAAAGGAAACGCGCGACAGCGTGGCGGGTATCGCGCACTTTATTCTTAATACCAGCCAATATCCCGCCCGCGAACTCTCCGCGGAAATCCTGGGGATCCATTTTGAGGGGCCCTTCATCAGCCCGGCGCGGCGGGGAGTGCATCCGGCAAAATGGATCGTGGCTCCTTCCCCGGAGTTACTCGCGCAGCTTCTCAAGGAAGCGCGCGGAACCGCCCAAATTCTGACCCTCGCGCCGGAGCTGCCCGGAGCTCTCGAATTAATTATAAAAGCGCGGCAGGCCGGCCTGGTCGTGTCGCTCGGCCACACGGACGCTACCTACGAGCAGGCGCAGGCGGCCATTGAGGCAGGGGCGAGCCACGCCGCGCACGTCTTCAATGCCATGCGACCTTTTTCACACCGCGGGACGGGAGTGATCGGGGCGGTGCTGACATCGCCCAAAGTGAGTGCCGAGTTGATCGCGGATGGGGTTCACGTCGACGACGCGGCGATGCGCATGCTGGTCGAGCTCAAGACACCGGAGCGCGTGATCCTGGTGAGCGACGGCATTTCCGCCACGGGAATGCCGGACGGGAAATACCAGCTGGGAATGTTTGAAGTGAAGGTGTCCGGAGGGGTGGCGCGGAATGCGGAGGGCAAGCTCGCGGGGAGCACGCTCACGCTGGATCGCGCCATGCGGAATATGGTCGCGCTCGGCGTGCCGCTCTCATCGGCGCTGCGCATGGTGACCGCGAACCCGGCGCGGCAAATCGGACTTGGGGCGCGCAAGGGAGTGCTGGCTCCGGGGGCGGATGCGGACCTCGTTTTTCTCGACGACAAACTCGAGGTTTCCGGCGTGATGACCCGGGGAGCGGGATTGGCACTCGCCTGATTGCTCCTCCCGAATTTCTCCGTGTCCTCTGTATTAAAAACCTTGCCTGAACCCCGAAAGATTTCTAACACAGAGAGCACAGAGAAAGACCTATTTGTTCAAAGGAATATTCAATTCGGAAGAAAGCTGGTAGGGATCAAACGGGCTGCAGGCAAAGAAGCGGTCGCCGACTTTGATCGTGGGCACTTTTCTGCGGCCTTCATTGACCTCGAGCACCAAGTCTTCGGCGTCGGGCTCCTCGTCGATATTCACTTCGACGAATTTCACGCCGCGATCCTTCAGAAATTTCCTCGCGCGGCGGCAATCCACGCACCAATTCGTGCAGTACATTGTGATTTCATCCATGTCTGATTTGATGGTAACGCCCCAGCCGGGGATTCAAGACGGGCTTAGTGTGTCCCTGCCGCCGATGAGGTAACGGAGGACGCGCCCGCTTTGGCCGCAACTTGCAGCCGCGTCTGGGCGCGTTTCAGCGACTCCTGCGCGCGTTTCCAATCCACGTTCGGATCGTTGAGAGTTGCCAGGCGCTTCTGGGCGCGGCCGAGCGCCGCTTCCGCGCGCGCCACGTCGATCTCTTCCGCCCGTTCCGCGCGGTCCGCCAGCACGATCACGCGATCGGCCAGGACTTCCACAAATCCGCCCATCGCCGTGCAGGAAATTACTCGATTGCCCAGGTGATAGCTGAGTTCGCGTATGCCCATCTCAGCGAGCAGCGGCGTGTGCCCCGGCAACACGCCAATGTACCCGCCCAGCACCGGGATCTGCGCCTCGTTCACGGCTTCGCGCACGACTTGCCGCGCCGGTGTGACCACTTCAAGTGTGAATGTGTCCGCCATGGTGAATTGTGACTGGTGACTGGTGACTAGTGACTAGTGACTAGTGAAAACCCGGACAACGCTAATTGCGATGGTTGGGTCTCACCAGTCACTAGTCATCAGTCACTCGTCACCGCTCCTACGCCGTTGCCGCCATCTTCTCGGCCTTCTCGCGCACTTCTTCGATTGTGCCGACCATGTAGAACGCCTGCTCGGGGAGATCGTCGTGCTTGCCTTCGACGATTTCCTTGAAGCCGCGGACGTTGTCGGCGATTTTCACGTACTTGCCTTCGAGGCCCGTGAACTGCTGCGCGACGAACATGGGCTGCGAAAGGAATTTCTCGATTTTTCGCGCGCGCGCTACGGCCTGCTTGTCTTCGTCGGAAAGTTCCTCGATGCCCAGAATCGCGATGATGTCCTGCAAATCCTTGTAGCGCTGCAGGACGCCCTTCACGGAGCGCGCGACGTTGTAGTGGTCTTCGCCGACGATGCGCGGGTCGAGAATGCGCGAATAGCTGGCCAGCGGATCGACGGCGGGATAAATGCCGCGCTCCACGATCTGGCGGCTGAGGTTGGTGGTGGCGTCGAGGTGCGAGAACGTCGCTGCGGGCGCAGGATCGGTGTAATCGTCGGCAGGCACGTAAATCGCCTGCACCGAGGTGATCGAACCGGTCTTGGTGGAAGTGATGCGCTCCTGCAACTCGCCGATCTCGGTGTTCAGGTTGGGCTGGTATCCCACGGCGGAAGGCATGCGGCCGAGGAGCGCGGAAACTTCCGAGCCCGCCTGCACGAACCGGAAAATGTTATCGATGAAGAGCAAAACATCGAGGCCTTCTTCATCGCGGAAATATTCCGCGACGGTCAGGCCGGTCAATCCCACGCGCAAGCGCGCACCGGGCGGTTCCGTCATCTGCCCGTAGATCAGCGCCGCGCGCGACTTCTCCGAATTGCCGGGAACAACGACTCCTGATTCCGTCATTTCCAGCCACAGGTCGTTTCCTTCGCGCGTGCGTTCGCCCACGCCGGCGAACACGGACACGCCGCCATGCTTCATCGCGACGTTGTGTATCAGCTCCTGAATCAAAACCGTTTTGCCGACGCCCGCGCCGCCGAAGAGGCCAATCTTGCCGCCCTTCAGGTACGGTTCGAACAGGTCCACAACCTTGATGCCCGTTTCGAACATTTCCAGTTCCGTCGATTGGTCCACGAGCGACGGGGCCGGCCGGTGAATCGGATAGCGTTTGTCCGTTTGAACCGGTCCGAGGCCATCCACAGGCTCCCCCAGCACGTTCATCACGCGGCCCAGCGTTGCGCGGCCCACCGGCACCGCGATCGGCCCGCCGAGATCGACGCCCTTCATGCCGCGCACGACGCCTTCTGTCGCGGTCATCGCCACCGTGCGCACGCGGCCTTCGCCCAGGTGCTGCGCAACCTCGGCAACGATATTGATCGGCTCGGGCCCCTCAAAACCTTCGCTGGTGATGTGCACCGCGTTGTGAATTTCCGGGAGATGATGTTCCGGAAATTGCAAGTCGATTACGGGTCCAATGACCTGGATGACGGTGCCGATGTTTCCTGTTTCGTGTTGCGCCATTAGTGCTCCTTGTCGCAAGAAAATCGTGACTGGTGACTAGTGACTGGTGACTGGTGATTTAGGACCCTGCCCCAATCGTCGCTTTAGCGAATTACCGAGAGCATTGATGAGCCGGCCGACGCTTTCGCAATGGTGCTGCATTTTTTCCCAATCCTGCGAAGAAACATAGCCAAGATCTCTGCTCAATAAAACAAAGTAACGCATCTCCTCGACTTCTCCGCGCGCGATCTGCAGACACCGTAACAACTCTGGTGTGGTCGCCCGCCCAAATCCTTCCGCAATATTCGCCGGGACCGAAGAACTGCTGCGCCTCAACTGAGAAATGATCCCGTACTATTCATCCCCTGGAAACCTGGCAGTTAATTTGTAAACTTCAAGCGCAAGCTTATGCGCTTCCTGCCAAACTGTTAGGTCCCCAAATGACTTGACTTTCACAGCTCACTTCTTTCTTGCCACTTCACCAGTCACCAGTCACCAGTCACCAGTCACCAGTCACCAGTCACCAGTCACGCCTCATCCCGCCGACGCCGCTCCGCTCACTACTTCGATGATCTCGCGTGTGATCGCGGCCTGGCGGACTTTGTTCATGTGCAGCGTCAGCGCGTCGATTACGTCGGAGGCGTTGCTGGTGGCGGATTCCATGGCCGTCATGCGCGCGGCATGCTCTGCGGCGGAACTTTCGGCGATCATGCGGTAGATCTGCATTTCGACGTATCGCGGGACCAGCTTGCTGAAAATTTCCGCCGCGGGCTGCTCGTAGATGTAGTCCACCGTGCCGTCGGCTGAGGCCGGCGGCGCGCCTTTGTCGTGCCCTCCGAGCGCCGAGCGATCCAGAGGCAAAAGTTTTTCCACGCGCAGCGTCTGCATCATCACGTTTTTGAATTCGTTGTAGATCAGGTAGACGGAATCGGCGCCGCCCGCCTGGTAGATCTTCATGACTTCGGCGGCAATCTCTTTCGCCTTGGCCAGATCGGCGCGCGAGGTGACGTCCACGTATTCGCCGGCGATTTTCCAGGAACGCTTGCGGAAGGCGTCCCGGCTTTTCTTGGCGATGGCGATGACCTCCACGGACGCGCCGCTTTTTTCGCGCAGAAAATCAAACGCGCGCCGCAGCACATTGGCGTTGAACGCGCCGCACAAGCCGCGTTCGCCGGCAGTGACCAGCACGAGCACGCGCTCTTCGGGACGCTGCGTCAGCAGCGGAAATTGTTCGGGATCCTCGATGCGCGACATCGCCGAGCGCAGAATTTCGCGGATTCCGCTGGCATAAGGCCGCAGAGACACGGCCGTCTCCTGCGCGCGCCGCAGCCGGGCCGCGGCGATGAATTTCATCGCGCGGGTAATCTGCTGCGTATTCTTGACCGAACGAATCCGCCGCCGGAAATCGAGAAGTGTGGGCATCGAAAAGTCTTCCTTACACGGTTAACACTCTGCGGAAAAATTCACAAATTTGTCATTCCGAGGCGCGCTGCGTGCCAACGATTCTCTCTTTCTTCGGCTGCCGATCGAAGAGAGATTCCTCGCTTCGCCCGGAATGACAAAATAAATTGCTTTTTTCCGTAGCCCGTTAAGCGCGGACCGCCGCCGCGCTGGCCTGGAATTGCTCCTTGTATTCCCCGATCGCGCGCTTCAGTTCCGGGCGCGCCTCGTCGGTAATTTGTTTTTTCTGGGCGATCTGCACCAGCAGCGAACTGAAACGGGTCCGCACAAACTCGATCAGCCCTTTCTCAAAGCGCTGGATATCGGCGACAGCCACATCATCGACCAGGCCGCTGGTGCCCGCGAAAATGACCAGCACTTGCTCCTCGACCGCCAGCGGCGAAAATTGCCCCTGCTTCAAAATTTCCGTCAGGCGCTGTCCGCGCGCCAGCTGCGCCTGTGTGGCCTTGTCGAGCTGGTCGGAACCGAACTGCGCGAAGGCCGCCAGTTCGCGGTATTGCGCGAGGTCCAGCCGCAACGAGCCGGCCACTTGCCGCACCGCTTTAATCTGCGCGTTGCCGCCGACGCGGCTCACGGAAAGGCCCACGTTGATCGCGGGGCGGATGCCGCTGTTGAACAAATCCGCTTCGAGATAAATTTGTCCGTCGGTAATTGAAATCACGTTGGTCGGAATGTAGGCCGAGACGTCGCCGGCCTGCGTTTCAATGACCGGCAGCGCGGTCAGAGAGCCCGCGCCCAGCTTGTCGTTCAGCTTGGCGGCGCGTTCCAGCAAGCGCGAGTGCAGATAGAACACGTCGCCCGGAAACGCTTCCCGCCCGGGAGGACGCCGCAACAGCAGGGAAATTTCGCGGTAAGCCTGAGCGTGCTTGGAAAGATCGTCGTAGAAGCAGACGGCGTGCCGCTTGGAGTCGCGGAAGTACTCGCCCATAGCGCAGGCCGCGTACGGGGCAATGTATTGCAAGGTGGCCGGCTCGGTGGCCGACGCCGCGACGACGATGGTGTAGTCCATGGCGCCCGCATCGGTGAGGACTTTCACCATCTGCGCAATCGTCGATCGCTTTTGGCCGATCGCGCAGTAGATGCAAATCATGTCGCCGCCCTTCTGGTTCAGAATCGTGTCCAGAATGATGGCAGTCTTTCCGGTCTGGCGGTCGCCGATGATCAGCTCGCGCTGCCCGCGGCCAATCGGAATCATCGAGTCGATGGCCTTGATGCCGGTTTGCAGCGGCTCGCGCACCGGCTGCCGGTCCACAACGCCGGGCGCGATGCGTTCAATGTGGATGCGCTGATCTGTGGCGATGGGGCCCTTGCCGTCCAGCGGGACTCCCAAAGGGTTGACCACGCGGCCTACCATGGCCTCGCCCACCGGCGCGGACATGATCGTGCCCGTGCGCTTGACCGTGTCGCCTTCCTCCACCAGCGTGTACTCGCCGAGGAGCACGGCGCCAACCTGGTCTTCTTCAAGGTTCAGCGCGATGCCGAACACATCGTGCGGAAATGCCAGCATCTCGCCGGACATGGCTTTTTCCAGGCCGTACACACGCGCAATGCCATCGCCCACCGAGATGACCGTGCCGACTTCGTCGACGGCTACAGCCTGCTCGTAGTTGGCGATCTGCGCCTTCAGTATCTTTGTAATTTCATCCGCTTTGATCGAAGCCATTCCCGCTCCTATTCCGAAATCATCCGGGCACGCATGCGTTGCAATTGCGCGCGTACCGAACCGTCATAAATCGTCGACCCGATGCGTACGACGGCGCCGCCGATGAGGGCCGCATCCGTCGTGAATTGTGCCTGCACTTTTTCCCCGGTCAGCTTCCCGAGGGCCACGTCCAGTTCCTGGCGCTCTTTCGCGGTCAATTCCGTTGCGGAAGTTACCAGCGCTTGCGTGATCCCCTGGCGGGCGTCCAGCAGGCGGCTGAAGGCTTGCTCGATTTCGATGAGCATCCCGGCGCGCCGCTGGTCGACAATCACAAACAAATAGTTGCGCAGGGTGCGGCTCGCGCCCATTTTCGCAACAATCGCGTCAATCGCGGAATGTTTGGCCGCCCTGGCGATCGAGGGATTCGAGAGAAACGCGTGCAACTCCGGTGACTCGCGAATGAGCGCCGCGAATTCGGAAAGTTCCCGCTTGACCTGATCGGCTTGCTTGTTTTCGAGCGCGACATCGACCAGCGCGCCCGCGTACCGCTCCGCCAGCGCCTTCAATTCGCGCCCCTTCCGAGTTCGCCCAGAAACGACTGAAACATTTTTGCGCGAATCTCCGCGTTCATCATGGAACTCACCAGGGTCGCCGCGCGCTCCACAGCCATGGACGCCGCGATCTCGCGCACCTGGTGATGCGCGGCTCGCTCGGATGCGGCCAGCTCCTCGCGGGCCGCGTAAGCAATCTTCTCGATCTCGGCCTGGCCCGAGGCGCGGAGCCGTTCGGACTCCGCTGCCCAATTCCGCCGCGCTTCCTCACGCATCTCCGCCACATCTCGATCCAGATGCGCAACCTTGGTTTCGACTTCGTGCAATGCGCGGTCAGCCTCCGTTTTGGCAGCCGTGGCTTCCACAATGCTCGCCGCGATCTCCTTGGCGTTTGCGCGGAAGAACGCGCCGCCTTGCTTGGCGAGCAGGTAGGCGATGCCCCCGAAAACGATCAGGAAATTGAGCCAGCGAAAAATCAAGCCTGCGGTGGAATCGGCGGGGTCGGGCTCGGCGCCCTCCGCGGCAAGCGCGGGAAGCGCCATGAAAAAGAAAATCAGAAGAGCGCTCGAAGCGAAGGCCAGGAAGCGGCGGAAGGATTTCATCGCGCCCCCTTGGTCTGAGAACCACCCGGTCCGGAAGGGCTCCCCGCGAGGATCGCCTCGGCAATATCATTGGCCAGGTCGCCGCTGGATCGCTCCAACTCCACTCGCGCGGCCTTTACGTCCGCGGCAATGCCCTTTTTCGCTTCCTGGAGCGCGGTCTGGGCCGCGGTTCGCGCGGTATTGATGGTCGCCTGGCGTTCGTCCAGAGTGCGCCGCCGCAGGGTTTCCTGCTCGGCAAAAATCTCGGCGCGGGCTTTTCTTACTTTTTCGGTATAGAACCGCTGTTTTTCCTGCGTCGCCACCCTGCTGGATTCCGCCTCGATGCGCGCGCCTTCGGCGCGCTTGCGGCGTTCGGACAGCACACGCTCCATGGGCTTGAAAAAACTCCAGCGCAGGAACAAATAGAAAAGAAAAACGATAATGACCGTGGGAACAGCCGCCAGAAACAACGCACCGAGTTGGTTAACGATCTCCACTGATTACGCTAGGGCACCCGACAATGCCCGCCAATTTTCATCTCCGGAACTCCTGAGGTGCACACCCGGCCCTGCAGACAATTCCTGTCTGAACAAAGGAGTGATTTTATAGCATCCGAGCGAAATTCATGCAAGTCCGGCACAGGTGTTGTCGCATCTTACAAGTGGATGGCACCCTGCCCCGCAAGCGCGAGAAAGCTCCTCGAGCGCTTCGATTTTACCTCGGCTTCGCTTCCCCTGGCCAGCGTCCGCTTGCTGGGGTCAAACGCGGCGCGCTAGAATGAGTCGCGCGAAGGCCCCGGCCGATCCATTCCTGAGACAGCTTGCCTGGGCGGACTTTTCTTTCGCGCCACAGACCACCAGGAGAACTTGATGCCCGCGTTTGCCGGCGTGGATTTTCTCGATTTTGATTCGCTCCTGAATGATGAAGAGTTGCTGGCGCGGAAGACGGCGCGGCAGTTTGTCGACGGGCAGGTCCTGCCCATCATCGAAAAGCACAATCGCGAAGCGACCTTTCCGCTGGAGATGGTGCCGAAGCTGGCGGAACTGGGATTTTTCGGCGCGAACCTGGAAGGGTACGGCTGTGCGGGAATGTCCAACGTCGCTTACGGCCTGGTGACGCAGGAACTGGAACGCGGCGACTCCGGCCTGCGCAGCTTCGTTTCCGTGCAGAGCGCCCTGGTGATGTATCCCATCCATTCCTACGGCTCGCCCGCGCAAAAGGAGAAGTGGCTGCCACGCTTGCAAAGCGGAAAGGCGGTAGGGTGCTTCGGCCTGACCGAACCGCAATTCGGGTCTAACCCCGGGGGGATGCTGACGCGCGCCGTGAAGAAAGGCGATGGCTACATCCTCAACGGCGAAAAAATGTGGATCACCAACGGATCGATCGCCGACGTCGCGCTCATCTGGGGGAAATGCGAGGACGACAAAATTCGCGGTTTCCTCGTGGAAAAAGGCACCAAGGGCTTCAAGGCCTGGGATGTGCACGGCAAACTTTCGTTGCGCGCATCCATCACCTCGGGACTGGCGATGAACGACTGCGAAATTCCAGCGGAGAATGTGCTGCCGGGAGTATCGGGTTTGAAGGGCCCGCTCAGCTGCCTGACGCAGGCGCGCTACGGCATCGGCTGGGGAGCGATCGGCGCGGCCATGGCTTGCTATGACACGGCGCTACAATACGCGAAAACGCGCAAACAATTTCAGAACAAGCCCATCGCCTCGCACCAGCTGGTGCAGGACAAGCTGGTGTTCATGATCACGGAAATTTCAAAAGCGCAACTGCTGGCGCTGCACGTGGGCAAGCGAAAAGACCAGGGCCGGGTGGATCCCGCGCACATCTCCATGCTGAAGATGAACAACGTGTGGATGGCCATGGAAACGGCGCGCAAAGCGCGCGATATCCTGGGCGCCAACGGCATCGTCGACGATTACTGCATCATGCGGCATATGAACAATCTCGAGTCGGTGTACACCTACGAGGGCACCCATGACATTCATCGCCTGGTCATCGGCGAACGCATTACGGGCATTCCCGCGTACTTTTGAGTTTGAGGAGGACCAGATGTTTCGCAACAGCGGCGGCTCCGCGCACGTCCTTCCGTTTCTCTGGCACGCTATTTCCCTGGCGGCATTTTTGCTGGCAGCGATTGTCGCGCCCGCCTCGGCCCAGGAAAAAGCAAAGATCCGCACCATCACCGCATTCATTCGCCTGGACCCTGGCCAATACAAGCAGCAGGTAACCGATACGCTGACGATGTTGCGCAATGCCAAGGCCCGCTACGGCCTGGCAGGTTACGAAGTACAAACCATCCGCATCACCACGCAGCCTTTTACGGAATACACGCAGGGCATGTCCAAACAATCGGCTCTGGCGTTTTTTCACGATCTGGACGCCCTGGCCAGGCAGGAAAACGTTTCGATCAGCATTGGGCCCGCGTTGCTGGATGAAAAAGACGATCCCGCCCAAGCCGAGCTGCTCGAAGAGATCTTGGGGCTGACCAACAATTTGTACGGGAGCGTGGCGATTGCCGGAAGCGACGGTGTGCACTGGAGATCCATCCACTCCGCAGCGGGGATCATAAAATATCTCGAGGATCACGGCGACAAAGGCCTCGGCAATTTTCGATTTGCGGCCATTGCCAACGTGCAAGGCTACACGCCGTTTTACCCCGCTTCTTATCATCAGGGGCTGGGACACCAGTTTGCGATCGCTCTGGAATCCGCGAACGTGGTCGCCGCGGTGATGGCCGTGCAGCGCGACCCGGAGGTGACGCGGCAGGCGTTGATTTCCGAACTGGGTTTGCAAGCCCGATCCGTGGAAGACGTCGCCAGCAAGATCGATCGGGAGACCGGCTGGGCGTACATGGGTCTGGATCTTTCTCCCGCGCCGATGAAATATGCATCCATCGGATCGGCGGTGGCTGGATTTACGGGCGGCAGATTCGGTACCAGTGGAACGCTGACCGCGGTAGGCACGATTACCTCCGCGTTGCGCGACATCAGCGTGAAAAAAGTGGGCTATTCCGGAGTGATGATGCCGGTGATGGAAGATACGCGCCTCGCCCAACTCTGGGGCGAAGGCGCGCTTACGATGGATCAACTCCTGGCCTATTCCGCGGTCTGCGGCACAGGGCTGGATACGATCCCTCTGCCCGGAGACGTCAGCATACAGCAGTTGGAACGCATCCTCGGCGACGTGGCCACACTTTCGGTGAAATTATCGAAGCCGCTCAGCGCGCGCCTGCTGCCGGTGGCGGGCGCAAAGCCCGGCGACCAGACCTCGTTCGATAATCCGAATCTGGTGAACACGGTCATCCAGCCGCTGCCGTGACCGTTCGGCGCTATTTGGTTCTACAACTACCTACCAAAAGCCTGGGATTTCAGCACGGCTGGATTCACCACATTAATCGGTGCGCCGGCGCAGTAAGCCGCAATCTGGTCAAAAATCTCGGCGAATTGAACTTCGTACTCCTCGCGCGTGACGTAGCCGATGTGCGGGGTGCAGACAACATTTTTCATGCCAAGGAGCGGATAACTCGTGTCCGTTAGCGGCTCATCTTCATAAACGTCCACCGCTGCCATCCCCGGACGCCCAAGTTGCAAAGCGCTGGCCAGAGCTCCCGGCTCGATGAGCGGCGCGCGGCTGGTATTGACGAGGAGCGCTGTGGGCTTCATGAGCGCCAGGTCCGCCGCGGTCACGATTCCCCGAGTTGCGCTGTACAGGCGCAGGTGCAGCGAGATCACATCACACTCTTCGAAGAATGCTTCTTTGCTGCGCGTTATGGCGTAACCCTCCGCCCGTGCCCGCTCGCGCGCCTCTTCGTTTGACCATACCATCAGCTTCATGCCAAAGGCCTTGCCGTAACCGGCGACCACACTTCCAATGCGTCCGTACCCATAAATCCCGAGTGTTTTTTCGCGCAGGGTCTCGCCGACTCCGATTTGCCAGTTCCCCGCCTTGAGCGCGGCCATCTGTTGCGGGATTTGGCGCATGGCGCCGAGTATCAGCCCCCAGGTCAATTCGGCTGCCGCATAACAGGGTGTCCCTGCATGTTGGCTGGAAGAGACAATCACACCATGCCGGGTGCAGGCATCGATATCGATATGCGGATAAACGCTACGCTGGCTGATGAGCTTCAGTTTGTTCAGGCGCTCCAGCAAGGGAGCCTGAATCTTGGTGCGCTCTCGTATCAGCACGAGTACTTCTGTTTCCTTCAGCCGCTCGGCCAGGCGGTCTATATCCTGCACATGATTGTTCCAGACTTGGACGTCATGGTCTTTTAGTTTCTGAAAGCAGGGCAGCGTTCGCAGAGTGTCGAAGTAATCGTCGAGAATGGAGATCATCATATCGAGCGCACCGTCCTCATGAGGTTCCCAACGCGCAATGATTTGTGCTGTCCCAGAAGTGCGACCAAAAAGGTGTCGATCATGAATCTTCCAGCCTCTGTCCCCGGAACATATCTTACCTGCGGCGCCTGCCGATTGGCTAAGGCCAAGGGGAACCGGAGGGCTCGCATAAACTTCGTCTTCCAGGAAAGGCTCCCATGCAAGTTTATCGAGATTAACTCATCCAGTGGAGTAAGATAAACTCAGCTCATGAGTAAGCGGCTGCAAGTTCTTCTGAAGGAGCCCGAATATCGAGAAATCCGACAAGCGGCGCGTGCGCGCAATTTGTCGGTGGCCGTATGGGTTCGCCACGCACTCCGTCTGGCGCGCCTCAACGAGCCTTCCGATAGCGCGGACAAAAAAATCAAGGCCGTCCGCGCAGCAGTGCGATACGAATTTCCGACAGCGGACATTGATCAAATGCTGGCGGAGATTGAGCGCGGGTATGGCGTGGGTAAAAACCCGTGATTCTGGTCGACTCGAATGTCCCCATGTATCTGGTGGGCGGCCCTCATGTTCACAAATCCGACGCCCAAAGACTGCTCGAAAAATTTATCAGCGAGCGACAGAGCCTGGTCACGGATGCGGAAGTCCTGCAAGAGATACTGCACCGCTTCGGGGCCATCCAGCGGCGCGACGCCATTCAACCGGCTTTCAATGCCCTACTCGGCGTCGTTGACGATGTATTGCCCGTTGACTGGGTTGCGGTGGAGCGAGCCAAAGAAATCGTGCTGGGGTATTCGGGGTTGTCCGCACGCAATGCTGTGCATCTTGCCGTGATGGAAAATCACGGGATCGATCGCGTCTTCAGTTTTGATTCAGGCCTCGACCAATTTCCGGGCGTTACGCGCCTGTCTTGAAGAAAGTCGGACAGCGAGCTGTCGCTGTTGTCAGTCGCGGGTCCCAAACACTGCACAATCCAAATCCGCATGTCTTCTCTTCATCAGTTCTTACCATCCTTTGATCTCCATGCATGGAACCAGCATGATTTACACTGCCCGGACCGAGAATGTTTGAACACAATCGGAAGTTTGTTGCACTAGGAGTGCCGCGCCGCCTGGTTTAGGATAGGCTATGTGCTAGCCGTGTTGCGCGCGGCAACCGTGTCCGATCGCGCGCCTGATCCGAAAAATCCAAGTGAGCGGGAGCGGTGATGGAAATAGAACTGAGTCTGGAATTTTTGCGCGTCGTCGAACAAGCGGCCATCGAATCGGCCAAGACCATGGGGCGGGGAGACGGTCACCTGGCCGACCAGGCGGCCGTCAGCGCCATGCGCCGGGTGATGGACGAGGTGCCCATGGACGGCACCATCGTCATCGGCGAGGGCGAGCGCGACGATGCCCCCATGCTTTTCATCGGCGAAAAAATCGGCGCCGCGCAGCACGTCCGCGGATTTAATTTTCCCGCCGTGGACATCGCCGTCGATCCGCTGGAAGGCACCAACCTGTGCGCAACGGGCGCGCCGGGATCGATCACCGTGCTGGCTGCGAGCGAAAAGGGCGGATTGCTTCACGCGCCCGATTTGTACATGGAAAAAATAATCGTGGGGCCGTCCTGCAAGGGCGCGGTCGATTTGGATGCGCCCGTCGCGGACAACCTGGGCGCGATCGCCAAGCGCCTCGATCGCGACGTCGAAGATTTGGTCGTGATTGTCCTGGACCGGCCGCGCCACGAAAAACTGGTCGCGGATATTCGCGCCGCCGGCGCGCGCATTCGCCTGATCGGCGATGGAGACCTTTCCGCCGGCATCTCCGCCGCGGTCATCGGGATTGGAGTGCACGCGGTCATGGGCATCGGCGGCGCACCCGAAGGCGTGCTGACCGCGGCCGCGCTTCGCTGCCTGAACGGAGAAATTCTGGCGCGCCTGGTGGTATCCAAGCCCGAACATGAAGAGCGCCTCGCCAAGATGGGAATCAAGGACGGCAAACGCATATATCGCACCGAAGACCTCGCGCCCGGCAAGAAAATCATTTTCGCTTGCACCGGCGTAACCGAAGGGAACCTGTTGCGCGGCGTTCGCTTCTTCGGCGAAGGGATCCGCACGCACTCCCTGGTTGTCACCCTGGACGAACGCCAGGTGCGCTTCATCGATACCGTGACCCTCGACAAGCGTCCTGACGTAAAAGTGCGCTTTGCGTAGAAAAGATACCTTCTTCGATATCGCTGGTTTTACGGAGGCTAAAGTGAGTTGCCGGACATTCGGCTACTTCGCGGGCATGCTCCTCTTCTGCCTATTGCCTTGCGGCAGTCTCTTTGGGCAAGGCGTGTGCGATCGGGGAAATGGCCCTCTGAACCCTGCGCGGCCTTCGGGGATCACGCCTGCTGAAATTATTCAAACATTTGCCGCCAAGGAAGCCGCCTTTAAAATGGCGCGGGATCGTTATGGGTACACTTTGAATGTAACCGTGCAAACTCTGGACAATTACGGCCGGGTGGACGGCGAATATCAACAGATTTCGGAGGTCAAGCTGAACGACATGGGTCGGCGCGTGGAAGAGACGACCTTCGCTCCGCAGAGCACTCTCCGAAGGCTATCCCTCTCTCAGGATGATGTGGACGACATCCGTGAACGGCTGCCTTTTCCGCTCACCCCGGACGAGTTGCCGCACTTCTCGGTCACGTATTCCGGGCGGCAACACGTGGACGAGCTCGATACTTTCGTATTCGACGTGTCTCCCAAGAACGCAAAGAAAGAAAAGAAACTCTTCGCAGGCCGCATTTGGGTGGACGATCAGGACCTCATGATTGTGAAAACTTGCGGTAAGCCTCGGGAAGATGAAAACGCCAACTCCACAAAAAAAAATGCCGTTGTCAACCTCACACCTATATTTGTGACCTACCGGGAACAGTTTGGAGGCCATTTCTGGTTTCCCACGTACTCGCGCGCCGATGAGCTGTTGCGGTTCCCCAGAAATTTCGTCCATGTGCGCGAGGTTGTAAGGTACTCCGATTACAAACTTCTGGCCGCAAAGTAGGTTTCGAAAAATCTGTCATCCGCATGCGCAACGAGTAGCGCAGGCTTCAGCCTGTGAGGGTTGTCCTTGCCAGAATCAAAACCCACAGGCTGAAGCCTGCGCTACTTGGGGTGCGTTTCGCGTAAACTAGCTCTATGACCGCTCCGCGGGATCTGCGGACTGTTCGCCTGCTGCTTCGCTCCCTCGTGCGCGAAGATGTCCCCGATCTTGTGCGTCTCGCCGGAGCTAAGGAAATCGCCGCTACGACAATGCAGATTCCGCATCCCTACTCTGAGGACGATGCCCGGAGTTTCCTTGCCAACGTCAATGAAGATTTCCTGGCCGGGCGTACCGTCTCTTTTGCCATAACGATTTTGCCCGGGGGCGAACTCTGTGGCGCGGTGGGACTGCACATTGCGGATGCGCACAAGCGCGCGGAACTGGGCTATTGGATCGGTGTGCCATTTTGGGGTAAAGGGTACGCCACCGAGGCTGCCAGTGCCGCGGTCGCCTTCGGTTTTCAGAACCTGCGCCTGAACAGGATCTATGCGCAACACTTTGCCGGGAACACAGCCTCGCAGCGTGTGCTCGAAAAAATCGGGATGCGCCACGAGGGAAGTTTCCCGCAACACATCCAGAAATGGGGCCGTTTTGTGGACGTGGAGAATTACGCGTTGCTGGCGAATGATTTTCGGGGAGGCGAGCCCGCTGGCCGTAGCGAGGTTTCTCGCGAAAGCGAGTGAACGAGTAACGACGCGAACCCCTGGAAAGAAAGAGTTCGCGCCGTTCTGTTCATGGATTCCTGTATTTGGCCGACTACCGGTGGCTCATCGCGGCAGGGTGCATCCGGCGCGCCAGTTGTTCCACTCGAGAAGGCTGGGGCTGTGCTAACGGACGCACGATCCCGCTGCCGGTGGACACATGGTCGCTGATCGCGGCCAGGCGCTTCAGTATCGATTGCCACTGTTCCCAGTCGAGCTGCCGCAGGAACGGCCGCAACCCCTGAATGAATGGATCCTCCAGGAGAGCTTCGCCGTTCGTTTCCGGAACAAAGAAGCGGTTCAAGCCGACGCCAAGCGCTTCGGAAATTTTCTCCAGCGTTCCGAGGCTGGGCGTCATCTGTCCGCTTTCGATCCGGGACAGGTACGACCGGGATACGCGCGAGCGCGCCTGGAGCTGGCTCTGTGTCATCCCGCGCGATTCGCGCAACTGCCGGATGCGTTGGCCAATATTCTCCACCGTCTCGCGGTTCGGCCATTTCTCGAAGAGTTGCCGGTCGTCGCCCGGAAGCTCCTGCGGCTCGGGAGGAGGAATTAGAAATTCCACC
>DATHPN010000118.1:0-46828 GCA_035483715.1 Candidatus Acidiferrum sp.
ATGTCTTCGGTGGCGGCCAGCACCCCGAAAAGCGTCGTTTCCACATACTGGCCTTCTTCGAGCGGCATTTCGGTCCCGCGCTCGATCGCTTCCATCGTGAACTTCACCGAGAGCGGCGCGTTGGCAATAATTTTTTTCGCCAGGGCCTCCGCCGCGGGCAACAGTTCCGCCGGTTCGTACACATGATTCACGAGGCCCATGCGCAGAGCCTCATCCGCGGAATACATTTCTCCGGTCAGGCATATTTCGTAGGCCACGCCCTTGCCGCACAAACGGGTGAGCCGCTGCGATCCGCCATAGCCCGTCATGATGCCGAGCTTCACTTCCGGCTGCCCCAGCTTCGCGGTCTTGCTGGCCAGACGGATCGAGCAGGCCAGCGCGACTTCGCATCCGCCACCGAGCGCGAAGCCGTTGATGGCCGCGATGGAGGGTTTCCCGATCGTCTCCAGCAATTGCAGAACGCCCTGACCAAACGCAGCCGTTTCCTTGCCGCTGACCGGCGTCTGCACAGCGAGTTCCGCAATGTCCGCTCCGGCCACAAACGATTTCTCTCCCGCGCCGGTCAGGATCAGCACACGCACCTCGGTGTCCTCGCGCGCGGCGGTCAGAATATCCCTCAGCTCTTCCATCGTTTTGTGGTTGAGCGCGTTCAACACCCTCGGACGGTTGAAGGTGATGAACCCGATGCCATCCCGCTTTTCATAGAGCAGGTTTTCGTAGGCCATCCGCATCCCTCAATTCTTCGCCATTTCCAGGGCAACGATTTCATTGCCGCCGTGCTTTCGAGCTTCTTCGAGGCCCGCCTCGACGCGGTTGATCAGGTCGGTCACGATGTCCTCATTATCATAATCCTGGCGGGTGACAGCCTCGGCGACGGCTACGCTCATGGTCAGATGCCCTCCATCCCACGGAGGGCGCAATCCGCCAAGCGATTTCTTCAATTTCTCGGCGAATGTCTGCGCCCCCGAGAGCGGCGTGTCCGGTAGAACCACCGCCAGGGCCCAGGAAGTGTACTTTATCGCGAGGTCGGTTTGGCGGACGATTGCTTGCACGGATTTTCCGAGCTGCTCCATGTAGCGGTCAAACGGCCCTTCTCCCTGCTGGCGGAGGAGTTCCGGGCCGCCGTCAATCTGCAACAATGCCAGCGCCAGGGGAATGCCCTGTGTTCGCGCGCGGTGCGATTCGTGCAGCAGGCAATCGATGTAGGAACCGCGGGCCAGCAAGCCGGTCTTTTCATCGGCCACGGCCAGCGTACGCACCAGCGTGCGCAGGCGCGTATGGTGCACACACATGAGCATTTGATCGCCGATGGATTGCAGGAAATAAGTTTCGTTGGGTTTCCAGGCGTGCGCACCGGCAAAACCCACAATCATCATCCCGGCAGGAGATTGCGTCTCTGGATCCGTAAGCTGAACTCCCAGAGACGTCTCCAGGCCCATTTCCTTGAGAATGGGAGCGGCGGCGACATCGAGCGGCAATCCACCGAGCGAGTCAGGCGCCGCGTGCTCTGTCTGCCCGATCAGCCTCACGACCTGGCTGCCGGAAGATGCTTCCAGGCCCGAGGCACAGAATTCCGATGCCATTTGCGGCGGTTGCCCGGGGGGCCCGACCACTGCGAAGCATCTTGCCGCCCGCAAATAATTGCCCACGTCATTCACGGCAATTGAGAGCATGGCGCGCGGCGAAGGCTGGCGGAACACGTTTTGATTAATTTCCGAAATTTTCGCCAGATCGCGCAGGGTTTCGGGAGCATACGAGGAGGCGGTAGCGGCCCGATTCGCCGGCTCCTCGAAAACCGCTCTGGATGGCTCGGCCCGCCTGCGCGGAGTTCGACCTCCCTCCGGCCACCAGTGCGCGGCTTCGAAGAGGCCTTGCAGGCGCTCGTTATTTTCTTCTTCCCCCGGAAACAGCTCCACGATGCGCTGCAGCCGCTCGACTGCTTTGGACTGGAGCGAGTACTGGACAAAAATTTCCGCCTGTACAAGCAAGTCTTCGAGTGTTTGTCCGGATTGAACTTCATCGAGAATGGACGTTGAAGCCTCGCCGAATTTCCGTTGCTGCTGTTCCCGGGCGGGAACTTCCGGGCGATGCGTCGCGGCATTGGACATACGGGATCTCACCCGGCTCAAGAAGTCATCCCCCGCGCGGCCCTTCAGCTGGTCGAGACGCCCCTGGTTGCGGGAGTCGTAGGGATCGATTTCGACGAGCTTATCGAGGGCGTCGCAGGCGTTGGAAAGTTGATTATTCTCGATACCCAAATCGAAGAGTCGCGCCAGGGCGTCAAAATACTTGGTCTCGCGGTTGAGGTCACAATACAGAGCCGCCCAGAACTCGGCCAGGCGCAGCGATTTCGGGAAGGCTTCGGCCAGTTGATCGACCGCGATTGCAAATTCCGATTCCCGCCGCGCCTTGAGCATGCTTTTCTTGGCGGAGGTTAAAAGATCGATGGCCTTATCTTCCTGGCCGGCGCGAAGAAACTCGGCGACGAGAAGGAACAATTTTTCAGGCGAACTCGCTCCTTGACTCGTCAGACGCTCCAGGACTTTGCGCGCCGTGTCCAGTTGTCCGGAACGCATAAGCGCTTCAGCATAGGTCTCCAGAAACGCCGAGTCCTTTTCGGTTTCGCTAATGGGAGCGAGCTGTGCGGCGGCGGCAGCCGCGTCTCCTTTGCGCAACAGGGCCTGAGCGTACATCAGCGCCGCGCCGCGATCCCCTGGCCCGAGTTCGTGCGCTTTTGCGAAAAGATTGAGCGCCTCATCATCATTTTGCGCGGTGAGCTGCGCGGCCCTCAGGTAGCCGAGAGAAGCGGCCGCGTGATTGTCGAGACGTTCGGCCAGATCGGCCACGGCGATGTGACGGTCGCGATTTTCGGAATCGAGCTGGGCGATGCGCACAAAGCATGCCAGAGCATCTTCACCCTTGCCGCTCAATTCATACGCGAGCGCTGCGGAGGTGAATTGCTCGATGGCCTCTTCCGCGCGGTTTTGCTTTTGCAGAAGCAGGGCGAATCGCGAGACGCGTTCGGGAGGCTGCTGCTGCGGCTTCAAAAAGCGCACATAAAGGGCCACCGCCTTGGGTTCTTCCCGCGGAGCTGTAAGGCGGTCGAAGAGCATCCCGTAGTAAACGGCGGCACGGTCCGGCCGGTTCTGCTTCGTGAAGAGGTCGCCGAGCGACTGCAGAGATTCGAGGTGATTGGGAACGGCCGTGAGGACCTCTTGGTAAGCCCCAATGGCTTCGTCGATGCGGCCCTTCTCGACGAAGCGCTTGGCCTTGTCCAGTTGTTTGATGATGTCCACGCTCATGCGGGCTCGGACAGTTTCCTCAGTGAAGTTGCGACCGCAGACTCGCGGATCGACATTTGCCAGGGCATCAACAACTATATACGGCTGCGCCTTCGCGTGCCAGACCGATCGAGGCGGGGCTGCTCAATTCAGCAATTCCCTTTTGCTGCCGTGGACGGTCATAGCTTAAGGGCTGGTTGGAGTGCCGCCACATTCCGTGAAGCACTGTCGGATCAACTGGTTATAGAGTGTTGCATCGACCTGTTGAGCCGGCAGAGGTTCTCGGAATGTGGGAATTCGCTCCCGTCTAAGCAGACTGATGCGCCTTGAGGAAGGAATGGATTTGGCGCACAGCCAGTGGAATGCGCTCTTTGGGTTCTTTCCACGGGAAGATGCTCACTTCGGATTTCGGCGCGAGCATCACGCACTCCATGGCCGGGGCGTAAGGGTGCGGCGGGACGTCGTCCGGCAGGATTAGGACCGGGTTCTGGCAACTATGCACGAAATCGCGTGTCACGGTGAAGACGAAGTCGGGATTGGTCTCGAACATTCTGGTCACAAATTGATCGGCCGTCTGCAGCGTAATTTCAGGGCGCTTAGCGGTCAGCATCGGACCCCAGGTCGTCCAAAATGCGCCCGGGTATTTACGGTCGCGCATCTCCGGACGCCAACCCACGGGCTGTGCAATCACTGCCGCGGCAATGCGATCAGGAGCGCGCTTCAAGAGACTCCAGATGAAAGGGCCGCCAATGCAGAAACCCATTACCATGAACTTGTCGATGCCTAGATGATCCATCAGACCGATCTGGTCGTCGGCGTAGGATTCCCACGGGCGGTCGACCTCGACAGGGCCGGTGGACTGGCCGCTGGGGGCGTTGCGCAGGTCCGCTGTGATGCAGCGATATTGTCCCTTGAATTCCTCAACGGCGTTGAACGGCGAGTTGCCGGTGAAGAAGGCTATGGTGGAGTTCAATCCCCCGCCGGGAAGCAGCATCAACGGGAAACCGGACCCGGCCTCTTCATAGTAGATACGAACGGAGCCTTTTTCGTAGAACTTGCCAGTTCCTCCTTTGCTCTCCTGCTGAGCAAAGGCTCGCGGCAAGGCGGCCGTTGCCGCGGCCGCGGCACCCGCTGCCAGTATGGTGCGTCTGGTTAAACCCATAGTCGGCGTCCTCCTTGATCATTGTCATGCCCGGTCTGTGCAACTCCAAGCGCCAGTACGATCCGCAGTTTGAAAGGATTCTAGCACAGGGTCTCTTGGCGCGGAGGTGCCGTAGCGTCACATGACTGATTTAGCTTAATCACTCGATCAGAAGTGAGATAGGTTCTGGTTAATGGGCTAACCGGAAATAAACCCCCATATGAAACGGAAACGGCCTGCTAAATGGGATTATCGGAAACGGGGTTTCACAGACTCGGCCACGCCGCTTCCTGCCTGCGGCCACTTGTGGCACACTGAATTGTTACCGGGCGATTCGAGCATCCTGCACAGCAACTGGTCGACACGCCGGCGCACGCTAATCGCTTCGGACAGGAGAATTTTACCGGCGCCAGAAAGGCCGCGCGCCGGCAGACTGACTGATGGACCCACGCTTCGTCCGCAATTTTTGCATCATCGCGCACATTGACCACGGCAAGTCCACGCTGGCCGACCGCCTGCTCGAGCTGACGGGCGCGCTCAGCCAGCGCGAGATGAGCGCGCAGGTGCTCGACTCCATGGACCTGGAGCGGGAGCGCGGGATCACCATCAAAGCTAAGAGCATTCGTCTTCACTATAATGCAAAGGATGGAAACGAATATCAGCTCAACCTGATCGACACGCCCGGCCACGTCGATTTTTCCTACGAAGTTTCGCGCGCGCTTTCCGCGTGCGAAGGCGCTTTGCTGGTGGTGGACGCGAGCCAGGGCGTCGAGGCGCAGACCGTGGCCAACACGTTTCTGGCGGCGCAGCACAATCTCACCATCATTCCCGTCATCAACAAGATCGATCTCCCCGCCGCGCAGCCCGACGAGGTGAAGGAGCAGATTGAAAATGTTCTGGCGATTCCGGCGTCGGACGCGCTGCTGATCAGCGCCAAGAGCGGCATCGGCGTGGAATCCGTCCTGGAAGCCGTGGTCGCGCGCGTTTCTCCTCCGACCGGCACTGCGGAAGCGCCGCTGCAGGCTCTGATTTTCGACTCGTGGTTTGATCCCTATCGCGGCGCGGTGATTCTGGTGCGCGTCATGAACGGCCGAATCACGCGGCACATGAAAATTCGCCTGTATTTCAACGACCAGGTGTATGAAGTCGAAGCGCTCGGCGCGCTCACTCCGAAACCCGTGGTGCTCGAGGAACTTGTCGCCGGAGACGTCGGCTTTGTGGTGGCCAACATCAAGCAGGTGGCGGACGCGCGCGTGGGCGACACGGTCACCGATGCCGCGCGGCCCGCGCCGCAACTGCCCGGATTTGAAGCCATCAAGCCCATGGTGTTCGCGGGGCTGTTTCCGGTGGTGGCCAGCGATTACGAAAACTTGCGCGACGCTCTCGGCAAACTGCAATTGAATGACGCGGCGTTTTTCTACGAGCCGGAAAATTCCGTGGCGCTCGGATTCGGCTTTCGCTGCGGATTTCTGGGCCTGCTGCACATGGAAATTGCGCAGGAGCGGCTGGAGCGCGAATTCGACATCAACCTGATCACCACGGCGCCAAGTGTGCGTTACAGGATCTCGACGACGGCCGGGGACGTTGTCGAGGTGGACAATCCGACGAAATTTCCGCCGCCCAATGAAATGGCCAAGATCGAAGAACCGGTGATCACGGCCATGATCATCACGGCGGAAGATTCGGTCGGCGCGATTCTGCAGCTGTGCGAGGAAAAGCGCGGCGTGCAAAAAAATTTCGAGTATCTCTCGCCGCAGCGCGTGATGCTGACGTACGAGTTGCCGCTGAACGAAATCGTGCTCGATTTCTACGACCGGCTGAAGAGCGCCTCGCGCGGCTACGCGTCGCTTGACTATCACCTGGCGGGCTACAAGGAAGCCGACCTGGTGAAGCTGGACATTCTGATCGGCGGCGAGCCGGTCGACGCTCTGGCGCTGGTGTGCCATCGCGAATTTTCTTACGAGCGCGGACGAGAACTGGTCACGCGTTTGCGGAAGCTGATCCCGCGGCAGATGTTTGAAGTGCCCATCCAGGCCGCCATCGGCAGCCGCGTGATCGCGCGCGAGACGGTGGCCGCGATTCGCAAGAACGTGCTGGCCAAGTGTTACGGCGGAGACATCACGCGCAAACGCAAATTGCTGGAGAAACAAAAAGAAGGAAAGAAGCGCATGAAGCGCGTGGGCCGCGTGGATATCCCGCAGGAAGCGTTCCTCGCCGTGCTGAAAGTTGCGAGCACATCGGACGAGTAGGTTTTAGTGGCGCACGCTTTAGCTTGCGGGGTTTGGACTATGGTAGACCTAAACCCCGCAAGCTAAAGCGTGCGCCACTAAAACCCCTCCTCTACGTTGAGCGGAATTTGAATTAAGGCTTTGGAATTTCGCGGGTACGCACTTCCGCGCCAAGGCGGCCGCGGGCGAGTTGCACCTTGATTTCGCCGCCTACGGATACCTGCTCGGCGGCGCTCACCACGTGCCCTGCAGCGTCCGTGCAGATGGCGTAGCCGCGCTGCAGGACGCGTAACGGGCTGCGCTCTTCGAGTTGCACGCGCAGGCGCTCGAGGCGCTGGATCTTGCCGACAAGGTACCGCTCCATGCGCATGCCGAGTTCCGCGGAACGCTGCACGAGGCGCAAACCAAGCGTGCGGATGCGCGCGCGCAAATCGAACGAAGCGATGCGCGTTTCCGCAATCGTGTAGCGGTGGCGCAGCACCTCGATGCGGCCCTCGAGCGCGACGCCCAGGCGCGAGGCCAGCTCGTCCGTCTGTTGGCGGTGATGGCGCAGCAAATCCTCGAGCCGGCGGAAGCCCATGTGCGTGGTCAGTTCCTTCAGGTGGTGCCGCCACTCGAGCAGAATGTATCTCATGCGTTGCGAAATTTTGTGTTCCAGCTCCGCGAGATGGCGCTGAAATTCCTGCCGCGATTGCACCACGATTTCGGCGGCAGCGGAAGGCGTGGACGCGCGCACATCGGCCACGAAATCCGCAATCGTGAAATCGGTTTCGTGCCCCACACCGCTCACCACAGGGATGGTGCACGCGGCGATCGCGCGGGCCACGGATTCCTCGTTGAACGCCCAGAGATCTTCGATCGACCCGCCGCCGCGCGCGAGCAGAATCACTTCCACGGATTGTTTGCGGTTGAAATATTTCAGCGCCGCGGCGATTTCCTCCGCCGCGCCTTCGCCCTGCACGCGCACGGGGTAAACGATCAGGTGCAGGTTGGGAAAGCGCCGCCGCAGGATGCGAATAATGTCGCGCACGGCCGCGCCCCTCGGCGAAGTCACGACACCGATGCGCCGTGGCAGCATGGGCAGCGGCTTCTTGCGCGCCACGTCGAAAAGTCCTTCGGCTTCGAGTCGCTTCTTGAGCTGCTCGAACGCCAGTTGCAGCGCGCCCACTCCGGACGGCTCGATGTGCTCGACATAAATCTGATATTCGCCGCGCGGCTCGTACACGCTGATCGATCCGCGCACGATCAGTTTCAATCCGTCCTCGGGCCGGAATTTCAGCCGCATCGCCTGCGTGCGGAAACACACGCAGCGCACCTGCGCCTTGGCGTCTTTGAGCGTGAAATAAAGATGCCCGGACTGCGCGGGGCGATAGTTGGAGACTTCGCCCTCGACCCACAAATTTGAGAATTGCGCGGTCAGAACGCCGCTGATGCGCGCCGTCAGCTCCGCGACGCTCCAGATTTTTCGCTCTGGCGCGAGATTCAACTCGAATTGTTTTACCTTTTCAGCCATTGCACCAGCCACAGGATCAGCGTAAGCACCACGCTCAGCAGGATACACGTCACCACCGGGAAATAAAACGAGCCATGTTTTCCCTGAACCACCATGTCGCCCGGCAGACGCCCGAGCCGCAGCGGCAATCCTCCGCGGCGCGCAGCCAGCCACACCAGCGCGCCCACCGCAGCGAGCGCAGCGCCCGCAAAGACCATCAATCTTCCGAGATCGCGCATCGGATCCATTGAGTTCAATTCTACCGAATTGCGAGGTGGTGGGCCCGCGTTCCCAACTGATTTGCGGTAGCTCTTGTTTGAGTAGGATGGGCTTCAGCCTGTCGCTCGTAAATCGGGCAGACAAATTCAAACCCGACAGGCTGAAGCCCGTCCTACTTAGAAAGCTCAGATCAATTCGTGGCCGGCGAAAAAATATCCAAGTTCAAAAGCCGCCGTGTCCGGAGCGTCCGAGCCGTGCGTGCAATTGTTTCCGATGCTGGTGCCCAGGTCGCGGCGAATCGTACCCGGCGCCGCCTTGGCGGGATCGGTGGCGCCCATCGTGTCGCGCCATTTAAGAATCGCGCCTTCGGCTTCCAGGGCCATCACGACGATCTTTCCTGAACTCATGAATTCAGTGAGTTCGCCGAAAAAGGGCCGTGCGCGATGGACGGCGTAAAAGCCGCCGGCTTCGCCTTGCGTAAGCCGCAGCGACTTGATTGCTGCGATCTGAAATCCACCCTTATGAATCCGCGCCAAGATTTCGCCGGTCAGCCCGCGCCCCACGGCGTCCGGCTTGATGATTGCGAGCGTACGTTCGATAGCCATTCCGTATTTCTCCGTGATCGTTATTTTTTAGCGAGTAAACACCAATTCTTCACGCGCTCAATTCGTGCCCCGGGAATGCTTTTCGTAGCGCAGGCTTCAGCCTGTGGGGTTTAGGACTCGCAAGATTCAAATTCCACAGGCTGAAGCCTGCGCTACTGGACCCCACTCCTTACTTGATCGCCGCAGCCAGCGTTACGCCAATGTCCGCCGGGCTCTGAATCGTAATAATTCCCGCCGCGGCCATGGCTTTATATTTCTCGACGGCAGTGCCTGCGCCGCCGCTGATGATCGCGCCGGCGTGGCCCATGCGGCGTCCCGGAGGCGCGGTCTGCCCGGCGATCAATCCGACAACGGGCTTTTTCACGTTGGCCTTGATGTAAGCGGCGGCCTGCTCTTCCGCGTCGCCGCCGATTTCGCCGATCATCACGATGGCGTGGGTCTCGGGATCCTCGTTGAAGAGCTTGATCGCGTCGGTGTGCGTCGTGCCGATGATCGGATCGCCGCCGATGCCGATGCAGGTGGACTGGCCGATGCCGAGCTGCGTCAGTTGATGCACGGCCTCGTAGGTCAGCGTCCCGCTTCGGCTCACAACGCCGATGTTTCCCTGCTTGTGAATCCGCCCGGGCATGATTCCCATTTTGCATTTTCCCGGAGAAATAATTCCCGGACAATTCGGCCCGATCAGGCGCGTTTTGGAATTTTTCAGCGCAGCCGCCACACGAACCATGTCGAGCGTGGGAATGCCTTCCGTGATGCAAATAACCAGCGGCACGTTTACATCGATAGCCTCTAGAATCGCGTCCGCGGCGAACGGCGGCGGCACAAAAATAATGGATGCGTCCACGCCCGTTTCGCGAACCGCATCTGAGACTGTGTTGAACACGGGCACATTCTCATGCTTCGTCCCTCCCTTGCCCGGCGTCACCCCCGCGACCACCTTGCTGCCGTATTCGATCATCTGCCCGGCATGGAAGCTGCCTTCGCGCCCGGTGAGCCCTTGCACGACGACGCGCGTCTTTTCGTTCACCAACACGCTCATCGCGCACCTCCCGCCAGTTTCACAACTTTCTCTGCTCCGTCCCTCATATCGCTCGCAATCGTCAATCCCAACCCCGAATTACGCAAAATTTCCTGCCCCTTTTCCACGTTGGTCCCTTCCATGCGCACTACCACGGGAAGTTTCAGATTTAGTTCTTTCGCCGCGGCGACGACTCCTGACGCCAGCACGTCGCAGCGCAGAATTCCTCCAAAAATATTGATGAACACGCCCTTCACGCTGGGGTCTTTCACCAGGATCTTGAAGGCGTTCTTCACCTGCTCAGCCGAAGCGCCTCCACCGACATCCAGGAAATTTGCCGGCGAGCCGCCGGACAATTTGATGATGTCCATCGTGCTCATCGCCAGGCCCGCGCCGTTCACCATGCAGCCGACGTTGCCTTCGAGCTTGATGTAATTCAGCTTGTAGGTGGACGCTTCGACTTCCAGAGGATCTTCCTCGTTCAAATCGCGCAGCTCGACGATGTCCTTGTGCCGGTAGAGCGCGTTGTCGTCAAACGCCATCTTGGCATCGAGCGCGACAAGTTTGCCGTCTCCCGTCACAATCAGCGGATTGATTTCCGCGAGCGACGCGTCGGTTTCGAGGAACGCGTGGTACAGGGCCTGCAGGAACGGGCCCGCCGCAGCAGCCGCGTCACCGGAAAGACCCAGACCAAAGGCCAGCTTGCGTGTATGGTAGGGCTGCAATCCTGTCGCCGGAAGAATCGTCTCGCGCAGGATCAGCTCGGGATTCTTGTGCGCCACTTCCTCAATTTCCATTCCCCCCGCAGTGCTCGCCATGATTACCGGCGCGGCGACGGCGCGATCGACAAGAATGCTCAAGTAAAGTTCGCGCTTGATGTCCAGGCCTTCCTCGATCAGCAATCGCTGCACGATGCGTCCGGCGGGTCCAGTTTGTGGCGTGACCAGCTTCATGCCGATCATTTTTTTGGCAAGGTCGGCTGCTTCCGCCGGCGATTTGGCCAGCTTCACGCCACCAGCCTTTCCACGGCCTCCGGCATGGATTTGCGCCTTCACAACGACGATTTTTGTCCCAAGCCGCTCCGCCACTGCACGCGCCTGCTCCGGCGTCGTGACCATTTCTCCCCGGGGCGTGGGCACGCCGAAACGCCTGAAAATTTCTTTTGCCTGATATTCGTGGATCTTCATCGTCCGTCCATCAGTGCTAGAATTTAGTTACATTGGAAACTTAAGAGTCTATAGGGAACACTCGAAGCGGGCAAGACGAAAGGAACCAGTTGACTTCGCAACGCATGCCAATTCGGAACAACGCGGTCGTGCGTTCCTGTCCACGAGTGAGCCCCCGACGTGGCTTGAACCCCTTCCACCCATGCTGAATACGCTCATCAAAAAAGTTGAGGCGGGCTCGGACCTTTCGCGGCAGGAAGCCGAACTCGCGATGGAGGAGATTCTCTCCGGGCGATCGAACGATGAGGCCATCGTCGCGCTGCTCACAGTGTTGCGCGCGAAAGGTGAAACGGTCGGAGAGCTGGTCGGCTTCGCCCGCGCGATGCGCCGCCAGGTAACGCCGGTATTCGCGGACGGATCGCGCCCCGAGGAACTGCTGGTGGACACCTGCGGTACCGGCGGCGATTCCTCAGGGACATTTAACATCTCGACCGCTGCGGCCTTCGTGGCGGCAGGCGCGGGCGTGCGCGTCGCCAAGCACGGCAACCGCTCGATCTCCTCGAAATGCGGTTCGGCGGATGTTCTCGAAGCGCTGGGCGTTTCGATCGAGGTCGCGCCCGAGCGGGTCGGCGCGGCGATTCAAGAGATCGGAATCGGGTTTCTCTATGCGCCCGCGTTACACACAGCCATGCGCCACGCCATGCCCGCGCGGCGCCGCCTGGGACGCACCGCGTTCAACTTGCTCGGCCCCCTGACCAATCCTGCGGGCGCGCGGGCGCAAATTGCCGGAGTTTTTTCGGATAAGGTCGTGGAGAAGGTGGCGCTGGTGCTCAGCGAGCTGGACGTGGAACGGGCGTTCGTCGTGCACGGCGCAGGCGGGCTGGACGAAATTTCGCTATCCGGCGAGACCTCGGTCGGCGACGTGCACCGCGATGTCGTGCGAATCTACCAGGTGACGCCCGAAGATTTTGGCCTGGAGCGCGCGCCTCTCGAGGCGATTTCGGGAGGAGACGTGGCGCACAACGCCAGCCTCATCCGCGCGATTTTATCCGGCGAGGCCGGTCCGCGCCGGGACATCGTCATCGCCAATGCGGCCGCAGCAATCGTCGCTTCCGGCCGCGCCGCCGATTTCCTGGAAGGCGCGCAGCTCGCCGCCGCGTCCATCGATTCCGGGGAAGCGGGCAAGAAACTCGAAGCACTCATCGCCTTCATGCACAAGTAACAAGAAGTAGCGCAGAGTAGCGCAGGCTTCAGCCTGTGGGTTTTAGGACTTGCATACCCCAAAACCCACAGGCTGAAGCCTGCGCTACGAAGATCTAAAGCGAAAGAAAATTCTTCAGAAGCTGCATCCCCACGTCAGTCAGCACGGATTCGGGATGGAATTGCACGCCTTCCACGCGCAAGGCTCGGTGGCGCAGGCCCATGATGATTTCGCCCGTTTTCGCGGAGATTTCCAGATCGCCGGGAAAAGATTTTTCTTCGACGATCAGCGAGTGATAGCGTGTGGCCACAAAATCCTGCGGCAATTCCCGGAAGACTGTTTTGTTGTCGTGATGGATGCGGCTGGTCTTGCCGTGCATGATTTCCGGCGCGCGGATCACTTTCCCTCCGAAAGCGTAACCGATCGCCTGGTGGCCGAGGCACACGCCCAGGATGGGAATCTGTCCTGCAAAGCGCCGGATGACGTCCAGGCAAATGCCCGAATCTTCCGGCGTGCCCGGGCCGGGAGAAATCACGATGCGCTCCGGTTTTTTCGCGGCGATTTCGTCGAGAGTAATCTGGTCGTTGCGATGGACCTCCAGTTTCCCGCCCAACTGGCCGAGGAACTGCGCGAGGTTGTAGGTGAACGAATCGTAGTTGTCGAGAAGCAGAATCATCGCTGGTTTTTCGCACCCGATTGGCCGCGAAAGCTGTTGCAGCCCGCGTCTTGTGGCGCGGGGATTTTTTCCACCTGCGGCAGAGAACCTTCGCCTCTGAAGAGGCGGGCTACAATGCAAAGAAAAAAATCAACGCGCATCAGCCCGAATCGTGTCTGGATCCGGCTCTTCTTCATCCTGCGCGCACTTGCGGCGGGTGTCGGAGACGAAATCGTCAAGTTTGCCCTGATCGCGCATCTGAATAATTTTATCCACATAGGGCCAGCGCGCGTCGGGCTCCCCCTTGAGGATCGCCTGATAGGCCTTCAACGAGCCAAGCAAACCCGCGGTGGCCACCGCCTGTTCGTCCTTGGCTTTATCCGGGTGCTCGATCATGAACGCGGCGCTGGAGATGATCATCTGCCTGACGATTTCCTTGGAATGTCCGCGAGCCGGATTCGGCACCTTGCCGAAATAATCGAAGCACACATTCACGGTGATGTCCGGAATATCCACGATCCATTGGATGACCCATTCGCGATTGTCCTTGGCGTCCCTGGCGAGGGGATCCTCCTCGAGTTCATGCGCGACTTTGACGGCGCGGGAACGCTCTTCGGCCGTCGACGGCCCGCGCTTCTGTGGCGGCGGCTGCTGCTGCGCGCTCGCATTCCAGACACCGAAAAAGCCCAGCAAAAGTGTTGCGATGGCGATTGCCCGAATCAAGTGCGACTTCATGATTTACTCCCGCTACCGTTGGCCGTGCGGTCGGCCCCAATCCCCGGAAATATAATAGTACACGAATTTAGTAGGACAGGCTTCAGCCTGTGGGTTTTCGCAAGCGCGAGCAAAGTCAAAACCGACGGGCTGAAGCCTATCCTACCAAAGGCCGTGTACAATGATTGCGTAAGGCGATATTTCCGAAAGGGCCCATGGCGAAATTTGAAAAACACATTTTCATCTGCACCAACCAGCGGCCGGACGGCAATCCGCGCGGCTGCTGCAATTCATCAGGCGAAGCCGAACTTCACCGCGTATTCAAGGAAAAGTTGCGCGAGCGCGGCATTCCGAACAGCAAGGTCCGGGCGAACAAGTCCGGGTGCCTGGATCAGTGCGAGGCCGGCCCGACCGTGGTTGTTTATCCCGACGCCGTGTGGTACGGCAGCGTGACTCCGGCGGACGTTGACGAAATCATTGACTCGCACATCGTCGGAGGCAAACCAGTCGAGCGCCTGATCATTTCGGATTCCGTGTTGAATAATACGCAGAAAAAAGCCTAGCCCTCGCTTCGCGCCGCTGACCTGATCGATGAAATGCACCTTATCGAATCAGCGCTTTTCGTGGCGCCGGCGTCCCGCCGGCGATTTTTCTTCTGCATGTGGATAGCAAAAACGCCGGCGAGACGCCGGCGCCACAACACAGCTGCTAATTGACACTTACACACGACCGTCGTAGGCTCGCGCCACGCTCATGATGGAATCCAAATTCTGATCAGTTGGGAGGCCTCGATGAAAGCAAAAATGTGTCTTTTCGTGTTGTGCGTGTTGCTGGCTTCGCCTTTGTTCGCGCAACAAAATGTGCCGGAACTTGCCTTTGACTCCGTTCCGAATTTCTTCAAGCTACCGCCGGGAATGAATTTCGGCGAGGTTCCGGGCGTGGCGGTCAATTCCAAGGGGCACGTCTTCGTGTTCACGCGGTCCAACAGCGCCAACGGTCCGGCTTACGCGCCCGCGGCGGCGCAACTGTTTGAGTTCGGCCCCGACGGCACGTTCCTTCGCGAAATCGGCAAAGGTCTTTATGCCTGGTCCGAAGCACATAGCGTGCGCATCGATAAGGACGACAATATCTGGGCCATCGACAAAGGTTCCGACATGGTCATCAAGTTCAACCAGGCGGGCCGCGTGGTCATGGTTTTCGGGCGGCGCGCCGAAGGGGCTGACGAGGAATCTAAGCCGTGGGGACACCCCGATCCTCCACTTCCCGCAATTGATGGACTCTTCCGCCAGCCCACCGACGTGGCCTGGGATTCCGACGGAAACATTTACATCACCGACGGATACGTCAACTCGCGCGTCGCGAAATATGACAAGAATGGCGATTGGGTAAAATCCTGGGGCGAAAAGGGCACCGGGCCGGGACAATTCCGCCTGCCGCATTCCATCGTGGTGGACCGCCAAAACAATCTCTACGTTGGCGACCGCAGCAACCGGCGTATTCAGGTCTTCGACACTGACGGAAAATTTCTGCGCATGTTCACGATTGACGTGCCTCCCGTTCCCGGAACGCACTCGACCAATGGCAACACTCCCACCGGCGAGCGCCTTGCCGCCGTGATCGGCGCGCCCAATTCTATTTGCATCACTCCCGGCGCGAATCAAATGCTCTACGTGGGAGAAACCACGTTCCCCGGCCGAATCTTCAAGGTTTCGCTGGACGGAAAAGTGCTCGGCGTGATCGGCCGTTCAGGCCGCCAGCTCAAACAATTTTCCGGCGCCCATCAACTCGCCTGCGCTTCGGACAATGTGGTTTACGCCGCGGAAACGTCCAACTGGCGCGTCCAAAAATTAATCTTCCATCCGTAAACAACGCAGCGCCGCCCAGTGGCGCATGCTTCAGCTTGCGGATTTTGGTCCCTGCAAGGATGAACCCCCGCAAACTGAAGCACGTGCTACTGAACTCTTACCTCTACGGCAGCGGTCTTGTCATGACCAGCGCCGTCTTCAATGGTGAGCGTATATTTCGTAGTCTTGCGCGGCGAGACGTGCACGCACCGGCTGTAAGCCGGCCAAACGGGCTCTTCCGCATCCGGCTCAATTTTCACAGCCTTCGCGTTGGACACGCTATAGCAAAGGGAGCTTTTCTCCCCGGCACGAACGATCGGTGGGTTGGCAGCAAAAACGAGGATGTCAAAGCGATTCCCGCCCATCATCTCGAAGGTCTGCTGATCCTTCGCGCGCTGATTCTCTGCCGCCTTTTCTGCAATGGATTGATTCGATTCCCACCGCGAATAAAAAACCCATCCGATGTATAGACCCACGAAGAGAAAAGACACAACTGAAACGATCACATAAATCCGAAATCCTGTGCGGCGCTCAGGGGCAGAATCATTCAGCACAATGCACCATCCGGCACTTTCACTCAGTCATTTCGCGCGGACAAATAAACAGGAGAATCGTTACTTCTTTCGATGGCCGAGCTTGGCGTTTCCCGGGGCAGGATCGAGTCCGCGGTGTGCGATTTCGAGCGCCGTGAGCAACGCTCGCGCCTTGTTTACCGTCTCCGTGTATTCCGTCTCGGGGACTGAGTCGGCGACTAGGCCCGCTCCCGCCTGCACGTAGGCCATGCCCTTCTTCACGACCATGGTGCGAATCGCAATGCAGGAATCGAGATTCCCCGAGAAGTCGAGGTACAGGATCGCTCCGCCGTAAATGCCGCGCCGCGTGGGTTCGAGCTCGTCGATGATTTCCATGGCGCGGACTTTCGGCGCTCCCGAAAGCGTGCCTCCAGGAAAACACGCGGCCAGCGCGTCGAAGCAGTCCACCTCTTCGCGCAAATGCCCGCGCAAACTCGAGACGAGGTGCATCACGTGCGAGTAGCGCTCCACAAACATAAGCCTCTCGACGCGCACCGTGCCGTATTCCGAGACGCGGCCCAGATCATTGCGTCCCAGATCGACGAGCATGATGTGCTCGGCCTGCTCCTTGGGATCGGCAGCCAACTCGGACTCCAGAGCCGCGTCCTCTTTTTCATCGGCTCCGCGGCGGCGCGTCCCTGCGATGGGCCGGTAATACGCCTCGCGGCCCTGCACCTTCACCAGCATTTCGGGCGAACTGCCAACCACCGCGAGATCGTTCAACTTCAGGAAATACATGTAGGGCGAAGGATTCACCACTCGCAAGGAGCGGTAAATCTCAAACGGGTCGGCGTCGGTCTTCGCGGCGAAACGCTGGCTGATGGCCACTTGAAAAATGTCGCCCGCGCGTATGTATTCCTTGGATTTGTTCACGGCATCGAGAAATTTGGCGCGCGAAAAATTGGAAGTAACCTTGAGCGGGCGCTCCTTCCTGCGCTTCGGATGTTCAGCGGCCACGGGCACGTTCAGGCGGCGGCGCGTGGCCTGGATTTCGCGCACGGCCAGATTGTATTTCGCGCGCAGGCTGCCTTCGCCGCCGGTAAACACATTGCGGACGATCCAGACCCGGTGCCGGACGTGATCGAACACCACGAGGCCGAGAAAGAACATCATCACGGCATCATCCATTCCTACGTCGTCGCGGGTCGCGTCCGGAATGCGTTCGATGAGCCGCACCATGTCATAGGCAAAGTAGCCGATCGCGCCCGCGATGAGCGGCGGCAAGCCGGGCACGCGCACGGGGCGATATCGCTCCACGCGGTTGCGCAGGTAATCGAGCGGATTCTCCTGCATCCAGGACGTACGGCTATCGCTTTCCAAAATGCACGCGCCGTTGACGTAGCGGAACACCTCGCTCGGGTTCGCGCCCACAAACGTGTACCGCGCAATCTTCTCCCCGCCCTCCACGCTTTCGAGCAGGCAGGCGTACCGCGCGTTTTGCGCCAGCCGCAGATACGCGGAAACCGGCGTGAGCGTATCCGCAGTAAAGGTGTCGTATACCGGAACGAGGTTTCCCTGCCGCGCAAGCTTGCTGAAGGATTTGAAGTCCGGCTGGATCATAGATTTCCTGGCGATTCCCTGGCGCTGCCCGTTAAGAGCTGCGCCCCTTTAATTTTTCTTCCCGATCGAGCGCCGAAACCACCGCGCGGCGCATAGCGCTTTCCGGCGCGCGCTCGCCCGTCCAAATCTCATACTGCGCGAAACCCTGCGCGAGAAACATTTCCACGCCGGAAATTACAGCGATGCCCTTGCGGCGCGCCAAATGTATCAATTCCGTTTCCCGCGGGCGGTAGACCATGTCCATGACGATCCGGCAATTCAGTTCCGCGCCGCCCAGCGGAGAGCCGCCCCGCGGGTGCATCCCCACAGGCGTGCAATTCACGATGGCATCGAAAAATTCGCGCTTCAGATCGGCGCGCGCCACGGCTTGCCCACCGACCGCCCGAGCCAGCGACCGGGCGCGCTCCGGACGCCTAGCGCAAAGACACACATTCGAGCCCGCCTGTGCCAGCGCGAATGCAGCCGCCCTCGCAGCCCCTCCCGCACCAAACAGCAGCACACGGCTCCCCGCGAGGGGCATGCGTACACCCAGACTGCGCAGGACTCCGACGTAATCCGTATTGTACCCGTACAATCGCCCGCCGCCACGCACTACCACTGTGTTGACTGCTCCAATGCGCCCCGCCAGCGGATCGCAATCGTTCAGAAACCGCAGCATCGATTCCTTGTGCGGAATGGTGACCGAAAGTCCGGCCACGCCAAATTGGTTCATAGCGCCCAGAAACTCCCGCAGATTGCGGACCAGAAACGGCACAAAAACCGCGTTGAATTTGCGCGCGTGAAATGCCGTGTTGTGCATCAACGGCGAAAGCGAATGCCCGATAGGATCGCCAATCACGCCGTACACGCGCGTGCTGCGGGTGATCCTTGCGGCCCGGTAAAGATCCGTCATCGCGTCCAGAGAGAGTTGGCCCGGCGCCGTAGCCTGATCGATCGCTGCGTACGCCAGGGCGCTGCCGATGCGCAGTGAAAGGACGCGACCGGCCAATCCAAATTCGCCCATGGGGATCGCGACAACATCGTGCCGTGCCCGGGCCAATTCGCAGATGCGCACGCTGTCCGAAAACGAATGGCACTGTGCTGCAATCTTGATGGCGTGCCCACGCGCCTGTTCCAGCCGGTGAACGATTTGTGAAAGGCTGCGAGGCACTCGGCGAAAATCATGGGACGACACCATCACACGCGCGGGCAAGAGCGCGCGCGCCAATTCGCCCCGGGCAAAATGTTTGGCCGTTTCAATTTCAAGGTCGCACCAGCCGCAGCCGGAACGGGCCGCCTGCGCCAGAATCTCAATCTGCTCTTCCCGGCTGCCCCGAAATAGCCCTCCACCCTCATGCCGCCGGCACGTGGCAATGAACACGGCGCGCGGACCTTCGCGGCCCAACCAGGACAGGAAAGCTTCCCTCTCTTTCGCACTGCGAAGATAGTCCAAGCGCAATTCCAGCGTGCGCGTTTTCAGCAGGCCTTGACGGATCTGCGACTTCATCTCGCGCGCAGTTTCGGCGGCAACCACGCCACACACCCGGTCTTTCCCAAACATACCCTTCAAGCGCGCTCCACCTCGGAAGCTAAGCTTTAGGCTTCTACCATGCGGTTGACAAATGTGTAAAGCGCCCCTCCACGATTTCTTGACGGTCCATGGGGCCGATGCTAGCTTTGAAGGGCAGCCTTAATCGAAGTGGGGATATATGAAGATGCGCGCGCAAGGAGCAGTTTCCATGCACAAAAAGATCGGCTATCGTACTCTGACTATAGGACTTAGCGTGGGACTGGGCTTGCTGGTCTCCGCTACCGTTGCCAAAGCGCAACAATATACCGTGACCACCCCGACGCAAGATGATGTGTATTGCTCTGGTGTGATCAGCGACAAGCCCGTTCCGAACGACATCTACCTGATTTCCGGCGAGGATTCCCGGTACAGGACCACCTTTCAACAGGGCGAATTCGTATACATCAATAAAGGGGCAGCACAAGGTGTGAAGGTTGGAGACGAATTCGAGGTGGTTCGGCAGAGAAGCGACATGATGGCGACGAATGTGTGGTTCAAGTACCAAGCCATGTTGACCCGAGCCATGGGCACGCGGTATGCGGACATCGGGCGGCTGCGTGTCGTACACGTTGAAGCGAAGACTTCCACGGCGGAAACGGAAGTAAGCTGCGAACCCATGTATCGCGGCGACCTCGTGCGTCCGTTCGTTGCCCGGCCAGCCCCTCAGTTCCATGTTGTGAAGCTCGATCCCTTCGCGGCGCCATCGGGAAAGAAAACCGCCATGGTCGTGACCGCCAAGGATTACGACACGCTCACCGGGCCCGGCAAAATCGTTTACGTCAACCTGGGAAGCGCGCAGGGCGTTCGCGTGGGAGACTACTTCCGCATGTTCCGCTATCAGGGGACGCGCATAGAGACAGTAGCCCAAGTCCCGGATACAGCCTACAAGGCCTACGGATTCGGCAGCACCCCTGTGGCGTACCAGTGGAACGATCTGCCGCGGCAGGTGTTGGGCGAAGGAATCGTCGTGCGCACGGGAGCTAATTCCTCAACCGTTTTGATGACCACCGCGCGAGAAGAGATTTTTATCGGCGATTACGTGGAAGTGGAGTAATTGCGGCCAGAGAATCTTTCCGCAATCCGTATTGAAGAAAAAAGGATCTGATTCGCGCGGCGAGTCAGATCCTTTTTCGTTTTCGGGTGGGAAAATCAGCGCGCGCCGGCGAATCGCAAAACCTCCGGCAGCGATTTCACAATTCGGAAATTGTTCGCACTCTCTTCTCCGAAAAAACTTCCGCCGTGAAACCCAGCACAACCGTCGTCGGATCGCGCCAGGCGTCGAGCGGCAAACCGGCTTTGATACAGGTTTCCTCGAGCAATCGCTGGGACGACCAATTCCGTTCCGTGGCTACTTGAGGAAGCAGAAGTCCCCTGAAGGGCCCGCGCGCCACCATAAGGCCGTGCCGGCCCGCTACAACCGCATCGGGCAGAATGCGTTCAGGAGGGGTCAAGACGGAGATTTCGATTTCAAGGAGTTCGACTTCCTCAGCGCTGACAGGCGGAAAGCGCGAATCGTACAGCGCCGCGTTGATCGCCGACCGGGCGACCACGTCCGCCAGCGGGCCGGGATTCTCCACTTGTCCCACGCACCCGCGCAGCGCTCCCTCACGGTATAGGCTGACAAAGGCTCCGCTGGGTTCTGATAGTGCCGCGGGAAGGGCGGGGAAATCCAGAATGCGCCGCTCTAGGATGGCGCTGGCAATCGCGCGCCGGGCAATCCCCACCAGCGCCAGCCAATCGTCATTGGACAGTCGGGACATCCTGAGCATTCTTGCGGCGTTCGAGAATTCTGAGGTGGCGCCGCTGCTTCACGCTGCCATCGACGCGGCCCCAAAACTTTTGAAAATACTGAAACGCGGAGACCACCGCGCTTCCCACAACCAGCCACAATAGAATCATGCCCAGCGGTCGAATTATGGTGTGCTTGGCCGCCAGGATCACCGCGCACACCGCGATCACCTGCAGAACCATTTTCGTTTTGCCGAGCGCGGAAGCCGGAATCGTAAATCCCTCGGCGGAAGCGATATTGCGCAGCCCCAGAACCACAATTTCACGCCCGATGATAATCACGGCCATCCAGCCGGGGACCAGGTGCATTTCCACCAGCGAAATAAACGCGGCGGACATCAAAAGTTTGTCGGCGATGGGATCAAGCAGGATTCCGAGCGTGGTCACTTCGCTGCGCCGCCGGGCATAGTAGCCATCCGCCCAATCCGTGGCCGCAGCAGCCAGAAGAATGAGCACGCCCCACTCGCCAAAATTAATGGTGACTCCCAAAAACGCAATGTTTGGTTGGCGGGTCAAAAGGATAACGACCAGCACCGGGATAAAGAAAATGCGTAAAATCGTCAGGCTGTTTGGCAGGTTCATGACGCACCCGGGGGGCCCCTGCTCCTTTTTGGACTTACCCGCCCAGTCGCGAGGCGTGACCCACTATAGTCGCACCGTCGCAGGCAGTCAACGATTGCTCAAGACGAGCTCCCCTGGGCGCGTGGGAAGACTCGCCTTCACGGCAAAGGTACATAGCTAAAATCATGTACTCTTGAACAACACCCACCCGCAAGGCTGTGCAAATCATGACGTTACAACCAATCGCAGGTAAAAGGGGTGAATTGCTTAAGGATTCAGCAATTATGTCTGCAACGCAATGAAAACACAATAGTTATATATACTGAAAGCGGTTGGTTTACTCACGCAATCGAAATTCTCCGCCTTCTAGCCATCCGAAGGGAAACTGATTTCCACAGATATTTCCACAATTTGCGGCCGCTACCCGTCGTGGTGGTGCTGGTCATGCTGCCCACTTCATGGGGGTAGGAGCATTCGAGTTGGGGACAGCGTCACGGAAGCCACTGACGCCGGTCCCATTAGTTGGCGATCTTGCTGCTGTCCTTGTTGGATTTTTGCCGGCAAGGCTCAATTCTGTGCAATCGAAAGGGCAAAGCGCAATTAAGCGAGCGCTGGCTCCGGCCCGATTCTCAATTGGCGAGCCACGGACTCGGGGATTTCCGCCTCGATGGCCATGGTCGAGTCTTGCATTTCCGAATGCAGCACGCGGCCCAAGGCGTGCACGAGGGCAATGGCGCGTCCATTCGACAGCGGAAGCGTGAAGCGCAAGTGCAGCACCGGATCGACGGGCATGGCCTCATCGATGCGGCAGAGCAGCGCCTCCAGCCCTTCTCCTGTGAGCCCGGAAACGCGCGCGGAGTTGTGATTGCCATTCACCGCCGAGGCTTGCTCGGGAGTGAGCCTGTCAATTTTGTTTAACACGTGCAGGCGCGGCCGGTCCGCGACGCCCAATTCTTTTAGAATTTTTTCCACTTCGGCGTCCTGCTCGGTGTGGTGCGGGTTTGAGATGTCCGTGACGAGTAGAAGCAGCGCCGACTCTTGCACTTCCTCGAGAGTGGCGCGAAACGCGGTGATCAATCCCGGCGGCAGGTCGCGAATAAATCCCACCGTATCGGACAGCAGAACGCGGCGGTTCGACGGCAGGCGCACGGCGCGCACGGTCGGGTCAAGCGTGGCGAACATTTTCGAGGAAACCAGGACGCCGGCGCGGCTCAACGAATTGAAGAGCGTCGATTTCCCCGCGTTGGTGTAGCCCACCAGAGCGACGGTTCCGAGAGGTACAGCCTGGCGCGTCTCGCGCCGCAGCGAACGCTGTTTCCTGATCGCCTCGATGGCCCGCGAAATTTTCGCCACCCGCTCGCGAATGCGGCGGCGGTCGGTTTCGAGTTTCTGTTCGCCCGGGCCGCGGGTTCCGATTCCTCCGGCCTGCCTGGAAAGCTCTTTGGCGCTCCCGGCGAGGCGCGGCAGCGTGTAATTCAATTGAGCCAGCTCGACCTGCAGCTGCCCTTCACGGCTCCGCGCGTGCCGCGCAAAAATATCCAGAATCAATTGCGTGCGGTCGATCACGCGGCACTCGGTGCCCTTTTCGAGATTGCGCAGTTGGGTTGGCGTGAGGTTGCGGTCAAACACGATCAGCGGCGCGTGGTGCAGATTCGCTTCGATTTTCACTTCCTCGATCTTGCCGCGCCCGATCACTGTGGCGGGATCGATTTTGTCGCGCATCTGAAAAATACTGCCGGCGACTTGCGCCCCCGCGCTGCTCGCCAGTTCCGCGAGTTCCTCGAGAGACGCGCGCTCCGCATCGCCCGCATCAATCCCCGGCACATGCGAGGCTCGCTTCAGGCCCACGCCTACCAGGAACACTCGCTCGGGGCTTTCTGTCGGACGTGTAGTCTTCATTCGGCGTTGACGACGGAAACAACTCGCAGGCGGGGGACATGCGTCAGTTGGAACAATCACACACATTCATTATACACCCGGCGACCGGTCGCAACCGGAATACCGGGCCAAACTGCTACTGTTGTTCTTTCAAGATTTGCCGCAGAAGGTGCAGCAAGCAACTTGCACGACAAAATGATGATGGCGCATAATCAGTTTTGTTTTTCGAATTTTCTTTCCCCATCAGGTGTCAAGAGAAACGAGGCTAGTTGATGGTCAAGCTAAAAGTGAATGGAACGGAGCACGCCTTCGATGGAGACTCCACCATGCCGTTACTGTGGTTCCTCCGAGATGAGTTAAGGCTGATCGGCACCAAATTTGGTTGCGGCATGTCGCTGTGCGGCGCCTGTACCGTGCACAAGGACGGCAAGGCCGTGCGCGCCTGCATCACCCCGATGTCGGCGGTCGCGGGGGCGGAAGTCACCACGATCGAGGGGCTGGGCGCGAATGGATTGCACCCCGTGCAGAAGGCCTGGATGCGCATCAACGTGCCGCAATGCGGCTATTGCCAGCCCGGGCAAATGATGCAGGCCGCGTCGCTTTTGAAAACAAAAAAGAATCCCAGCGACGCGGACATTGATGCCGCCATGTCGGGAAATATCTGCCGCTGCGGAACCTACCAGCGAGTGCGTGCCGCGATCAAATCCGCGGCGGAGGAACTGGCATGAGCGCGATTCAGAACGTAAGCAGGCGGGGATTTCTGAAAGGCGCGGCCTCGGCGGGAGCGTTTGTGCTGTGCGTGCGCATCCTTCCTGAATCACTGCACGCGGAGGGATTGCCGGAGAATGCCCGGGTGGATCGCGCCGCGCTTCATCCCAGTGTGTATGTGGGAATTGATACCGACGGAACGGTCAATATCATCGCCCATCGCTCGGAAATGGGCACCACCAGCCGCACCTCGGTGCCCATGATTCTGGCCGACGAACTGGAAGCCGACTGGAAGCGCGTGAAACTGGAACAGGCCATCGGAGACGAGCGCTACGGCTCGCAAAATACGGACGGCTCCCATTCCGTTCGCGAATTCTACGAACCCATGCGCCAGGCCGGCGCGACCGCGCGAATGATGCTCACACAAGCCGCCGCCAATCAATGGGCAGTCCCGGTGACGGAGTGTAAGGCCGATTTACACTTCATCGTTCACTCCCCGACCGGACGCCGTCTCGGCTACGGCGAGCTTGCGTCCGCTGCCGCGAAACTGCCAGTGCCTAAAGTAGCGGAACTAAAATTCAAGCCCAAGAGCGCCTGGCGCTACATCGGAAAAGGATCCCCGAGCTATGACCTTGCCGATATCGTAACCGGAAAAGCCATATACGGAATGGATGGTCGGATGGACGGAATGGTATACGCGTCCATCGAGCGCCCCCCGGTTCTCGGCGGCAAAGTAAAATCATTCGACGACAAGGAAGCGCTGAAAGTTGCGGGGGTGACCCAGACTGTTCCCATCGATCCGTTCCAGGGCCCCTGGGAATTTCAGCCGCTCGGTGGGGTGGCCGTCATCGCCAAAAATACCTGGGCCGCGTTTCAGGGCCGCAAGAGCCTGAAGATCGATTGGGATAATGGACCGAACGCCACATACAACTCGGACCAGTACAAAAAGCAATTGCAGGAGACAGCGCGGAACTCCGCGAAGATCGTGCGCGATCACGGAGACGTCGACGCCTCGTTCGCAAAGGGCGGGAAAATTATCGAGGCCGAGTATTACGTGCCTCATCTGGCCCATGCCGCGATGGAACCCCTTGTTGCGGTCGCGGATTTTCGAGACGGCAAAGTCACGGCCTGGGCGCCCACCCAGAATCCGCAGGCCGTGCAGGATACGGTTGCGAAGGCAGTAGGGATTGCCAAGGAAAACGTAATTTGCCATGTGACGCTGCTGGGCGGAGGATTTGGACGGAAGTCCAAGCCCGATTACGTTGCGGAAGCCGCTATTCTTTCCAAGAAAGTCGGGCGTCCCGTCAAAGTGGTGTGGACGCGCGAGGACGATATCCACTTCGATTTCTATCACAGCGTCGCGGCGATGTACATGAAAGCGGCGGTCGACGCCAATGGAAAACCCACGGCCTGGCTGCAGCGCAGCGTTTTTCCTCCGATTGGATCGATGGGCGATCCTAAACTAAATTATGGAGGGGATTTCGAGCTGGGCATGGGATTCACCGACATGCCATTCGACGTGCCAAATCTGCGAGTCGAAAACGGACCCGCAACCGCCCAGGTGCGAATCGGCTGGCTGCGTTCAGTGGCCAATATCTACCATGCCTTCGCCGTTCAGACATTTGCCGATGAGCTGGCTCATGCCGCGGGACGCGATCCAGTCGACTACATGCTGGAGCTGATCGGCCCTCCGCGCGTGGTCGATATGACCAACGTCAAGAACCCCAACTACGGCGGTAATTATGATGTCTACCCAAACGACACAGGGCGCCTGCGAAAGGTTCTGGAAATCGCCGTAGAAAAATCAGGGTCGGGCAAGCGGAAGTTCGCCAAGGGGGCGGGCATCGGAATTGCCGTGCATCGCAGCTTCTTGACCTACGTGGCCAATGTGGTCGAAGTCGAAATCACAGATGACGGGAGGGTTCACATTCCTCGCGTGGAAACGGTTGTGGATGCCGGGCTAATTACCAATCCTGAGGCAGCTCGCGCGCAGTTTGAAGGGGCGGCCGTGTTCGGGACCAGCATCGCGCTGAGCGGCGCCATCACCGCCACCAACGGCGCGATCGACCAATCTAACTTTGACTCCTATCCTGTAGCCCGAATGAGGGAAGCGCCCTTGCAGACGAACGTGCATCTGGTCGAGAGCGATGCGCCGGCCGCGGGAATTGGCGAGCCCGGAGTTCCGCCCTTCGTCCCAGCTCTGTGCAACGCCATCTTTGCAGCCACGGGAAAACGCGTGCGCGAATTGCCGCTCAGCAAATCCAAGCTGGCCTAGGGAATCATCAATTGCAACCCAGGCAGGTTTTCGTAGCGCAGGCTTCAGCCTGTGGGGTTTTGTCATTGCAAGAACAAACACCCACAGGCTGAAGCCTGCGCCACTTGAAGGCTCGATTGCTGAATGCTTCGCTCATGCCCAGACAGCGAGAAAGGCGGAGATCAAATCCCCCGCCTTTTCATTCAAATCGCGCCGACGTTAATGTGCTCCCTGCTCTGCGCGCCACTAAGGACAGGAAACGTAGGGCGGGGAGTTGCCATCGGCTTCGTGACCAATCGCATCACAGAACACGTGATAGGGGTAATCGCCGTAGCCCAAATCAGGCTTGAGTTCAAGATCAAGTGGCGGATCGGTTGCCCCTACAACAAATGGGTTTTTAAAATCCGGATAGCCTTTGGGGGGACCAGCAAAAATCTCGGCCGCTTCGAGGAGCCAAATTCTGACTGTGCCCCCGGTGTTATTTTTGAAACGGATTTGATGCAGTTGCTTACTTCCGCTCCCAAGATGGATTACGGGGGGATTGACATAAACTCTGCCCCTGCCCGTTGAGTCCTTGATTGGCCGAGGGAGATCAACGGGCATGGGCGAAGGTACGAGGACTGGTCCTGTTCCGTTTGTCATTGTATGTCTCCTTTTGAGAACTTGAATTTGAAAGACTAGGGTTTAGGGGCCGAACAAACCTGGATACTTTGGGTCAAGCCGCAATCGGGCCAGCGTCGGTTCTTTCTCAATCAGATCGCGCGAGAAACCTCCTTTTATCGCCTTTGCAAGCCATTGCAAGGCAAGCTCGCGGTCTCCGAGTTGCTCGTAGATCGCGGACGCTTGGAACATATCGGAAACGTCGTCGGGAGCAAGCGCGAGGCCTTGCCGCAGGTGTTCGCGAGCGCGTTGCGGTTGGTTGAGATAGGAATATGCATCGGCCAGGAAGATTAACGAAGTGGGATCGCGAGGGTTAACGCGCAGTTGCTCTTCTAGCAGCGCTGCCGTCCGTTGGAATGCAGCCTGTGCCTTCTGCGGTTCATTACTCCACTGGTACGCTCCCGCCAGATTGTGCCACCACAACGATTGGTGGTCATTCATCTGAATCGCTTTTTCATAGTATCGGGCAGCCTCGCCATATTGTCCCAATGTGTAATAGACAGTCCCCAGATTGGAATAGGCGCCATCAGAGGGTTTGATGGCCACCGATTTCTCATACATCTGGGCCGCTTCCTCGTAGCGCTTCTGGGAATAAGCGATTGCGCCCAGGTTCTTGTACCCACGGGCATTATCGGGAGTGAGTTCCACGACGCTTCGAAATTCCTTTTCGGCTTCGGCATATCGGCCCAAGCGATAGTAGAAGCCGCCCAAATCATTGTGCGTGCCCCAATAGCCTGGGCGCACGGCGATGGCGTTCATGTACGTAGACTCGGCATCTTTCAGTTTCCCCATCTGTTGGTAAGTTTTCGCTAATTCCCGGTAAGCGTCCGAATTGATCGGATCAAGCGCCAGGGCTTTTTGAAGGTATTGGATGGCCTCCTCATATTTCCCTGTCCCCGTTTGGATCATCCCCAGGGTCACATAGACCTGCGGCAATTTGTCGTTCAGCGCAATCGCGGCCGCGGAACTCTTCCTGGCTTCTTCCGCCCAATGTGTGTCCTTGGTCTGCTCGTAGCTTCGCCAGTAGGCCTCGCCTAACCCTGCCTCGGCAAGCGCATACTTGGAATCCTGCTCGAGGGCGCGGTTGAAAAGCGCTATCGCGGTATCGACATTTTGGGTCACTTCATAGCGTTGCAGATAACCTCTGCCTTGCATGTAATATTCGTAGGCGCTGGGAACCGTGGTCCCGCCCACGGCCAAAACTTGTTTAACCTGGTTGGAGAGCTTCACATCCAGAAGGTCGGCTACTTCCAGTACAACCCCGTCCTGCAACACCGAGACATCATGCGCCTCGGTATCGATGGTCTTCGATTTCAGCTGCAGGAGCGTTTGCGGATCCACCAGGTTGATCGTCACCCTGATCCGATTTTCACTGCGCTGCACGCTCCCGGTGATTGCCAGGGTTGCCCCGAACGTTTGCCGCGCCTCACGAACGCTTACTATTCCCTCCCGGAGGACGTCGGTAGATGGAACCACGCTGAGTTTTCGTTGGAATTGCTCCAATTGGCTGAGCTTGCTGCTCAAAATCTCCACCAGCCCATCACAGAAACTTTGATTTTCGGGATCATTGCCGACGTTTGTAAAAGGAAGCACTACCAGTTGTTTCTGCATCACCGGGGAGAGCGACTCGGACCAGAAGCGGACTTTCCCGAAAAACCGCGGCGTGATCATACTAATTCCGGCCGCTGCCAGCACCGCCGCAAACGAGATTTCAAGCCATCGTGGCACACGATGGAGAACCGCCCGGGCGCTTGCGGGAATCAAGGTACTCTCTTCCGCAACCGAGGAATCGCGAATCTTCTTGAGCGCGTCCGCAAGTTCCTTCGTCGATGAGTATCGCCCTTCCGGTTTTTTGGCCATGCAGCGACGAACGATGGCTTGAAATGCGTAAGGAACATTTGGATTGAGGGAGGTAATGGATTTCGGTTCGACTTCGATGATGGCGGTCAGAGTCTGGGGTGTGGTCTCGCGTTGAAATGGCCGCTTCCCAGTTGTCATTTCGTAAAGGAGAGAGCCGAAAGAAAACTGATCAGAGCGAAAGTCCATGGGAAGGCCGCAGGCCTGCTCGGGAGACATATAATCTATGGTGCCGAGAAGAACACCCTCCTTCGTTGCCGCAGGTGTCCCCTCCGAAGCCAGCCTTGGAAAACCAGGCGCATGTTTGCTCAATCCGAAATCCAGAATTTTCGCCAACCCGTCCTGCCGGACCATCACATTCTTGGGTTTCAAATCGCGATGCACGATTCCCGATTCATGCGCGACCGCTAAACCGGTGCCGACTTGGATGGCGATGTCGAGCGCACGGTGAACCGGCAGCGCCCCCGCGGTTAGGATTTCATCCAAATCCTTCCCGTCCACCAGTTCCATGGCGATGTACAAAGTGCGCCCTTCCTGCCCGATATCGTAGATGGTCACGATATTGGGATGGTTCAGTGATGCCAGCACGTGAGCCTCGCGCCGAAAGCGCATCATCAAGTTAGGATCGTCGGCAATGGCCGGCGAAAGAACCTTTACCGCTGCTTCTCGATTGAGCCGAGTGTCGCGCGCCCGGTACACAACTCCCATCCCGCCCGAACCGAGCAAGCCAAGAATCTGGTATGAACCCAACACGGAGCCGTCTTCCAGGCCGCCGCTTCCCATGGCGGGACTCTCCAGAAAATCGCTTTCTTCCTTTTGCTGGGAGGCGAGCAGCGACTCCACCTCTCTTCGCAGCAATGGTTCGGCGCAGGCGTGATCGAGGTACGCAGGACGGTCCTTGGGCTCCATTTCCATCGCCCCAGCGAGCACTTCCTTGACTCGTTGCCAGATTTCCGGCGTCACTTGTTTGCTTCCTTCTGCTTCAATTCCCTTGGAGCCATACCCGCGCCACTGCGCCGCTCTTGGCGGGCAGAGGGCTTCCGGCGCGATCCACAAGAATATGCCTCATCAATTTAGTGCGCGCGGCAATGCCAAAGAAATGAGCGCGGCTTTGCCATTGGGGAGGCTCTTTGTGAACGCGACGCAGGCAGGGTTCGTGAACCTGGCCTCCGTACTGAAAAGAGCAACCGGGGCGTACTTGCCAAAAATAGCGGCGAGCGAGGCGGCGCAACTCGGCGCAAAGCAGAGGAATCAGCTCTCCCCGAGCGTTTTGGTCGCCGTGCCACCAATGGAGATGCAACTTAATCACCCGTTCGGCCGACGTTGGGCACATCGCTAAACTCTCGTCCGGGCTTTAGATCAGGGTTTGGCGTGAAGTTACCACTCAGGTTAGAGAAAGTACAGTGATTTTCCCCGGGAACGGCTGTCACGGCCAATCGCAGCACGCCCGGACTTCCTCCCTGCTTCACAGTGCGAAAAGATTGTCAAAATCTTGAGCCAAATTCGGTTTCGTTTTCGCTTTATAGAGTGAAGGCACGATGCGAACTCCGCCCACGCAGCCGGAACGCTTCGGCCAAAAAAAACTTGTAGAAGGAGAATGACAATGAACGCCAAGACGATTCGACAAAGGATTGAGGTAAGACTCTTCACAGCCGTTCTGCTCGCAACTTTCGCATTTGCGGCCGCCGCCAACGCTCAAACTTTTTCGGCTACGTTTACATTACCGTTTGAAGCCCACTGGGGCAAAAACGTTCTCCCGCCGGGGAACTACCGGATCACCATGAACCCGCTCACGAATGTGGCTCTTATCCGGTCGGTGGATGGGAAGACGGCGGGCTTCACCCCCATTCCCATCACGGCCTCAAGTAATAAGGGAGCCACCGCCCTGTCGGTTATGGTTCGCGGAAACCAGCGCCTGGTCCGCTCCCTCAACCTGCCAGCCCATGGCATCACCTTGATCTACGTGCCGGCCACCAGTGCGGAACGCGAAATACTCGCCCAAGCAGATCAAGTCAAAGCTGTTCCGGTGGTTATGGCCGGGAAGTAAATTCACGGCACCCACCGAAGGGCCCTTTCTGAATGAGGGGATGAGCCGCCAGGTTCATCCCCTGCTTCTTCTTCCGGAAACCCTCTCCGTGGCTTCGAGGGTATGACAGATGTGATAAGTTGGCAGTAAACATCGAGGTCAGATCCGTCGAACCTAAATCAAGATTGCACGTGTTAGTAGCTGATGGTTTCTGCGTGTTAAGTGGATGCAGGACTTGACTTAGCACTTGTTTTCAAATGCCCCGCCACCAATCGTTCGGCGGCGGCGACAATCGCTGGATCGTCGCCGAAGCCGGGGAGCCAGTGCACTAGGGACTCCTTGCGGAACCAAGTGACTTGGCGCTTGGCGTAGCGGCGCGTGGCCTGGGCGATGGCTTTGGTGGCGGCAGCCAGAGTGACCGTACCTTCGAGGTGGGCGCGCAGTTCGCTATACCCGATGAAGTCGAAAGGCTTGGAATTCTGCGGAACGCCGTTGCGGACGAGACCCGCAACTTCATCGAGCCAGCCGCGCTCCAGCATGGTGCGGGTGCGCCGCTCGATGCGGTCGTATAGCGCAGCGCGCGGGGGCTGCAGGCCGACCTTGATCGGCTGGTAGCCTTCGAGGGGCGTGCGGCCCGCGCGGTGGACTTCCGACAGTGGCCGTCCAGTCAGTAGACAAACTTCGATGGCGCGAATCATCTTGGGGCGGTCGCGGGAACCGATCCGCAAGGCCGCTTCGGGATCGAGGCGCCGCAAGACCCTGTGCAGGTATTGCAGGCTATGGGCATTGGCGCCGGCCTCGAGGCGCGCGCGAAGTTCCTCCGAGCGTGCCGGGGCGTCAGCCAGACCTTCGAGTAGAGCTCGCAGATACAATCCGGTTCCAACGGTGAGGATGGAGAGCCGTGCGCGATGGCCCAAATCATTCAGAACGGCAACCGCTCGCGACCGGTATTCGCCGGCCGTGAAGGGAAAATCCGGGTCGACCAGATCCAGCAAGTGGTGCGCAACGCCGCGGCGCTCTTCGAGGGTGGGCTTAGACGTGCCGATGTCGAACCCTCGATAGACTTGGGTGGAATCGCAGGCCAGCACTTCGCCCTTGAATTTGCGAGCCAGCGATACGGCCAGAGCGGATTTTCCGGACGCCGTGGGCCCGACGATGGCGACGAGTGGAAGCGAATCGCGCCCGGCTATGGCAAGTTCTTCGGATTGGTTGGGCGTTAGTTTGGGAGCGGTACTCATCACAGGTATTTCCAGTACCGGATGACCAGATAAACCAAGCAGATCAGAGCCAGCAATAGGACCCCCCCTACTTGTGTGCGGGAGGGCCTCACTGTGCTGTCTGTGAATTCAGAGGCATATTATACAGGAAAATGAACCTTAGCTCGATATATGGACCACTGAAGGCGGACGGGAGTGGCTCGAACGGCGTCGAAGCCCGAATGGAGGACATGGCGGCACGATCCAGTGGTTCCTTGCCGGAACTGCCCATCATGACGGGTTCCTGCTCCGGAACTACGCCATTCCGCTGGATGCGAAATTGAAGGACGACCTTCCCCTGATCTCCCAGGCGAGCCGATTCTGGCATCACGGAGTACCAGTTCTGCTTCACGACGGCCAGCACGCGATTGATATAGTTTGTGAAATCGACGCCCTCAGTTGGCGTAAGAATCGTTACCGCGTTGCCGGCAAACCCCTGCCCTCCGCCTCCATTGCCATAGCCGCCACCCCCGGGCGATATCCTGCCAATCGATCCTCTCGTGGTGGCGGTTTCCGACCCGCCGCCCTTCGAGGCCTCTTGCATGGATTCCTGCAGGGCTTTGCCCGGAGAAAACCGCGGCAGCACCAGGCTGGGGGGAGTATCCGGAGGAGGAGTTTGCGGCCGGATGGGGCTCTCCGCAGGGTGCGGCATGGACATGGGAGCGACCGGCGCAGGCTTTGCGGGAGCAGGAGTAGCAGGATTCTCCCGCGGCGGCTCGGGCTGCGCCGGAGCCGGCTGCGCTTCACGCGGGGGCGCCAATCGCTTCAGCAGGCGCGGATCGATCTTCACCACCGGAGTCTTTGGCGCGGGAGCCGAGGGCGCTTTCTCAATTCGATTCATGTCCGAAGGCAGATAAAGATTGGTGATGGTCCGCTGGATTTCCGCATCCGAAGGGGCATGGTACGGGAAAATTTTCGGCGCGAGCAGGATCAGCAGGATCACCACGAAGTGAAACGCGATCGAGGCGAACCGCGCCACGGCGTTCCAGGCTTCCTTGCTGTCCACGACCGGCTTGGTCATGAGATTGACTTCGCCGGTGGTAAGGACATCAGGATCGAGGACGTCAGGCAAATCCTGGATGGCTACGATCTGTTTCGGCTCGAGTTTGGCCGCGTGCGCATCCTTGGGCACAGCCACGCGCGAATCCAGAATCGTCAGGGGAACATAGCTGGGCATTTTGCTGACGGCATCGAGGGGAGTGGTCGGCATGTCGCGCGGAACGACGACGGCATTGCCAAGCACCTCCAGCTTGAAATAGGAAGGAATCGAGGAATGCGGGTCGAGCACGAATTGCGGCAGGTCCGATGGCACAAGCGTGCGCGCATCCAGTTCCGAACTCAATCGCCGGGGCGGCGCGTCTGTGGGAGACACAGGCGGCCGGGCATTTTTCGGGACTAGAAATCTAGGGATCATCGATTTGCCTGCGGGGATGCAAAGGCTCCCAGTTGGACGCGCCGGCCGTGCTCCAGGATGCCTGCCATAACCTGGTCGGCGAGCGCCAGGGCGCGCCGGCCCGCCGCGCCATCCACTGCCGGGGCGCGGCGGGTCCTCACGGATTCCAGGAACTCCCGCAATTCCGCCCGGAGAGGCTCTTCGCGTTCGGCGGGGAGCGCCGCAAAATCAAACTTAGGTTGCGGGCCGGGCTCGGCCACGCGCACGCGGAGCGCATCCTGGCGCGTGAAATCCACGGAAATATATTCGTGCTGCTGAAAGAAGCGCAATTTGCGTACGCGCTCGGTGGAGACGCGGCTCGCGGTGACATTGGCGACCGCGCCGGTGGCGAAATCCAGGCGCGCGTGGGCAATGTCCACTTTATCGGTAAGGACGGGAATGCCGATGGCCTTGATATCCACGACGGGCGCATCGACCAGTGCGAGCAGAATGTCGAGGTCATGAATCATGACATCGTAAACCACGTCGATATCGAGGCTGCGAGGCGTGAACACTCCCAGGCGGTGTACTTCAAAGTATAGTGGATTATTCAATATTGGGAGCACCGCGACAATCGCAGGGTTGAACCGCTCCAGGTGCCCCACTTGCAGGATGCCTCCTGCGCGCGAAGCGGCGGCAAGCAATTCATCCGCCTCCACCAGCGAGGCGGCCATCGGCTTTTCCACCAGCACATCGATGCCCAGATCCAGCAAACGGCAGCCGACGCGCGCGTGCTCGACGGTAGGCACGGCCACGCTTGCGGCGTCCACGTGGCCGGCGAGCGATTCGATATCCGGGAAAACTTTGGTGGAAAATTCGGCGGCGATGCGGGCGGCGCGTTCGGCGCTGGGGTCCACGATGCCCACCAGTTCCGCGCCGGCAAGCTCGCGATACACGCGCGCATGATTGCGCCCGAAATCGCCGGCGCCCACCACCGCGACGCGAACTTTTGAACCCATCTGAGTTCCGGAGGTCACAACTTCCCCTGTTTCGCCGGCCGTTCCGCCCCTCCGAAGGTGTCCACCGGAAATGCTTCGATGGCGATCCCGGCGGCGTCGGCATCTTCAATGACGCGCGTCCGGTCGAACAGCAGCGTGCGGCCCGCGTCCATCCCCAGCGCGGTTACCCGGCAACGCCGCATCACTTCGACGGTTTTGAGACCCACAACGGGTACATCGAATCGCATGTCCTGCCGCGGCTTGCTGACCTTTACCACGACCAGCGGGGCGGCGTCCACTAAACGGGCGGCGCGCTCGATGGTTTCGTCGGTGCCTTCCATGGCTTCGACGGCCACGCAGGCGCGGTCGCGAATCACCACCGTTTGGCCCAGATCAAGCCCCGCAATCTGGCGGGCGATTTCCCGGCCATAGGCAATGTCTTCCGCTTCGTGCTCGTCCGGCGAACGGCGCGTCAGCACCCCCGGATCGGGGACGAGCGGCTTCAAGAACGCGGTCGAATCCACCAGTTGGACTCCTTCCGATTCCAGGACGCGTGCGACGGCGCCGATTAGCGAATCGGTATTTTTCAACGGTAGCGAGAGCAGAAGTTTCGCCAGTTTCCAGTCCGGCCGGATGGAGCTGAATATTTTATTATGCTTCACCTGCCCGGCCATCACGGCGCGCGTGACGCCTTCCTCGTGAAGCAATTCCAGCGTGCGTGAGAGTTCGCCCAGGCTGACCCAATGCAATCGGGCCGCAACCTTCTCGAGCTCCGGCGAAGCCTCTTCCCGGATGGCGATCACGGCCATTTCGATTCCCTGTTCGCGCGCGGCTTCCAGAACAAGAAATGGGAATTGCCCGTTGCCGGCAATCAATCCCCACCCGCGGGAAGCATCCGGGCTGGTCGAAGATTGCATGGGCGTGGTGGAATTCACTTGTGCAGGCCGCGTTCCGCCGATTCGATAAATTCAACAAGTTCCCGGATATCGGGCGAACCGTTGAGCTGTGAGCGAATCTGTTCGAGGGCTTGCGTGGTATTGAGCTTGGAGCGAAGCAGGAGGCGAAACGCGCTCTCGATGGTTTCCAGGCGCTGGCGATCGAATCCGCGGCGCTCCAGGCCGATGGAGTTCACGCCGTAACATTTGGTTTCGCGCTCGGTGACCACGCGCGAAAAGGGCGGCACGTCCTGGGTGATGACGGTGCAGGCGCCGATGTACGCGTAACGGCCCACGCGGCAAAATTGGTGGACGGGGCTGAAGGCTCCGACATTCACATAATCGTCCACCACTACGTGGCCCGCCAGCGTCGCGCCATTGGCAAACACGGTGTTGCTGCCCACGGTGCAATCGTGGGCCACGTGGGAATAGGCCATGAACAGATTGTTGTTTCCGATGCGTGTGACGCCGCCGCCTTGCGTCGTGCCGCGGCTTACCGTGCAGAATTCGCGAAAGCGGTTGCCGTCGCCGACAATCAGTTCGGTGGGCTCGCCGCCGAATTTCAAGTCCTGGGGATCGCCGCCGACCGAAGAAAACGAATCGAAAGCGTTGCCGCGACCGATGTGCGCGGGGCCGCGGACGACGGCATGCGAATCAAGCACGCATTCGTCTCCCAGCTCAACACCATCACCCACGACGGCGAACGCGCCGATGCGGACATTTTGTCCGATGCGCGCGCTCGATGAGACGATCGCGCGGGAATCGATTTCACTCATCGCGCACACCAACCGCATCGTCGGAGGAGTCCCCGCTCGGCGCGGCATCCGGCTCGCGGTCCACCAGCATGCAGCGCAGCGTGGCTTCGGCCGCGACGTCGCCATTGACGGTGGCCACCGCCTGCAGCTTGCAAAATTTGAATTTCCACTTCAGCACGGTTACTTCGATGCGCAACTGGTCACCGGGCACGACCGGCCGGCGGAAACGCGCTTCATCCACAGCGGCCAAATAGAACAGCTTCTTGTCTCTTTCCTGGACTTCCGAGAGCAGCAGCAGTCCGCCGGTCTGCGCCATGCCCTCGATGATCAGGACTCCCGGCACAACGGGTTTCCCGGGGAAGTGTCCCTGAAAATACCCTTCGTTGATGGAGACATTTTTCACGGAAACGATGCGCTTGAGCCGCTCGATTTCCAGAACGGCATCCACCAGGAGAAATGGATAGCGGTGCGGTAGTATTTTCTGGATAGCCGCGTTGTCAAGAATCATTTCATCGCCTCAATTTTCCCGGCGGTCTGTGCGAAGGCATAGCCCGCGCCCGTTTGGGCCGGATACAGGTGCGGCCTGCGGCCGAATTCCGGCAAGGGATAAGTGTAGCCTATTCACTGGAATTATATGCGAAACGCGGTGCACCGCAAACGCGGTTTGGGAGGCCCAGTAGCGCACGCTTCAGCCTGCGGGGGTTCGCCCTTGAAAGGACTAAACCCCGCGGGCTGAAGCCTGCGCTATTGGGCCAAGCCTGTATTGCTCTGGGAGGCGGACAACCTTCCCCTGGCAGATTCTAGAAGGGCCTTGGCCCTGGCGCTAACCGGGCCTTCTGGAGCAAGTTTGAGGTACTCATCCAGATCGCTCACGAGCGAGCGGTAATCTTCTTCCCGGCTGTGGATCTCAGCGAGCAGGAGTTGAGCTTGAGGGAAATCCACCTTTCGGCGAAGCGCGTCGTGGAGGTCTTTCTCGGCATCTGCCATGCGATTCAAGCCGAACAGAGCCAGGGCCAGGTAGTAATGACCCGTCCAGGATTCAGGGTCCAATTGCAGACCCTTGCGAGTCACGGACTCGGCCTCGGCAAAATCTTCGCGTTCGTCAAGGATCGCGCCCAGGGCAAGCATCGGGTGGGCATACTGGCCCCCGCTCACTTCAATGGATTTCCGAAACGCCTGCTCTGCTTCAGGCAGGCGCCATAACTTCAAGTTCGCCGCACCGAGCCTGTCGTAGGCCTCGTAGTAGCCCGCATATTCCAAGATCGCGCGCTGGAAGTGAGGCAAGCTCCCCGCAGGGTCTTTTTTCGCCATGCGTTCCATGCCTTGCTGGAAGGCGCTGAGGGCCTTGCTCGGAATGCTCAGTTCCCTGACGGAAACTGCATAGCTGGTTTGTTGGGATTGCGCACTCGAATGGGACGGCAGGCACATGCCTGCTATAAGCAGCCCGATCATCCGGAGCCTGATTCTCATAGCGTTGAAGCCAGGGGCGGAGCAGTTCGCCCGCGACTTCCATTCTTTCACATGATTTTAACCTATCTGTAACAGAATTGTAATAATTCTGTGATGGTTGATTATCGTTGGTCACCCCGTTTCAAAAACAGATCGGGTATTGAAACGGTTTACACAAGAGTAGAGTTCTCCGCGTTGAACATCGGTGTGAACGCAGCGGCCTGGTGAATGGCGGAATTATCGCTACTATTTTCAAAATCAAATCACTCCTGAGTTGCTCCCTTTTAAGTGCGTTGCTAGCATAGCGGCGCGATGAAGGCGTCTTCCCAGATGTGGCCGTTCCTCGAATGGCTGCGGCCGCGCACAGCCGCGATGACGCGGCTTCTTGGGCGATTTGTGCGGGCGGAATCGCCCAGCATCGATAAGGCCGCTATGGATCGCTTCGGCAGGATGGTCTCGTCGGAGTGGAGGCGGCGCGGAGCCGGGGTCACGTTCTTACGGCAACGTGAAAGAGGCGATCACGTTCGGGCGGAGTGGAATCCACGAAGAAATCGCGGGCAGGGGCAGATCCTCGTTCTTGGCCATATGGATACTGTGTATGGAATGGGGACTGTTGCGAAGACGCCGTTTCGGTTGTCGCGAGGGCGCGCCTTTGGGCCGGGCACATTCGACATGAAGGGCGGGCTGGTGATCGCCCTGTTCGCCGTCGACGCACTTGCCGCCGCGGGCCGCATGCCTGGAAAGCGCATCGTCTTCCTGTTGACGAGCGATGAAGAAATCGGCAGCGCAACTTCACGCGAGTCGATCGAACGCGAGGCGCGGCGGAGCGATGCAGTGCTCGTGCTGGAGCCCGCGGCGGGGCTCGCTGGCTCCGTGAAAACTGGCCGCAAAGGTGTGGGCGAGATCGAGATCGTCGCGGCTGGCCAGGCGGCACACGCGGGCCTTAACCCGGGAGAGGGCATCAACGCCATCGAGGAAATCGCGCTGCAAATTGCGCGCGTCTCGCGCTGGAACGAACTCGGGCGTGGAATCACGGTGAATGCCGGAGTGATCGAAGGCGGCACGCGCACCAACGTGATCCCCGACAAAGCCCGAGTCCTAGTGGACGTGCGCGCGGAGCGTGCCGGAGACATGCGCGCGCTCGAGAGGAAGTTTCAGGCGCTCAGCCCGATCCTGCGCGGGGCAAAATTGCAAATTCGCGGCGGCTTCAACCGCCCGCCGATGGAGCGGAAATATTGCGCCGCGCTTTATGCCACGGCGCGGGCCCTGGCAAAAGAAATGGGCGTCACGCTTGGCGAAGCTTACGTTGGCGGTGCATCGGACGGAAATTTTACGGCGGCGCTGGGCGTCCCAACGCTCGATGGCCTGGGCGCGGTCGGCGAAGGAGCGCACAGCCCGGCCGAAAATGTCGTGATGCGCGCGCTGCCCGAGCGGGCGGCGCTGCTTGCGGGATTGTTAACTACAATTTGATTCAAGCCATCCTAGAAGTAAGCCTTACGCAGATATTGCGCCGTGGATAGCATCAATTCCGAATAATCTTCGCGAAGCACAGCGCGAATCGCGTCTTCCGTGGAAGATCCCGCGGAAATGCGTTCGAGAATTCGTTCCAGGTCATCGACGCCGTTCTCGGTCATGATCGACTCGACCACCGCGAGCGACCAGGCGTAGGCATTGGAGGCCGCGTCCCTGGGCAAGGTCAACCAGGAAGTTTCGTAGGAGAGCAGAGAAATTTCCATGTGTTTTTCAAATTGCGCGGAAAGCACGCCGGCGTTGACCCGGCTGCGCTTTCCCTCCATATATTGCGCGATGCCCTCTTGCAGCCACACGGGGCACCGCCCGCCGGTCTTCTGACTTACGAAGCTGTGAGTCAGTTCGTGCTTCAGGACACGCGCCAGTTCGTTGGTCATGGAACTCAAGCCCTCAACCGGAACGCGGATGCGGCCGTCGTTGAGCGCTCCCGACCAGCTGGGCGCCCGGGTGATGTCCATGAAGGCCTGATTGGTGTACAGGATCACGCCAATGGGCTCAGGAGGGACGTAATTCAAAGTCCCGGAAATTTCGTCGAACTCGGACTCGAGCGTCTTGAGAACGGCAGCGGCGAGTTCCGGAGCGGCTCCGCCGTTGTACTTGAGGCGAAAGTGAGACGTTTCGCCTTCGTGATACTCCGCTTCTTCCCGGGCATCGCGCTCCGCCTTCTCGAGGGCGTGCTGGGTCTCCTCATCGGGCTTGAGCTCCATGGCCCTTTTCCACTGCGTGACGGCATCGGAGGCGCGGTTCAACCCGTAATAGGCCCAGCCGGAAAGTTTGGCTACTTCGGCTGAGTCCGCATCGATGCGGCGGGCGTGGTCCAGCAAGTCCGCGGCTGCGGTGTACTCGCTGCGCCTTAAATGCAGATATGCGGATTCCAGCAGCAGTCCGACGTTATCAGGGTCAAAACGCAGGCCGACATTATAATGATCCACGGCGCGTTGGAAATCGCCCACGCTGATTTCGAATTGCGCTGCGGCACTCTCCGCAGCAATGACCCGGGCGACGGCCGTTGGGGATGGGTTGGCGTAGGCCTCAGACTCGAGTTTCGACAGCACATCGTTGTTAATCGAGCCATCGCGCACCGCGGCGCTGGCTGCGGCGTCACTGGGAGCCGCCAGCGCGTTGGGCGGCGCAATGGGGAGGTTGGCGGCGCGATCCGATGCTGTGCCGGCGTTGGAAACCGGCGACGAATCATCGTGGGCGACGTGATCGACGATGGAAAGTGGAAAGCTGAATCGCCCGGCGGAAGTATCGTAGCTCACCTGCCCGTTTTCCTGGACCACGTGTGTAGCAGTGATTGTTCTTCCGCTCTTCAGATAAATCGTATCCGCAAAAACACCCCCGGAAATGGCTGAGGCAAGGCATAAAACCGCAAGGGACCGAAGGGAAAGCGCCGCGGGAGACCGCATGCTGTTATTTTATCAAGAAGGGCTGGCGGCGCCCGGCGCACCTTGCTGCTTGATGCCCAATCTGGCTACAGGCATTTGCGCAGCCGCCGAAGGTTGGAGTTTCCGCGGAATTCATTCTCCAGAAAAAAAAGGCGGCCACTTTGGGCCGCCCTGAATTTGCCGACATTTTTGTGTAGCTGCAGTTGAGCGCCGAGGCGCCCAAGTTCACGCGATCAATTTGACGGTGCGGTCGGGCTTACGAGAGCGCGCCAAATCACGATGCCCGTAACCGCGGCGACCGCAGGGATAGCAATCCATAGGAAGCGGTTGCGTGCTGTCGGGTGCGGAGACTGCGGATTCGGATACGGTCCCGGGTCTTCGGTTTCCACTTCCATCCGGTATGAGCTGCCAGCCTCGACCGTCTTTACTTCGTCGCCCATGGTGACCTGCATCGTGCCGCGCGTGCCGGTCAAAACTAATTCTGTTGGGCTGATCATGGCGATTTGACCGGAGGTTGCCTGTGAGTTTGCAGGACGAATCGTTGCGCCATCCGCGATGAGTTGGAAGGTCTGTCCCTCTGCTGAGGAAATGACCACTGTTCCGCTATTCAAGTTGGCCGAGAATCCGTTGGGGAATGCATGCACATCGGCGGCGGTATTCTGGCGCAGAACCAATTGCCCAGTTCCGAATCGGACACGCAGAGACGAATTTGCCGGCGTTTGCAAGCGATCGCCGTCATAAATCGTCGCACCACTGGTGGTTACGCCCGCTCCTACGTTGGCATTTTCAGCGGCCACAACAACGCCGAGCGGAGCTGATGGTGAACTAGCTGGCGCGGCCAAGACGGGTGCCACGATCAGCGCCAGACTCAAAGTTGCCATCAAGACAGTGCTAAACAGTTTCCTCACATATGCCTCCACGAGGGCTTGCGGACTAAGAGTAAGAAGAACAGGCGAACATGTCAACACGAAATTCACTGGATGGGCGAAAAAAGTACCCCACCGAGCCGTAAGCGCATTCGAGGGGAAGGCTCCGGGAATCAGTCCTTTCGAGCAATTCCCAAATACTTTAAGGTTCGCTTCCCGCAGCCCGGAGTGAGGCATCCCGGATGGCTTTAAATTCGGCCCCGGGTTTCCATTCGGGCATGTGCGGATCATTGGCCACACGGTATCCAACCAGAAAGTAGAGTTGGCTATCCTCGACTGCCCCGCTTAGATCCCAGTCCGGCAGAATCTTGTCCGCGGGCTTGTGGTACCTTTCGGAAGTATATTTTCGCCTCTCTTCGAGGCCCCACCCATCCGGCTTGCCGATGAATTCCACTCCTTCATCCGGATCGAAGGCCGGGATGCCATTTTTGGCAAATTCGAAATGGTCGGAGCGGTAGTAAAAACCCTTCTCGGGTTCGGGATCCAACTTTACGACGCGGCTTTGTTCCTGCGCCACTGAGTCGATCACATCGTCCAGGGTGGAGACACCGCGGCCGATTTGCACAATGTCCCGCGTGCGGCCACTGACGTTCATTCCGTCCATGTTGACGTCCAGCGCGGTGCGAGCCAGCGGATAGAACGGGTGCTCGACGTAATATTGCGAGCCGAGCAGGCCCTGTTCTTCGGCCGTTACGGAGAGAAAAAGAATTGTCCGGCGCGGGGGTCTCTCAAGCTTTTTGTACGCGCGCGCCATTTCCAGAAGCGCGGCGGTGCCCGAGGCGTTGTCCACCGCGCCGTGATAAATTTTGTCGCCGTTCACGGGAGGCCCGATCCCGAAGTGATCCCAATGTGCCGTGTAAATGACGTAGGTATTTTTTAGATCGGGATCGCTTCCGGTGAGCTTGGCGATCACGTTGTGGGAATCGAGTGTCCGCAGCACGTTGTGGATGGTCAGCTTGGCGCGGATACCGAGGGGGACAGGCTTGAAATCGCGGCGGGCGGCGGTGGCAATCAATTTGTCGAGGTCCTGGCCAGCGGCGCGAAATAACTTTGTGGCGAAGTCCGAAGTGATCCAGCTTTCCACGGCCAGGCGGCCCATGTTTTTGTCGGGCGTGGCCAGATCGAATTGCGTTCCGCTCCAGCTGTCGCGGACCACTTCCCAGGGATAGCCGGCGCGGTCGGTCTGGTGAATGATGACGCATCCCGCGGCGCCCAATTGCGCGGCTTTTTCAAACTTGTAAGTCCAGCGGCCATAGTACGTCATGGCCGGGCCGCCAAAGATTTTAGGATCGAGCTTGGACGGATCTGAGGGATCGGGCACTGGCGGGTCGTTGATGAGCACGACCAGAATCTTGCCCTTTACGTCGGCGCCTTTGAAATCGTCCCACTGAAATTCCGGGGCCTGCACGCCGTAGCCGACAAAAATCATATCAGCGTCGATCGCGGAGGTTTCCGCCACGCGTTTGGACCAGGCCACGAAATCGTCCGGAAATTTCGGCTCGAGAGTTTTTCCGTGCCCCACTAGCGTGAGCTTCATGCCACTGTCGGGGGTGATGCCGACGAGAGGCACGCTCTGCAAGTACGTGCCATCCGGATTGCCCGGCTCCAGGCCCGCCGAGCGAAACTGGTCCTCGACATATTTGATCGTGAGTTGCTCGCCTTTGGAGCCCGGCCCGCGCCCCTCAAATTCATCCGAAGAAAGAACGCGGATATGGTTGAGGATGCGATCGCCAGAAAATGACGCCAGCGCCGCCGTGGGAGGGCTCGGTCCACGCGAGCAGCCGGAAAGCGCCGCAATCGAAGCAATAGCGAGAATAATTTTCACGGGACGGTGCAATCTGAAAGGCTGCATAGAAATCTCCGTCGCGGAGAAACTAGAGATAATTGCCGCGCGGATGCATATTATCTCGCGCCGCACGAAGTGACAATGTGAGCGCGGGCTGAGTGGCGCCGGCGTCCCGCCGGCGGTTTTGCGCCGCGTGCAGGATCGAAAAATCGCCGGCCCCTCTTGAATCGGAACAGGCAAGATGCCGGCGCTACGAGGAATCCCGCTGAACGCTTGACCCGGTTTGCAATCGGCGGACCACAGGCCCACAATTAACTGTGAGGTGAGTTGTGGCATCCCTTCAGCCGGGACAAGCAGTGCGCGTGAACCTCGCCGGATTGCAGGCTGGAGACGTCCTGTTCCATGCGGCAGTAACGGCCGCGGTCGGCCACATCGCGCGCCAAACTTCCGAAAATCCCCCGAAATATCTGGTCAAGCTGCTCTTCTCCTTTCGAGGAGTCACCGAGGTCGAGGTGCCGGAAGACCGCATCACGGCTACGTGATCCCACGACGAATTCCGGTGAACCGTTTGCTTCCTTCGTCAACCAAATTGTGTGAAGGCGACGTCACCTGACTAGAGTGAGTTAGAATACCGGGGCGGTTTGCGGCAGGGTGCGCGCGAGGTCCACTTGATCCATCGGCTGATTTTTCACAACGACCGTATTGTTCCCGTAGACGAGGAGCGACTATCTCCCGGCCAGGCAGGGCTCCTGAACGGCTGGGGCCTGTTTACGACCATGCGCGTTTTTCAAGGCGAACCGTTTGCCTACGAGCGACACTGGCGGCGGCTCGAAAAAGACGCGGGACGAATCCGGCTGCCATTCCCTTTCGATCCGGCGAAGGTGCGGCGGCGTCTCGGCGAATTGCTGGCCGCCAATCAAGTGGCCGAGGGCACGGCTCGAATCTATATGATCTACAACCGCGTCGGCTTCTGGCAAAGCGGCGAGCCGCTGCCCGAGGTGGACTTGATCCTCTGCACGGCGGGACTTCCCGCGTATTCGGGAGAAGCGCACCTGGGCGTTGCGGAAAACGCCCGGCATGCGGCCTCACCACTCGCGGGCGTGAAAACCACATCGTGGCTGAATAACGTGTGGCACCTGGCGGAAGCGCAAAAGGCGGGCTGGACCGAAGTGATTTTGCTGAACGAGCGCGGCGAGGTGGCCGAGTGCACTTCCGCAAATATTTTTTGCGTGAAGGACGGCGCGGTTTTCACGCCGCCGCTTTCTTCGGGGTGCCTCGAAGGCGTGACGCGCGGCGTGCTGCTGGAAATCGCTCCTCGCGCGGGCGTGCCCATGAGCGAGAAAACCTTGACGCTGGGGGACCTGCACGCCGCGGACGAGGTGTTAATCACCTCCACGAATCGCAGCCTGCTCGGAGTGAGTGAAGTTTCCGGGCACCGGTACGCCGTTGTAATGGGGCCGGTCGTGCAGAGACTCGAAAGGGCGTTCGATGGCTATATGCGGGAGTACGTGAAGGTGGCACAGGCTTCAGCCTTTGGGGGTGCGGCCTTGCAGGGACAAAAACCCGCAGGCTGAAGCCCGCGCTACTTGTGCGGCTCCATGCCTTTGGCTTTTAAGACTGGCACGACTGCAGGGCCGGTGATGAACTGAATCAGCGCTTTGGCTCCATCTGCATCGTGCGCGTTCGCCGCAATCCCTCCCGCGAAATTTACGTAACTTTGGTCAGGCGCCGGAATCGGGCCGGCGAGTTCCACGCCGGGGAAAAACTGGATCTCGGGGATTAGAGAAATAACCAATTCCGCTTTGCCCCCGGCGACGTTCATCTGCGGGCGGCCCGCCTCCGCATCGAGCATCAGTTTGGGTTTGACGGCGTCTGTGATTCCCATGCGCGAGAACATATCGTAGGTATGCGCGGCGCTGGCGCCGGTTGGATTGAAGCTGATGGATTTCGCAGCCAGCAAGGTTTTCTTCAACGCGTCGGGCGTGCTGATGTCGGGTTTCGCAGCCCCGGCGCGAATGCCCAGTCCCATCCCAGTGCGGGAAATCTCGGCGCGTCCGCCGGGTGCGATTCTTCCCTGCTTAATCAAATCATCCAGCACATCGGAGGTCAGGATCGCGGCATCAAATGGTTCCCCGGCCTGAATTTTATCTCTCAAATTTTTCGAGGAATTAAATTGAGCCGCGAGTTTGTGTCCGATGGAATGCTCGATCTGCGGGGTGAGTTCTTCCACGACGGTCTTCATGCCGTCGGAAATCATCACGTGGAGGTCCGCAGTTTGCGCCGGCGTGCCGCGAGCGAACATGCCGAGCAATCCGGCGCTCAGCGCCAGAACGATTGCGACGATTGTGAGTGCCGTGCTGATTCTCCCGTTCACGATTTCCTCCGAGTTTTCACGGACTACACATGGTCTGGTAGCGCCGGCCTCTTCCCGGACTTCTTCCGAGTAAACGATATTACGAGGAGCCGGTGAGACGCCGGCGCTACACTACCCATTTCCAATCGGCGCGAACTCACAAAGGCTGGTCAGGTCTCGCAATCGTCCGCCACATATGCGCGACTGGACTGCCGTCGTTTCCGAGCCCCTCTTTCGGCTGCTTGAAATGGCGCCCGATGATATCGACAAATGGCTCGATGGAAACCACGGCGTTCGGATCGAAGGCGTACAAATCGTTCACCGTCACCAGACGCGCGTCCATGTACCACGGGTGCTTGCGAAGCATCTGGTAGGTCGCTTCGATGTAGGGCGGAGGAACGTAATCGGCGCCAAATAGTTGCCGGTAGAGATCGGGGTACTCGTAGCCGACGGAAGGGTCGGGATAATAACGCAGCGCCTGATGGTAGCGAATGGCGAAGCTGACTTTTTCCGGTACGTAGGGCTCGAACAGTTGCGCGCCCCACCAGCCGTGGTCGGTGCGAATAATTTCCTGCACCACGTCGTGAAGCAGGCAGGCGAGAATAATTTCCTCCTTCATGCCGTTCTTCATGGCCAGGGCCGCGCTTTGCAGGACGTGGTTGGAGGTGTCCATGAAGCGCAGCTTGAAGAAATCGTAGAGAGTGGGATTGGGCGGCATGGGCGCGAGTCGCTTCACATTTTCGCCTGTGCGCGGGACGTACATGAAGCCCACGCCTTCGCGGTATTTCCGCGTTTCGATCTTGGCCTCGACTTCGGCGACGGTAGGATACTTTTCGGGTTTGATCTGGTCCCAAGCAGGATCGCCTGTTTTCGGGCGGTTGAGCTGGGCCACCATGTGGGATTCCAGGGCGTCGGCACGCGCTTCGGAGTCCATGCGGCTGGCGGCTTCGGGGCCGCCAAGGCTGTCGAGAAAAGCTTTTTTGTCAATTTCCATGGAACCTCCCAAGCCCGAAATCCCGATTTTCTTCTCTCTATAAAACGGTAGACCTGCCGTCGTGTGGTGTCAACCTCGGTTCGCGCCATAAGTTATGGGTCGGCGGCAG
>DATHPN010000119.1:0-35534 GCA_035483715.1 Candidatus Acidiferrum sp.
CCGGGCACCGCTCCGTCGCCGGGCCCCATGAAAGTGCCCGCGGATCAATTGCGCAGCGTGCTGGGCATTTCCCATGTGAATTATGTGCAAGGCAACCACTCGCTGGCGCTCGTCGATTCCACGCTGGCGTGATCCAGTGGAATTCCCAAGTTTCAACGGAAAATCTTAAAGGAGAAAAAAGATGAAAAGTATCAAGTGGATGTTCGGATCGGCGGCAATCCTGACGGTGGCGCTGGCTTTAACGGTTGGAATCCGGCCTGACCTGGCTGCGAGCTCCGGCGAAAAATCCGCAAGCGCTGCCGCAGTCAAGATCGACAACTTCAGCTTTGGCCCGGCAACCATCACCATTCCAGCTGGGTCCACGGTCACCTGGACGAACAATGACGATGTTCCCCACGTCGTGACCAGCGACGACAACAAGATGTTCAAATCGAAGGCTCTCGATACGGACGACCGTTTCTCATTCACGTTCACAAAACCGGGCACGTACAACTACTACTGTGCGATTCACCCAAAGATGACCGCCAAAATCGTGGTGCAGTGACGCCAGGAGACTCGCATGAATCCCTTTGATTTAAAGTCGGTGCTCCTGGCCAAGCATGCGCAGCATGTGGCCCTGGTCCACTTTCCCATCGCGCTGATTTTTGCCGGCGTGGCGTTCGATCTGCTGGCGCTGCGCAAGCAGGATCAGGCCCTGCTGCGGGCTGCGTACTACACGGTGGTTGCGGCGGCCATCGCCGCCGTACCCACCGTCGCGACCGGCCTGCTGGCCTGGCAACTGCAATTCGAGGGCAAACGGCCGCGGGGAAATCTCAAGCTGCATATGTTTCTAGCGCTTTCTTCGAGTGTGCTGATCTGGCTGGTCTGCTGGCTGCACATCCGGGAGCAGCGCAAGCCACAGACCGCCTCGCCAGGTTTCCGTCTAACCGTGGAGGTCGCGACGGTGGCCCTGACTCTGCTGACCGGGCACGTCGGCGGATTCGTCAGCGGGGTGAACGGTCCGATGTAGCCCGTCAAGTCGCGGAGCCACCGATGAGTTTCTCGATTGCTGTTATCGATCCAAAGCACAAACTTAAAAAGAGGAGATTGGCATGCGGTTGAATGTCAAAGAGGAAGACAAAAATAGCGACATTCCCGAAGAGGAAATCATTCGGCAGGCTCAGGAGGGCAACGCCGGAGCCTTTGAGCAACTCTATCGGCGGTACGGCAAGCGCGTTTACCGCCTATGCCTCCGCATTGTGAAAAACGATGCCGAAGCCGAAGACCTGACGCAGGAGGCGTTCTTGAAAGTCTTCCGCAAAATTCACACCTTCCAGGGGAAATCCGCCTTTTCCACATGGCTCCATCGGGTGTCCGTGAACACTGTATTGATGAGCCTGCGCAAAAAGAAGCGGGTGGAAATCCCACTGGAGAACGACGATCAATATGAAGAGGAAACCGGTGTGCCGCGCCAGATACCGGGCGGCCCGGACCCGGCGCTCAGCGGTCTGTTCGACCGGGAAAACCTGAAGCGTGTGTTGCGCGAGTTGCCGCGGGGATACAAGCGCATGCTGGTTCTTCACGATGTGCTCGGGTACGATCACAGCGAAATCGCTTTGATTGTTAATTGCTCAGTGGGCAATTCCAAGTCGCAGTTGCACAAGGCCCGCATGCGCGTGCGGACGTTGTTATAAGAAATCGGCGAAATCGTCCTTGTCGCAAGAAATATCTTTTTTTGGCGTTGCCTCTTAGAGAATTTGTGGGAACTCAAAATCCCTACGGTCTTGTAACGCGAGCCTTCATGCGGGCAATTTGGAGTCAGGCAGGAGGCCGTCCACCGCGGCAGACAGGCGAAAGAATCTGAGAGACAAATCAATTTTGAAGAGGCCAGCGGCTAAAAGCCGCAGGGGTTCTGAATAATTTAAGGCAGGGCTGAACAGGCCGCGGAAAGAAAACCGTCCAGATTTTTGTCATTCCGAGCGAAGCGAGGTATCTCTCTTTCGTTTCATGAGTCCCAATCGAAGAGAGATTCCTCGCTTCGCTCGGAATGACAAAATAAACTACTTTCCGGAGACTGTGAAGCCGTGCCCTACCAAGTCTTGGAAGCTACCACACAATTCCTCCGGCCTGTCTTTCCGATCCGCTCTCACAAACTGAATTTCACCGGCGCACGGCGGCATCACTGGATAATCATGCCCGCATAACCCACAACCTCCTGCATGTCGCCGTTTACTTCTCCCGAATTCGCATAGCGGACCAGCTGGGCCTGCGTGGCGCCCAATTCGCGCGCGGCAATCACCACGGCAACCGCTGCGGCATATCCGCACATGGAAATGTTTTCATCGCGCACGGTATCGAAAATCTTGCGCGCGTCGAGGGCCAGGATTTGATCGATAGCCTTGTGGTCCTTCACGCGCGTTATCGCATCGCTTTCGTAATGATTCATGTCCGAGCTGGCGATGAGGAGAACCGGATCGCCCTCCGCGGCAATCACCTCAGCAAGAGCATGGCCCAGAGCTTCGAGCGCTTCCCATTGCGCGGGACCGATCACGATCGGCACAAATGCGAATGCCGGGGAGAGACGCTGCAGGAAAGGAAGCTGGACTTCGAGGCAATGCTCCGAGCTGTGCGCCACGGTATCCTCCCGCAACAGCGGAAACGCGCTGACAATCTTTTCCGCCAGAAGACGATCGATGGGCGCCATTCCCAGCGGCGTCTGCCAGGCGCCGTCGGAAAGAATTGCAAGAGCCGCTCCACGCGGGAAATGTCGCGGCCCAACCAGAATCACGCGCCCGGGAATCTCCATGCCCCGGTAAACTTCTCCGGCGACGTGGCCCGAATACACGTAGCCGGCGTGGGGCACAAGGCATGCCCTCGCGCGGATTTTCTTTTCCTCGCCCCCGCCCCTAAGAAAAGCATCAACGGCGGCGCGCAGGCGCCCCGGATCGTCTGGATAAAACCGGCCGGCGACAGCAGGGGGACGAATCATGGCGAGCCCTTGCGGCTCATTTTCGATTGGATGGCTTGCCCTTGATCTTCAAAGCGACATCCGTGCCGCTGCGATACCAGACGGTCACTTTGTCTCCGTACTGGTAGCCGCCGGCATTAAAGATTCTTTGCATCTGGTCGCGGATCTGAGGGGAATACGTGAAAGTATGCAGTTCGTAAATGTCGACGAGGCTGCGCACCTGAAGCGACTGGTACAACGTGTGCATAACCACAAAGTGGGTCTTGATGACTTTCTGCGACTGAGGGGCGGGCGCCGGAGTACTTCTCGCGCTGGCTTCCGGCGCGAAACTTGCCAGCAACGCTCCGGTGAGCACGAGCGCCGCGGCAAGCAGGAGCGCGTGAGTTTTATTGCGCGTCATCTAGCGTAATTTTCAGTGACTTCAGAAAGCGCATGTCCTGAGGCGTCATTTCAAATTTTGGCGCCTCGCGTTCCTCGTTCAGAATTTCCTGCTCGACCTGAATGTGCAAAGATTCGAGGAAACGGCGGTCATTGGTCGTGATTTTATTGTCGTCGGCATCGCGTCGCGCCAGGCCGATCGTCGCATCCAGCTTCAGCACAATGTCGAATCCCGCGGAACGCACGTCGGCGATGGCCTCCGAGATGCGCCCGGATTCCGACACGGTATCGTTGATGGCGTGCCCCAACTCGCGCAGCAGTTGTTTTAGATGATCATCCAGTTGCACGATGCCTCCCTCTGGAAGACTTCCCTATGTTTAATTGTAGGACCGAGTGACTCGGGAAACAAGTCCCCGGGCAGCGGGGCGCGTGTTCAATCCGTCCACGCCCGCTGTCTCCGCTGTGGACGGGCCCATTTTGTACTAGAATCCAAATGTGGCCACCCAACCTATGGGACTGTTTGCAACGGTGCGGCATTCTCTGCGCGTACTGTGGCGCGCCGCGCGCGAGCTGTTTCATGAAGTCACCGGCGCCGTGTTTTTTATTCTTGCCGTGGCCGCGCTGCAAGCCACCTGGCGCGGCTGGCACAACGGGGCCGCCCGGTGGCTGGTGGGCATGAGCGTCGCCTACGCGCTGCTGATGATTGTTTTTGGCGTGCTGTCGTTCCGCGATTCGCGGCGGGTGCGATGAAACCACTTCCCGATCAGGCTGCCGAAAAGGCGGCCGCAACGAACGAACGCAAGGAGCGCTTCACGACGCTCGGCGGCATTCCGCTGAAAACCGTATATACGCAGGAAGACCTTGCGGGCCAAAACGCCGAAGAGACCATCGGCGTCCCCGGGGAATTTCCGTATACCCGCGGCATTTATCCCACCATGTACCGCGGGCGTCTGTGGACCATGCGGCAATACGCCGGATTTGGGACGGCGGCTCAATCCAACGAACGCTTCCGCTATTTGCTCGCGAAAGGGCAAACGGGATTGTCTGTGGCTTTCGATTTGCCGACTCAGATCGGCCACGATTCGGATCATCCGCGCGCCGCCGGAGAAGTGGGGAAAGTCGGCGTGGCTATCGATTCGCTCGAAGACATGGAGGCGCTCTTCGAGCATATTCCTCTGGACCGCGTGACGACTTCCATGACGATCAACGCGACGGCCGCGATTCTGCTGGTGCTGTACGCCGCCGTCGCAAGGAAGCAGGGCGCGGATTTGCGGAAAATTTCCGGAACGGTGCAAAACGACATTTTGAAGGAATTCATCGCCCGCGGCACGTACATCTATCCGCCGCGCCCTTCGATGCGCATCGTGACGGACCTGTTCGCCTGGTGCCGCGCCGAACTGCCGGCCTGGAACATGATCTCCATTTCCGGGTATCACATTCGGGAGGCGGGCTCGACGGCGGCGCAGGAAGTTGCCTTCGCGCTGGCTGACGCGATCGCCTACGTCGAAGCCGCGGTCGCCGCGGGATTGGCCGTGGATGAATTCGCGCCGCGGCTTTCGTTTTTCTTCAACTCGCACAACGATTTGCTTGAGGAGATCGCCAAGTACCGCGCCGCCCGCAGGCTCTGGGCGCATTTGATGCGCGACCGTTTCGGCGCGAAAGATCCCGCTTCAATGATGCTCCGCTTTCACGTGCAGACGGCCGGAAGTTCGCTCACCGCGCAGCAGCCGGAGAACAACATCGTGCGCGTGGCGGTTCAGGCGCTCGCAGCCGTGCTCGGCGGCTGCCAGTCCCTGCACACCAACGCGATGGATGAGGCGCTCGCGCTTCCCACCCAGGACGCGGCGCTTCTGGCCTTGCGCACGCAGCAGATCATCGCGCACGAAACGGGCGTCGCGAATACGGCGGACCCGGTCGGCGGTTCCTACGCGATTGAGAAATTGACGGACGAAATTGAATCTCGCGCGAAGGAATATATTGCCAGGATTGACGCGCTCGGAGGCGTGCTGCGCGGCATCGAAACCGGATATGTGCAGGGTGAGATCCAAAGGGCCGCGTATGATTATCAGCGCGCCATCGAGCGCGGCGAACAGGTAATCGTCGGTGTGAACCAGTTCGTCGCGGAAAAGGAAGCGGCCATTCCGACGATGCGCGTCGATCCGGAAGTGGAACGCGCGCAGATCGAGCGCGTTCGCGCCCTGCGCGCGCGGCGCGATTCTGCGCGTGCCCAAGCTGCCGTCGCCGAAGTCGAGCGGCGCGCGCGCTCCGGTGAAAACTTGATGCCCGCGATCGCAGCCGGCGTCGACGCCTACGCCACTGTCGGCGAAATCTCCGACGCCCTGCGCCGTGTTTTCGGCGAGTACACGGAATCAGTGGTCTTGTAGTTTCTCACAGCCCCAGCGCGTCCATCTTCGGCTTTTCATAGGTGTCGTCTTCGCCGGGCCAGCGGAGGCGGTCCTTGAACTTTCCGCTTTCCGCAGCCAGCGCCCAGACAAGACTCTCTCCTGCGGGAACCGTTTGCGACTCTTTCCTGAAGATAGGGTCTTCATACGCACGGTCGGCATCTACCCACGTCCAGCCGGCCTTTTCAAATGCAGCCATTGTAGCTTCAAGGAAAAGCGCATTCATCATCCTGTAGTGCACCAGCAGGGTGTGGGGAATCTCGCGCCCTAGAAGGTCAAGAGACAGCTGGCGGTAAAAGGACGCGCGATCCAGCAGATGCGCCACCAAATAATCTCTGTACGGCTCAAGTTTGGCCTTACGATTTTGCTGCAATCGCTGTTGCATGCGCTGATCAACGTACCAGTCCGAAGCATCAACGGTGACGTGGCCAACGCGGTAGCTGTGGTCTTTTAGGAGAGTTCGGAAGCGGTCCCGCTTTTCCGCTGTATCCCCCTCTTTCAAAGATGGGAATCGGAAAAACGGTTTGCGGCGGCGATAGGGGGCGATGATTGGCTCGTTCCGAAGAAAATCCGCCGCAAATTCCTCGTAACTTGTCCTGCTCATGTAAGTCAGATGTGAATAGGAATGGTTGCAAATGAGATGACCTGCATTGTCCCAAGCGGTAAGCAGGCTGCGGCCTTCGGGCCGATCCAAACGCATCCCGCAAACAAAAAGAGCGGCCTTGAGATTCCGTCCGGCCAGGGCTCCAAGAATGCGTTCATTTGCCTCTTGCCAACCCATTTGCGCGCTGACGTTGACGCTGGGGTCGTCCATGGTGATGGCAATCTGCGGACGCTTTGACTCGCCGGGGTTCGCAGGGTTTTGCGGCCCAGCGCTGGCGTATAACGCTGAGCCGTCTAGCATTCGGGACGCGGCCGCGGTCACGGCTGTTCGCTGCAGAAGGTGCAGGAATAATCGCCGATCCATGCGGGAAGTATGCGGGGCTTGCAGGAAGGGCGCAACCCTGCAAGAGATTTCGGTTTCGTAACTGACTCGTCCTCGAACCGCGAGGCGCATGATATAAAGTCACGGAAATGAAAATAGTTCTTGCGTCATCTTCGCCGCGCCGCGCGGAAATCTTACGCAATGCGGGGATTGCGTTTGATATCCACACCACTCAAATCGACGAGACGGCGCTTCCGGGCGAGCCGGCGCGGGAAATGGTCGCGCGGCTGGCGGAAGCAAAAGCTCGCGCGGCGGCCGTACAACTGGGCGCCGCCCCGCGCGAGTGCATTGTCGTGGGAGCGGACACTACGGTCGAACTGGACGGCGAAATTCTCGGAAAGCCGCGCGACTCCGCGGACGCGCGCGAAATGCTGGCCGAGCTTAGCGGGCGCACTCACCATGTCCTTACCGGAATTTTCCTATTGCGATTGCCGAGCGGCGCCGAGCGAAAGGCAGTTGAAAATTCAACAGTAACGTTTGCTCCGATCAGCCAAAGGGAAATCGACGCCTACGTTGCGACCGGCGAGCCCCTGGGCAAAGCGGGTGCCTACGCGATTCAAGGTTTCGCCGGCCGGTATATTTCCGGAATTGAAGGCTGTTATTTCAACGTGGTGGGTCTACCGCTGGCGAGATTATATGCGCTGCTGCGCGAACTCGGCTGGCGAGAAGAAAAATAATCGGCAAACAAAAAGGGCGGTCTCGTGAACCGCCCTTTCACACGAATCCCGAATCGGGCAATCGCTTGAGGAACTACTTCTTTTCCTCAATGGCCGGAGTCGCCGGTGGCGCTGCAGGAGGGGACACCTGTGTCGATTGCGCGGGCCCTTGCCCCGCGCCATGCATGCCTTCTTTAAAGCTTCGGATCCCTTCTCCCAAGCCACGCATCACTTCCGGAATTTTCTTGCCGCCAAACAATAGCACCACGATGGCGAGCACTACCAGCCAATGAAATGGGCTAAACTCTCCCATGATGTACCTGCCTTTTGAGTCGCTTTCCGTCGCAAGGACGGGACAGCGCAAGACTCAATGGGCAAATTATAGCACGTTCGCGCCCCAGTTGACGCAAGTCAGAATTCATAACCAGGGTGGGTCTGATCCGGTGGAATTTTCCAGCGGGCAGAATTCGACGCTCAACTTCGCGGGAGCGCTGAACTGATTTCCGCCAGAATAGAGCGCGCCGCCGCTCCCGGGTCGGGCGCGCCCGTAATTGGCCTCCCGATTACCAGATAATCCGCACCAGCACGAATTGCTTCCGCAGGGGTGGCGACACGCGCTTGATCATCCGTCTTCCCCTTCCGCCCGCCGGCCGACCCGCTGGTTGCTCCGGGGCGGATACCTGGAACCACGATCAGGAAGTCATTCCCGCAGGCCCGCCGAATCGCACGGACTTCCTGGGGAGACGCTACAACTCCATCCATGCCTGCTTTTCGCGAGAGGCGGGCCAGCTGAACCACGCGTCTTGATGGGGGGCCCGCTATGCCGACGCCCCTCAGCGCGGCGTTATCCATACTCGTCAGGATTGTTATTGCCAGCAATTTAACAATCGCGGATTTTGAGAGTTTAGCCTCATCCCTGGCTTGCTCAGCCGCGCGCATCATTTCTGTGCCTCCCAAGGCATGCAAATCCAGCAACTGCACTCCCGGCAACTCCAAGGCGCTTTTGACGGCTCCTTTGACAGTATTTGGGATATCGTGAAATTTCAGGTCAAGGAATATGCCTGGTCCTAACTGGCTCAATTTCTCTACCGCAGCAGGACCCTGGGAAGTAAATAACTGTATATTTATCTTGAACATCCCGACAATTGAGGAAAGGGATCGGGCTAGCTCTAAAGCAGGTTCGAGGGTGGGGAAATCAAGCGCGAGGATCAGCTTCTGGCGGGCTCGCTCATTCACTGACGTTTCGGGACCTCGAGGAGTTCGACGCGCAAGCGCGAAATGCCATTATCCAAAATGCCCAGGCGGCAGGCAACGAGGTATGAGACATCCAGCTCACGATCGTCTATGAATGGACCCCGATCATTAATTCGGATCAGCTGAGCCACATGGGTTCTGGGATTGGAAACGCGAACAAGGGAGCCGAACGGTAGATCCGGGCTTGCTCCTGTCATGGAATACATGTCGTATCTTTCGCCGCTGGCGGTCTTGCGGCCCTGAAATTTGCCGCCATACCAGCTTGTTTTGGCAGTCCAAACTCGAATTGGCTTAAGGGGTTGGCTGACATGCGCCACCAAGGGGGCTTCAAGCCCCTGGGCTATCAGGAACATCAATGGGAGCCAGCGGAGGGCTGCCCAGATCATGAAGAGACGACTACGCATAGTGTTCCCCCGTAGTCATTGGCGCTAAAGGATGCTAGCATGCGCCGCCAGGCGATTCAAGCAGAATCGGCCTCAAATGTTCCAACTAAACCACTGATATTATTGATCTTATTGTCCGTACAGTATCTTTCCAGCCGATCTAAGATATCCTCGCACACCCTGGGTTGTGAAAAATTCGCCGTTCCGACTTGTACCGCCGAGGCGCCGGCGATGATGTATTCCAGGGCGTCTTCGGCCTTCTCCACGCCCCCCAAACCGACGACAGGTATCTTAACCGCACGGCTCACCTCATAGACTAGCCGCAGGGTGATGGGCTTGATCGCAGGGCCCGACAGGCCCCCAGTCACCCGTCCCAACCTCGATTTCCGGGTCTGAACATTTATGCTCATGGCCTGGTAAGTGTTCGCCACCGTGAGGGCATCCGCTCCGGCCTGTTCGGCCGCCTTGGCGATGGCTCCGATGTCAGTGACATTCGGCGAGAGCTTGACCCACAGGGGGCGGAGGGCCGCCTGCCGGGCGGCGGATACGACTTCCGAGACCAATTGGGGATCGCTGCCGAACTGCATACCCCCATGCGCCGTGTTCGGGCAAGAGATATTGAGTTCGTAGCCCGCGAGCCCTTCGGCATCCTCGAGAATCCGGATCACACCCACGTATTCTTCGACAGTGCAGCCGAATACGTTTGCAATAACTGCTGTGCGGTACTGGCGCAGGGCAGGCAGTTTTTCCGCAACGAAGGCGCGCACGCCAACATTTTGCAGGCCAACGGCATTGAGCATCCCTGACGGCGTATCGCACAAGCGAGGCGCCGCAGCCCCGGCCATTGGTTCGAGAGAAAGTCCCTTTACGACAATTCCGCCCAGGCGGTTCAAATCCACGAGGTGGGCAAATTCGACGCCGTAGCCAAAGGTTCCGCTGGCGGCCACTATGGGATTGGAGAGGCGCAATGCGCCGAGATTTACGGAGAGGTCTGCTGCGGCGGCCACGGTCACGCGCGGGATTCTAGCATGCGAATTCGCGCCGGTGTGGAAGGCTTGTGGAAAAACGGCGGAAATCCGGCGGCGCTCCGTAACGCGCGCTTCGAGAGCGGCTGGCACTATGCTAGGATGTTCGCCCAATGCGCATCGTTGAAAAGACGCAATTGATGACAGCCACGGAAATCGATCGCACCGTGCAGCGTCTGGCCCACGAAATCGTCGAGAAAAGCGGGGGCACCTCCAACCTGGCATTGATCGGAATTCGCCGGCGCGGCGTTCCCCTGGCCAAGCGGATCGCCCAGGCCATGCGGGGCATTGATGGAGTGGACGTGCCGGTGGGGACGCTGGACATCACCCTGTACCGTGATGACCTTTCCAAAGTTGCTGCGCAGCCCGTTTTGCAATCGAGCGACATTCCGTTTCCGGTGGACGACAAGGACCTGGTGGTTGTGGACGATGTGTTGTACACGGGGCGCACGATTCGCGCGGCAATGAACGGGCTTTTTGATCTGGGACGTCCGAAGCGCGTGCGCTTGTGCGTCCTGATCGAGCGCGGGCATCGCGAATTGCCCGTCGAGGCGACATTCGTTGGTCGCAGCGTGCAAACCAGCGACACCGAGATCATCGAAGTCCGCCTGACTGAGATTGATCAGGAAGAGCGCGTCGTGCTTGTCGAGCGCGTTCCCTGACGCCGGCGAACCTAGTGAAGTGCCCGGCCTAGATTTCGAGGACAGTTGTGCCATTTCGCTTCGGCCACATGCTAGGGATTGAACCGCTCAGCGCCGAAGAAATTTTATTTCTGCTGGACCAATCGAAACCCTTCCAGGAAATCCAGCGGCACCCATTGAAAAAATTGGCGACCCTGCGCGGGAAGACCGTGGCGCTGGCGTTTTTCGAGCCCTCCACGCGCACGCGCATCAGTTTTGCCACGGCGGCGGCGCGCCTTGGCGCGGACCAGATGAACCTGCAGGCGGAATCGTCAAGCCTGAAAAAAGGGGAATCGCTTCTGGACACCGTGCGGACGCTCGACGCGATGAAGCCGGATTGTATCGTGATGCGACATAGTTCCTCGGGTGCGCCGGATTTTGTGGCGCGCAACCTGCCCCTGCCGGTGATCAATGCGGGCGACGGCACGCACGAACATCCCACGCAGGCGCTGCTCGATGCGCTGACGATTCGCGACCGGCGCGGGACGCTCGAAGGGCTGAACGTCACGATTCTCGGCGACATCCTGCACAGCCGCGTGGCGCGCTCGAATATTCACCTGCTCTCGAAATTCGGCTGCCGCATTACGCTGTGCGGGCCGGCCATGTGGCTGCCGCGGGAACTTGAGTGCCTTGTTCCCGCCGGCACCGCGATCCGGCGTGTCACGCGCATTGCGGAAGCCCTGGAAGACGCGGATGTCGTCCTGACTTTGCGCGTTCAACAAGAACGGCTGCACGAGCCCGCGCTGTCCATTGATGAATACATTCTTTTATACCAGCTCACTCCGGAGCGGCTGCGGATTGCCAAGCCGGATGCGCTGGTCATGCATCCCGGGCCGATGGTGCGCGGGCTGGAAATCGATCCTGCCGTGGCCGACGGGCCGCAATCGTGCGTGCTCGAGCAGGTGACCAACGGGCTGGCCGTGCGCATGGCCCTGCTGTTTCTAATGATCGGCGCGGACGGCTCTTCGGAAAGGGAATCCTCTCATGCTGCTGATTAGCAATGGTCGCGTGCTCGACCCCGCGAGCGGGACTGACGCGCAGCGCGACATTCTGCTCGATGGGGATCGCATCGCCGCGGTCGCGGCGCCCGGACAGCTGGCGTCACGCGCCCGGGGCGCGGAAATTTTCAATGCCAGAAATTTAATTGTCGCGCCGGGCTTTATCGATTTGCACTGCCATCTGCGCGAGCCGGGCGGAGAATCTTCGGAGACAATCGAAACCGGGACGCGAGCTGCGGCGCGCGGCGGCTTCACGGCTGTTTGCCCCATGCCGAATACGCGCCCTGTGAATGACAACGCATCCGTGACGCGCTCGATCATGGAACGCGCCGCTGCGGTCTCGCCCGTGCGCGTGTGGCCGATCGGCGCGGCATCCATCGGCAGCAAGGGCGAAGCGCTTGCAGAAATCGCCGCGATGAAGCAAGCAGGAATCGTGGCGGTTTCCGACGATGGGCGGCCGATCGCCACGGCGAAACTTTTGCGGCAGGTGATGGAATATTGCCGCGCGCTGGATATGCCGGTGATCGACCACTGCGAGGATAGTTCGTTGTTTGCCGGCGCGGTGATGCGCGAGGGAATACAATCCGTGAGGCTGGGGCTGCGCGGAATGCCCGCAGCCACGGAATCGCTGGCGGTAGCGCGGGACGTGCAAGTGGGCGAGTTGACCCGCTGTCGCCTGCACATCGCGCATTTATCCGCGCGGCCCTCGCTGGAACTCGTGCGTGCCGCCAAGTCCAAAGGCCTGCCGGTTACATGCGAGGTGACGCCGCACCATTTCACGCTCACCGATGAGGACGTACAATACGACACGCGCTACAAAATGAATCCGCCGCTTGCTTCGCGCGAAGATCGCGATGCGCTAATTGCCGGGCTCGCCGACGGCAGCGTGGACGCCATCGCCACCGACCATGCGCCGCACGAGGCCGCGCTCAAAGACGTGGAGTTTGACCGCGCGCCATTCGGCGTGACCGGTTTTGAGACGGCGATCGGGCTCGGGCTGGAATTGGTGCACGCCGGGAAAATTTCGCTGATACGCATGGTGGAATTGTTCACCTCAGGAGCAGCGCGCGTGTTAGGGATGCAGCGCCGCATCGCGGAAAATGAGCCGGGCGACCTGACAATTTTTTCCACCGACCACAAATGGACCTTCCGCGCGGCAGAATCCGCGAGCAAGTCGCGCAATTCTCCTTTCGACGGGCGTGAATTCCGCGGCGCTCCCATGGCGACAATCGTTGCAGGCCGCGTCGCCTACCAGAGAAATGGAACCACAGATGCACACAGATGAACACGGATAAAACAAAATAGAATTTAAAACCAATTTTGTGCGGTTTAAGCAGGCTGTAAACTCACCTGACAACCAGTTGTCAGTTTTCTTCGTTTTTATCCGTGTTTATCCGTGTGCATCTGTGGTTCCGGTGCGTTTGATTTTCTAGTGGGCGCCGGGTTCGGCGGCGGGGTGCATGCCGTGTTGCGGGACTTCGTGGATGCCGCGCGTGGGTGGTTCCTGGTGCACGCGGTAAAAATGATCAAGCGGGCCGGGGCCCTTGCCGATGGAGAAACCTTTTTCGATCGCGATGGTCACATACGCTTTGGCGAGCAGGACGGCTTCCCGCAGGGGGCGGCCTAACGCAAGTTGCACGGCTATGGCCGATCCGAATGTGCACCCGGACCCGTGCGTGTTTTCACTCTTGAGGTGTTCGCCGCCGAACCGCAACACTTCCGTCCCGTCGAAGAGGACGTCGATGGCCTTCTCCATGTGGCCGCCCTTGACAACCACGGCGCGCGCTCCGCGCTCGACGATCTTGCGCGCCGCTGCTTCCATTCCGGCATGATCCTTGATCGCAATGCCCGAAAGAACTTCGGCTTCGGCAATATTGGGTGTCACCACGGTTGCGCGTTTCAGTAATTCTTCTCCGATAAATTTGATTCCGCCCGCATCGATCAGATCGGTTTCGCCGGACGTGGATTTCATCACCGGATCCAGAACGACGTTCGGGACGCCCGCGCGATCCAAGAATTCGGCGACGACGACAGCGTTCCCGCGATGGCCCAGCATGCCGATTTTAATTGCGGAGATTTTCAAATCTTCGAGGAGGGCGTCCAATTGAGCGCGCAATTCCGCGGCGGGAGTGTCATGGACGGATTTAACGCCCTGCGTGGATTGCACGGTCAGCGCCGTGATGGCCGCAACGCCGTAACAATTGTGCGCAGCGATGGTCTTAAGGTCGGCCGCGACTCCCGCGCCGGCGGATGGATCGAAACCCGCGATGGTCAGAACGATCGGGGGAGCCGTATTTACGTGATTGGACAATTCTTCGAGTCCCTCCGCGCAAAAAAAATCGCCCACAGAAAAGTGGGCCGGCTGCGCCAGAACGTCGCGCGAGCCGGCAAGTCGAAATGTACGCGCGTGTACGCTCACACGCAACATCTTTTTTGCCGCTCGCGGCTCATTTGAGAAATCCGCGAAGGCGACTAAAATTGCCAGTTGGCACAATTGAAACAGACACTGGAGATAATTGACTCGTCTTCGGTTCCTCGTTAAGCATCATCCCACTTGCTATGAAAAAGAAACACCTCCGCTTCAACATTTTTTTGAGCCCGGACCCCGAGGGAGGATTCACAGTAATTGTGCCCGCACTGCCTGGATGCGTTACATACGGACGCACATTAGGTGAGGCCAGAAAAATGGCGAAGGACGCTATTTGTGGCTACATCGAGAGCCTAAAAAAACACAAGGAGCCGATCCCCACCGACGACGAAACATTGGTTGCCTTCCTGGATCTCGAATATGTCCAAGCTTCCCGCAGTTAGACCCCAATTCCCATGAAAATCGATGACGGATACGAAACGAAAAGATAAGACGCTGTTGCTGTAAGCGCATCCGATCAGGATGGGCGAAGAATCATCTGGAGATATTTCCCGGGAACGCCATTCTCCTGAATGACGTCACGCAAATCGCCAATCGGGAGATTGGGGTTCCCGGATTCCTGTCATTGTTGTGTGAAGAGGGAATTTCACGCGCGAAGTTTATTAATTTTCTTGAAGGGAAGTAAGGGAATCACTCATTGAGTGACTCCCCTTTGCAGCGCGAACTCGCTTTTACGGAAATAAACCGCGAACCAGAGTGGCGTCAGCGACGCGTCCTACGGCTAGGATGTACGCGGCGGCGCGCGGGTAAACGTGGAACTTGCGCATGGTTTCGTGCACGTCGTTGAACGCGCGGCGCATCACGAATTCCAGCTTGGAATTCACTTCCTGGACTTGCCAGAAAAATCCCTGCAAATCCTGCGCCCATTCGAAATAGCTGACGGTGACGCCGCCGGCATTGGCGAGAATATCCGGCACGACAAAGACGCCCTTGCGCGAAAGAATTTCGTCCGCGTGCGGAGTAGTCGGTCCGTTGCCGGCTTCGGCGACAATTTTCGCCTTGATCTGGTCGGCGTTGTGCAAGGTGATGACGTTTTCGAGCGCCGCGGGTACCAGAATGTCGCACTTGAGAGCCAGAAGTTCGTCGTTGGAGATGCGCGACGCGCCGGGCATGCCGACGACCGTGCCCGAACGCTCCTTGTACCGCAAGGCGCGGAGCGGGTCGATGCCGCGCGGATTGTGCACGCCGCCGCGGGAGTCGCTGATGGCCACGATTTTCGCTTTTTTCTCCGCAAAGAGCCGCGCCACGGCCGAGCCCACATTGCCAAAGCCTTGAATCGCGACGGTCGCGCCGCGCAAATTTATCTTCTTCACCTTGCAGGCTTCCTCAGTCACGAACAGGACACCGCGTCCAGTCGCGTCCGTTCGTCCTTCGGATCCGCCAATGGAAACCGGTTTCCCGGTCACTACACCGGGAGTGGCGTGTCCGACGGTCATGGCGTAGGTGTCCATAATCCACGCCATGGTCTGCGAGTCGGTGTAAACATCGGGCGCGGGGATATCGACTTCGGGGCCGATGATCGGCTGAATTTCCGCGGCGTAGCGGCGCGTCATGCGCTCCAGTTCGCCCTTGGACATACGCTTGGGATCGCAAACGATGCCGCCCTTGGCGCCGCCGTAGGGGAGATTGACCGTCGCCGTTTTCCAGGTCATCCAGGCAGCCAGGGCCTTCACTTCATCGAGCGTGACGTTGGGGTGATAGCGCAGTCCGCCCTTGGCCGGGCCCCGCGAGACGTTGTGCTGCACGCGAAATCCGGTGAACACTTTTGTTTGCCCGTTGTCCATTTTCACCGGAATAGAAACCTCCATGACGCGCTTCGGCGTGCGCAGGATCTGGCGCAAGCCGGGATCGAGCTTCAAATATTCCGCCGCCATGTCAAACTGGATTTGCGCGATGCGAAACGGATTCAAGTCTTCGCGCGGAGCCATCCGCGGCAGGATGGGTTGAGGGACCGCTTTCAGAACCGTGGCCATGGACGTTTCTCTCCTTGAGTATTGCGACTACGCACTTGCCGCGCGCTGCGAAGAGCGCTGATAGCGCGCGCGACACTCGGTAGAACAGAAGTGCAACACCTGGCCCGCTTGCTCCAAGGGAAAAGAAATTTCAGGTGAGACGTACGTGCCGCACCAGGGATCGCGATGCAGGGGAACCGCAGAGCGCGTGTCTTGGGGGTGCGGCATGGATGCCCGTCCTGAATTTCCCAGGGCCCGGGCAATCAGCGTTCGTATCAGCCACGCCAGCCTTCGGCTCACCCACCGATCCATTCGCTCTAGTAAATTCACCCGCTCGACGCTTCCCAGCGGCTCGTCGTGGCCCAGCCTGCCGCGCGTGTTCTCCGTCACCCACTTCGACTGCATTCCGAAGAACCAGGCGGGCCGAAGCCCCTTGAGTAGTTACTTTCTACGTCCTAATGCTAATGCGCGAAAATGGATCGCGCAATAACCCGAGTGTAGTCAACCGGGAAAAGCGGTGTCAACCGAAGAACGGGGATATTTTGGGCCAAGATGCTTTGGAAACACGCCCGCTAACAAGATTGGGAGAAGGAGCATTGCTAAGCTATTCATATTAAGCGACTTAATGTGAAATAGGGGGAAAACGGCAAGAAGGTAGGGAGTTTGGGCCGGGACTGCTGCGAAGGCCTCAAACGCCTCTAAAGCACGTGGGTTTGCCAGTCGAGCTTGAAAGACTGCGTTTCCGGATCATAGAGAGCAAATTCAAGGCTTTGCGGGGATGCGGTCCGTACCCAAATAGGAATGCAGCGCTTCTGGGATTAGAACGGAACCGTCGGCTTGCTGATAATTTTCCATAATGGCAAGCCAGGTGCGTCCCACGGCGAGGCCCGAACCGTTCAGGGTGTGCACGAATTCGCTTTTGCCGCCCTTGGGTTTGAAGCGAATGCCGGAGCGGCGTGCCTGAAACGATTCGGTGTTGGAGCAGGAGGAAATTTCCATGAACTCGTTTGCGGAGGGGAGCCACACTTCGATGTCGTACGTTTTTGAGGAGGCGAAACCCATGTCGCCCGTGCAGAGGCCCACGACGCGGTAGTGCAGGCCGAGTTTTTGGAGAATTTGTTCGGCATTGGCGACCAGCGATTCGAGTTCCTCGTAACTCTGGTCCGGCCGCGTGAATTTGAACATTTCGACTTTTTGGAATTGGTGCTGGCGCTTGAGGCCGCGGGTGTCTTTTCCGGCGGCGCCCGCTTCGGAACGGAAGCAGGCGGTCCAGGCGCAAACCTTGATCGGCAGCAAGCCGGCGTCGAGCGTTTCATCGCGATAGAGGCTGGTGAGCTCGACTTCGGATGTCGGCGTCAGCCAAAGGTCCGTGCCTTCGAGGTGAAACATGTCGGCGGCAAATTTTGGCAACTGGCCCACGCCGGTAAGAGCCGCGGAATTTACAATGAACGGCGGGAGAATCTCGGTGTATCCGTTGGCCGCGTGCATGTCGAGAAAAAACGCAGCCAGGGCGCGCTCGAGGCGCGCGCCGAGTCCGCGATAGATTGCAAAACGCGCGCCGCTCATTTTTGCGGCGCGCTGGAAATCGAGGATCCCGGCGTTCTCGGCGATTTCCCAATGCGGGCGCGCCTTGAAATTAAATTTGGGCGGAGCGCCCCAGCGGCGCACCTCGACATTCGCCGCCGCGTCGTGGCCGACCGGGACCGAACTGTGCGGGCGGTTGGGCACAGTCAGCATGAACTCCGAGAGTTTGGCGTCGAGTTCCGCGATGCGCTCGTCGGCCAGCTTGATTTCCTCCGACACTTGTTTCATCTCCGCAAGCAGTGAGGAAACGTCTTCGCCCGCTTTTTTTCTACGGGGGATCTCCTCGCTCGCTTTGTTGCGTTGAGCTTTCAACCGCTCCGCGGCGGTAATTCGTTCGCGACGCTCCTGATCGATCGCGCGAAAAGCGGCGAAATCGATAGCCACGCCGCGGTTGGCGGCCATCTGTTCAAATTCTGCGAGGTGTTCGCGAAAATATCCGAGATCGTGCATGAAGGATAGGATACATGAAGAGCCGTGATTCGCGAGGCGTGAATCGTAATTCGTGGAGAGAACCAGCTGCTCGCGGTCTCCGCGCTCCGCGAAATATAGTGACGCTTACCACGCGCGAAACGAAATGACGGAAGCCTGGGAACGCGGTCTGCCGTTCGGAAATTCTCAACTATAAACAGACGACTCTCGACTCTAAATTTTGAACTGTTAACTCTTAACTTCAAACAGCGCAGACCTCTCTTCTGGCCAACGCCGCCCGTGCTAGCATAAATCGGAGCGAAAAAATGGCTGACCACGTCCAGGCAGAAGAAATATTCGCTAAACCTGCGCGCCGCGCGCCGGGAAGCTTTGAGTTCATCCGTTATCAAGTCGAGGGTCCGGTGGCGCGCCTCACGATGCAACGTCCCGAACACAATCTATTGAATGAGCAGATGCTGCGCGAACTCGCCGACGGCATCGGGATCGTCGCCGAAAATGGCGCGGTGAAGCTGATCGTCCTGGACGCCGCGGGAAAAGTTTTTTGCGCGGGTGTGGATATCGGCGAGTACACGGGCGAGCGCGCGTTTTCGATGCTGGACGCTTTTCACGCGGCGTGTATCGCCATGGTAGAGGCACCACAGCCGGTGCTGGTGATCGTGGACGGCGCGGCTATCGGCGGCGGCGCGGAACTAGTGGCCTACGGGGATCTGGTAATGGCCACGCCGCGGGCGCGATTTGCCCTGCCGGAAATCACGATCGGAATGTTTCCTCCTCTGGCCTCCACGATGTTTCCGCACATCATCGGCCCAAAGCGGGCGCTGGAACTCGTCCTGACGGGCGAGGCCATTTCCGCCGAGCGAGCGCGTGACCTCGGCCTGGTGAACCGGCTGGTGCCCGAGGCGCAACTGCAGGCCGCGGTGAACGAACTGACCGGAAAGATCACGGCGCAATCCGGCGCGGTGCTGGGGATGGCCAAGAAAGCGGTGCTCGGCGGGATGGGATTGTCCCTGCGCGACGCGCTGCGCAATTCCATGAGCATTTTCCTGAACGAACTTTACCGCTTGGAAGATTCCCAGGAAGGCTTGCGCGCGCTGCTTGAAAAACGGAAGCCACAGTGGAAGAATCGTTAGGTACGACGAACGCGTCTCCCCGCGGCGCGGGAGATCCGCATGGACGATCCGCAAAACATTCCTGAACGAAATTCCCCCGAAGGGTCAATCGATCCCCGCCCCGGGCAAGAACAGGACGCGCCCGCTGAGGGTTCTGCCGAACTGATTGCCGCAATTGTGCAGCAGCGCGAGTTCGTCATGGACAATGGGACAGCCGTTGCTACATCTGAGGATGCCGCGTCGCGAAGGCGCGGTTTCCGCCGCAACCTGTATTTGCTTCTTTCGCTCGCGCTGGCGGCGTTCATTTTGACTTCCTGGATCCTGGTTCGACTCGACTCTCCATTCGGCATTTTTTCCACCGGCCCTCAGGAAATCGTTCGCGCGCAGCTTCGCGCCCTCGATCGCGGCGAACTGCGGCCGGCCTACGACATGTTTTCACCCCGCTACCGCGGGCAGGTTTCGTTTGACACCTGGCACGAGCTGTTCGTCAGGCACTGGCGCATGTTTCATGCGGACGTGGTGCGCGCGGAAACGCCGGCGTATACCGGCCCGGGTGTCACGCTGGAAATCTATCTTCATGGCGCCGACGACAAAGATTACCGCGCGCGCTTCTCGTTGATCCGCACGGAGGGACGTTGGTGGATCGACGATGTCCACTGGACGCAAGAGGCAGACGAGCGGGATTTCTCTCGCATTTGATCTCCTGCTCTGCCAGTTTCCCTGACGAAATCTCTGTAGTGGCCCCGGCTTGGATTTTCCCTCTGAGAATTAAGGTCCGGTGAAATCGGCGCGCCCGCAGGGGCGGAAGGCCGGTCCACGATCAGGCCCTGCTACGTCTCGTCAGGTCAGATAAACTTGACCCACCAGGGTGGCTATGAGGATAGACAGAAAGATGAGCAGCGTGGCTATCACCAGCAGGCGCGCTTCGCTGCGTTTCAGCGAAATTCGTCCCCTGGCAAATCTCTTGGTTCTCACGGCCACGATTCCGTGCAGGCCGATCAGGATCAAAACGAAAGTGAGTTTGATATGCAGCCACGGCGCGTGAAGATAGTACGAAGAGTTGGTCGTAATCAGGCCAATCCCGGCGAGTAACGTCAGAAGCGCTCCGGGATCCGCCAGGCCTCGCAGGTAGATGCGCTCGAGGCGGGCCAGCGCCTGACGGCCATCCGCCGAGGCCTCTTGCGTGTGGCGCGTAAGCGCCATGGATGTCACCAGCAAGCCCCCCACCCAGAACACAAGGCCCAAGACATGTCCAACCAGAAGCGCAGGAACCACGGCGATCACCCCCGGAGGAGTCTAACAGGCTGTTGAAAAAAGCAGAAAGCTCATTCTGTTTTATCCTTGGGATGTGAAATTCGCCCAACCGATTTGCAGGCACACGGAGTCAGCAGAAAATATTCCGGCATCACCGGAGGGCGAGTGTTGACAGCGATCTTCGCGCAACATAGACTTCCGTTCGACAATTAGCATGTTTGGGATGCGGGGAAGGCCGTGAGAATCGGCCACGGTCCCGCCACTGTGATCGGCGAATCGCCGAAAGTCAGGACACCCTCCCAGGCTGTAGCAGCCGGCACTCTTCGCGAGAAAGGGTGCGGCACGATACGCCTCGTGTTTCTCGCGAGGCTTTTTTTATTGGCGCAAATCGAAAATGATGGCATTTGAAAATATGCCGTGCACGCCGAACGGAGTAGGCGCGGAATTCCGAAGGCGCCGGCTTGCCGCGAACTGTTGGGGGTTCGTAGTGTTGTTTCTGCTTCTCTGCGAAGGGGGCGTCGCGGGACAAACTAGCTCGGCGCGGGCTGCGATTCCGGCGGGACGTGAACTTATAGACGAAGTCGGCAGGAAGATTCAAGTTCCTCAAGAAGTAGCCCGCGTCGTCTCGCTCGCGCCGAACCTTACTGAAATTGTTTTTGCGCTGGGCGAAGGAAATCATTTAGCCGGCGACACTGATTTTTGCGATTACCCGACTGAGGCTGGGCAGAAGCCGCACGTGGGCGGGCCGGTGAATCCGAATCTGGAAGAAATCGTGGCGCTCATGCCGGACTTAGTGCTCGCCACGAAGTCGATCAACCGTCGCGAAACGGTGAATGCACTAGATCACATCGGCTTGCCGGTCTACGTGGCCTCGGACCCTCATTCCGTGGAGGAAATGATCACCTCGGTGGAACATATCGGCAGAGCGTTGGGCGCGGAAAAATCCGCCGCAACCTTGGCCGAGGATCTGCGCGGACGCCTCGCCGATCTCGACCATCGCCTCGCTGGCGTCACTCAGCGCCGCGTGCTTTTTGTTGTATGGACCGAACCTTTGATTTCGGTTGGCCGCGACACGTTTATCGCGGACGCGTTGCGCCGCGCAGGCGGCCGCTCCGTCGTGGAAACGAAGGCCGAGTGGCCGCATGTGAGCATGGAAGAAATTGTGCGGCTGCAGCCGGAAGTTCTGATTTTTGCAAGCGCGCATGCGGGAGACACGCAGCGCGACATTGACGCACTGCGCACGCGTCCCGGCTGGAGAAATCTGGACGCGATTAAGCGCGGCAACATCGTTGTCGTCAGCGACGCCATCAATCGTCCGGCGCCGCGAATGGTGGACGCCATCGAAGGCCTGGCGCACGCGCTGCATTCGGATGCGTTCACAATGCGCGCGGCGCACTCTGGGCAGAGAAGCGCAGGCTTCAGCCTGCGGGGTTTTGCGCCTGCAAAATCCAAACCCCACAGGCTGAAGCCTGCGCTACTTGCTTCCGCGGACTCCAATCCGATCGTCGAAGAGGCCTGCGCATGCGACCGCTGACCGTCAAGCGATTGCTGTGGACCTGCGGAGGTCTCGCGCTGTTGCTGCTGGCGAGCGTCGTTCTCGCTTTGAAGCTGGGCGCCGTGCCCATCTCGGTCACCGACCTCGTCCTGGATCTTGGGCGGATCGCCATCGGCCGCGCGGACGAATTGCCGACCGAGTACCGGCTGATTGTTTTTGATTTGCGACTGCCGCGCATCCTGCTCGGGATTTTGGTGGGCGCAGCGCTTTCGGTTGCGGGAGCGAGTTTTCAGGCGTTGCTTCGCAATCCGCTCGCCGATCCCTACGTTCTGGGTGTTTCCAGCGGCGCGGCGCTCGGCTCGATCCTCGCTCTGATCATCGCTCCGGGCCTTGCGCTGGTGACGCCGCTGGGCGCTTTTATCGGGGCCATTGCCACGATTACCGGCGTTTATTTTCTGGGGCGGCGCGAGGGACAACTCGATAGCACGACGCTCTTGCTCGGCGGCATCATCTCCGCATCGTTTTTTTCCGCGATCATCCTGTTTCTGATGACCACCCTCACCGGCCGCGACCTGCGCGGCATAGCCTACTGGCTAATGGGGGATCTCTCCACGCCTGTGTCGCCGGGGATGCAGTGGATTTTCACAGTGGGCCTTGTCGCGGGCATAGGGGCAATCTACAGCACAACGGCAGATTTGAATCTGTTGCTCACGGGCGAACGCGAAGCCGTTCATCTGGGAGTCGACGTGACACGCGTGAAACTCGTAGTGTATGTATCGGCTTCGCTCTTGACGGCTCTGGCCGTATCCACCAGCGGCGCGATCGGTTACGTCGGCTTACTGGTGCCGCACGCGGTGCGCCTGATCTTCGGGTCGGATTACCGGTTGCTGATTCCGGCTTCGGCCCTGTGCGGCGCAATTGCCATCGTCCTGGCCGACACGCTTGCGCGCACCGTAGTGTCCCCCACGGAACTGCCGGTCGGCGCGATGACGGCCATGGCCGGAGCGCCGGTTTTCGTCTATTTGCTGCGGCGAGGGCTGCGATGAGCACGCCGGATACTTTTGCCCATGCTGCCGGCGGGCGCGAGGAGCAACCCCACCGCGAACGAGCGGTGCGGCTCAACGTCGAGCAAGCGAGCTACGCCTACTCGGTGAGCGCACAATCGGTGCCGACGTTCACGCTCGGCGCGACCAGCTTCCAGGCGCACGAGCGCGAAATCGTCGCCATCCTAGGCCCCAATGCCAGCGGCAAATCGACGCTGCTGCGGCTGATCACGGGAACGATCGCGCCGCTTTCCGGACGCGTAGAACTGGACGGCGAGGAAACCAGCAGGCTCGACGTGAGAACGCGCGCGCAACGGATCGCGGTCGTGCATCAGGAAAGCCCGATCGTCTATCCGGCACTTGCGGGAGATTTTGTTTTGCAAGGGCGCTATCCGTACGGGCGCGCGCTGCGATTTGCGAAACCGGAAGATATCGAAGTGGCTCGCAACGCCCTGGCTCAGGTGGGCGCGGAGCACCTGTGGAAGCGCACGATCGACGAACTTTCCGGCGGGGAAAAACAGCGCGTGATTCTAGCCCGGGCCCTGGCGCAACAGCCTCGCCTGATTCTGCTGGACGAGCCCACACTGCACCTGGACATCGGTGCACAAGTGGAATTGCTCGAACGCTTGCGCCAACTCGCGCAGGAGAATCGCTACACGGTGGTGGTGGTGACCCACGAGCTTGGACTGGCCGCTGAATTCGCCGACCAGGTGGTGCTGCTGCAGCTTGGGCGCTGCCTGCGTGTCGGGCCGCCAGCCGCGGTGTATCAAAAGGAATTGCTGGAGCAGGTGTTTGACGCGCCGCTGGATGTGGAAATTGGTCCCGCGGGAAGGCCGCGCGTGAATTTACGCGCCCGCCGCGGCGAGGATATTACTTAGCCGGTTTTTTTCAGCAGCAGTGCCGCGGACGCCTGACTTTGCGAAATTGCAAGGACGGGGCATCCGCTAAATTCGGGGAGTTAGTAGCGCGGGCTTTAGCCTGCGGGGTTTAGTCCATGCAAGGTCAAACCCCCGCAGGCTGAAGCCCGCGCTACTCAAAACGCCCCGCCAGACTAACCGCAGACTTCGTGCCGGGAAGACGGTGTAAAACCGTCGCCGCCGCGCGACTGTAAGGCGGGAAAAATTCCGCGCGAGCCACTGCCCTGAATTTCGCAGGGCGGGAAGGCCGCGCGGCGCAGTTCCGCCAAGCCAGGAGACCGACGGAGTCCGCAACCGCGAAAGCCGGAAACGATCCCGGACACGCGGACAACCTTTACCTCCCGCGCGAGCCGGGAGAGGAGGCTCCTCATGCGTTTCTCCGTTCGGATATGGCATTCACTTTGTATCGCCGTTTTTTTGATCGTCTTGTCCGTCGCGCCCGATTCCATTGCACAAACGCAAACCGCCAGAATTTCCGGGATTGTCACCGACCCGCAAGGATCGCTGATTGCCGACGCACAAGTGGTCGCCGAATCCGTTTCTCCGGCAGGTCCGCCGGTGCGCGGCGTTTCCACGGGCGATGGCCGATTTATTTTGACGCTCCCGCCAGCGCGCTATCGCATCACGATTACGCGCGATTCGTTCGCGACGGCCGAGCAGGAAATTACGATCGCGGCGGGGGAGGCACGCGAACTGCAGGTTCGCCTGGCGCTTGAACCGCTCTCCTCGAAAGTGGTGGTCACCGCGCAGACGCTGCCGCTCGATGCGGAATCTTCGCCTGCGCCTCTCACCATTCTTACGCGCGAACAGATTGACCAGCGCATCGCCACTTCGCTGCCGGATTTGCTGGCGACGCAGCCGGGCTTCAGCCTTGGGCGCACGGGACCTGAGGGCGGGTCGGCATCGCTCTTTCTCGACGGCGGAAACTCGAATTACACCAAGGTGCTGGTGGACGGCGTGCCGGCAAATATTCCGGGCGGCTTGATCGATTTCTCCAATTTCACGCTCGACAACATCGACAAGATTGAAATCGTCCACGGAGCGGAAAGCGCGCTCTACGGCTCGGACGCGATGGATGGAGTAATTCAAATTTTCACGCATCGGGGGACGACGCGCATTCCGGAATTCACGGCGTTCGCGGACGGCGGCAATTTCTCCACGGGCCGCGGCGGCGCGGAACTCTCCGGCTTGCTGGGACGATTCGACTATTCCGCCGGAGTTTCCGATCTTGAAACGGCGGGCCAGGGCCCCAACGATGCATTCCGCGATCGTACGCTCTCCGGAAATTTCGGCTGGCGCGTTTCCGATACGGCGCGGATCGGGCTTTCCCTGCGTGATAACGACAGCGAGGCGGGCACGCCCGGGCAGACGCTGCTGCAACCCGCAAACCTCACCGACTCGGTCGCTTTGCATGATTTCGACGCGGGGCTGCACGCGGACTTTACAACCGGCTCGCACTGGCATCACCAGCTGAGCGGCACGGAACTTTATTCGCGCGAATTTAATTTCGACCCAACCTTTCCTTCTTTCTTTCAATACAACCGCGCCGGCTTTTCCGGTGAGTCCACTTATTTGCTGCATGCCGTGGCAGTGACCGCCGGATACGAGTACGAAGTGGAAAATGGTTTTCTCAGTTTCATCGACATGCACGCGCGCCGCAATAATCAGTCGGGTTTTCTCGATGTCCGGTGGCAACCGATTGCACGATTGACGCTCGATGCCGGAGCCCGCGCCGAGGATGACTCCTATTTTGGAACGCGGGTCGTGCCGCGGGCGGGTGCTTCGTATGTCCTGCGGACCGCTCGGGGCGCGTTCGGAGACACGCGCCTGCACGCCGCATACGGTCAGGGAATCGTGGAACCGCGATTCGATCAGTCCTTCGGCGACGATCCTTGTTTCCCGGGCAATCCCAATCTATCGCCCGAGGAGAGCAGAACGGTTCACGCGGGAGTCGATCAAAAATTGGCTTCCGACCGCGTGCGTTTTTCCGCGGATTATTTTGACAGCCGCTTCCATAACATCATCAGTTTCATTAATAGTCCATCGACGGTGGCTTGCCCGTTTGGGATGGGCACTTTTTTCAACACCAACCTGGCGCGCGCCCGCGGCGCCAATTTTTCCGGCGAAGCGCGCATCACGCGGTGGCTCAGCGGGAGCGGAAGTTACACGTATGATTCCACGCGCACGCTCTCCGCGCCCACCGACCCGGCCGATGTTGATCCCAACTATCTGGTCGGCAGCCGCCTGCTGCGCCGGCCGGTCAATTCCGGAAATATCACGCTCAACGCAAACTATTGGCGGATGAACTGGAATGTTTCCGGATATTTTACCGGCCAGCGGTTCGACTACAATTTTCCTGGGCAGATCATCGATCCGGGTTATGCGCTCATCAATCTGGCGGCGAGTTACAACGTCGCGCGCGGTTTTAGCTTTTACGGCCGCATTGAAAATCTCGCCAACAAGCAATATCAGGAAGCGTACGGCTTCCCCGCGCTCGGGCGTGAATTTCGCATCGGCGTGAAGTACACGACGCGCCGTGAGTGAGGCTCGAGTGCTGGAAAAAGTGCTCTTTTGCTGGAGCGGCGGAAAAGACAGCGCGATGGCGTTGCACGCCTTGCGTGCGGCGGGAGACTGCCGGGTTACCGCGCTGCTCACGACCATCACCGAGGAGTACGACCGCATCAGCATGCACGGCGTGCGCCGCGCGCTGCTCGAACGGCAGGCCGAATCGCTTGGCCTGCCGCTGCACGCGGTCCTGATTCCTCCGCAATGCGTCAACACAACCTACGAAGAGCGCATGAAAGACGCGCTCGCGCAACACTTTGCGCGGGGCGTGCGGCGCGTGGCCTTCGGCGATATTTTCCTTGAAGATCTGCGCGTTTACCGCGAAAAGAATCTTGCTCAAATCGGCATTCAGGCGCTGTTTCCAATATGGAAGCGCGACACGCGTGAACTTGCGCGCGAATTTGTGCGGCAGGGATTTCGCGCGATCACGGTCTGCGTCGATCCGCGCGTCCTCGATGCGTCCTTCGCGGGGCGCGAACTGGACGCAACCTTCTTCGCTGATTTGCCGCCGGGCGTGGACCCCTGCGGCGAAAACGGCGAATTTCACACGTTCGTATTCGATGGCCCCATATTTAATACGCCGATCGCGTTTCGCGCCGGCGAAAAAGTTTTGCGCGACGGATTTTGTTTCTGCGATCTGTTGCCGGAGTGAGAGGAGACGACCTTGCAATCGAAAAAAGAAAATGAGAATTGGATCCATCCACGCGCGGCATTGATCACGGCCATCGTGCTCGCCGCAGCCGTGCTCCGGACTGCTCCGCATCCGATGAACTTCACACCCATCGGGGCCCTGGCGCTATTTGGCGGAGCTTATTTTTCAAGCAAGTGGACTGCCGTCGCAGTCCCGCTGCTGTCGCTGATTGCCGGAGATATTTTCACCGGCTTCCACCGGCTCATTCCCTATGTGTACGCAAGTTTTCTTGTGAGCGTTGCGATTGGGTTCTGGCTGCGACGAAAGAAATCCCCATCCCGCATTGGCGCAGCCACTGTGGCGGGGGCAATTCAATTTTTCCTGATCACCAATTTTGCGCTGTGGGCGTCATCCATCGGAAGTTATCCAAAGAATTTAGGCGGCTTGGTCCAGTGCTATATTGCAGGCTTGCCACTTTTTTGGAACACGCTGGCGGGCGATTCGTTCTATGTCGCGTTGCTGTTCGGCGGCATGGCACTTGCAGAGAAGCGGTTCCCGTCGCTGCGGGAACCGCTCGCCGCTGAGCCCGGCCAGAAATTGTCATTCCAATAATCTAAGGCGGAAGCCGTTCTACTTCAGCTTGTCGGCAACTTTGGCGATGCCGGCGTCGGCGCAAGCTTCGTCCTTATCTCCGCCGGGTGCGCCGCTGACGCCGATCGCGCCAATGGTTTCCATCCCCGCTTTGATGGGAACGCCGCCCTGCATCATGACGGTGCCTGCGACATTCGGGGGAGGCGTCATGGCGCCAAAGACCTTCGCGGTTTCACCTGAAGTCCTCCGGAAAAACAATGCCGTGTAAGCCTTGCTCCGGCTGAGATCGGGCGTGCCCGCGCCCGAGCCGTCATCACGGAGAAATGCCTTAAGCAGGCCGCTGTTGTCGAGAATTGTTACGCTGACGCGATAACCATTGGCCCGGCATTGCGCGATGGTGGCCTGCGCCATGGTTTGCGCCATTTCCATGGAGATCACTTTTTGCGTGATTAGATCTTGAGAGAGCGCCGCCATCGAAAACGCGCTGGCGAGCACGAACGCAGCAACAGCCAGTACTGAGAAACGAATGTGTGACATTGGAATTTCCTCCAGGCATCGACGATGCGATGAGAGAGGCATCCTACAAGCATCGTCGAGCCCCAGTCAACGGAGGAACGCCGATTCATCTCCACCAGAATTTGGATAGCGTCGATCGAAGGCAGGTGTTTTCCGGTGCCTCCCCTATTTCATTGAGGGCATTAAAGGAGGAGTAAATTATCTTGCATTCTCTCCCCTTAAGCGTTACATACGCTGTCTATGGCCCAGCGAATGTGCACGTTTGCGTTCATAGCGGTCTTTTCCCTTTGGGGATCCTCGGCCCCCGCCCAAACTCCACTCGGAGCGGCCCCGGCGGTTGGCGACTATTCCAAGGAAGCAGCCGTAGCAGAACTGATTTCCGTCAAGGCCGATTTCGAAAACGATGGCACGTCTACGCAGGAGTTCACGTTCAGGGCGCGCATCCAGTCCGACGCGGGCGTAAAGCGCTATGGCTTGCTGACGTTCACATATCAAGGTGCAACGCAGACGATCGAAGTGGAGTATTTGCGAGTGCGCAAACCGGATGGCTCGGTCGTCATGACCCCGCCGGACAATATTCAGGATCTTGACGCCGGCATCACGCGCGAAGCCCCATTTTACAGCGACCTGAGGGAAAAACACGCGGCCGTGAAGGGACTGAGTGTCGGCGACCTGCTCGAATACCAAGTCCGCTGGCACACCACCAAGGCGCTGGCGCCAGGGCAATTTTGGTACGACTACGATTTCGAGCACGAGGCTATCGTGCTGGATGAACAACTGCAAATCAGTGTGCCCCGAGACCGGTCCGTCAAGATGAAGAGCCTGGCGGTCAAACCCGCCATCACTGAAGCGCAGGGCCGGCGCATCTACACGTGGAAGGCATCCAACCTGGAAAACCATTCCAAGGAAAACGAGGCCAGCAAGACACTCGACGCAAACCTGGGCCGATCGCCTCAGCCCGAAGTGCAGATCAGCAGTTTCCAAAGCTGGGAAGAAGTGGGGAAGTGGTATTGGGGCCTGCAGCAAGACCGAGTCCAGCCCACCCCGGACATACGCGCCAAAGCCGCCGACCTCACGAAGGGCGCGACAGACCCGGCCGTTGTCCTGCACAATGTCTACGATTTCGTCAGCACCAAATTTCGCTACATCGGCGTGGCCTTCGGAATCGGGCGATACCAGCCCCATTCAGCCGACGATGTGCTCGGAAATCAGTACGGCGATTGCAAAGACAAGCACACTCTTTTCGCTTCACTTCTACAAGCTGCAGGCGTTACCGCTTATCCAGCCCTGATCAGTTCTGGTCGCAAGCTCGACCCTGACGTCCCTTCGCCGGCGCAATTCGATCACGTGATTAGCGTGGTCCCTCAAGGACAGAGCTTTCTGTGGTTTGACACGACCGCGGAAGTCGGACCCTTCGGATATCTTCTGCCCCAGCTTCGCGATAAACAAGCGCTGGTGATGCCGGGCGATAAGCCGGCCATCCTGCTCACCACTCCGGCGAATTTGCCATTCCCCAGTATCAACACGTTTATCATCGACGGCAAGCTCACCGAGGATGGCACGCTGGAGTCCAAGATGGACTACACGTCCCGTGGTGACGCGGAAATCCTGCTTCGCGCCGCATTCCGTCAGGTACCACAACCCCAGTGGAAAGATCTGGTTCAGCAAGTATCCTACGGCTTAAATTTTGCGGGGACGGTTAGTGAAGTCACCGCAAGTTCGCCCGAAAACACCGCAGGGCCATTCCATTTTTCCTATAGCTACAATCGCAAGGATTATCCGGATTGGAGCACGCATCAAATTACTGTCCCCGGGCTGCCGTTCTCGCTGCCCCAGGTAAGCGAGGAAGAGGCCCATGCCAAGGATCCCATCTGGCTGGGTCCGGCGATCGAGTTGGTCTCCGATGCAAAAGTGGAGTTGCCGAAAGGATATGCTCCTGAGCTACCGAGCGATGTGGTCCTGGTGCGCGACTACGCGGAATATCGCGCCACCTACCGGGAGGATCACGGTGTCCTGATCTCGCACCGCCAATTGCAGGTCAAGGTGAGCCAGGTGCCCGATGCCCAGAGGGAAGATTACAAGAAGTTCACGAAGAACCTCGGAGAAGACGTAAATCGCTACGTGGTTCTCACTTCGTCTTCTGCGCCGAGCGCGCCCACGGTGCAGGACCCGGTCAACTCCAGTCTTTTCGCCGCGCTCCGCACGCTTCCTGACAGCAGCAACGCCGAAGCCCAGAAGCTTGAAAAAGAGGCCATCTACGCGATGGGACCCGATCAGCTGGCAGCTGTCGACTCATTAAAGCGAGCTGTTGCGGCAGACCCAAAATTTACCCGTGGATGGGTCACTCTGGGCTCGCTCTATATGGCCTTGTCCCAGACTGACGCGGGGCTCGACGCGTTCCACAAAGCGATTGATTCCGATCCCAACCAGCCCATTTCCTATCAGATGTTAGCGACTGCGCTGATGTCTCAACACAGAGTAGAGGATGCGATCCAGGTCTGGCAGGCGCTTCTGAAGGCAGCACCGGAGGATCGCAATGCGATCAGAAATCTGGGCGAGCTATTTTACCTGGACAAACGGTATGCCGAGGCTGCGCAAATTTTGGAGACCAAAGTCAAACTCAATCCTTCGGCCGTCGGGCCACTGACGCGACTGGGCATCGCCTACTTGAAATCCGGCGAAGCGGATAAAGGCTACGCCACCATGCAGCAGCTTCTAAAAATCGACTCCGGCCCCATGTCTCTCAATAATATCGCCTACGAACTTGCCGACGCGAACATAAAACTCACTGAAGCGCTCGACTACGCGGAAAAGGCCGTACGTACGGAAGAAGAAGCTTCGGATGAGATTCGTCTCTCAAGCCTCACGGACGAGAATCTACATTCGACGCAGCGAATCGCTTCGTACTGGGACACGCTCGGATGGGTTCATTTCCGGCTCAGTCATCTGGACGAAGCGGAAAAGTTTCTTCGCGCATCCTGGATGCTGTCCCAGAAGGGCATAGCCGCGGACCATCTCGGTCAATTGTACGAGGCGAAACAGCGACGCACGGATGCGATTCACATGTACCGTCTGGCAATCCGGGCTAACAGCGCGAACGGTCCGAGTGGAGATCAGGCGCAGATGCAGGCGCATTTGTCCCATTTGGTGCCCGGGGCTAATCTTTCCACGGGATTCGATCTGCATCGAGGGGACCCCGCGGGCGATGAACTTAGCCAAATGCGGAATATAAAATTGAGCCGGTTCTTCCAGGGCTCGGCGAACGCGGATTTCTTCTTGCTCTTTGGCCCCGGAGCAAAACTGGAAGACGTGAAATTTATTAAGGGGTCGGACAAGCTCGAAGGGGCCGGAAAGTTCCTTCGAACGGCTGTTATCCCGATTTCGTTTCCCGATGGGAGTAAGGCCCATGTCGTGCGACGCGGCATCCTTTCTTGTTCTTCCCTGACCGGTTGTTCCCTCGTGCTTTACACTCCAGATGCAGTGACTCGCGTAAATTGAAGAGAATCCCGGCAAACGCAGCTCTGGCATCAATACGATCAGAGTCGCATCCTACAAGTATCGCCGAGGCCAAGCTAACGTCATTGGGCTACTTTACGTCAATACGATTGAGCTTACATTCCGGTATGGCAATTATTTCTTGCGTTTGCGCCGGGGAGGCGGTACATAAGCTAACCAAGAGGTTGCCCAATCCCGTCACTTTTCTGGTCGTCGGGAATTTTTGAAGGGTTATAACACCCCCAAATTCGCATAACGCGGGAGGACAGCATGAGGAAGTTTTGTTCGATGAGTTCGTTGTTGGCGCTGGCCGTTCTTGGTGTTGCATGCAACAGTTCCCAATCGACTGCTCCCGCGAGCGCGCCGCCGACAGCCGCGGTTGCACCCCCGATGATCTTGACCGCCACAGTCCCTCTTGAAGGCGTGAAGGGGCGCTTCGATCATTTTGCTACCGGCAAGGGCAGAGTTTTTGTTTCCGGGCTGGGCAACAATTCCGTGGAGGTCATCGATCTTTTTCAAGGAAGCCGCTCTCACGAAATCACGGGAGTGCCGAACCCCCAGGGCGTGACCTTCTCTCCGGAGGCCAACAAATTGTTTGTGGCCAGCGAAAAGGGCAAGGTCTACATCTACGACGGCGACTCGTACAAGCTTATCACCACGCTGGATTTTGACGGGGGCGCGGATAACATGCGCTACGACCCAGCGACCAAGCGTGTTTACGTCGGCTGTGGCGATAGTGAAAAGAATGCGGCGATCGCCGCGATCGACGCCATGACCAACAAGCGCCTCGATGAAGTCTATAAACTCGGGGGCGAGCCGGAATCGTTCCAACTGGAAAAGAACGGCCCCAACATCTACGTGAATGTCCCGGATTTGAAACAGATCGTTGTGATCAACCGCACCACGAAAGAACTCACGCGCTGGCCTGTAACCGCCGGACAAAACTTTCCGATGTCCCTTGACGAAGCCAATCACCGTGTAATTGTGGGCACGCGCGAACCGGCGACCCTTTCCGTGTTCGACACGGCCACGGGCAAAATGGTCGCTTCCGTCCCGACCGTTCAGGATACGGACGATTTGTATTACAGCGCCGAACGCAAGCGCGTTTACGTCCCGGGGCGTGCGGGCGAGATCTGGGTTTACCAGCAGACCGATCCCGATCATTACAATGTGATTTCCAAAATCCCCACTGTTGTGGGCGCGGGGACGGCCGGATATTTTGGAAGGCAGGGAAAAGGGTTCGACCGCTTTTATCTGGCGGTCTCTGCAGGCGCCAACACCAACGCCGAAGTCAGGATCTATACTTTGCAGGATTGAGGGACGCAAGCCAGCCTTCGGAACTTGACAAAGAGTCATTCGAGAAGAACGAGCGTTACGGCAATTTTCAATCGACGTCATATGGACAAGGGAGGACGGATCACCATGCGTCATAGAAATATGGCAGTTATCACAGGCGCGACACTGGGCTTCGCGGTTGTTCTTTTGCTCGCGGGATTCGCCCGGGCTCTACCGGCAAGCCCTGATTCCTCCGGCTACCACATCATTAAAAAAATCACGACGGGCGGAACGGAAGGCTGGGACTACATCACAATGGACCCTGACGCGCGGCTGGCCTACATCGGGCGGGAGAATCACGTCGACGTGGTCAATGTGGATTCCGGCAAAGTCGTCGGCAAAGTTTCCGGTCTGGAAGGGACTTCCGGTCTGCTGCCAATCCCCGAATTCGGGCGAGGCTACGCGATGAGCGGCGACGCCGGCTCGGTAGTGATCGTCGACCTGAAAACCCTGGCAAAAATCGGAACGGTTAAAGCGGGCAAGGATCCTGATTCCTTTACCTACGAGCCGGTCACCAAGCGCGTTTTTGTCATGAACAGCTCCAGCGCCAACGCCACGGCGATCAACGCCAAAGATGGCACGCTCGCCGGCACGGTAGTGCTCGGAGGCCAGCCGGAGGCCGCCGTCTCCGACGGCAAAGGCAAGGTCTATGTCAACATTACAGACAAGGATGAAATTGCCGAAGTCGACGCGGAAACCATGAAGGTCACTCATCGCTGGCCGCTCGCGCCCGGCACAGGACCTTCGGGGTTGGCGATCGACCGCAAGAATCGCCGCCTGTTTTCCGCGTGCGACAACCAGAAAATGGTCATCATGAACGCGGACACCGGCAAAGTGATCGCCGCGCTGCGCACCGGCGCGGGCACCGACGGCGCCGGTTTTGACCCGGAAACAGGGAACGCGTTCGCTTCAGCCGGTGGCGCGGGAACTCTCACCATCATTCACGAGGATTCCCCCGACAGCTTCAAGGTGCTTGAGGAACTGGATACGCAATCGGGCGCTCGGACCATGACGGTGGACTCGAAAACGCACAACGTGCTGGTCATCACGGCAAGGCACGGCCACGGCTCGACGCACGATAAGGTCCTGCCCGATACGTTCGTCGTCCTGGTCGTTGGAAAATAACGCGGAATTCGAAGTCGTGCGGATGAATCCCATCTACACGGCCGCCAATATTTCGAGCGGAACAAGCCCCGCGATCGCAAGTTTCACCGCAAGTTCGCAGGCGGCCTCGCCGGGCACGCCCGTTACTCTGAACTGGAACGTCACGAGGGCGTCCTACGCGATTGTTTCGCCGAGCCAGTCCACCACGTACACGCTCTATGCCACGAATGCTTTTGGAAGGACTACGGCCACTCTCAATATCAACGTGGATTGAGTAGCACAGGCTTCAGCCCGTGGATTTCCGCCAGTGCGCGGTACAGAAAACCCACAGGCTGAAGCCTGTGCTACTCATCAGTGCGTCATCGCGTAAATCACATAATTCACGCCGAGGCGCATGCCTAAATCAGAAAATTTCTGCGGATAGCCCGGAACGTTCGACCATTCCCACGAATCGCCGATATCGGAATTGAATGAAATCGCGACCATCACGCGCCCGTGATCGTCGTAAATCCCGCGCCAGTGCGCATCCACGCCGTCCAGCTTGTAGCCCGTGCGCAGGTGCTCGGCGCCCGTGACCCGGTAACGATCGTCCAGGTCAAACATGGTGTGAAAAATCGGATCGTTGTTTGGAATTTCCACGATGGGACGGTCCGGAAACGCTTTTTTTATGCGCTCTTCAAACACCTGCCACTCGACCGTGCCATGAAAATCGTCGGCCATAAAAAATCCGCCTCGCAGCAGATAATCGCGCAGCTTCAGCATCTGTTGATCGGTCGGGCCCCATTCGCCGACCTGCACGGCATACAGGAACGGCCAGTTGTAGACCTCGTCGCCATTGTCAAGATTCACGCATTCCTCGACGGACCGCGTGTGGATGCGCGTCAAGCGGCGAACCGCTTGTGAGAATGCCCGGTCCGCCGGCGGATAATCCTGAGTCCACAATGAGAGTCCCTGGCGCCAATCACCGTCGAAGCGCCCGCGATAACCATCATTCCAGCCTGGCGGATACATCATTCGCGCGAACGCAAATTCCGTTTTCTCCTGATAGTCCGGGGGGAGGGGTTGGACGCCGTACTCCACGGAAGGGTATTCGCGGAACGGCGCCTGGTAGGCATAGGCCACGCCTACCAATGCAAACGCGCATCCCAACAACCACCAAGCCTTAACAATTCTCATCACGGGTTCCCACAGGCGAGGATAACACGAGTGCGCGCGCCGCGGACACCGCGCAGAAGACGGTGACGTCAAGCTGCCTGTGTAAATAGTTTGAGGGTGTGGGTTTTCCAGTCTCCGTTAAAGCGACTGAAAATCGCATAGATGATTCGATCCACGCTGGCGAAGTTGCTGAATACGACCATGGGCCGAGTTCTCCGCCGCA
>DATHPN010000120.1:0-35264 GCA_035483715.1 Candidatus Acidiferrum sp.
CGATGCGATCACCAAGCTCCATCAACAAGGAATACACATAGTAATGCTGACTGGAGACAGCCGTGCAACGGCTGACGCAGTCGCTCGGAAGTTGGCAATCGACGACGTGCATGCGGGTGTGCTACCCGATCAGAAAGAAGAAATCGTGAAGAAGTTGCAATCCGAAGGCCATGTGGTTGCGATGGCAGGTGATGGTGTCAATGATGCCCCCGCGCTCACGAGAGCCAATGTTGGAATTGCCATGGGAACAGGAACCGATGTCGCAATTGAGAGTGCGGGGATTACACTGCTCAAAGGCGATCTCCGCGCTATCACGCGCGCGAGAACGCTGAGCCGGGCCACCATGCGCAACATCCGCCAGAATCTGTTCTTCGCCTTTATATACAACATCGTGGGAGTGCCTATTGCAGCTGGGGCCCTCTATCCGTTTTTTGGTTTGCTTCTCAGCCCGATTATTGCCAGCGCCGCAATGACATTCAGCTCGGTATCCGTAATCACCAATGCCTTACGGCTGCGACATCTGGAGATGTGAAATGCCGAGCAATACCGCAGCAGTTCTCAACATTGGTGTGCTCGTTTTCCGCGAGGGGCTAGAGTGTGTCCTAGTGCTCGCTGCCATCACTGCGAGCATGACTGGACCTCAGCGCGAATATCAACGCCCCGTGACGGTCGGTGTAGGAATCGGGTTCCTCGCAACTCTTGTGACTTGGTACTTGGCTGTCCGCATCCTCGATGACCTTGGCAGGAATGTGTCGGCGCTCGCCATTCAGGCTGCAACCGGACTCCTAGCAGTTCTGGTTCTTCTCTTGGTTATGAACTGGTTCTTTCACAGAGTCTATTGGACCAGCTGGATCTCGCTTCATAACAAGCGCAAACAGGAACTGTTGCTGAGTGAGAAAACGAAGAAAGGGAAGGTAGGGCTGCTGTGGGGAATGGGACTATTGGGATTCTCGTCTTTTTATCGAGAGGGGTTCGAGATCGTACTATTCCTTCAGAGTTACAGACTGAGGACGGGCAACACCGTAGTGCTGTATGGCGTTCTCCTGGGTGCCTCATTTTCTGGAGCTGTGGCAGTCCTTACCTTTGTGGCTCACCGGAAGTTGCCATACAAAAAGATGATGATATTGACAGGGTTGATGCTCGCAGTCGTCTTGCTCGTGATGGTGGGCGAGCAGGTTCAGGAGATGCAACTTGCTCACTGGGTGCCCACTACAGAGATCTCGATGTTTGCAAAGATAATTCCGACGTGGATGGGTCTCTGGTTCTCCATTTTTCCAACGGTCGAGACGTTGGTCGGCCAACTGGTCGCAGGCATTCTAGTTTTCGGCTCATACATCTCCGCTCAGCCGTCACAAACTTCTGCCCTTTAGGGCTAAGTACCGTATGGACCAATCCATTTAGCAAGCAAGTCGCAAAGATGGAAAGACCATAAACAATTATTGTGTCAGCTGTGCCAGAACTGTGCCAAAACCTTACTCATTCGTGCGGTTGGGGTTAGCTTTGAGCGAAAAGCAGACTCCCCAAGTTGTTGAAAAGATTGAAAAGCCTAAGGAACAAATAGAAGGTTTGGAATCGAGCGTCGTGCTTAGAAGGCAGACGCTCTTTCCAGACTGAGCTACGGGCGCTATCTTCTTAATTTCTCATATTATCCACCCTTTCGCCACTTCGTGATTTTCTTGGGTTTGAGTATGACAGCGGAATTTTCAAACCACAGGTCAACGATACAGGAGAAAACTGCGCTTGCCGGTCTCGGCACAGGTCCTGGAGGGCGTCAAGAATTTGATCCACCCTTATGTGAAAATATCAGGGTGAATAATCTCGTTGGTCTGGTCATCGCCGCTATTGTTACGCTTTTTTTTGTACGCAGGTACCTCAAGGAACAAAAGCTCCGGGAGACGCGCGCGCACGAAGCCGCGAAAAAGGGGACTTTGCGTTCCGACGGGCCGCAGTCCCAGCATCCGCATATCGATACGCAGTATTGCATCGGCTGCGCGACGTGCACGACGGTGTGTCCGGAAGGCGATGTGCTGGCCATGCTTGGGGGGCAAGCAGTCATCGTCAACGGTTACAAGTGCATCGGTCACAGCTTGTGCGCGGAGGCTTGCCCCGTCGGGGCCATCACCATGGTCATGGCCAGCCCAAGCATGGGCGCGGACCTGCCCCAACTGTCGCCGGAGTTTGAGACCAACGTCCCCAACTTATTTATCGTCGGGGAACTCGGAGGATTGGCTTTGATCAAGAACGCCATCAATCAGGGGCGCGATTGCGCAGACACGATTGGCGCCAGGATCCCGGGGCTGCGGAAGGGAAAAACGAACCCCGACGTCCTTGACGCGCTCATCGTGGGGGCGGGGCCCGCAGGCATCAGCGCATCGTTGCGCGCCATAGAACGAAAACTCAATTATCTCACCGTGGACGAAGGTGAAGTTGGCGGCACGGTGTCAAAATATCCGCGTCAAAAGTTGGTGTTGACGAGCCCGGTGGAGCTTCCCTTCTACGGAAAGTTCAAGAAGACGGAACTTTCCAAGGAAGATCTGCTCGCGATCTGGGCCGAGATCCTGGGGAAAGTCGAATTCAAATTCCGCAAAGGAGAGAAAGTGGAAGACGTCAAAAAGGGAGAGGACGGCGTCTTCACCGTCACCACCACCAAAGGCCAGCACCGGGCGCACGCGGTGGTCCTTGCTCTCGGCAAGGGCGGCATCCCGCGGAAACTCGGCGTCCAAGGAGAAGAGTTGCCGAAGGTGATGTACCGCCTGATCGAAGCCGACCACTACGTAAACAAAAAGATTCTGGTGGTAGGCGGCGGCGACAGCGCCATCGAGGCGGCCATGGGCCTTGCCCATCAGGTGGGGAACCAGGTAACGCTATCGTACAGGAAAGAAGCTTTCACGCGGCTGAAAGACCGCAATGAAAAAAGAATCCAGGAAAGCATGCATAATGGAAAGGTCAAAGTCCTCTTCAATTCGATGCCGGTGGAGTTCAAGCAAAACTCGGTCCTCCTCGACGTCAGCGGAAAAATGCAGGAAATTCCCAATGATTTTGTGTGGATATTTGCCGGCGGCGAGCCTCCCACGGCGTTCTTGAAGAAGATTGGCGTGCAAGTTGGACTTCGCGACATGACGGCTGAGGGAAGCAGCGAAGCCAAGCAATCCGCATTAGCTCACGTGTAGGGCAAAAATAACGCGGGCTTGCGTCTGCGGGGTTTCTTTCAGATTCATCTTCATCTAAACCCAACAGGCTAAAGCCTGTCCTACTTACTGCGGCTGCGCATTTCCCTGGCTGTTTACGGGCGGGTGGCCGGGCGGAAGGGTATTGGAACTTCCTGCTCCGGGTACAAGATCGTGAAAATTGGGCATCGTCCCCGATGACGGCGAAGCTGGGTTCATGGGGGGATTCTCGCCGGGCGCGGGATGTTGGATCGAACCTCCGTTGGGCTGCGTGTTTTGTACCACCCACGCGCCATTCTGCTTTTGCAAAGAGTAGGCCACTTGCATTCCGGCGCCCTGCGGCGCTCCCGTCTTGGGCTTGAACTCCACTTGCGCCTGGGCCTGGTTTCCCTGAATGGAAACATTGGTGATGTTCATGTCCATGGCGGCAAGATTGAGCGTTTTCAAGGAAGCGAGGTGCTGGTTGATGCCAGAGCGGATGGCATCGGCGTCGCTTTCCTGTTTTTTGCAGCCGGCGCAGAGGACCAGAAGCCCGATGGCGGCCAATAGACATGCAGTGCGCTTCATGCGAATCTCCTCTTCCTTACCTATATCCCATTCCAAGCACCACCACAATGTGAAGGATGGCGAGGATAGCAAAGGAATAACTGAACGGGCGGTGAATGACGTGCCACAGATTAAAAACCTGCTTGGTCCGGGACAAAAATAAAATTCGCTTGGACAGGGACGCCTGTCTCCGCGCGGTTTGAATGGCATGTTCCAGTTCCGGATTACGCGTCGGAAAAATTCCGAAAAGAGAAAATAGCCACGCGAAGAATCCGCCTGCTCGCAAACGAAGCCAGGACACCTGGAAGGGACGCTTGAGATCGAGCCAGATCATCCAGCACAGGGCCGCCATCATCGGAGTGCGTGCCACTTCCGCGGGACTGGGCAAAGCGAACAGATCGATGAGCTTGGTGCCGATTTGTTCGTGCTTTTCCTCGGCCTTCCAACGGAGATGGACTTCGGCGTCCTGGATTTCCTTGACGGTCAGTTCGGCGGCGTTCAGCGTTCTTGGAATCTGCGAATACAAATACCGCCCGATGAAGCCGCTGGCCGTGACCGCGGTCATGATCCAGAAGGCCATGCCGGCGATTCCGCCAAACTTAAATGAAGAGTGCAGCGCGATGACGAGCGGCGCAGCCGTGCCCAGGACAACATGGAAATCCAGCCAGTGGCGAGAATTTCCCTGTCTGCCGAGCCAGCCCCACCGCTTGCGGAGCGGATAAAGATAGATCAGGAAAAACATGAGCACGCCAAAGACGCCCAGATTGACGCCAATCGGGCCGCTCGGGCGCAACAGCATGTGTTTCGGAGAAAAGGGCCGGTCCTTCCAGGGCAGCGTGTAATAATCGAATCCGTAGGCCGCGAACACGCCGACGAAGGCCATGGATACCAACCAGGCGATCAGGATTCGGAAGCGATGCTTTCGTTCCGATACTTCCTTGCTGAACATCATCGTTTGTGCGGCTACGGATTGACTCATGGCAGCTTTCCTATCTCCTCATGTACGTTGACGTTGAATCTCTTGAAGTCCGAGAATTTGTGCAGATTTCGCCAGTGCTGGCGCGGGGTATCGACGTCGATCACGGCGGACTCCGCAATCCAAACGGATTCCCCAGGATTGCGGAAATTGTGAGTGGCGTAATGGACTTCGCTGCGCATACCCGCGAGGCCAAGGTCGCTCATGCTCGAATCCACTTTGGCCTCCAGTTTCACGATCGCGCCGGAATGTGGTTCGATCCAAAGAGTGCCGGACATGGGCAGCGGATAATTTTTGCCGCGCAGGCGCAGCGACGCAGGCGAGGACGCGCCCCGAACGGGAACAAACCGAATCATGGCGTAGGAGACGCCGTCGATTGTTTCGGCGCCGGCGGACTCGAACACGTAGCTGGCCTCGTACATGGGATGCGCGACGAGAAGCAGGCTGGCAAAGCCTGTGGTCACCAGCAGCGTGCGGCCTGCATCGCGGTAGGCGGGATTGCGGACTACGCGCGTCTCGTTAAATTTCAATGTTCCGCTCACGCTGGTCGCTTCAAACTGATAATCGTAGGCGGAGTTTTCCCGGTAGATGGCGTGGCCGCTATTGTTCAATACGATCTGCGTAACGGACTCCTTGCAGGTCAGGTCGGAAAATTTCTCGAAATATTCCTGAACGAATTTGCGCGCAAGGACCAAAGCATCGAGCTGCGGTGGATCTGCAGCGGGAATTTCGCCCGGCAGGGCCTGCGCGGCGCAAGATGCGCACAGGACGGCAAAGGCGGCAACGAACACCAGGGCGCGCCACAATTTTGGCCAGGCCGTTGCGCTGGCGGCGCTGCCGCGATCATGAACGGACCTGTTCATTTGCGGAGTTTCCCTCCAAACCTGTACCCGAACGTGAAATTTGTCTGCTGATAGTTCATCGAGGTGCCGGTGTTCCAGCTATAAAGCCCTTCAAAGAAGTAGCGCGGCCCGATCGAGCAATCCACGATGCTGGTCACGAACTTTGAATTTGAGTTGGTGCTGAATGCGGAATTGAGATGCTGAGTTCCCGCCTGCAATTGAACGTGGAAGCGGTCAGCGACGCTTCGGGAAACCGAAACAAATTCGTAGGAGCCCTGGCCGAATGAACTGTTGAATTTCGTGTATCGAAGATCAAGCTGCAATCCGGTCTTTTTGATTTCGCCGAAGGTCAGGCCATACATCTGGTTCCAGGAGGGCGTCAGATCAGTGCTGCTGTTGCTCTTGCCAAGATCGGTGGAAATCGAAATGCGATAGGGCAGCTGGAACTGTACCCCTCCGCTCAGGCCCTGGAAGAGATACTGATCCACAAGGCCTGTGCTGATCAGCACCGGATCAAAAGTCGGCAGGTTGCGCAAATAATTGTCGTTCAGGTCAAAAGTCAACAAATGAATCGGCTGGTAGCGGATGCTCGAAAAGCTCTGGGTCAGGCCCGTGCCGTAGGCGACGTTGTTCAGCGCCGTGCGGCCATTATCGAATTGCAGCGAGTTGTAGATCGAAACCGTGCGCCCGAACGAAATCGTATTTTCCGCGAAAGCGAATTCACGCGCGATATGCCAGCCGATACTGGTTGAGGCCAGGCCGAATGTATCGTTGAGCCGCAGGTGGTCAAAGTCACCGTAGGCATAATTGACAAAGGCCCCGGCGATTCGCTGGTTGGGAGCGTAGCTCCAGGAGGTCGGGTCGGGCGTGGATCCGCCGAACACTCCGATCGTTACCCGCGGTCTTATGCGATACCCGAAGTAGGCTCCGTCAATCGCGCTCAAACTCGGAGCGTAGGGGAGATAGAGGCGTCCAATCCCCGCGGTGACGATGGCGTCAGGATTTTCGTAGTACAGCCCCAAAGTGTAGGTGTGGTTCAACAATTCGCTTAAGGCCAGCGGAGAAACACCGCCGAAATTGCCGGGGTTTTGGGTTGTCAAATCCCCGCGCCAATAACCCTTGAAATTCCAATGGGTACCCCCGATGCGGCTGATGTCGGCGTCAATCAGCAGACCGGTTTGCCTGGAACTGACGCCACCCGGCTCAGCCAGGTAGCCGAAGTCCAACCCGATTCTGCCGCGGATCTGATTTTCAATCGGGGCGCCGACCTTTTCAGATACCGTGGTGGCCCGGATTTCCTCGTCCAAAGGATCTCCGTAGGAGAAGGTGACGACCACAGGATAATTATAGGATTCGGCGGCGTTGACTTTGTCCTCGCGGGCATGGATGCTCTGCACGTCCAGGTAAGCGATGTCGCCGACGGTCAGGTCCTCCCGCGATTTTATGATTTCGGCGGCGGCGGAAGAATCGGCTACGGAGAATATGCGCACATCCGCGAGGGGTTCCTGGCCTTGAAACCTCACGGATTCGGTAGTGCCCCCGTTCGGGTCGGCGTGGACGATATGAAGGATCATCCCCTCTTGCAGGCCAAAGTTGCTCCCGCCATCCAGGTAGATCGCACCCTCCGAAACGTATTTGACGCGAAATATGTTTTGCTGCGCGGTTTGCTGGGGCTGAGAATACTGCTGCCCCTCTTGCGCGCCTAACGAAGCGCCTGCTAGAAGGCAAACAACAATCAGATAAAGGCGCTCCAACTTCATTTTCTCTTATCCCCCACCGTTTTGATGGCACGTGTAACAGGTGACGCCACTGCTCCACACGTAGGAGCCATTGCCCTGGTGTTTGTTGTCTATTCCGGGCCTGGTGTGGCAACTACTGTTCGAGCATGCGAACAGCGTGTAGGTCGTGGAGGGACTTGTATGGCAAGTCGCGCAAACGCCGCCCGAGTTGCCGTGATTGATATTCCACCAAGAGTGCGTAAACGTCGCGCCCAGCCAATTCGTCGTCGTGTGGCAGGTTGCGCATGCAGTTGGAATGATTCCGGCGGCGGAGGCGTCGGCAGCGAGGTGATTCGGCACCGTTCCGCCCATCGTCGCCGTGCTCTGCCATTGGGCGGTGTGGCAACTGTAACAATCCGTTGGCGGCACGGCGGAACTGGTGTGGCAAAGGGTGCAGGCCACCGTGATGTGCGCGCCGGTCAGCGGGAAACCGGTCGTGTTGTGGTTAAAGACGGCGCCAAGCCAGGAAGTCGTGGTGTGGCACGATGCGCAGGTGGTTGGATATCCGGAAGTGATGTGATTCGGTACCGACCCGCCGAGGGTCGTGGTGCTTTGCCATTGTGCGACATGGCAGCTGTAGCAATCCGTCGGCAGCGTGCCGCTGTAGTTCCCGTTCGCGTGGCACGACGCGCAGGCCACGGTGGTGTGCGCACCTGTCAACGGGAAGGTGGTTGTGCTGTGATTGAACGTGGAAGTCGTCCAATTCGCCGTCGAGTGGCAAAGGGAACAATCCGTCGGGAATCCGGCCGTGATGTGATTCGGAACCGTGCCGCCCAGTGTCGTGGTGCTTTGCCACGCGGCCAGATGGCAGCCATAGCAGGCAGTCGAATTCAGCGTGTAGTTGTTGCTCACGTGACAGGACGCGCAGGGAGTAGGCGTCGGAGAAACGTGCATCCCGGTCAGAGCAAATCCAGTGGTGCTGTGGTCGAACGTCGCAGTGGTAAAAGTCACTGTGGTGTGGCAATTGGCGCAGTTGGCCACGGCAAATAATGGTCCTGCGGCGGAGTGCGGCGGAGCGGTGGTCCCTTGCCAGCCGCCGCCGTAGTTTGTGTTCAAGTGGCAGCCGGAATTTCCGCAGTCGGTGGGGGCGATGGTCAACGCATAGTTGTTGCTGATGTGGCACAAGTTGCAGGCCACGGTCGTATGGCTATTGGTCAATGCGAAGCCGGTCGAGGCGTGATTGAATACGCCCGCGGACCAAGTCGTAATCGGATGGCAAGTTGCGCAGGCTGAAGACGTGGTCGGAAACCCGGCGGTGACATGATTGGGAACCGCGCCTCCGATCGTCGTGGTGCTGAGGAAAGCCGCCTGGTGGCAGCCGTAACAATCGGCTGAATTGAGCGTGTAGTTGTTGCTCACATGGCAGGCCGCGCAGGGGGTCGGCGCCGGGGACATGTGCGTTCCGGTCAGAGTGAACCCGGTCACGCTGTGATCGAATGACGCAGCGTCCCAGCCCGTTGTGGTGTGGCAAGTGGAACAATTCGCCGCGGCAAACCCCGCGCCGGAAGTGGAGTGCACGGGATTATTGGTCTGCTGCCAGGTGGTCAGATGGCATTGCGAGTTGCCGCAGTCGGTGGGAGCAATCGTCAGGCTGTAGTTGTTGTTGATGTGGCAGAGGGCGCAAGCCACATTTGCATGTCCATTGGTCAGAAGGAACCCGGTGGTGCTGTGGTCGAATGTCGCCGTCGTCCAACTCATCGTGTTGTGGCAGGTCGAGCAATTTGCAACAGCAAAGGCCGACCCGGCGGATGGGTGGACAGGATTCGTGGTCTGCTGCCAGGTGCCCAAATGGCATTGCGAGTTGCCGCAGTTGGTTGAGGCAATCGCCAGGCTATAGTTGTTGTTAATGTGGCAGAGATTGCAGGCCACGTTGGCGTGGCCATTGGTCAGCGGGAACCCGGTCGCGCTGTGATTGAAGACCCCCGAGGACCAGGTTGTAATCGGGTGGCAAGTCGCGCAAGCCGCTGCCGTCGTCGGGAAACCTGCCGTAACGTGATTCGGTACCGCCCCCCCGATCGTTGTGGTGCTGGTAAAAGCTGCCTGGTGGCAGCCATAACAATCGGCCGAATTGAGCGAGTAATTGTTATTCACATGGCAGGAAGCGCAAGGGGTCGGAGCCGGGGACATGTGTGTTCCGGTAAGGGTGAACCCGGTGGCGCTGTGATCGAAAGCCGCCGAAGTCCAGCCGACGGTCGTATGGCAAGTGGCGCAGTTTGCCGCGGAAAACGCGGAGCCGGAAGTCGAGTGGACAGGGGTGGTCGTTTGCTGCCAGTTGGTCAGGTGGCACTGCGAGTTGCCGCAATTGGTCGGGGCGATGGTCAGGGAATAGTTATTGTTGATGTGACAGAGTGTGCAGGCCACGTTGGCGTGCCCGTTGGTAAGCAGAAAACCGGTGGTGCTATGGTCGAAAGTCGCCGTCGTCCAGCTGACCGTGTTGTGGCAGGTTGGGCAGCTCGCCGCGGCAAAGGCCGCGCCTGCTGATGGGTGCGCGGGATTGTTGGTCTGCTGCCAGGTGGTCAAATGGCATTGCGAATTGCCGCAGTCGGTCGGAGCGATCGTCAAATTGTAATTGTTGCTGATATGGCAGAGCGCGCACGCCACATTGGCATGGCCATTGGTGAGCAGAAACCCGGTCGAACTGTGATCGAACTTTGCATTCAACCAATTGTCGAACGAATGGCAAGTTTCGCAGGTCGTGGAGAACTTTGCGGAGAGGTGGTTAGGATTTGTCGTTTTCTGAAAGTCCGGCAGGTGGCACGACTCGCACGCCGTCGAAAGTCCCAAGTAATTTCCGACCGCTGCATTTTTGTGGCACTCTTGGCACTCGACTACGGCGTGCGCCCCGAGCAGCGGAAACCGATTGAAGTGTTGCTGGATTGATTGAACCGACACCTGCCAACCGAGAACGGTGTGGCACTGGGCGCAATTTGCGCCGAACTGGGCGCGGTGAATGTCGGCGTGGCAATCGGCGCAGTTCTTTCCAACGTTGGTGAAAACCGGCTTGGTGTGGCATCCCGTGCAGGGCACTTTTTCATGCATGCCGCGCAGCGGGTAGCGCGTGGAGTCGTGGTTGAATTCGGGAATGGCCCGAATGGGGGCCCAGCTTGTGTTCGAGTGGCAATTTTCGCAGGGAATGTTGAGGGGGCCGTGCGGACTTCGGCCGGGCTGCCGCTGAGCATCCGCCGGGCGGCTGGATGACAGCAGTATGAGCAGGAACACGAGCCAACTACCGACTTGGGCTGCGCGCGAAATAACTGTCCCCCAATAATTTAGCGAGCTCCGACCCTCACGCAAAATTGGGCACAGTGAACGATAGCGTTCAAAATGAACCACAAACAACTGCGCCCAAGGTCAGTATTTGGACCTGTACTTTTGATAGCGGAAATGCCTGGAGTCAGAGACTTAAGCAAGAGAAGTAACGCAGTGTTGGTAAAATTGAATCGGCGTACGGGCGCTTGGTTGAATATTTTAAACTTTTCCGCTTGCGTAACTTCTACAGCGGACGAACATCCGCCCCGTGGCAATCCGCGCAATTTTTCGGTGTGGGTTTGTAGAACAAAACCGGTTTGCCCTGAACCTCGCGCTGCGACGTGTGACACATCGCGCAGCCCACATTTGCGTGGGCCCCCGTCAACGGGAATTGAGTACGTTTATCGTGGTCGAACGTCGAGGGCGCCCAGCGTTGATCCACGTGGCAATCCCCGCATTTTGTGATCCCGTCCTTGGCCACAAACTGGCCGCCGTGCGGATCCGTGTGGCAGGCTTCGCAATTCGCCGGCGTTCCTTTGAACTGAATTTGATGAGAGCCAGGAAGCGCTTTGTGACATTCGTCACAAGCAACCGCGCGGTGGGCTCCGACCAGGGCAAATTTAGTTTTCGAGTGGTCGAAACTGCGGATGTCGATCCAGGAGCGGGTGCTATGGCACGCTTCGCAGCCCAGAGCGGCCCCATTGGCGCGCTTCTGGGCCATGCGCTCCTTGAATTCCCCTTTATGGGGATCGGCGTGGCATGCGGTGCACGTGCTGTCCTCAAAATGGAACGGAAGAACTTTGTCAGTTCTCCCACCGAGTCCGGCTTTGTGGCACTCCGCGCAGGCCACGGCCACATGGGCTCCGGTCAGCCCGAAGCGCGTGTTCTTGTGCTCGGCGATGGTAAAAGTCGAGCGATGAAAGTCCTTTACAGTGTGGCAATCCTCGCAACGATTCTGGTAGGGAGCGGCGGCAAATTGCTTGTCATGGGCGTCCTGGTGGCAATCCGTGCATGAGGCGAACTTCACTTTATAGACGGTCTCTTTGCCGGCCGGCGTGTGACACTTGTCGCAGGCGACGGAGGCATGTTTTCCCTCGAGCGGATAGTGCGAAGTCGCGTGCTCCTTCACTCCAAATTGCGATGGCTTCCAGCCGTTCACGGTATGGCATTCCGAACACTCTCCCTTGCCCGCGCGCGCCTGGAACTGACCCTTGTGCGGATCGGTAGTATGACAATTCGCGCACTGGGCAAAGGCCAGCTGTTTCTTGAAATCGCCGCCGCTATGGCACTCGCTGCAGCCGACTTTCAGATGCGCTCCCAGCAGGGGATATTTCGTTTTCGAATGGTCGAACTGCATCGATGCATTCACTTTTTTCCAACTGGCAGTCGTGTGGCAGGATTCGCACGTTCCCTTGAAAGACCCCTTGTGCGGATCCATATGGCAGTCGCTGCAGGCGCCGAATTTAATCCCGGTGAATTTCACCGTTTTGTCGGGGCCGGAAGGGAAGTGGCATTTCACGCAGGCTATCTGACCGTGCATGCCGGTCAGGGGATACTTCGTTTTCGAATGGTCGAACTGCTTGGCCTGCTTCCAGTCGGTCACGTTGTGGCAGCGCTGGCAGTCGGCGCCGAGCTGCCCTTTGTGGACGTCCTCATGGCAGGTTACGCAGTCCTGCGAGAGCCCTAGAAAGGAATTCGGGAGGTCTTTCTTCTTGATCAACGCGCGCTGTGCCGGAACCATATGCGCCGGCGTATGGCACTTCTCGCAGGCGACGGCCGCATGCTTTTCCACCAGCGGATATCCAGCCTGGCGATGATCGAATGCCTTGAGCGAAGGCTCCCAATGAACGAGGGCAAAATCCTCGCCATTGTGCTCCAGGTGGCAGCGCACGCAGTCCCTGCCGTTGGGATTCTTCATCGCCAGAAGCGCGTGGTAGCCCTTATGCGCGCCGAGACGGTCCGCAATTTCCTTGTGGCAATCCAGGCACTTGAATGTCGGCGTGCTGGTCCCGAATTGGTGGCAGGTGTTGCACTGCGTCGAACCGTTCAGCGTTTGATGCGCTTTCGAGAGAGGCCCGGGAGAAATCTGGGCGCGGGCCCCGGTAGCCACGCACAGGTAGGCGGCGAGAATCAAGAGAGAGCGGAGGAGACGGTGGACAGACGGAGAGATTATGCTGGCACGACGGCGCGTTTGTTCTGCAAAGAAAAACAGCAACAGGTTCCTCCGAAGAACTACTCATAGCGCGTTCAACCGCCGCCAGCCTGATCCAAAATAAGGACGCGCGAAGTTCCCCAAGTGAATGAGCCTAGCAGCTGTGCTTTTCCAGCAATGCTGTCCCAAGGGACGGGTAAGGGATAGGTATTGATACTGTCCGTGAATCTCGATCAAGTCAGAATCTGCGGTAGAGACGGTAATTAAAGGCGGATGAAAACGATGGTTTTGATGGAGAAGACTTCGGGCTGAATGGGCGGATCAAAAAATAAAATCCGCCGCCGGTGGCCTTTACATTTGCAATTGGATGTAAACCAAATAACCGGCCAGGGCCAGGCCAAACAACGCCACGAGGATTCCGACAAGATCGACCAGGAATCCAGCGGGCGCGAACCTGCCGATCTCCAACTGGGCACGCGTCCGGCGGTAGCGAAACAGGCCGGCGAGCGTTAGCAACACACCGCCAAAGATCGCGATGGCCCCAAACCAGACGGTAACTCCCACGGTTCGGAAGGTGTGACCTTCCAGCTGCATGAATTGACGGATGGCAATGGCGAAGCGGCCAATCGCAAAACCGAATACGACGATGGCTACGCCGGTGCGCACCCGGGCGAGAAAGGTGCGCTCGTTCGCGAGGTGATCGCGCGCACGGTTGGAACTCTCTCCGGATGCGGTATGAATGTCACTGCGTGCTGGGTCGGACATTTGTCTCCTCATAGATTGCCACAGGCGATTTGCGGGAGACGCTACGTTACGACACTCTGTAGCAGGGGGCCGATCACGGCAAGGTTCTTCACCAAATCATCCGGGATGTTGTGGCGCTGTTTGAGGTACTCAGCGCTGTTGTAGGAAAGCCAGACTTTGCCGCCCGCGTCTTGCCACACTAATGCTTTTAGCGGCAGATCGATTGCCAGTGTGGGCGAGGCCAACATGACGGGCGTGCCCGCTTTGGGGCTTCCGAAAATGATGAGTTGAGTCGGATGCATTTTCATGCCGACCTTCTCAGCCTCTCCGCTGTGATCGATGCGCGCAAACACAGCAAGACCGCGCGATTGCAGGACGGAGTCCAGCCGCTTGAGTGTTTCTGCGATCGGGTAAGGACTGGCGAGGTGAACCATTCCATTGTCAGGAGAAGTCGCCATATTCATGCTCCATGAGGATGTTGGAGGCGAATCCCGCACATCCTAACATGCCACGTTCGGAAAAAAGAATTGCCTTTGGCGCACTCGACGGGACATGGCTGGATGGCCCTGCCTGTTGAAATGAGTTGCCCGGACTCTTGAGGACAGGATTCCGAGAAGACGGCCGAGACAAACTCTTTTGACTCGTTTCTGGGTCATCCAGAGTCATAATTAAGAATGCTTACCGTATTCACGATCGGGCACTCCACGCGCACGTGGGCGGAGTTTCTGGGACTGTTGCGCGCGCATGGGATCGAGCGTGTTGCAGATGTGCGCAGCATTCCCAGATCGCGGCACAATCCGCAGTTCAATCGGGAGACGCTTTCGACGAAGCTGCGCGGCGCCAGGATAGGCTATGTCCATTTGCGCATGCTGGGGGGCTTGCGCCATGCGCGGCGCGATTCGCCCAACGTGGGTTGGCGCAACGCGTCGTTTCGAGGGTTCGCCGATTACATGCAGACCCCCGAATTCGAGAAGGCCCTGCAGAGACTGATCAAATTGGCGAAGCAGAAAAAGACCGCGATCATGTGCGCGGAAGCGGTGCCCTGGCGGTGCCACCGATCTCTTATCGCCGACGCGCTCACCGTGCGAGGGATTCGCGCAGCGCATATCATTAGCGGGAAGCGCGTGAAGATTCATGCGGTCACTTCTTTTGGGAGCGTTAGAGGGGTTCGCATCATTTACCCCGAGGCGGTGGCTGAAGGCGATGAATCCCCCCGCTCAGGCGGAACTTCAAAGAAGAAGCGGGTGGTTCGCGAACGCCAAGTGGCGCCTTAATTTCCCTAGTCGCTATCTCCTAAATGGCAAGCCTTCCAACTTCGGTAGGGCCTCAAGGGCTAATGCCCTTATTGTTCAGGCTCCTGAACGTCGCGGCTGAACTGGCTGCGAAAAAAGTAGTTTATTTTGTCATTCCGAGCGAAGCGAGGAATCTCTCTTTGATTTGTTTGATTTCTCTCCGTGAAATGAAAGAGAGATTCCTCGCTTCGCTCAGTATGACAAAATTCTGGATGGATTTTTCCGCAGCCTGTGAAGCCGCGACCCACAAAGACTACGATAACTTCTTCTGGCGATATCCGCCCTTGTCCAGGCGTGTGCTTGCCGGCTCTTTGAATCCGGCCCAGCAAGTAATGGGGCTCTCATAGCCCTGAACCTCGTTATGCAACGGGGCGCGCGATCCTGCGTTGCAATCTTAAGAATGTTGTAACCCGCAGCGCGGGCTCATCGTTTACAATAGAGAGGTCGTTCAGGCTGATTTGTCAGCGCCTCGTTCGGAATGGGTGGAGGTTTCGGGCCATGCGGTGCAATGTGATTTTGTTTGCGGCGGCAATCTTCCTTTCTTCTTCAGCAGTTGCACTGAGTAAACAGGATACTTCGGCGCCTGCACTTTCAAAGGCAGCAAATCAAAACTCAGAAGATTCCGCGAAGGAATGCAGCAGCAACCCTAATGCTCCGCAGGAGGCGAGGCTGGCGGCTGACCCCGCTCAGCGCCCGCCACAGGCGGCGCCGTCCATTCCGGCTAGCGAACAAGAATCGGCGGATGCTACTCCCGCAGCCGTTAATCTTGAACAGGATTTGAAAATTCTCGAACAAAGGCAGTCGGTACTGTCTCAGTGCATAGTCGCTATAAATGCGCAAGAGCAGACGCAGGATTTGCAAGGAGCTTGTCTCGGCGAGCTGCTCTTAACTTTCGAGGCCAGGCACGACGGGGAGCCTGAGCGCGATATCCCAATTGGGCGGCTGCCCGGAAGCTCGGCCTTTTTTTATGAATCGGGAATGACCATTGATGCCGATGGAGCGCCGAATGCCTATCATCCGGATAACACGGGTCTGGATGACCTGGCGAACGCGGGCACGCCCGGAAGGTGGGAAGGTCTGGCCAAGGACGCCGATGGGGAACCGATCATCCAGGGACCGGACGATCCGTTTCCCGGCTACTACATTTCGGCCACCGCGCTGGCCGATCGGTCAAAAGCTTATAACGATCCCACGCGCTACGTGGACGCGTCGAAAATACCCTTCGTGGTGCTGCCCGGTGGGATGGCGCGCCAGCTGGGAGCGCGGCCCGGGGATTTCGCGGCCGTTTTCAATCAGCGGAACGGCAAAAGTTCCTATGCGATTTTTGGAGATGTGGGCCCGTACGACCGGATCGGCGAAGGCTCGGTGGCGCTCGCTGAAAATTTAGGGATTCGATCCGACGCACGAAACGGCGGCGCGCGCGGAGGCATCCTGTATCTCGTATTCCCGGGCTCCGGTAACGGCAGGCCGCGGACCATCGAGGAGATTGTTGAGGAAGGACAAAAGTTACTTCAGGCATGGGAGGCTTTCATTTCGCCAGTCGTGTGCACGGTGCAGAGACCAGTTCGGGAAGGGGAAGGGAGCCAGGGCGGAAATTGAAAACACGGTCTGAAAAAGGCGGAGATGCGGTGAAAGAAAAGCTTTTGCGCGAGCATCTCGTGAATCTTCTTTTCGGGGGCGGCGCTCATGTCGACTGGAAGGCGACGTTCAAGGGTGTGCCTCCTGAATTGACAGGCGTGCGTCCCGACAAGCTGCCGTACTCGCTCTGGGAATTGCTCGAGCACATGCGCATCGCGCAATGGGACATCCTGGAGTTTTCGCGCGATGCCAAGCATGTCTCGCCGGACTGGCCCGCGGGCTACTGGCCACCGGCGCAAGCGCCGCCGAATGCGAAGGCCTGGGAGAAGAGCCTGCAATCATTCACTCGAGACCTGGAGGCCATGAAAAAGTTGGTGGGGAGCCCCAGGACGGATCTGTTCGCAAAAATTCCTCACGGCACGGGGCAGACGATCCTTCGCGAAGCCCTGCTTGTCGCGGACCACAACGCGTATCACCTGGGGCAGGTACTCACGGTTCGGCGAATTCTGGGCAACTGGAAATAGTTCTCGCTCCCCAGAAGGCCATTAAGTCTATTGTTTGCTTCATTTAAGCTCTCCAAATTCAAGGTTGAAGATGTAACCTGCCCGTTCAGGCGGGCATCTAATCTACCGTGAGACTGCTGAGGGCTTGTGCGGCCCCGGTACCTGGTGCTCTTGCTCTTCTTCAGGTTTCGATCGGTACACCTCGGCGGCCCAATTCCAAAATCAAAAGGGAGAAAACTTCGACATGTCTCGACGTTCGTTACCACTATTTCTAGCGATCATGACGCTATCCGCAATGAGTGTTACGGTGTGGGCCAAGAATGATTCGGGCGATACGATCACCACGAACTTGAAGTTGACGGCTACCACGAATGTCGGCACCACCAAGCTCGCCCCCGGCGAGTACAAAGTCATTGCCGACGGAAGCAAAGCGAAATTTCAGCAAGGGAACAAGGTGGTCGCTGAAGTTCCTTGCACCCTGAAGGATTTCTCCGGCAAGATCATCGAGACTACCTTTGTCCTCGATCACGACCAACTCACGGAAATCCAAGTTGCCGGAAAGTCAAAGGCCATTGAGTTTTCTTCCGGGCAGTAACTGTGGTTTGAGATTTGAAGGCGAAAAGATTTAGCGCGCCGTTTTTGGGTGCGATCACCGGTGTTTACCGGCGAGGCCGCTTGGAGCGATGCGACGGTCCAGGAATTGGATTGGTTGTCCTGCCCTGAAAGCGTAAAGGAAGGTTCAGGGCAGGACGACTCCCAGTTTGCGCGTACGACCCTGCGCCCGTGTAAGCTGCGAATCCACGCACTATTTTCTACGGACGGTCCGTCAAGTGATACAGCTTCTGCGCATTCTCACGCAGGACCATGCGAGAGATTTCGTCCGCGCGCTTTAGCGTAATCTCTCCATCAAGCAGCATCCCGGTGAGGGCAATTCCCAGCGCCTGCCGCGCAGTCTCCGAAGTTTGCCAGCCGATTTCTTCCCAATCATAAGCGCCGCTTCCCGGATAAAGATCCGTCCCAAATAAAATTTTCTCCGGATACCACTCGATCCAATCTCGCAGGACTTCCGCCAGGCGGTGCGGCGATTCGAGCCACGTCTGCTCGGATAAATCCGTGTACACGTTGGGCTTCATCAGCAGAAAAGAAATTTCGCGCGAGAAGGGGCCCGCGCCGCCGTGCAGCAATACGAAAGTAGTCTTCCGAAGGCGGGTGTCGTTCAGGACGGATTCGAGCAGCAGCGGGTTCGATCCCTGCAAATAGAAATAGCCGCCGCATCCATCACCGGTATGAATATGCACCGGCAGGCCCAGGCGGCCCGCTTCGGACGCGACATAGCGGAACAAATAATCCTGCAGGTGGGTGTAACTCTCCTTCGCGGGCGAACCACCGCGCGCGTATTTCGCGTAGATGGCCGCGGCATCCTGTTCCGATGCAGGCTCGAAATCGAGAGACCGCAGATACGCCGCCTCAAATTTGATAGCCACCGCGCCGTCTTTTTTTTGCCGCTCAAGTTCCGGCGTCACCACACGGGAAGTGTATTCTGCAAGCGTCGCCGGCATGGCTGCGACGCCGAGTTCCTTGCGGTAACGCGCGAGCAGTATGTTTTCCCGGCCGAAGAAAAATTTCCTGTCGGGCGTTTCCGTCGCCAGCGCATCGTTATTGAGCGGGAACAGCAGGGCATCGTCGTATGGAACCCAGCGGTAATGCACTGCATCGAGCCCGCGCCCCATGGCCACGCGGTTTGCCAGTTCCACATCGATGCCCAAACGGTCGAGCACCCAGGCGGGATAATTGTCGCCCTGTTCCTGGCGAATCTTGTTCTTGGTTGCGAGGAGTTCCTGGACGTGCGCGTCGCTGCGGTCGCTGTATTGATATCCCCACAATGCTTTCCAGGCGGCGAGATACTGGGGATTTTCCGGGCGCGTCATGGTGTTCGGCGCGGTGGGTTCCAGGGGATCGCAGGGAAGGGTGTCGAATTCATCATCGCGCTCGCCCTCGCCCACAACGCGCGGGGGATGCGAATGGTTATCGATGGCCCGGATTTTTCGAATTTGCGCCATGAGCGCAGGGTCGGGCGCCTGCGACCGAGCCGTCACGGAGGCGGCCAGGAGAATCGCGATTCCCAATGGAAATTTCATTTAGCTTGCCTCGGATTATTCCAGATACCCCGCCAGCCAATCGGAAAATGTCTTGTACCACAGCCGGCTATTTTGCGGTTTCAAGATCCAGTGCCCCTCGTCCGGGTAGACCACTAATTTCGACGGAACATTTTGCCGCTGCAGGGCGGTGAAGAATTCCAGGCTTTGCGTGCATGGCACGCGGTAATCGAGTTCGCCGCAAATCACCAGCGTCGGAGTTTTGTACTTAGCCAGGTCTCCCGCGTACGTGCTCGGCGACCATTTTTGATAGCTCTCGGGATGCGTCCAGGGAGTTCCGGCCATGTCGTGTTCCTCGAACCAGAGTTCCTCGGTTGCGCCGTACATGGAAGTCTTATCGTAAACGCCGGCGTGGCTGATGAGCACTTTGAAACGCCCGGTATGCGTGGCGATCCAATCAATCATATAGCCGCCGTACGAGCCTCCCGCCGCGGCCACGCGGTTGGCATCAACGTAAGGATAATTTCCGATGACGTAGTCCACGCCCTTCATCAAGTCTTCATAGACGCGGCCGCCCCAGTCGTCGGTAATCTCGTCCGTGAATTTTTGACCGTAGCCGGTTGAGCCGCGCGGGTTGATCACGACGGCCACATAGCCCGGCGCGGCGAATAACTCCTCATTCCACCGGTAGCCCCACGAATCGGTCCACAGGCTTTGCGGCCCCCCATGAATGAGCAGCAACAGGGGATATTTCTTCGACGCATCGAAATGCGGCGGGCGAATCAGCATTCCCTGGATGCGCGTGCCCCCCGCGCCCTGGTACCAGAATGTTTCGGGCGGATTTATGTCGATGGACGCGAGGCGCGCGGCGTTGTGCCCGGAGAGTTGCCGTGCGGCGCTTCCGTCGCTGCGCGACGTGAAAACTTCAGCCGGCGCGACGAGGCTGGATCGCAGGAACGCAAAGGAGTTCCCGTCCGCGGCAAGCGTAATGCTTTCGTTGAACGAATCTTTCACGATTTCGCGCGGCGTGCCGCCGGGCGCGGCCGCAATTTCATAGATGGGTTGCTCCGCTTCATTGACTGCCGTGAAGAAGATTCGCTTACAGTCCGGCGACCAAATGATTTCGTCCACGCTGCGATCGAGGGATTCGGCGATCTCGGCATGCGTGCCGTCGGCGCGGTCATACAGCATGAGGCGCCAGAGGTCGCTCTCGTACTCCGGAGTTTTCTGGGAGTGATAGGCGATGAAGCGGCCGTCCGGCGAATAGGCGGGATGACCGTCGAAGCCGGGATTGGTGGTGATGCGTTTGGGTTCGCCGCCGCTCGCCGGAACCAGAAACAGGTCGCCGTTTGTGCTGATCGCTTCCGGCCGGTCGGTCACCGCTGTGAAGCAGAGTTCCTTGCCGTCGGGCGAAAAGTTGAAATCATTGGCATCCCCGCGCTCATCGGGAGGAACATCGTAGTCGGCGTGTGGAGTCAGGTCACGCGGGGCGCCGCCACTCGCCGCCACAAGGAACAGGTGGCTGCGCTTGCCGTCGCTCCAGTGCACCCAGTGGCGATACAGCAAATGATCGTAGGCGCGGGCTTTCACTTTGCTTTTTTCCGCCGCGTCGTCGCGCGCGCGATTGCACGCGTCGTCCGGGCAATCCGGGAACACGCTGGAAGTGAAGGCGAACCATCGCCCGTCCGGAGACCATTTCTCGTTGTCCGCGCCGGTGGAAAGCGAAGTGATTTTTTTGACGTTCCCTCCTTGCGCTGGCATCGCGTAAATTTGAGTCACTCCTTCGCGTTTGGAGAGAAAGGCGATGGTTTTTCCGTCGGGCGACCATTGTGGCCGGGTATCGTGCCCGTCCTGCGTCAGCTGGCGCGGCTGGCTTCCCTGCGCGGTCGCGACCACCCAGATATTGTGCGCGACGCGGTTCGAGTCCATGTCGGTTGTGCCCACAGTGTAGGCCACGGCGCGCCCGTCCGGCGAAATCTGCGGCTCGCCGACGCGCTGCATGGCCGCAAGATCATCGAAAGTCATCGCGCGCTTCGACGGGGCTTGCGCCCACGCGGAAGAAACGAGGGCGATCAGGAAAAACACGCAAGACCCGGGGCTGAATTTGAGGTGCATGGAAGAGACCCTTTCCGCGGCTCGACGAGATCCCGCCAAATCAAGAATGTCGCCGCTCCTGAAGATCACAAGATACTATGTCTCTCCCGATCATTCCATTTTCCCGGTGCTTTCCTGGGCAAGAGAGACCGCTGGAGACCCGTATCGAAACATTGTCATGCTGTCTCCGGCCTGCGATCATACCGGCGCCATTTGCCGATTGCGCGCCCACAGCCAATTTGCAAAGGCGATGGCCATCGTGACGACCAGAACGATTCCCTCGCCGCGGCTCATGCGGGACGCCAGCAAGGCCACGAATAAGACTCCGAGCGTGGCAAATAAATTTCCCGCCGGGAGACGATAGGCGCGCGCGCCCGGATTCTTGCGCCGCAGTACGGGAAGGGAAGCGCAGGTGAATCCATAAATGAATAATCGGCCAACCGAGGAGAGGATCACATTCCATTCGAAATTGCCCGCTCCGGCCAGGCACCAGACTGCCCCTGCAAAGACGAGTATCGAAATGTGCGGCGTCTGAAACCTGGAGTGAATGCGCGCGAAAAACCGGGGAAAGTCGCCATTCTCCCCGAGCGCAAAAGTCAGGCGCGGCGTGTGCAGCATCTGCGCGGTCAGATAGCCGTAAACAGAAATGAGCGCGCCGGTGGAAACGAGCGCCGAGCCCGTTGCGCCTGCAAATTGCCTCGCGGCCCCGGCCAGTGGGCGGTCCGTCACGGCCGCGCCAGGAAGGACGGCGACGACCACGTACTGAATCGCGCAAAACAGTAGAGTCACGGTTACCAGCGCCGCGAGAAGGGCAAACGGAGCGTCGCGCCGCGGATCTTTCGCTTCCGCCATCGGAATCACCGCGCCTTCAAAACCGCCGTAGGCGAACATCAGCACGAGCACTGCCTCAAGCCAATTCCGAACCGGGTTGGAACCTCCAGGTGGTAGTACCCCGGGAATTGCCGGATGCGCGCGCAGCAGGAAAACTCCTCCAGCGATCGCGAACAATATTAGCGGCGCCAGTTTTGCAACGGTGAAGGCGTTGCTCACTGCCGCTCCGGATTTGACCCCGCGAATATTCACTGCGGCTACAAATCCGATCAGGACAGCGAGGACAGAAAGTCGCGTGATCGGTTCTTGCACTCCAGGCCAGAATTCGGTGAGATAATTTGTAAAGAGGTTTGCCGCAGCCGCCGCGGCGGTCAACCGCACCAGCCACAGCAACCAGGCAATCTCCATGCCGATGAACCGCCCGAAGGCTTCCCGGGCGTAGAGATACGGCCCACCCGCCGCGCCGAATTGCGACGCCACTTCGGCAAAGCACGCGATGACCACTCCGATTCCGGCGGCGGCGACGAGATAGGCGAGCGGACTTTGCCTGCCCACATATCCGGCCACTACCGACGGCAAACCGAAAATACCGCTCCCAATAATGGAATTGATTACGAGCGCCGTGAGAGTCCAGCGCCCCATCGCGCGAATGAGCCCTGGTGATTCCTGGTTTTCCATCCGTCCTCGGTGCAGGTTGCACAGATGCGGCGCCGGCGTCCCGCCGGCGATTTTTCACGTTTCCACACATCGTAAGAACGCCGGCGAGATGCCGGCGTCACAAAACTAGGATTGTCCGACAACTTGATTGGTCAATTTGCCGATTCGTTCGATTTCCAATTCGACGATGTCGCCCGCTTGCAGGAAGCGCCCCATTTCCAGGCCGCAGCAGCAACGGTTGGCGCCGGATTCGGGTACCGTTGCGGTACCCGAGCCGAAAAATTCTCCTGGGTGCAGCGTTTCGTCCCGGGAAACATAGGCGATCATTTCCTCGAAAGTCCAGCGCATGCCTCTGGTGTGCCCGTACGAGACTTCTTCTCCATTCACTCGCGCACTCATCGCCAGATTGTAGGGGTCGGAAATTTCATCGGGCGTGACGAGTACGGGGCCGATCGCGTTGCCTGCATCAAAATCTTTTCCTTTGGCGGGGCCGAGTCGCCCGCCCATTTCTTTTTTTTGAATGTCACGCGCGGAAAAATCGTTGAAGATCGTGAAGCCGCCGATAAAATCGCGGGCTTTTTCTTTGGGAATGTCGCGGCCTTGGCGGCACAGGAAAATGCCGAATTCGAGTTCCCAGTCGAACGCTTTCGTGTAGCGGGGAATCGTCACACGGGCGCCGTCGCCGATCACGTTCAGGCGGTTGCCCTTGTAATAGACGGGCCGCTCGTACCACGCCCGGGCCTTGCGATAGGCCAGGGTGGCCTTGCGGCCAAGCGTTTTGTCCAACCATCGATCGAGCGACGCCAGCCATGGAGGCATCTCGAAGCGGCGCGTGCAATTGATCACGTGCTGCTCAAACACCATGAAATCGCGAATCGATTCCGGGCGGGGAACAGGGGCAAGAACCTCGACGGCGGCGCGTTCGATGGCCGCGCCTTCGGGCCGCTGCGATAAGGCGAACTCCACGGTTTGTTGCGCGGCGTCACGAGCTGCGCTTGCGCCTTGCAGGAACGCGAGCATGGATTGGAAATGCGGATTTGTTTCGCCGCCGCGGAATTGTTCGGCAGCCTGCAACCGGATGATTTTTGAGTTAGCTTCCGTCAGGGCGCCGATTTCTGGGGGGCCCTGCTGTTGGAACGTCACCAGCCGCATTTGTCAGTCCGCATCGCTTGGGTGGAACAAGTTTCAGGTCGAACTGCAGTCGCTTGATATTTGTAGGGCACGGCTTCTCAGACTGCGGAAAAGTCCCCTCCAAAATTTTGTCATTTCGAGCGAAGCGAGGAATCTCTCTTTCTTTTCATGGGGCCAAATCGAAGAGAGATTCCTCGCTTCGCTCGGAATGACACAATAAAATACTTTTTCCGCAGCCTGTTCATCCGCGCCTCAAGGCATGCAATATAAAAACGGCTTTAGGCGCTGGCCCCATCGGAGGTGAGTCGCTACATGCGCTCGTCAGCGCGGGCCTCGATCATGGGGACGTTTGTGGGTTTGTGCGTCCTTGCTAATTCAAACCCAACAGGCTGAAGCCTGATCTACTTTTTTTTAGTGCGGGAAAGTTGCCAGTGGCGGAGTCTTTCCCGGGGGCAGAGGCGTCCTCGTCACATTCATGAGCATGCCCAGTAGCGTGTAATAACCGCACAATCCCGTGATGTCGATGATTCCCTGTTCGCCGAATCGATTCACCACCCTGGCGTAGGCGGGATCGCTGACGCTCTGGTGCAATCGCAGTTCGGCAATGTAGTCGTAGATCATCTCTTCATCCGGGGTCATCGCGGCGGGGCGCTGCCCCTCGGCAATGGACTTGATCGTATCCTCTTTAATCCCCGCCTTCATGGCCAGCGATTGGTGCGAGTACCATTCAAACTGTTGCGTCCATTGCCGCGCGATGATGAGGATGATGAACTCGCTGATGTTCGATCCGAGCTTGGTGTTGAAGCGGAGATACTCGCCCACTCTTTGCAGGCGGCTCATGAATTCCGGGCTTCGAAGCAGCGGGATGAACGGCCCCACGAGCTCCTTGCGCGGCCCCGAAGTTATTTCCTCGGCAGCTTTCTTTTGCGCGTCCGTCCATTTTTCCTGTGGGATCGGCGGCATTCGGTCGGCCACTCCTTCGGCAGCGTCGGCTCGAGCCGCGGCACCGAGTCCGAGCAGCGACGTGCCCGCCAGCACGGTCGCGCCGCCCAGAAAGTCGCGCCGGTCCACGAGCGCTTTCGGATCCGAATTCTTTGGTTCGTTTGATTCATCCATGGATTTCACCCCTTCTTCCTCTGCATTTTCAGGGCAGGTGCGAGATTACTTCAAGAAGTCCTGAGGCATTATATGCGCCCAATTCCAAATATCAAATTGCCGTTGTGACGCCGGCGTCTCGCCGGCGGTTTTGCGATGCGCGGCGGTGGCAAAAATCCCCGGCCCCTCTTGCATCAGGACAAGCGAGACGCAGGCGGTATGAAAATCGCGGCAGTGCTTGACAAACGACCGCAATCGAAAGAAAGTGGCCGAAGCGGGTACACCCGTGCTTCCGATTTTCGATAGAGGATAAATAAAATGCGGAACAGCGTTTTTCACCTTCGAGCAGTGACCGTCCGGTCGATTGCAGCATATTCTTTTTTCGTTGTGGCGCTGGCGATTTCCTTCGGAACCATTCTCGGCTTCGGCGGAAGAACTCTTGCCGCGCCTCCTCCCCAGGCGGAAAACGGGGATTGGACTTACGCGGATCACGATTTCAACGGAACGCGATACAGCCCGCTGAATCAGATTACGCCGGGCAATGTGAAGCAACTCGCCAAGGTTTGCTCCTACACCTTCCCCGAAAAAGTCCCTTCCGAATCGGCGCCTATTGTTTCCGCGGGTGTTCTTTACGCCACCACCGACCATTACACTGTCGCCATCGACGCAGCCGACTGTCACGTGTTGTGGTCCTATCAGTGGATACCCCGTGATACGGACTCCGTACATCCTCACCGCGGTGCCTCGCTCGCCAATGGGAAAATTATCCGCGGCACCGGAGATGATTATCTAATTTCGCTGGATGCCGAGAGTGGGAAGCTTCTCTGGGCCAAACAAATTGCGGATCCCAAGGCGGGCTACTTCATCAGCATGCCGGCCCTCGTGACCAGTGACACGGTTTATATTGGACCCGCCGGTTCGGAAAGGGCGGGCAGCGGATGGATTGGCGCATTCAAATTGAGCAACGGGGAACAGATCTGGAAATTCAATATTATCCCCAAGGATGGCGAAGCGGGCGCCGACACCTGGGGGCCGGATCCAGAAGCACGCAAGCACGCCGGCGGCGCCTTATGGACTCCGCAGTCATACGACAGCGAGAAGGGCATCCTGTATGTCGCGGGCGGTAATCCAGCCCCTGATTTCTGGGACGATGCCCGCCCCGGCGCCAACCTGTACACGAATTCCATGATCGCGCTGGATGCGAAGACAGGCCGCCTGCTTTGGTATAACCAGTTCATTCCCCACGACGTAGACGACTATGACATCACGCATGTCAATCCGATTTTTAAAGTGAATTCGCGCACGATGATCGCTTCGTCCGGTAAAGACGGCGTTCTCCGCGTGGTCGATGGCGAGACTCATAAGATTGTCTATAGCGTTCCCTTCACGACGCAACTGAACTCGGAGGCCCCTCTCAGCAACACTCCGATCAAAGTCTGCCCGGGAATTTTGGGAGGCGATGAGTGGAACAGCGCGGCTTATAGTCCCAAACTCAGCCTGCTGGTGGTGCCCAGCGACGACCTTTACTGCTCCATGAATCAGAAGGACAAGGATCCGCCGAGCATCGAGAAGGCCAATACGGGAGAAAAAAGTTATTTCGGTGGCCCGATTACGCACGGTGATTTCGCCGAGGGCCGCGGCCGTTTGACGGCGTTTGACGCCGCGACCGGCAAGGAACTCTGGCGGTACGAATCGCCGACGCTGCTCGTCGCCGGGGTTGCCATCACGGCTTCCAATCTCGTTTTTACCGGCGAAGTTGGCGGCTTTTTCGACGCAGTCGACGCCCAGTCGGGCAAAGTTCTCCTGCACTATGATTTGGGCGACAGCGTCCAGGGCGGCGTCATCACCTATTCGACGCACAACGTGCAGTATGTTGCCGTCACTTCCGGCGATGGCGGCGTCCTCCGACACGAAACGATCCCGGAAATCGTTGGGGGGAACCCGACCGTGACAGTGTTTGGACTGCCCAAAAAATAATTTCGCCCACGGGCGCAGAGCGGCGCGGGATTTGAATCTGTGCGATGGGCTCGCATTTCTGGAAGTGCCCCGCAAAAACTGCTAGCATGTATCCATTCGATCGCTGGAAAGCGGGGAGGATGCATCCCGGCGTTAATGCCGTTTGCATTCAGACCGGCATGCCCGTGATCCGCCGATTCGATGGGGAGGCCCGGAAATGGCATACATTTTTAACGAAGATCAGCTGCCCAGGCTGCTGTCCAATGGCCGCGAGCGCGTTTTCTTCGTCAACAAGGAACTCACCAAGATCGACGACATGCTGGCGGGGATCATGCATTACAAGCAGGGCGCGGCGTCTCCCTATCACCTGCACAAAAATTGCGAGCATTTTTATTTCATCATGGAAGGCAAAGCCACCGTGCAGACGGAGGAAGGAACCCGTGAGATCGGCCCCGGCACGATGGTCTTCATTCCCGCGGAGGAAAAGCACCGCCTGCGAGCGCTCGAACCGCTCTTTTACTTTGAATTCCAGGCGCCCAACCGATTTCAAACCACCATACTCGAAGGGACTCCGGATGACCTGAAGTGGGACCGCGTGGACGGCGGGGTCTGGTATCAAAGCTGACGCCTTTGCGGGCCGGGATTGCTTTTCAAAAATTATAAATATGGCTGGACGCTGAATAGACTTGCAAGAATTCGAGAGGATTGACCCATAATGTCGCTGACGTTTATCGATACGAATAAGATTTCGCACACCAAGCTTTCCGGCTCAGGCGAGTTTGCGGAAATTTTGAATAAACAACTTTGCGGCGCTGAGAATGTAGTGGGCTCCCTCCGCTGGCTCCATGCGGGCGAAAAGCTGGATGTGCGTTCGGATAAGAACACGCATCAGCTGGTCTACCTGATGCAAGGCGAGGCCACCATCACCCTGGATTCCAAGGATCACAACGTGCGAAAAGGTTCGGGCGTGTACGTCGGGCCATCGGAGTCCGTAGCGATCAAGCAATCGGGCACGGAACCCTTGAAACTTTTCCACCTGGTTGTGCCCCGCCTGTAGGGTCAGAGGCCCGATGCGGGGCCGTAAGGTTTTCGTGGCGCCGGCGTCCCGCCGGCGATTTTTCTGTTCTCAACGCAACGCAAAATCGCCGGCCCGTTGCATCAGGACAAGCGAGACTCCGGCTTCCGGAAATGATAGGGAGACATACGATGTCGATTTTGAATTCACGGTCGCGCGCACGCTTTGGATTTTTGCTGGTGGTCACGGGAGCGCTTTTTGCCCCCGCAATCTCATGGGCCCAGCTCAAGCAGCCGCTGTTATCAGAAGACAACCTGAAGCGTGTGTCCGATCACGTGTATGTGTTGGAAGGTTTTCCGAATGTCGCCTACGTGATCGGGAGCCGCGCGACGCTGGTGGTTGACACCGGACTCGGCGAACGCAACGGCGTTACCGTGATGCACGCGGAGGAAAAGCTCGCCAAAGGTCCGATCCTTTACCTCACCACCACACACTACCATTCCGAACACACGACCGGCGAACAGGCGTTCCCGGCAAACACGATCATCATACGAAACACCGTGCAACAGGAAGAGATGAACAAGGGCGTGGGCGCCCACATGGAAGCGTTCCGGAAAATGTCGGCGCAAAACCTTGACTTGCTCCAGAACGTGAAGTTTCGCACGCCGGATGTCCTCTTCGACCGCGAAGCGAAACTCGATCTCGGCGGCGTGACCGCCCGCCTGTTTTATGTCGGGGCGGCTCATACTAAAGGAGACGAACTGATTTTTGTCGAGGAAGACAGCGTCCTGATCCCCGGTGACATCGTCCAAAAAGATATTTTTCCCATTATGCCGAACACGGACGCCAGCCTGAAAGGATGGCTCGCCAATCTGGACAATGTGGAGGCACTGCATCCGAAGTTCATCGTCCCCGATCACGGCGCGCCGGTGGTGGACGCTTCTCAGATCGGAACAGAGCGCGCTTACTTTTTGGCCCTGCAAGCGCGCGCGTTGGAACTCAAGAAGCAAGGCGTGTCGGCTGAAGATGCCGGGAAGACCATCACGGCAGAACTGAAAGCCAAGAATCCGGACTGGCCGAACCCCAACAACATCGCGGGCGAAGTGATGCGAGTCTACGAACAGTCTCAGTAGCCCCGTAGGATAGGCTTCGGCCTGTCTGTTTTAGATTTTGCACGGCGCAACGAAAAGCAGACAGGCAGAAGCCCGCCCCACTCGCTTTCCTAAGCCCTCAATCGCGGCAGCAATTGGAGCGCATTCTCGCGCTGGATCTTGCGAAGGTCCACGGCGGAAACATCGAATTTGCCCACGGCCGCAGCGATTCGTTCAATGGTAAAAAACGGTATATCCGATCCAAACAAAAGATGTTCTTTGGGAATCCCCTTGAGCACGGCGGCCATGGGGATGGGGCTTAGCGCGACGCTGGCGATGTCGTAATACAGCTTTTGCAGTTCGTGTTCAAACCCGTTGGGGATTGTCGCGGCCTTCTCTTCCGGCGTCAAACCGCCGCCGGCGAGGCGAGGCGTGAGCATCAGCAGAGTTCCTCCCCCGTGCGAAAAAATCCAGCGGATGTTCGGGAAGCGCATGAGCGATCCGCTGTAAATCAGGTCCGTAATCGTTCGCGTCGTATCGGTGGGATAATCAATTGCCACTCGATTTACATGAGCGATGGGCATTGCGCAGCACGAAACGGTCGGGTGAACGAAGATCACAGCTTTGCGCCGATTGAGTTCCTCGAGGACCGGAGCAAAGTTGGGATGGCCGAGCAATTTTCCATCGTCGTAACTCGTCAACAGACCAATGCCGTCGAGCTTCAGCGAGTCATAAATATACTCAATTTCGCGCAGGCTCCCGTCCGTATCGGGCAAGGGAATCGTGCCCCACATCCCGAAGCGTCCCGGATAATCCTGCGCCATTTTGGCGCCGTATTCGTTGCAATCGCGCGCATTCTTGCGCCCTTCCTCATTGTTTCCGAACCAAACGCCCGGGCTGGTCATCGACCCAATGGCGGTGGCGACGCCGTTCTGATCCATCTGCTCCAGGGAGTAGCGCGGCGTCCAATTTGTATAGAAAGAACCGGGAAAAGTCGGCGAGTCATCCGTCATCCGCTTCAAGTTCCTGGCCGTAAATGCGGGAGGGAAGATGTGGTGGTGGGTGTCAATAATCCGAGGCCCGCCCGTAGCACTTTGTGCGAACAAGCGCGGAGACAACGCCATCCCCGCTCCAACCGCGGTTAAGATCCCGAGGACTTTCCGGCGCGATGGTCCCCGTTCGCCTGTTCGAAGATCGAGTCCTTGCTCCTGTACTGTTGAAATCTGACCCATCATGATTTTTTTCTCCGGATCACCTTGCCCAGCGCACGTCCCGAAATGCGAGTTTCAAATCTTAAAAAATCTACGGGGACCGTATGCCCGACATCTCCTCCAGTCAAGCCGTTTTTCATTTGTCCTTTATTTGGAGTGAGAAGGCGGGCAATTTGGGCCGGCATTTTTGGCCCAGCATCGATAATAATTTGGGCTACAGAAGCACGAAGTACAAGAATTACAAGCGGATATCCGGCTCACCTCGACAGTCACGGGCATGGTCGGGCGATCGATTTCGAAGCGGTCCCACGACGACTGTAAGTACGCGTCCGGTTTGAGAAGTTGCCTCGGTACGCCAACTGGGAGGAGGGTTCGACCCCGGGAGTCCTATACTAGAGATGGAAGTACTAGCAGTCCTGTACTACAGCATTTTCTTGGCTATCCCCGCTTCAAATTCACAGGTCTCCTGTGCTATCAAGTTTGCAATCCCGGCGGGCGCCGGACATTTTAGTCGTGCCAAGAAACAGCCCAGCCGCTGGCACTCGGAGGGTGCCTTGTCCACAGGTGAAATTGTCGGTTCGAAGATTCTCCCCGAAGATTCCTTAATTCCCGAGGTAAAAGTTGAGGAGATCGAGTACCAGCCGCCACGAACTTTGGCGCGGCCACTGGCCGTAAACTTGGCGGGGACAGTGTTGGTGCCATTGTATAGGCTGATCAGCGTGGCTGTACTCACAGCGATTTTGATTGGATTGGCGTCATATCTCCTCTTGACGCTCTTCTACTTTGTCAGCACGAGCTGGATGGAGCCGAGGATTGTCTCTCCCACGGACGCCCAGGTGCTCCAGCTCAATGGACAATTGGCCCAAGGCATTCTGGTGCGGGAACAATTGGCCACGGACAGACTCGAGCTCATGGTGAAGCTCCGCGACGCCAGGCGGAAGGCGAACGACAGCGGCCAATTCCAGGATGAAGTCAAGAAAACCGCGCAGCAAGTAGTGAGTGACAATCTTCAAAAACTGCAGACGGTGCAGGAAGTGGATCGCTCTTTTCAGTCGGAAGTTCCGCAAATCGCGGAGGCGGACAAATCTTTTTCGTCGGGCGCTCTCACGGAGGCTGAGAAGCTTTACAAAGCGCACCTCATTAGCGAGGACGAATGGATCACCCGCAAAGCTCAGATTGCCCAATTCGGAGCGTCTGCCCTTTCGCTGAAGCGCAGTTCCGCCGAGATCGACGGAGAGAAAGATTTTCTGCGACGCGAGATCGACTCCTACAGCAGCCTTCTCGATACAGGGGTCAACGGCCAGGGTCTGAGCTCTGACGTCCTGCAAGCCAAGCGGCAACTTGACAATTCGCGCCTTGATCAGGCGTCCGCAAAGGATTTAGTCGCAGCCCTTTCCCAGGAAATTTCCATGATTCAAGGGGCCATTTCGCGCCAGGATCGGCTGCTCCTCAGTCTTCAGAACTTTCCTTATCTGAAAGCGGCGGACCAAAAGCTGACGGTCGCCTTTGTCCCCTACAGTAACGCCCGGCATATCAGTCCCGGCGGTGCGATATATGGTTGCTCTGTCGGGATTCTATATTGCAGGCGAGTCGGTCAAGTTGCCGAGATTCTCGATGGTGAAGTCGTCGACAAGCATCCCTTCTTCAATAAGGAGGTACGTGGTTTGCTAGTGCGAGTCGAGTTTCTGGACTCAAAATGGGATCAAAGGCAAGTTCTCTTCCTGGAAAAGGCACCGCTGCTTTTCTAGCACTTGAATCGAAGGGGGCGACCTATGAAAAAGTATTTGATCTGGTTGTGCATTTCGTTCGGCCTGACCATGCCACTTTCGGCTCAGACCATCGCGGGGTTCGTCACTCCGGAGATCAGCCCTTCGCCATACCTGGACCCGCCTGCTGCGGCCAGCTATTGCGAATACGCTTCGGGGGTTGCTGCGTCCCAGGCGGCACCTCTCCTAAGTCCAGAAGTCTTCGCCGCAGTAGGCAATGCTTCGGCGGAGCTGCTCCCGTCGACTTTATCACCCATTACGACGATCGCTAACCGTAACCGTGTTTTCGGTGGTGGATCCTACAGCCTCGGAAATGTCCAGCGCGGGTTGGCACTGAAACAAGTGGCGCGAGCCGATTGCGAGCAATACAAGGTTACCGCTGGCCTGGAAGCCTTCCTTCAGGACAATTGGGACGCTTTCACCTCCAACGCGCTGGAGGCCCGCGAGGAAGTCCTGCGGGAAGGCTTGGAGCACACGAAAGAGATTCTCTCGCGCACCTCAAGACTTCTCGAGGCTCATGTGTCCACTACCCAGGAATATCACGGAATGCAGCTTCGTCGCGATGAATTAATGCAGATCCTCGAACAAACGGACAGTGATTTGGGCAAGGCTGCCAAGAGTGAATCACTGGCAGCATTCTCTCTTCCTGAGTTGCTGAAGAGACAAGAGGACCTGTTGACGCGCAAGGAGATTGAGGAGGGGAAAGCTCGAGAAGCGGGCGCGTGGGATATCAGCGTGCGCGGCGGGGTCGAGCGAGTCTTCAACGCACCCCAAGAGAGTCCCTATTTTGCCACCGTTACGCTCAGTTTCAATTTGGGCCGACTCTGGCAAGGGAGTGCCGATCGGCGCGCAAGTGAAGGTTTCAGACATTGGATTCAAGAGGACCCGACGGGAGCATCCCAGCGTACCTCCGTACTTCTTCAGCATTTTCGCGCCATCCAAGCCGCTGAGGCGGAACGGCTCCGCGAGAACGATATTCTGTTAGACGACTTGGAACAGCGATTGGAATCCGTACGCAAGGTGGGCGATGAAAGGGCACAATCCTATGAGGACTATGTTTGGTTTGACTATATAAAAGTCAAAGCCGAACACGCATTTCTTGTGGCACATTTGAGGGATTTGGCGGTTGTAGCGGGGAAGGTATCACCATGAATGGCGGTGTGCATTGGCCGTTCCTACTTTGCTGTTGCCTATCGTGCAGCCTGCTCATGTCGTCGGGAAGACCGGTGAGCAACGCTGCTGACCAACTCTGCATCACGGAAGGACGCATCGCTCGCTTGGAAAACCAGTGGCTGAAGGTCGACTCCACCAAGATGCGGGCCGTACTGGGTTTGGCCAGCAACCCTGAAGTGGAACTCCGATTTCGCTATCTCGGAGAGACGCTTGAACACTCCCTGCTCCGGTCCGGTGAGGAGCGGACACAAATTGGTCTTAAGCTCAAGGCGCAGGATGACTGCAACGTCGTTTATGTGATGTGGCGAATCGGCCCGGTTTCGAAGTTAGTCGTTTCCGTCAAGAACAACCCTGGCCAGCACAGCCACGCGGAGTGCGGAAATTCAGGTTATACGAATATGAAAGGAACGCTGCAAGCCCCGATTCCCAAGGTCGAGGAGGGCAGCGAGCACTCGATACGGGGCGCCCTGGAAGGGAGGTCGCTCGAAGTCTACGTGGACAGCGCCTTGGCATGGAAAGGGAACATCTCCGAAGACGCCATGCACTTCAATGGGCCAGTCGGATTGCGCTCCGATAACGCGCGGTTTGAATTCCAATTATTCGTACAGCCGCAGAGCGGTGCCTTTGCCTGCGACAAAAATCGGACGGAATAATTCCATGTTGGTGCTGACCGCATCGCTTTTCGTATTCCTGGTCTTTTTCAATCGCTATATCCTCGGCAACTTGCTACGAAGGATTTGCCGCAAGCAGTTCGATACGCCTGCCTCCGATTATGAGCCGCATGTCACCGTAATTGTCCCGATGTACAACGAGGGCAGAGACGTCGCGGAAACGATACGCAGCATTCTTAATCAAGATTATCCTCCACAAAAACTTCAAATCATTGTTGTCGATGATTGCTCCTCGGACAACAGCTTGCAGTGGGCTTGCGCTGCTGCCGGGCGCGCCCCTGGACGCGTCAAGATCCTGAAGAATCAAATCAATGTTGGGAAGCGGATCGGCATTTTGAATGCCGTGCGCAGAACAACCGACGAAATTATCGTCTCCGTGGATTCAGACGTTGTCCTGGAGCCTGCTGCCATCGGCAGCCTAGTGAAAGGTTTCGCCGACCCAGCTGTTGGCGCTGTTGGCGGCAGAGTCCGCGCTCGCAACGCTTCCGAGAACTGGCTCACGCGCCTACAGGCAATCAAATATTATTTTGCCTATGAGTATTTCAAGAATGTCGAGCTGGCGTTTCACTCGGTCCTGTGCCTCTCGGGCTGCCTGACGGCTTATCGCCGGTCGATTCTGATTGACCTGGAGGCGGTGCTCGAAGACCGCAATGTCCTGGGGGTTCCGATCAAGTATGGCGAAGACCGCTACCTCACCAGACAAGTAATCAAAGCGGGGCACGAAACGTTTATGACGCATAACGCCAACTCTTGGACCTTTGTTCCGAATACTTTTCGCAAGTATTGGTCACAACAGTTGCGCTGGCGCCGGTCGGTGCTCATTGATTTCCTGTGTGCGTTGAGCCACAGCTGGAAACTGCATCCCATCGTCGCACTAAACTACGCTTCCATCTTCGCGATGCTTGTGGGATATCCACTGCTCATCGTTCAGTCGCTGGCCAACGGGATGTTTTTCCCGCTCGCGGCGTTCCACTTATTTGTGCTGGCGCTTCTCGGAGCGTTGTATTGGGCAGGCACTCGAAAATGGCCACGGAATGAAAGAGTTCATCCGCTCTGGTTCCTTCCAATGGCCTTTGTATTGCCGACTGTGTATCTAGTTCTGACGCCCTTGGCCATGTTCACGCTGGACTCGAGTTCTTGGGAAACGCGTACGTCAACCGCCACGCCGCCGAAAATGTAGATCCTTGCAAAATCGCACCGACCGGCGGCATCGGTGGGATCAGTTTTCATAACCAGTTCGCCGAATTCCATTTCGTTGAAGTCGAGTAAGAATGGTGGCCCGCATATCCCGGGCTGACAGGAGCAAATCGCTGGTGGTGCATGCTGCGCGCAAACAGAGGTTGCGACTTTTGGGGCCTAAACGGAAAGTTGGGGTGAGCGACGGGGTTTGAACCCGCGACCCTCGGTGCCACAGACCGATGCTCTACCAGCTGAGCTACGCTCACCAAAGTGTTGAGGATAAATAGTTTAAGCTGCCCTCCCTTTCTTGTCAACTTGGGTCACACAGGCGGTGACGTCAAGCTGCCTGTGTAAATAGTTTGAGGGTGTGGGTTTTCCAGTCTTCGTTAAAGCGACTGAAAATCGCATAGATGATTCGATCCACGCTGGCGAAGTTGCTGAATACGACCATGGGCCGAGTTCTCCGCCGCA